>CAVQDY010000012.1:0-611662 GCA_963711365.1 Terriglobia bacterium | reverse complement strand
GCGCCAGCCTTGCCGGCCGCATCGTTCCGGATTTCGATACAAAACATTCTTTGTTGTTTCGTTGAGGCCGAAATGGTGTATCTTGCTCATTTCCAAAAAAATGAGCTCCCTCGAATCCGGGGAGCGATGCGCATCAGTGCGAAATTTCAGGGCCAATTCTTATTTGCACGCGTTGATCGTCTCTCTTTCTGCCCTGATAAGTGCGTCTACGCCTGCCGCCGCTCATCCCTCCCTCGACTACTTGCAGGACACACAGTTGCCCGGGCAGGCCCCGCCGCCTTCCCCGCAGATTCCGTCACCCTCCGCGCAATTACCCGAGCCGCCGATCAAGAACCCCGAAGTACGCCCCGTCCCGAAAGAGGCCGCTCCTAGCGTCAATATCCCGCGCCTATCGCGCGGTCCATCTCTCGACGACTTCCTCAGCATGAAGCCGGCAGGCCAGATTGCGTTGCAGATGGCCAAAGTCACCGGCTTCACCCAGCGCAATCCCCATGACGGTGAGCCCGTCTCCGAACAAACCGAAGCCTATCTAGGCTACGACCAGAAAAACTTCTACGCCGCCTTCATCTGTTTCGACGACCCAAAGAAGGTTCGCGCCCGCTTGTCCCCCCGCGAAGATATCTTCGACGACGATCAGGTCGAACTCATCCTCGATACCTTTCATGACCAGCGCCGCGCCTACGCCTTCCAGGTCACGCCGCTCGGTGTCCAGTGGGACGCCATCTATACCGAGGCCTCCCGCGAGGAACAGACGCAAGGCCACTTCGATACCTCATTCGACACGGTCTGGGACTCACACGGAAAAGTTACCAGCCGCGGATACGTCGTCTTGATCGCCATCCCTTTCAAAAGTCTGCGCTTTCCCGCCAGGAAAATTCAGCAGTGGGGACTCATCCTTTACCGCGGCATCACCCGCAAGAACGAAGATTCCTTCTGGCCGCACATCAGTTACAAGGTCCAGGGACGCCTTGGCCAGGCCGCTACCGTCTACGGACTCGAAGGCATCTCTCCCGGCCGTGACATCGAATTGATTCCCTATGGCTTGATGCGCGGCTTCCGCGCCCTCGATACCCGCGATCCCGCGAATCCCTATTTTCAAAACGCCGAGGTGCAAGGCCAGCCCGGCATGGACGCCAAATTCGTCATCCAGGATCACTTCACCATCGATGCCACCGCGAACCCCGACTTCAGCCAGGTCGAATCCGAAGATCCCCAGATCACCGTCAACCAGCGCTATGCCGTCTACTTCCCCGAGAAACGCCCGTTCTTCCTCGAGAACGAAGATTTCTTTCGCTCGCCGATGAACCTGTTCTTCACGCGCAATATCGGCGATCCTTCCGCCGGAATCCGCCTCACCGGCAAAGACGGCCCTTACTCTCTCGGCGTGATGACCGCCGACGACCGCAGCCCCGGACTCGCTCTCCCCGACTATTACCCGCTCTCCGGCATGCGCTCTTACTTCACCATCGCGCGCGTTAGCCGCGATATCTTCCGCCAGTCGAGCGTCGGCGCTCTCTACACCGATTGGGAATGCCCCACCACGGGCGAATACAACCGCCTCGGTGGCGCCGACACCCACATCAAACTCAATCCGAACTGGACCCTAGACGGCCAGGCCGTCACCAGTTCCAGCAACTTGAACCTCAGCTGCGAAGCCAATCTCTACCCTTTCAGCTCCGGCAATGTTGGCAACGGCAATCACTACGCCGGACCCGCCGAGCGCCTCGAGGCCCACCGCGATGGCCTGCATTTCACATATGACGGGCAGTACAACGACATCAGCCCGGGATTCGTTTCCATTCCCGGCTTCATCAACCGAGTCGACATTCGCGAATCCAAGCAGGAGGTCGACTACCGCTTCCGTCCGAAAGCTGGCTGGATCGTCGATTGGGGTCCTTCTCTTCTCACCCGGCACGACTTCGACCACACCGGACTGCGTCTTGATACCGACTACGCGCCCTACATCGCGATCCAGGGCCGCGGTCAAACGTTGATTTACCTGAGACCCTATGAAGAAACCCGCGAGCGCCTGCGTCCGCAGGATTTCTGCTTCTACGGCTATTCGCTTTATTGCGCGCCCACCACTCTGAACAACCAGGACTACCACGAGCACACCAGCGGTGCGTCATTCCAAACCGGCTATTTCAAGAAAGCGACCTTTCTCGCCAGCTATGATTGGGGAGACGCGCCAAACTTCGAGGCCCTTCCGCCCGCCACCGCGCTGACCGCCAATCCGTACAACCATCCCTTCATCGCCCATGAGGAAACGGCGCAAGCCGCCCTGACGCTGCGTCCCATGCAGCCATTGAAAATCGAGAATACCTACCTCTTCGAACACCTGCGCGCCTCCGAGGATGCTTTCGCGTTCATGCGGTCACAGTTCCCTACGATTGGCCGCGGCATCTTCAACGACCACATCATTCGCAGCAAGTGGAACTGGCAGTTCACTCCCCAACTCTCGGCCCGCGTGATCTTGCAGTACAACGCATTGCTCGCCGGAACCCCCGGTATCGGCTCGCCTTACACCTATCTCCCGACACAGCGGGAATTCAATGCCGACTTCCTCATCACTTACCTGGTGCATCCCGGGACGGCGATCTACGTCGGCTACAACAGCGATCTACAAAACCTGAATGTGGTCGGGGAAACTCCGCTAGCCCCTGGCTACGTGACCAACACCCCCCGTGGCTACCTCAATGACAGCCGCCAGTTGTTCGTGAAAGTCAGCTACATGTTTCGTTTTTGAAAAACCAGCCGGTGGAGATTATCCTCTCTCGAAGGAATACCGCGTGAGGTGATTCCATGCGCAACTCCGGAGTGCTTCTATTCGTCACAATTGCCTTAGCCACAGCTGCAGCCCAGCAACATGAACCTACAGCCGCCGAATTAAGTCGCGACGAAACTCCCGCCAAAGCCATCATGCGCACCTTTGAGTTTCAGGAATACGACGTCCGCTCCGCCGCCGAAGCCATGCCTGAAGACAAATGGGATTTTCGTCCTGCCGCCGGTATGTTCAAGAACGAAAGGCCGGAATTCGGCCCCGCCGAGGTTCGCACTTTCGCCGAACAGGTGAAGCACGTGGCCTGCAGCAACTTCGCCTTCGCCGCCGAACTAGACGGAACCAAGCCGCCTGCGGCCTGTGACAAGGGCGGTCCAAGCCCAGCCAAAACGCGGAAAGAACTGTTGGTTTACCTGCGCGATTCCTTCACCGCTCTGAACAAATCACTCGGCGCGATCACTCAGAAAAATATGTTTGATCCCATCGAAGGACCATACGCCACGCCCAATACTCGCCTCGGACTGGCGGAAATCTGCGTCTGGCACGCCGCCGATCACTATGGCCAGATGACGATCTACCTGCGCCTGAACGGCATCGTGCCGCCCTCAAGCCGCAACCCACCGCCAAAACTGCAGGAGAAGTATTAGAGATCATCCCGTTTCCACCGTTGATTTTACTGACGGCTGACGGCTGAAAGCTGACAGCTTCCGTGTGTTGCTGAATCCTCTGGAAATCCAGTAGAATCTAATATTCTGAATCGAGGTTGGAATCGACATGAAAGCAGCCATTCATCCGTCCTACAACGAAGTCCGCGTGCATTGTGCCTGCGGCAATACGTTCATGACCCGTTCGACCCATAAGGGCGATATCGGCGTAGAAATCTGCTCCAACTGCCATCCGTTCTTTACCGGCAAGCAGAAGCTTATGGACACCGCTGGCCGCGTCGAGCGTTTCCGCCGCAAATACGCCAAGGCCACCGAAGCCGCGAAGAAGTAACTCCTTTCGCCTCGGATCTTCACCGGTCGACCGAATATCGAGCCCTCGCCCACCAAAGCGGGGGCTTTCGTTTGGAACGCTCTGCAATAAACCAGGAAGGGCGCGAGGAAGGCTTTTCCATCCCTCTCAACCGCAAAGTCATGTTTCCCACAGCTTCTCCACAACAAAACTCGTTCGCTATATTCAACTCAGTCCTTTTCTAGCTCACAATTCAAACGGAGCAGTCTGTCCCCAAGAATGAGAGTGCCCACTCAAGCCCTCCTTTGGCTTGAACTGAGGACTCCACGGCATCACGCAATGGCAAACCCCGGCGATTTCGCATACACGGTCAAGCAGCAGGCGGACCTCGTCCGCATCGTCGGCGACTACATCAAGCTCAAAAAAGCCGGAGCGCAGAATTACTCCGGACTCTGCCCCTTCCACGGCGAGAAAACCCCCTCCTTCTCTGTCCACGCTACTCGCCAGTTCTATCACTGCTTCGGCTGCGGCGTTTCCGGGGACGTCTTCAGCTTCGTCCAGAAAGTCGAGAACATTACTTTCCCCGAAGCCGTCCGCCTGGTCGCGCAAAAACTCGGCATCCCGCTGCCCAAAGCCACCTACGCCACTGAGGGCGAAGCGAAAGAAGCCCGCCTCCGAGGACAACTCCTCGATGTCCACGAACGCGCCGTGGCTTTCTTTCAGGAATGCCTGCGCCGGCCCGAGGGCGCCCGCGCCCGCGAATATCTGAAAGGCCGTGGGCTCGACGAGGAGATGATCGCGAAGTTCCGCATCGGCTACGCCCCCGACTCCGGCTTCCTGATCCGCGATCGCCTCAAAAACGAATTCAGCGAAGAAGTCCTCCGCGAGAGCGGATTGTTCTCGTGGAAAGAAGCTGCGACCTCCGAGCCGCGAGCTGCAAGCAGTGACACCAGACCTGGCCTGAGCCCCACACTGTCATGCCGAGCGGACGACCAACGCCCGCCTTCGCGCCCGTCAAGTTCATTGTCATCCCGAGCGGAGCATCAAGTCCGCGATAGCGGAGTTGATGCGCAGTCGAGGGACCTTGCGTCTGAGGGTGCTCGGGAAGGCGACGCAAGGTCCGAGGTCGAAGGTCTAAGGTCTGATCCCGAAGCCCGAAGCCGAAAGCCCGAAGCCGCGTCCATGTACTCCAAATTCCGCAACCGCGTCATGTTCCCCATCGCAAGCGACGCGGGCAAAGTCATCGCCTTCACTGGACGCACTCTCGCCACCGACGAAAAAGCCGGACCGAAATATCTCAACTCTCCCGAGACCCCCATCTATTCGAAGAGTCGCGTCCTCTTCAACCTCGACCTCGCCAAGGAATGGATCCGAAAGTTCGACTATGCCATCCTCGTCGAAGGCCAGATGGACTGCATCTCTGTCTTCGCCGCCGGATTCCAGAATGTGATTGCCAGCTCCGGTACCGCCTTCACCGAGCTCCAAGCCAAGCTGCTGGCGCGCTTCAGCAAGAACGTCGTTGTCAATTTCGATCCCGACACCGCCGGAGCAAAAGCCACCGAGCGCACCCTCGGTCTGTTGATCGAAGAAGAATTTCAGATCAAAGTCCTCACCCTCGAGCAGGGATTCGATCCCGACCTCTACATTCGCCGCAAAGGCAAAGACGCCTACAGCGAAGCTCTCCGCCACTCCCAGAAATATTTTGACTACCTCATCGAGCGCGCCCGCGCTCAGTTCCCCGTCCGCAGCGGCGAGGGCAAGCACAAAGCCGTCAACTATCTGCTGCCGCACATTCAGCGCGTTCCCAGCCGCATCATGCGCGACGAACTGGCGCAAGAGATCGCGCAGAAACTTCAGATCGACTCGGCTGTCCTCCGCCAGGAACTCCGGCACACTGCGGCCACACGCTCCGCCGCCACTGTAAAAGCTCCGGCGGAATCCCAGGTCACCGAGGCCGAAAAGGTTTTAATCCGCGCTCTCGCCTCTGCCCGCCAGATGCAGACCGCAGAAGAACGTCACTCCATGCGAGATGGCGCCGAAGAAGAATTCGACCCAGCTCGTCAGGCAGTCTACGTCCTGCAGAACGAAGCCCTGCACCGCGGACTCGCCAGCGAATCTCTCGCCGAATGCCTGCTCAATGCCGGCATCGACGCTCCCGACGTCTTGGAAATTCCCGCCACCGAAGGCGATCGCCGGATGTTGGCGTCGATCCTGCTGAAAGAAGAGGAGGACCTCACCGCCGAGATTCTCGAAGCCGCCGTGCGCGCCTTGCGCCGCGTCCATCTTCGCCGCCGTCTCGATGACGTGCAACGCCAGTTGAAGGGATTGGGTGTAACCGCCGATCTAGAGCAGAAGATCGCGCTCAGCGAGGAAGCCCGTCGCATCAGCCTCGCCCTTCGCGACCCCGGCCCAGAATCGCGTGCCTCCTGAATCGCTATTGTGGGTCTGGCAAGAGTATCGACGGGAACACGGTGGAAGAGCGGACGGTGGAAGAGCGGCGCTTTAGCGCCGGCGTTAAAGCGCCTCCGACCCGGGCTTAGCCCTTGGGGCGATGCACTGTAAACGCGAAAACTGCTTGAAACAAAAAGGCTTCCTCGACCATCTAAAGATGTAAGTGGGTGCGGGTAAGGCGCGGGAGTCGATGGAAACTAGAGGCGGGCCGCATAGACAGAGAAATGCAGAAATGCTAAACTCTATAAGTTTGTGCTAGATGCACAATCCCGCAAAACCCAGATTCCCACCTATCCGGAATTTATCACACGCTCCTGGCGTGAGTGAAACTGAATTTTCGAGGAACACTTCTTGGCTCTTGATGACAAGTTCGACGACATAAAAAAGCTGATCGATACAGGAAAAGAAAAGGGATATCTCACGTATGACCAGGTCAACGACCTCATACCGCATGACGTGCACAGTCCCGAAGACCTTGACGATCTGCTGACAACCATTGGTACGCAAGGCATCGACGTCCTTGAAGGCCCCAAGCTGCCTTCCGCCGGACTCGATAAAAAAGGTTTCGAAGACAACGAAGAAGGGGAGGATGTCGAACTCGACCTCACCCCCGGCGCTCTGGAAAAAACCAACGATCCCGTCCGCATGTACTTGCGCGAGATGGGAACCGTGCCGCTGCTCACGCGCGAAGGCGAAGTCGAAATCGCCAAGCGCATCGAGCGCGGGCAGATCCGCGTCCTGAAGGCCCTCTCGCGTTCGCCCATCGTGATTCGCGAGCTGCTGACCCTGGGCGAAGACCTCAAGAAAAATGTCCGCTCGATCAAGGAAGTGGTCACCTTCGACGAAGAAGAGATCACCGACGAGATCCTGCAGAACCGCCTCAACGAGTTCACCGGCAAGATAGACGACATGGCCAAGCTTTACAAAAAGGCCGGCGTTCTCGAAGAGAAGTTCAAGGAAGTTTCGCAGAAGAAGAATCCCCGCGATCATCGCCGTTCCCGCCGCAGGCTGGCTCGCGCCATCGTGGCGACGTCGATTGCTGTCCGCAAACTTGGATTCACCAACGCCGAGCGCAAGCGTCTCATCGAGCGCCTCAACAAAACCGTCGACGGCATGCGCTCGCTCGACCGTCAGGCCACGAACCTCGAGCGCAAAGCCGAAGCCACTCGCAGCGAAGAGCAGAAAAAGGAATATCGCCGTCAGTCCCGCTCCATTCGCGGTGAAGTCGAAAAGCTCGAACTCGAAACTGGCGTGTTGTTCCAGGAGCTCAAGCGCACACAGCGCGAGATCATCCAGGGCGACATGGACGCGGAGCAGGCCAAGCGCGAGCTGATTGAGGCCAACCTCCGTCTCGTGGTTTCGATTGCGAAAAAATATACCAACCGCGGACTGCAGTTCCTCGACCTGATTCAGGAAGGCAACATCGGACTGATGAAGGCCGTCGACAAATTCGAATACCGCCGTGGCTATAAATTCTCGACGTATGCCACATGGTGGATTCGGCAGGCCATCACTCGCGCGATTGCCGACCAGGCGCGCACCATCCGCATCCCCGTGCACATGATCGAAACGATCAACAAGCTGATCCGCACCTCGCGGCAGCTGGTGCAGGAGCTGGGACGCGAGCCGACGTCGGAAGAGATCGCCAAGCGCATGGATATTCCCGTCGCGAAAGTGCGCAAGGTGCTCAAGATTGCGCAGGAGCCGATCTCACTCGAAACCCCGATCGGCGAAGAGGAAGATTCGCATCTGGGAGACTTCATCGAAGACCGCGCGGTGGTTTCACCGGCGGAAGCGGTGATCAACGTGAACCTCAAGGACCAGACTGGACAGGTCCTGCGCACGCTGACTCCGCGCGAAGAAAAAGTCATCAAGATGCGCTTCGGCCTCGAAGACGGCAGCGAGCACACGTTGGAAGAAGTCGGCCAGAGCTTCGCAGTAACGCGCGAACGCATCCGCCAGATCGAAGCCAAGGCGCTGCGCAAACTGCGTCATCCCTCTCGTTCGCGCAAGCTGCGCGCATTCATGGATGGGGTCAGGGACTAAGAACCTTTCACCGCCGAGATCGCAGAGAGCGCGGAGAAAACAATTCCAGAAGGGGCACGGCGTCGGCTGTGCCCTTTTCGCTTGCCAGTTGTCCTGTCCGCCTGATTTCGCTAAAATGTAACTGTACAGTTCAATCTTGTGAACTGGAGAGTTGACCATGCTGCGAACTGCCAAGAATGACAATATTGTGGTGTCTGCTCTGCATGCACGTGCCAACTTCGGCAGCCTGCTGCGGCGAGTGGCGGACGAACGCAGGTCTCTGGTCATCGAGAAGCGCGGCACGCCGAAGGCAGTTCTCTTGAGTATCCGGGACTATGTGCGCCTTGCCGCCCCGGAGCCGGAAGTGCTGAGGCTGATCGGGCAGGAGTCTCAGCGCAAGGGCACCAGTGCTCTCAGCTCGCGGCAGATTGATCAGGTGATCAAAGCGGCGCGAGCGCAAAAATCGACGCGTCGATGATTCCCCTCCGGCTGGTCCTTGACACAAATATCATTGTGTCGGCTGCTCTGAAGCCGGACGGGCTGCAACGCACCGTGCTTTTGGTCGCGATCACGAAACCGGCGAGGTTGTACGTCAGCGAAGCCGTTCTCGCAGAGTACCGAAATGTTCTCGCACGGCCGGAATTTAAAATCCGCAAAGGCCTTCGGCAGCAACTCCTCCAGCTCTTAAAGAATCGCGCGCATCTGGTCAAGCCCGCGCGCTCCTTCCAGGTTGCGAGGGATCCCGGCGACGATAAGTTCGTGGAATGTGCGGACGCGGCCCGCGCTGACTACTTGATTACCGGCAATCCGAGGCATTTTCCAAAGTTCTGGAAGAATACGAAGGTCATCACGTCGCGCGAATTCATCAGCATCGTGACCCCGCACTTCCTTCCTTGAGCAATGCTCATTGCGAAGGGCCCACTCCTGCGCCGACCTACTTCTCCCGGCGGGCTGTAAGCGAACAACGAAATCTCCTTCATCCCACAGTCGGAATGCCCACCCCTTTGCAAAAAGCGCAAACGATGGGTCACCCGGCGTCATCCCTCGCGCTCGCGCAAGTTGCGGGTGTGAAGAGGCGGAAGCCGAAAATAGTCAAAGACAATAAGAAACGCGGGGAGCGGGCGGAGTCCGTGTTTCTGGTGCGTGCGGGCGAGGAGGGTTTGCCGGCGAGCAAGCCTTGGGGAGATGCGGGGAGTTGCAACGGATGCAGGCGGCGAACTACTTCAAGCGCTATGTTGAGCGAACCAGAGTCTGTCCGCCGAAGGCCGCGACGAGTTAGGGAAATGCATGCCACCTCGACCCTATGCGGTTGAGAACAGACTCCAATTGGGAAGTGGCGGCAAAACGCCGACCATTTTGTGATGAACGTAGCCATGAGCGCGTTCTAGACGCGCAGCTTTATTGTGCCGGCGGTAATCACTTTCTTTACTGGCCGAGCCCGGCGCTGACCTCGCTGACACTCTATGGTTACAATTGAAGCGCAGGTCCATCGTCGAAAGGAGCGCGATGTCCAATTCAAAAATTGTTCCCAACTCACCGGTTCCCCCGAACCCGCTCCCACCTCCTGCAAGTCCGCATACCATCTTTCGCGGGCCGAACGGCATCCGCGCCGGCTGGCGTGCCCTGATGTTCCTCGCCATCGCCGCCGCAATCGTCTTCCTCTCTAGTCTTGCGATCGGCGTGATCCTTCGGGTGCTACACAATGGCCGTAGCGTACAGCTTGGCCTAGGCTCTGGCCTGACCCCTTTGAGCCTAAGCATTATGGAAGGCAGCATTTTTCTTGTCGCCGCGGTCGCCGCACTGATCATGTCGCGCATCGAGCATCGTAAGTTCGGCATCTACGGGTTACCGGCGCCATTCGCCTTCGGCAAGAATTTCTGGATCGGCGCGGTGGTTGGATTTCTCGCGATCAGCGGCTGCCTGTTCGGCATCGCTGTTTTTCACGGATTTCGTCTGACTGGGATGGCTATCCATGGCAAGACATTGCTCACGGCCACGGCAGCATGGACCGTAACCTTCATTCTCGTTGGCCTTGCCGAAGAATTCACCTTTCGTGGATACCTGCAATACACGCTGACCACCGGGATGGGTTTCTGGCCGTCGGCAATCTTGCTGTCCGCAATCTTCGGACTCGCGCACGCCGGCAACCCGGGAGAGAGCAAAGCCGGATTATTTTCTGTTGTGCTATTCGGCCTCTTGTTCTGCTTGTTTCTGCGCCGCACCGGAAATCTCTGGTGGGCTGTGGGATTTCACGCCGGATGGGATTGGGGCCAGACGTTCTTCTACGGAGTTCCCGACAGCGGCATCCCGCCATACCACAACCTGTTTAATTGTACGTTTGCGGGAAAGGCTTGGCTCACCGGAGGCAGCGTCGGACCAGAAGCGAGCATTTTCACCCCGATTGTGCTCGGTATCGTCGCGATTCTGTTTGTCCGCGTCTATCGCGAGAATCGCTATCAGGCTCCATGATGACGCTCAAAACTGGAACACGAATCCGGCTGTCGGCGTAATGGGCAGCCCTTGCAGCGTCTTCACCAACGCCCGTCCCGTCGTCGGATCAATCCCCGATTCATAGGCGAACCGTCCGTTGTAGTGATTAGTCAAATTGAGCACTTCTCCGTACAACGTGAGCTTCCATTTCTGGAAGGCCCAGTCTTTGTCGGCGCGAGCATCGACTCGCGCATAGGTTCCCAATCGTTGATTGTTGATGCCGGTGGCGACGAACTGTCCATCGCCCAATTGCACGAATGTTCCACTGGGGATAGGAAATCCTGAGCCAAAGAGAAATTTTCCACTCAAGTTGAGACTCGGACGCAGGCGGTACATCCCGAACATATTCAAAGTGTGGCGCTGGTCTTCGAGGGTTGAGTAATAGAAACCTGAATCGAAAAATAGCTGATAGGGCGTATACGGCACATTAATCTGATACTGCCGCTGCTGTGCTTTCAGCAGTGTGTATCCGATCCAGCCCGAGAGCCGGTTGGCGCTGCGCCGCTGCAGAATCAATTGCAATCCGTGGGAGTACTCGCGTTCGTACGTGCCTCCCGCGATCGGTTGCAACACCGGGCACGATTGCGGATTTTGCTGGCTTAGCGTGGCCGCTCCGAATGCGTAGAAATCCTTACGCTGAAAGGCCTCCAGCCTGATGCGCGTGTTCTCGTTTACTCTTTGTTCCACCGCCGCAAAGTAGTGTTCCGCTTTCGGAGGCAATCCGCCTTCGATAGCGCACTCGCCCGGCGGCGGTCCTATGGCAGAGTCGGAGAATTGCGCATAACGCGCGGCGGCAAACTGAAGTTGCATCGAGCCGGTCGCGCGCAACGCCAGTGAGATTTGCGGCGAAAACCGCTGCGGAAGATACGACTGAAAACGATCCCAGCGCACGCTGCCCACCACGTGCACGAACCCATCCATCGCCGAAGCTGATTGCTGCACGAAAGCGCTTTGCCGGAGCCCGGTTCCGGCCAACGAATACGATTGCAGGCTCCCAGCGTTTGTGACGCCAACCTGATACAAGCTGTCCCGCAGTCCTCGCTCCGACCAGCCAGCCTGCAGAAGCTCATTTTGGCCCCATGCCCATGACACTCCGCCGCCGCCCACCCATTCGCGATGGTCGGTCTTCGTCAGGAGGATGTCGACATTGTTGAACAATTGATCGGGCTCGCGGATGTACGCCGTGTGTGCATCGATCAACAGCCGGGGGTTCACGGTCCATGCCCATCCCGTGCGCGCAAAAGTAAAATCGCTCGTACCGCTGGCGTACTGAATATTGGCAAGCGACCCTGGATCGCTCATCGCCATATTCGTATGGCCGTCCGTCGCGAACAGATTTATGTTTTGGTGCCGTGTCAGGTCATAGTTCAGTTTCAAATCCGCGTCTTCAAAACCCACATCGGCGGCATCCTGTACCCGCCCGCGAATCAGATAGTTGATGTAGCTCTTGCGCGCTGAGGCCAGCCACGACCCTCGTTTGTGTCCGAGCCCGCCTTCACCAAGAATTTCCGTTGCGGCAATACCCGCGGAAACGCGGAACAATGGAGACCCACGGCTACCCTCGCGCGTGTGGACATCCAGCGCCGCCCCATCGTTATCGCCGTACTTCTCCGGATACGCCGCCGGCAGCAGTTTCATCTCGTCCACCACTTCGCTGGTCAGCACACCGAGGGATGCTCCCTCGCTGAAATTTCCGATCTCGTGAAATGGATTCAGCACCAGGACGTCGTCCACATAAATACCCACATCGTCGAAGGGAGCACCCATCACCGAGAACTCGGCAAAGAACTCGTTGTTTCCTTCCGCAGAAACACCCGGCAGCGTCTGCACGGCGCGGAATGGATCGTCGGCGAATACGGTCGAGGTCTCACGAATTTCCGAACTGGTCAGAGTCAACTCGTTCGTCGCCGGAGAGTCGGCAATCTGAAAGATATCTCCGTGCACCTCGACCTTATCGGTATGACGGAAATTGTCGGGCACCAGGGTGATGGAGAATTCCTTCACGTCGGCGGCGCCGTCGATCGTGAATGGGATAGTCGAGAGCCGGTAGCCAACCGCATTGACCCGAAGGATATACTTGCCGGGGGCAAGATTCGAGATGCTGAATTCGCCGGCATCCGACGTCACGGCCACAGCCTTGGTTTCCAATACCATGACTTCGACTCGGCCCAGAGCCTCGCCGCCGACGGCGTTGGTCACCTTGCCTTTGATTTCGGCAGCATGCGCCGCTCCCGCCGCCAGCAGGAACAAGACGCAAAGGTACCGTACAATCACGCTTCCCAAAAGCCACTCACCCCAAACAAAAAAGACCTTTGCAGAATACCTGTTTGCGACGCGGAAGTGCGACTGCGAGTTCGAAAATAGAGAATGGATAGGAGCGGCCGGAGGTGTCCGGATTGCGGCTCTGCTGGCGGGAAAGCGAGGGCGCCCGGTGATACACTCTCTCTTCACCCATCCTTGGCGCTTGCCGGAGTTTGCTCCCCAATGTCTGATATCCAAACGCCTGGCGCGCGGACGCGTGTCGTCCGCGAGCCTCAACGTGCCGTCTATGATCGCGAGACGATCTATCGAATCCTCGATGAAGGATTCATCTGCCACGTCGGCTTCGCGGTCGATGGCCAGCCCTTCGTGATCCCGACATCCTACGGCCGCAAGGACGCCAACCTGTACATTCACGGCTCCGCCGCCAGCCGCATGCTGCGTCAAATGAAAGAAAGCGTTCCCGTTTGCGTCACCGTGACTCTTCTTGACGGACTCGTGCTCGCGCGCTCCGTCTTTAATCACTCGATGAACTACCGGTCGGTAGTGATCCTCGGTAGGGCCACGCTGGTGGACGACCCGCAGGAGAAGTTGGAAGCGCTGCGCATTCTTTCCGAGCACATTCTGCCCGGCCGCTGGGCGGATTCGCGCCAGCCGAACGAGCAAGAACTCAAAGCCACTTCAGTCTTGCGCCTGCCCATCGAAGAGTTCTCAGCCAAAGTGCGCACCGGCCCTCCGGTTGACGACGCCGAGGATATGACGTTCCCCACCTGGGCGGGAGTGGTGCCCCTGGAAATGAAAGCGGGAGAGCCGATCAACGATCCGGGATTGGAGGCTCCACGAGAAGTACCGGCGTACGCCCACAGCTACTCACGTCCGGGAATTCGGACCTCTTGATCTGGGTGGTAAAGAATGCTATCCTTACCGTAAGGAATAAAGGTAAAGATGAAATACTCCAGCTCCATTAGCTCCAAGGGCCAAGTCACGATTCCGCAGGAAATCCGCAATCGCCTTGGAGTCGTCGCCGGCGATCGCATTGATTTTGTTATTGAGGACGGTCGCACCATAATCCGACCCTCCCATGCTGAGGAAAATCCTTTCGAAAAATATGTGGGGATTCTTGGACCGTTTCCCGGAGGGGAAAAAGGAATCAAGGAGTGGATCGATGACATGCGCAGTGCCGAAGATGACCGTCCGGCTCATGGATCCCACAAAGAATGAGGACCGCAATCGACTCCAATGTGCTCTCGGCTCTCTGGTCGGCTGAGCCCTCAGCGCCCCGAGTGATGGAAGAGTTAAAAAACGCCAGAGCTCTCGGTGGGATTGTTATTTGCGCGCCAGTCTATGTGGAACTTGCTGCCCATCCGACGGCACCGAGGAACTTCGTTGATAAGTTTGTTCGCGATACTGGCATTACCATCGAGTTCAACCTGGACGAAGCGGTCTGGAGAAAAACAGCCGACGCGTTCGCCACATATGCGCAACGCAAACGCGGCTGGGGAGGTACCCCACCGAAGCGATTGCTTGCAGACTTCTTGATCGCCGCGCACGCTTTGCTGCATGCCGACCGTCTCTTTACCTTGGACCCATCGCGCTATCAACAGGATTTTCCGGAGCTGAAACTGACATAGGGAGCCAGAAGCCAGTTTCCACTGTGCGCCCCCGTTCCTCTGTGGTGAGAATTTTCGCCTTACGGGATCAGAAGCAGCTTTCCTGCCAGCTTCCGCGCTTCCATGTCGTGGTGCGCCCGTGCCGCCTCGGCCAGTGGATACTTCTTCGCGATCCGCGTATGCAGTTTGCCGTCGGCAATCATGTGGAACAGCGCGCTCGTTCGCGCCAGCAATTCTTGCCGCGTGGCCGTGAAGTGCGCCAGCGTTGTCCGTGCCATATAAAGCGATCCTTTTTCCGACAGCTTTGCCGGATCGACCGGCGGCACTGCCCCGCTCGACATGCCATAAATCACCAGCATGCCGCGCGTTCGCATGACATTCAGATTCTTCTCAAACGTTGCCTTACCCACTCCGTCATAAACGACGTCGACGCCTTTTCCATCGGTCAGGCGCTTCACTTCCGTTTCGAAATCCTGCCGCGTGAAGACGATGACCTCGTCCGCTCCAGCCTCTTTCGCCAGCTTCGCCTTCTCGTCACTCGACGCGGTTCCGATCACTCGCGCTCCGATCGCATGCGCCATCTGCACGACCAGCAGTCCGACCCCGCCGGCCGCTGCATGCACCAGGGCCGTCTCGCCCGCTTTCAGTTTGTGCGCGTCGTTCACCAGGTAATGCGCCGTCAGACCGTGCATCATCGCGGCGGTTGCCTGCTCGTCGCTCACCTCGGCGGGCACTGGGACAAGATGCTCCTCTGGAGCAGCCACGTACTCCGCATATGACCCCAGCGTTCCGCTCCATGCCACACGGTCCCCAACCTTCAATGCTTTTACCTGCGGCCCCAAAGCCGTGACCACACCCGCGCCTTCCTGCCCGGGTGTAAAGGGAAGCGGAGTTCTCAGCCGCCCGTCGCGGAATTGCCCGTCAATCGAGTTCACCCCCGCGGCGTTGACCTTCACCACGGCTTCCGATCCCTTCGGCTGCGGAACAGGCATCTCTACCAGTTCCATCACTTCGGGAGCACCCGTATGCTGCACGCGAATCGCTTTCATGTTTGTCCCTTCGTCCGCACAACGCACCCACTCGTTGTCATCCTGAGGAGGGCAATAGCCCTCCGAGGGACCTTACGAAATAATGCAGTGCCGTTGCTGTGAGCCGGGGCAGCGCTTCCGTGTAGCTCAAAATGACTCGACGTAAAGCTACGGTATCAGCAGCAACTTCCCCGTGGTTTTTCGCCCTTCCAACTCGCGATGCGCCCTCTGCGCTTCGGCCAGCGGATAGGTATGCTCAATCCGCAACTTCAATTTTCCCGCAGCAATCATTCCAAATACCGCACTCGATCGCGCCACCAATTCCTCGCGCGTCGCGATGTAGTTCCCCAGCGAAGGCCGCGTCAGAAAAAGCGATCCCTTCTGCGTCAGGACAATCGGATCGAATGGGGGCACCGCGCCGCTCGATCCGCCGAAGAGCGCCATCATCCCGCGCGGACGCAGCACGTTCAGCCCTCTCTCGAACGTGGTCTTGCCTACGGAGTCATACACCACGTCGACTCCCTTGCCACCGGTCAGCCGCTTCGTTTCGGCTTCAAAATCGGTTTGCGTATAAAGGATGATGTCGTCCGCCCCAGCCTCTCGCGCCAGCTTCGCTTTTTCCTCAGTCGAAACTGTTGCAATCACGTGCGCGCCGATGTTGTGGGCCATCTGCACGAGCAGCAATCCCACTCCGCCCGCGGCCGCATGGATCAGAGCCGTCTCTCCGCGCTTCAGCGGATACGTATCATGCGACAAATAATGCGCGGTCATCCCCTGCAGCATGGTTCCTGCAGCCTGCTCGTCGCTCACCCCCGCCGGGATCAGCACCAGCCGGTCGGCGGCGACCGCTGCGTATTCCGCATATGCTCCCAGCAAGTGGCTCCACGCCACGCGGTCACCGACTTTCACCGACTTTACATCGGTGCCCACCGCCGTCACGACGCCCGCTCCCTCCTGACCCGGAGTAAACGGCAACGGCACTTTGTATCGGCCCTCGCGGTGATACACATCGATAAAGTTCACGCCCGAAGCGGACAACTTCACCACCGCTTCATTCGCCTTCGGCTCGGGAACGGGTAGATCCACCAGTTCCATCACCTCGGGCCCACCAGTTTGCTTAACTTGTATGGCTTTCATAAGAAAGTTGGATTCAACGGACACATCGAAGATTCGCGACCGGAGATTTTACGCTATCGGAGGGATGGTTGGCTGTGAAGCTGGAACACGAAGCACGCGGCAAGATCGGCGGAAGGTTTACCCAGCATGGTCGGTTAACTCGTTCTGCTGTTCGCACGGCCGCTGCTTTCCCTGTTGCTTTCCCAAAGGGAATATGGCACTCTCCTCTGGGAACCCCAAAGGACGCTCACCGATGAAGCCGAAGCCCGATGTTCAGCAAGGAACGCTTGCTCTGATGGTCCTCAAGACTCTGGAAGTTTTGGGTCCGTTGCACGGATATGGCGTCGCTCGCCGGATCGAACAAATCAGCGGAGACCTGCTCTCTGTAAATCAGGGCACTTTATACCCCGTGCTGCTTCGGCTCGAGCAGGAAGGCGCCGTTGAGTCCGACTGGGGTGCCTCTGAAAATAACCGGCGCGCGCGATATTACCGTCTCACCCGAGAGGGCCGTCGACAGCTTCAATCCGAGCTTCAGGACTGGCACCAAACAACCGAGATCATCGCTCGCTTCCTATCGGCGAAGGCGGAGAATTTGTCATGAGAGCCGTCAAGCGCTTATGGAAACGCACGCTGAACTTTGCCCGGGCGAATCGCGGCGACCGGAGGCTTCGCGAAGAGATGGAGCACCACGTCGCGCTGCAGACCGAAGAGAATATGCGCGCGGGCATGTCCGCACCCGAGGCCCGCAGGCAAGCCCTCCTGAAGTTCGGACCGGTAGAAGCTTTTCGGGAAAGCTATCACGCGGAAGAAGGCTTGCCGATGATCGAGACCATTCTTCAAGATTGCCGGTATGCGGTTCGCATGTTGTTCCGGTCTCCAGTGCTCAGCATCGTCGCGGTGCTGACGCTTGCTCTCGGCATAGGCGCCAACACCGCGATCTTCAGCTTCCTCGACGCCGTCATGCTCCGCTCACTTCCTGTGAAAAAGCCGCAGCGGCTCGTCAAGCTTGGTGTCGAAGACTGGGGCGGCATTACCGACAGCTTCGCGTGCACCGAACTTTATTCCTACCCGTTTTACCGGCAGTTTCAGCGCGAGAACCAGGTCTTCTCCGAGACGGCCGCTATTCTGAGCATGATGAATGATGTTCATGGCTTCGTCGACGATCGGAAGGAGTCTGAATTAATCCAGGTCCAAACCGTCTCCGGCACGTATTTTCAGACACTCGGCGTCGGTGCACAGATCGGCCGCGTGATTAACGAAAATGACGATTCCACGGAGGGCGATCATCCCGTACTGGTCATCAGCAGCAACTTCTGGAAGCACCGTCTGGGCGGTGATCCTGCTGTCCTCGACCATAAGGTTAAACTCGGCGACACCATCTTCAATATCATCGGCGTTACGCCTGCGGAGTTCTTCGGAACGAAGGTCGGAGCGGCTCCCGATATGTGGACCCCACTTTCGATGATCGGATCGATTCCCCCCGGGTGGAATGGCCGTAAGGAGAACTTCTCCGAATCGCTTTATATCCTCGGACGCTTGAAGCCGGGTATCACACTCGAAGAAGCCACGGCGAATGCGAATGTTCTGTTTCCGCAGATCTTGCGCAGCTTCTCGGACGCCAAGCTCAGCCAGGACAATCTGGATCGTCTAGCCCACGCTCGCGTGCCATTGAAATCTTTGGCTCGTGGTCTTTCTGACCTACGCGACGCCTACTCGGAGCCGCTCAAGGTGTTGATGGTCATCGTCGCACTGGTCCTGCTGATCGCCTGCGCCAACATTGCGAACTTGCTGCTGGCCCGCTCGGCCTCACGAGCGCGCGAACTAGCAGTTCGGCAGGCGCTCGGTGCTGCGAGGATCCGCATTATCCGTCAATTGCTCACCGAGAGTCTGCTCCTCGCTCTTGCCGGAGGAGCACTCGGCATCGCATTCGCGCTTTTCGCGAATCGTATGCTGCTGCACATGATTTCGTCGGGGCCGGAGACGATTCCTCTGGATGTCTCGCTCAACCTCCGCCTGCTGGCCTTTACTTTCGTCGTTACCGTTTGCACGGCCTTATTGTTCGGAACGCTCCCGGCCTTACGCGCGACTCGGCTGGAGCTAACTAGCACTCTGAAGAGCGGTCGTGGCACCTCGACATTTGGGGCGCGCAGCCCACTCTCCAGAGTTCTGGTGATCTCGCAGGTTGCACTGTCCCTTGTACTGACTGTCGGAGCTTGCCTCTTCCTGCGCACGCTGAACAATCTGAGCCGCGTCGACACCGGCTTCGACAAGCAGAATGTGTTGCGCCTGGACATTGACTCTTCCTCCGCCGGCTATGGCGAAGACGATCCTCGGTTCAAAGCACTCCTTCGCAACATCGAGGAGCGTGTGAGTTCGCTACCCGGCATGCAGGCGGCCAGCTTCTCGGCTTTCACATTCGCGGAAGGCAGTTGGAACACCACGATCACCGTTCCCGGCAATGCCGTTCGATCGAAACGTGAACGTCAAGCACAACATTATCGGCAACGACTACTTCGCAGTGATGCGAATTCCACTGATAGCGGGACGCGCATTTCGGCACACAGGACACGGCCACATCGCAGCCGGTCGCGATCATCAGTGAGCCAATGGCGCGAGAATCTCTTTCCCGTCCGGATCGCCGATTGGACGCACTTATTCGATTGGCTCTCCCGATGGAATGGAGGCGCCGGTCGAAAAGCTGGTGATCGGCGTAGCGAAAGACGTTAAGTTCAACAACGTCGCGGAAAAGCTCGAATACATCGATTACCTGCCTTACACTCAGCACGGTTGGGGATTTCGGCGACTTCGAGGTTCGATACACTGGCAAGTTCGCCGCCGTCGCCGCCGAAGTGCAGCAGGCGATCCACTCGATCGACCGCGCCCTGCCGATCTCGAATGTCACTACTCTCGAAGAACAGGTCGCCCGCTCTTATTCCAATCAGACGATCATCGCCCAGCTTTCGGCCTTCTTCGGTATCGTCGCCGTGTTCCTCTCTTCCATCGGGCTCTACGGCATCATGTCGTATCTCGTCAGCCGCAGAACGGGTGAGATCGGCATTCGCATGGCGCTCGGCGCCGATCGCTCCGAAGTCCGATGGCAAGTGATGCGGGAGGTGGTTCTCTGGATCGCTGCAGGAATTGTCATAGGCCTACCGCTAACCTTCGGAGGCGGTCGTCTGGTGCGAACCATGTTGTATGGCCTGAGCGGCTCTGATCCGTTCAGTATGATTGCCGCCGTTGTGGTGCTAGTGATCGCGGGATTAGCCGCCGGATACTTGCCAGCCCGCAGAGCTTCGCGCGTGGAACCTACGGTTGCACTTCGCTATGAGTAGGTGAAAGCAGCTTAGAAGTCAGGACTGGCTGGGCTTCTTTTCATCCTCATGCAGGCCAGCGGCGGCGCGGATCGCTCGCCCGAGTTCTTCCGGCGAAAACACAACCGGCTCCGCCCCCGGAGCAGCGGGGATCTCCTCACCGGCAGTTCCAACGAACCGGTATCCACGACCCACGACGGTTTGCAGCAACTGGGGCTGCGCAGAATCATCGTCGAGGGCTTTGCGGACTTTGCGAATCGCCGTGTTGATGCCCTGTTCTACGTCGACAAAAACGTGATTCCCCCAGAGTTTCTCTGCGATCTGTTCGCGCGTGATCAACTGCCCCGAATTTTCCGCAAGAAACATGAGCAACTGCAGCGGCAATCCCTCCAGGCGGACGGGCTTACCCTTGCGATAAAGCTGGAAGCGTCCGAAATCAAGCTCGAATTCGCCGAAGCGGGTTTTCTTTTCCGGCATTAGAACACCAAGGCGCCCTTCACGGCGGCCCGACAATTCTGGTATGAGGCTCTCCGCACTGTCAAGCCAGGGCCCTGCGAACTCTTCAGATCAATTCAGATCGCTTCAGACCGCCTCTATGGACCTCACTTTTGTTTCAAGGCACTATGGCTGCGCTTCGCAAATGGCGAATGGAATGAGCAGGAAACGAGGCCACGGATGAGACATACAAAGATTTTTGCATGGGCGCTCACGTTTAGGCCGATGTTCGCCTGGACCGACTTTTCGGCGGCTGCCTCGAGCCGCCAGATATTGCTTGCCGCTCAGTAGCCTAGGCCAAGCGGGTATGAGGGTTCGGCGGTTGGGGGACTTCCGAACCCTGCATGCCTCTAGACACCAAGTTTTACTTACCCTGTTGCCCGGTGCACTTCGGCATCGAAATAAAGATGCCGAAGTCTTCTGTTCCGATTCTGTTACAGACCCATACCGCTGCCCTTGAGCTCTCTCTGCCTCTGCTACACTTTGACCTTCCTGATAGTCAAGGAGTTTCCCATGGCCGAAAAGATGCCCCAGACTTTCGCCAATCACACCCGCTTCGATCCCATGTTTCATTTCTTTCTGGGCCCGGTTTTCGTACTGGGGCTGATTCTCTCGCTGATCAACTTCTTCCACCACCTCACTCACCGCAGTTTCTGGCACAACGTGCATGCTTTCCTGCTGGTTGTGCTCGCCTTCGCCTTTCTGGTTCTGGTATTCAAGACGCGGCTTTACTCGCTGAAGGTGCAGGATCGCGTCATTCGCCTCGAAGAGCGCCTTCGCTTGATGCAGATTCTTCCGGAGCCCCTGCGCTCGCGTATTCCCGAACTCACTGAGGGGCAACTCGTGGCTCTTCGTTTCGCCTCTGACGCTGAGATTCCGAAACTGGTCGAGCGCGCCCTGAACGAGAAGCTTTCGCGCGCGGATATCAAGAAATCCATTCAGAACTGGCGGCCAGATTATTGGCGAGTGTAAGTGGGCTGGCGGGGCCCAGCAAGTCTGACGTGCCGCCCCAAGCTCAGGCTGCCTGCTTCGTTCCATCCTGCAGAAAGGCTTCGAGCGAATACTGCAGCATGCGCTGCATACGGTCGTGCACCTCGATCAAAGCCCTCTACATTAAGAATCGTCGACCACATGTCGCACAACATGCGCTCATCCTCGACAAGCAGGGCCGGATTCGCCGCTCTGTAATTTCAGGACCAAATTCCCCTACTTGACTCTCCGTAAGGCGTCATCGAAAGTTGTTTTTTGGCGACGAAGTTCTCTTCCCTAAGGCACTATTCCGCGGGAAATACGATCTCTTAGGCATAACCCTTAGATTCTGCGTCCTCATCTGATCGCGCATGAAACCGGAGGAACGTGAACGCCTGTACCTGCTGTGTGCCTCGATCGAAAAAGAGAAAGATCACGGCCGATTTCTGAAGCTCATTAACCAGCTCAACGAATTGCTGGAGCGCAAAGAGCAGCAACTGGAAGACAAAGAAGGCAAAAAAGAGCACAAGCAGCAAGCGTAGCGAGTTCTTCCCCGGGTTCACTTTTACTTTTCGGGTTGCGGGATTTCATTGTGAGGGGCCTGTACCCAGTCAATCCGCGAAAAAAGACCGAGCACAGCCGGGGCTCAGCCATCCTAGTGATGGATTTGCCCTATTTCGACTGACAGAGAAGGTTGTTAGTTTCCTTGTATGCCACTCGATTGGAACCAATATGGCATTGGTGTATCAATTCGCGGCGCGGGCCACGCCTTATGGGAGGAAGCGGATGACCGTTTGGTCAGTGCTGCTCGTCGATGACAGCCCGGCTATTCGCAAAGTCGTTTGCCAACTTTTCACGCGCGAAGGAGATTTCGAGGTCTGCGGCGAAGCCGAAAATGGTCAGGAAGCTGTCGAGATGGCTCAGCAATTGAAGCCTGCACTGATCGTCACTGACCTTTCAATGCCGGTCATGAATGGACTGGTTGCCACCCGCATTCTTAGGCGGATGATGCCACACGTGCCCATCATCCTCTATTCGGCCCACATCGATTCCTTCGTGGAGAAAGAGGCCGTGGCGGCCGGAGCCTCGGCCGTGGTTCCAAAATCCGACGTGGTTGCCCTGCTGATTGCCAGATCGCGGCAACTCCTCGAAGACCTTGCCGCTTGATTACCTGTCGACCCAATCGGGAAAGCCCAGGCGGTCGCGCTTGAGCGATAGCAGAGTCTTCATCGCGCTACTCAGGGCCTCACGTTCGATTTTCAGCGAAGAAGCCGGGATGGAATCCTTGGCGAGTTCTTGCAGCCGATTGAAGATCGCTATTTCTGCGGCGTGTACCCGCTCCAGTAATCTCTCAGTCTCGGGCTCGTTCACCGCGGCCTGAAGCTCAGGTTGCCACGCGGGAAAGCTGATATCTGCAGGGTAAGGGGCTTTTGTATTCATATTGCGTTTGTGGTTTGAAGAGTCCGAAGTGTCAGCTTTTAATTAGTCTAGCAGTTTCGCGACGGCGTATGCAGACGCTTCCGAACCAAGCATAAGATACAAAAGATGCGTAGAGGGTTTGATCCCCCCTACAGTCCGCGATTCCCAACAGTGCGGGATTCAACGACACCAACCATGTTTCCAGCCTCTGGCATCAGAATTCCAGCCAAAGGTGTGCGCGGCAGCTTGGTTGCCGTGCCAGGTGATGCCCAAAGTAACTTCGCCCTAATGCGAATGATGATTGACCGAGGCGCGGCCGGGGGTTACGATTTTTGGTAGAATTCACCGTAAATTAACAGTTCACGAGGCCTGCCGCTTTTTCGTGCTGACCGATGCGATTTCTTAATGCCCACCTCCGGAGCGCTTTGCTAGCCTGTTGGATAATGGGGGCTTGTGGGTGCTCGTCGCATCATCCAGTAGCGCAAAAAGCTCCGGTAGAGCCTCCAGCGATCCAAAAGGATTCAGCACCAACTGCAGCCGCCAGTTCTCAACCCGCATCGGGCGCAACCACCCAAGACGGTCCGGCGCAGGCATCCGCTGCAACTCAGCCGGCGCCTCCTCCAGCACCCGCGGCTCCCGATCGCGTAGGGGATCTCGTCTCGCAGGCCGAACAGCAATATCAGCATGGCGTCGCCGACTATCAGGCCGGCAATACCGATCAGGCCAAACAGGATTTCGATCGCGCCCTGAATTCGCTGCTTGAGAGCAATCTGGACATACGCTCCGATAATCGCTTGCAACAGGAATTTGACCGCATCGTTCAGGGTGTCAACGGGATATACCCTGGCGGCACCTCCGGCGATACCGAAGCCCAGGAGCAGCAGAAGTCCGAACCTGCTCCCATCGACGAAACGAACGGTCTCGCCCCGACCGCCGACGCCAGCACCAAGGCCAAGGTCGAAGCGCAGCTTCGGCAAACCCACTCCGATCTGCCCTTGATGATGACCGACCAGGTCGCAGGCTATATCACCTACTTCTCAGGCCATGGCCGTGGCGTCTTCGAGCGCGCTTACGCTCGCTCGGGCCGTTATCGCGACATGATCATCTCCACGCTAAAAGAAGAAGGCGTCCCGCAGGACCTGATTTTTCTGGCTCAGGCTGAGTCCGGATTCCACCCGCTGGCCGTTTCTCGCGTCGGCGCCCGCGGAATCTGGCAGTTCATGGCCAGCCGGGGACGCGGATACGGTCTGCATCACAATATGTGGGTTGACGACCGTCAGGATCCCGAGAAATCCACCCGCGCCGCTGCCCGCCACCTGAAAGATCTATATAACCAGTTCGGCGATTGGTATCTCGCCATGGCCGCCTATAACTCCGGTCCGGGTACGGTGCAGGCGGCAGTGAAACGTACTGGCTACGCCGATTTCTGGGAACTGTATAACCGCAACGTCCTCCCGAAGGAAACCAAGAATTACGTTCCCATCATTCTGGCTGTAACCATCATGACTAAGAATCCATCGCAGTATGGGCTTGATGACGTCGTGATGGAGAAGCCGGCAGAATATGACACGGTCAAGATTGACTATCCTGTAGACCTCCGCCTGGTCGCGGAATGCGTCAACTCGACGATCAGTGATCTGCAGGATCTCAACCCGAGCTTGCTGCGCTTGACTACTCCTCGTGAAGGCAAGTTCGATCTGCGCATTCCCATCGGAACCAAAGATCAGTACGAAACCGCCATCGCCTCCATCCCGCCCGATATGCGGCTGTGGTGGCGCTATCACACCGTGCACCCGGGAGACACGCTCGCATCGTTGGCGCGTACTTATCACACCACGGTCAAGTCGATCAGCGTGGCCAATCACCTGGACGGCGGCGAACTTGATGCTGACGCCAAGCTGGTGATTCCCGTCGCGCCCGGCAAGCATCCCACAAGCGACACAGCAACCTACGCCCGGCGCATTACCCGTTATAAAGTTCACAAGGGAGACACGGTCGAAACTGTAGCCGATAACTTCGGAATCTCTCCGCTACAGCTTCGCCGCTGGAATGGCATTCGCGGTAACAGCCTCGTCGGACGCCGTGTTCTCGCCCTGCACCTGCCGATTTCACCCAGCGCGCATGAGGCGGAAGTTGCCTCCTCTCGCAGCAAGGCTAAACACTCCGCACCCAAGACTGAAACCGCCAGCACCAAGCCGCCCGCAACCAAGTCTTCCGAGATCGAACGTCTGAAGACCGACGAGCCTGAAATCGCCGTCGTCCACCACAAAGTGAGATCCGGCGAGACCCTTTACTCCATCGCCAATGCCTACCGCACCACGGTCGCCGCTATCAAGCGCGACAACCGCAACATCGCCGTCATCCGTCCCGGCATGATCCTCACCGTTCAAGTCGCGCGCTAAGCCAGCTGACAATCCAATCTTCGAAATGTAAGGACGGACGCCTTCGTCCGTCCCGCGAAGCGAAGCCGAGCGTGCGCCCCCGCCGCAATCTTCATGCGCCAAGCGAGGATCACGGACTCCAAGCGGAGACACTCGCGAACCAGCTATCATGCGTGTGTTATTGAGGCGTTAGGCACTCCCGTCCCAATCGCTCCCGCCACCTCAGGCTCCCAGCCGGTCGCTTGCGCGATGAGGATGAAATGTACGATGAGCAGCAGCGGAACAGCGAAAGTCGGGACCAAGCTGAGCGGCAGCACGGTCATTGCATCCGTAGAAACCGAAAGCCGCAGTGCTCCCACGGCGGTGGACGATAGGACGCCGAGCGCGACAGCGTTCACCAAGTCCAGCACGCCGAGGATATTCCAGGCGAGGAACGCCTTCTTGTGCCTGGGTCGCGCCCAATAGAGTGCGACAAACGGCGCCGTCACCCCAATCAAGAAGTCTCCCCAGCCCGCAGGCTCAGCAAACACTCCAGGCAGAATATGAAAAACTTCGAGCGTAACAAAACTGATGCCCACAATTCTCCAGGTCTCAGCGATGGTTAACGCCGTCGAATTCAGCGACAGAGCAAATTGCCGAAATCTTCGCGAAAACCCGAACCCCAACAGGAAGAACGCGACCGGCAGCACTACTGCCAGTCCAAGAGAAAGCAGAGGCAGCATCCCGTACTTCGGCGCCGCATGGAAGATCGATAGTTTGGACGCCGTGATGGAAGTGGCGAGCCAGACAATCACCAGCACAGCAGTCAGCCGTGCGTATTTTGCGTTGTCATTCAACATAGAATTCTCCTAACTCTGGACAGAATCCGGAACTGGTTTTAGTCCCGGCTCCATGGTTTGGCGGCTGATTTCAGTGGCAGCTCTCAGCCATTCGTCCCAACAGGCCGAGCCGACACGAGAACGCAGCAGCGTTTGCAACTCTTCCCATACCACCGATCCCCGGTTGAACTGGCGGCGGCCCGACGCGGAGAGCTTCAGCCACCGTTCCCGCCGATCCTTTCCCGGACGCTCTTCAATCCAGCCATATGTGCGCATCAGTCGCAGCGTCCGCGTCAGAGTCGTGCTGTCCAGCATCAGGAGGCTGCCCAAATTGCCCTGCGAGATTTCTCCCGTGAGAGAGAGCGCCTGAAGGATGGTGAACTGGGTTGCCCGCAGTCCATACGGACGAAGCGCTTTATCGTACACCTGGGTTAACGCCCGCGCCGCGCGGCGAAAACTGGCGCACATGCACGGCAAAGCGACTGTAGGTGGCATTTTATGGAACTCTCTGCGAGATAGATGTATACACATCTATTTAGGTGCAAAAAACTTCTAGAATGGCGTTCCCCCTCAGGATTCAGGACCGAGGACCCCGATCCCCACTCCGGCACGCTTCCCAAAACCCTGTGCGTTGAATCACATTCCCCTCGTTTCCCCGGAGCTACAATCGTCGGTTCGTTTGGGCCCTTGTTCGTTGCAGCAGACCTATCCCAACCACGAAGGAGAAACTCATGAGACTTACTAAATTGATTGTTCTGTTGGTTATCTTCACGCTGGCGCTCTCGATCGCTGTACCGGTTTTCGCAGCCGATGGAGCCGCCACCTACAAGGCGAAATGCGCCGCCTGCCATGGTCCCGAGGGCCAGGGCAAGATCGGTCCCGCCCTGAAGGGTACCGCTCTCACCGCCGATCAGATCTCCGATCTGCTCAGCAAGGGCGATGAAGCCAAAAAAGCGCCCCATAAAAAAGCGATTTCGGGCGTGGCGGGCGACGATGCGAAGGCCGTCGCAGACTACGTGAAGACCCTGAAGTAAGTGTAATTAGCAAACAATCCGATTGGTGCGAGTCGGGGCGGGAGAATTGAATTCCGCCCCTTCCTTCTTTCGGGTCTATTTTCCTGACCGCAGGCCGCGGCCCTCCCGCATCTGTTAATCGCATCAAACTAAACAACTTACTTCGCTAAAACTGAAAGTCCCGGCCCTACCGGCCCCCTTAAGGCTAAGCCATCCTCAAGGTTGGCGACGCTCGCGGAGCACCTGTGGCTTTCCAATCACCGTGGCAGCCGCCGTCGCATTTGCCAGCCGCATGGAGTGTTCGTGGATGGCAATCTGCAATTCGCGAATCGTGGCGCGCCATTCCGCTCCCGTCTCATAAAGCGCACGGGCGCATAGTTCACGAATCCTGTCTTCCAGCCGCCGTCCTGGCACTATCAAGCCCCGAGCGCTAAGCGCACCTCATCTGAGATGCTCCCCCTCCAGCGAATGTTGGTCTGCAGCAGGAGATCAAAGCCTTTAACATAACGTTTTTCTAAGGTACTTGGACTCACCGGCATTGCCAGTCTTGGATTGCGACGTGAGCTTACACCCGGGCCTACGCAGCGGATACGGCGCGGCCCGCATTTGTGTCTGCAGTCCTTGCAGTCGTCACCGAATGTCGTGCTATAATCCGGCGCCGTCGCAGCTAAAGTTTCTGTTGTCTTTTAATTCTCTCGTGCCCGCAGCCAGGGCGGCATATACCGCACCCGGCCGCTACTGAAATCAGGAGGAGCAATGACGTTCTACGATCCCACGCTCTACGGTCGTGATGAAGAAGAGGAATTTGGCGATAGCGGCGCGTATAGCGAATCGCTGGAAGAAGATTTCGAAGAAGAAGAGGAGGAGGAAGAAGAACCCGGCCTTACGGAATCGGAAGCAATTGAACCCGAACCCGCAGCTGCTCCCGCGCCTCCTGCTCCCAAACCTGCGGCTCCCGCCGGTGGCGGAGGTGGCGGCATGAAGAAGAAGGCGGCAAAAAAGAAACCACCCGCCAAAAAGAAAGCGCCCGCGAAAAAGAAAGCAGCCAAGAAGCCGGCGAAGAAAAAAGCTGCGAAAAAACCGGCAAAGAAAAAAGCAAAAGCAAAGAAGTCCGCGAAAAAACCGGCAAAGAAAAAAGGCAAGAAGCGCCGTTAAGACTTATCCTGGTGGGCTGGTTATGGCAAGATCGCCTCCCGCGTGCCTCATCGACTCCGCCGCGCCCCGCAAGGGGCGCGGTTTGTTTGCGGCACTACCTCACTCCTGCAAGCAGCATAATTCCCGCGTCTGACCCGGTCTTGATGAAAATCCCGCGCACGTGACTTCCTGCTCGTTATCTCTTACTACGCGCTACCTGCGGGACTATGAGCCCCCGGCCGAGGCCGACAACTCTATCGGCAAGTTTACTTTCAGAAGTTGGACACGAACGCGAAACCAAGACACCTACATTCTGGGCCGGAGATTTAAGCAGGCCGGCTCTCGCGCGCGGAAATGTGTCCTGCATGAATCCACGCCGCCCTCGTGATCGCCGATCCGACCACGGACGAAACCGCTGCATACTTGCGCAGCTTCGCGGCACGGCTGC
Organism: Terriglobia bacterium; assembly: GCA_963711365.1. Taxonomy (GTDB): domain Bacteria; phylum Acidobacteriota; class Terriglobia; order Terriglobales; family Acidobacteriaceae; genus Sulfotelmatobacter. The sequence goes on along the minus strand of CAVQDY010000012.1, from coordinate 582,962 downwards.
CTTTTGAAAATAAGCTGATCATACGCAGCGCCAGCGGAATGGGCCCGGAAAGGACGCCGCCAACTCGAATCAGCCAGCCGCTCGGACCATGTTTCAATGGCTCGACCGCAGGATCGGGATTCAACTCAATCGATGCTCCCATTGCCGTTTCCGTCAGCGCCGCTCCTATTCCCAATGCCTGAAGCGCAGGGCTGCGATGCCCCATGAGTTCCAGCAAACCTACGGAAGCAGCGAGTCCCGATGCCGCAAAATGCGCCGGCAGCAAAGCGATATTCCGATTCCACGCGGGAATCACCGTGGCTCCAATGAGGACTCCCGTATAAGTGGCGAGCGGCAGGCCAAAGAGCAAAGCCACAACATCACCGGCTGTTTGCATCAATCCGGCTAAGCCCGCGTACGAACCACGTTCCTCAAGCCAGTCGCCGACATTCGCCGCCGTGGCGCCGCCGGAGAATCCAACCAAAACCCAGACACCGACCGACATTGGGCTCTGCGGCTTGAAAACACGAAGCATCGCCAGAAACCGCGCAGGCCTGCCCAGATCGGAGATGAGCAGCACTGGCGACAATACCGATCCGACGAATGCGATACGCCTCGCGTCTCGGACCAGGCGCGGCGACGCTCCGCTCAGCCTCGCAATAGCGCCAATAACTCCGGACGCCCCGGCAGCGCCGCCCACGAAAAAGTAGAGCGGAATCTCCCACGTCCACGACGGCTCTTTCAGCATCGGCAATTCGTAATAGCCACTCTTTGCCGACGCAAGAGCTGAACTTCCGGCGGGAACCAACTCCATCGCCTGCCTTTGAATCACGGCCAGGCGTCGCTCCTTCTCAACTTCCTGAACAATCTTAGGTTCGCCGTCAAAACGAGGACGCGGAAGCTCGCTCATAATCTTTTTCCTCCCGTGCTCAGAAATGCAAGCAAAGTTCCGGCCAACATGGCGCCGGCTGCAATCGCTGCGGACGTCCACCCCGCTCGTAGATAGGTTGTCGGCACCTCGGGATTGGGCGGCAGGTTATACATCTTCTGGTCGCCTCGAACGATGAAGATAGCGTGCGTGCCCTTCACGCTCGAATCGACCGGGTCGTAAATCGAAGCGTCGCCAACGCCCCGATCTTTTAGTTGCGCAATCCGCCGCTCCGCACGGTCTCGCAGATCTTCCAACTCGCCAAATTGAATCGACTCTGTCGGACACACCTTTGCGCATGCCGGCGTCAGTCCGGCCTTTTGCCGGTCATAACAGAAGGTGCACTTGAACGCACGGCCATCTTCTTTGTCTTTTTCCACCACGCCAAACGGACAGCTGACCACACAGTAGCCGCACCCATTGCATACGTCCGGCTGTAGAAACACGCTTTCGAATTCCGTGCGCACCAGCGCTCCGGTCGGACATGCCTCCAGGCAGCCGGCAGTCTCACAGTGCTTACATACATCGGACGAGAAATTCCACGGCGATCCTGCGGGATCGTTGCCTCCCTTGCCGGCTTCCGGAATTCCTTCGACAAATTTTACGTGCCGCCAAGTGCGCGCTCCCAGAGAAAGTGTGTTGTCGTACGAAAGGCCACTCCACACCAGTTCATCCGCGGCGACGCCATTCCATTCCTTGCATGCCACCTCGCAAGCTTTGCAGCCGATGCAGAGCGTGGAGTCCGTGAGAAAGGCCGACGTTGTGCTCATAGAACCTCCAGATGCTCCGCGCTATGGACCCCAGTAGAGTCCTGACTGTCATTCGAAGCAGAAACGATGTCGCAGACCAGCGCCTTCGTCTCCATGATGCGAACGTTCGGCTCCTGGCTAATCGCGAGCAGATCGTTTACCACGTTCCCCTGAACGCTGCCCGAGTATCCCCAGTGGTACGGCAGCCCGACCTGATGTACGGTTTTGCCATCAACGATCAAAGGTCTCATCCGGCGGGTCACCAGAACTCGCGCCTGAATGCTTGCCCGGGCAGTTGTGATGATCGCTTTGCCGCCGTGCACTAATGACCGCTCCGCCGCCAGTTCTGGCGATACCTCGGCGAACAATTCCGGCTGCAATTCCGCAAGATGTGAGAGTTGCCGCGACATACCGCCGGCGGTATGGTGCTCTGTCAGGCGGTAAGTCATCAGCACATACGGGTAACGCTGATTCCCCGGCTCTTTGGCGTAGGGATTGTCAGGACGTTCCCGCGTTTTTGCCGGCGGATTCGTTTGCTGCGAATAGAAAGGGTTCTGAACAAAAGACTCGAGCGCTTCGAAGTGAGCCGGGAGCGGACCATCTTTCAGCCCGCTCGGAACAAAAAGCCAGCCGACGCCGTCCTGGTGCAACGTAAATGGCCGCGCGCCACCCAGAGCCTTGACGCCATGCCCTTCCCGCAGATCGCTGGGAGTGGCCGGATCCATGTCTTCGGTAAAATCGGGCACGTCAGTGCCAGTCCATTTGTTTTGCTGCGCATCCCACCAGACCAGCTTCTTTTGCTCACTCCAGGGTTGCCCGTCAGGACGCGCCGACGCGCGGTTGTAAATGATCCGGCAATCATTGGGCCATGCGAACCCCCAGCCATGACCCAGCAAGTCCTTCGGCTCTCGCTCGTTGGCACGGTTGCGATTCTCTTCAGGAAACACCCCGCAATAGATCCACGCTCCAGATGCTGTCGAACCATCGTTCTTCAGATCCTTGATGTGCGCGATCTGCTTGCGATCCGCGATCGTATATCCATTGATCTCCTTCAGTACCGCTTCCGAATCTGGCTCGCCATCCCGTCCTTCGACAGGGTAGTCCCAGGTGAGAGCGCGAAGTCCCGCATTGCGTGCCGACGAATCCTGTGCTGCCTTTTCGCGGAGTCTTCTGCCCAGGTGATACATAAACCACGCCTCGCTGCGCGCATCGCCAGGAGGATCAACTGCTTTTCGGCGGAATTGCAATAAGCGCTGCGTGTTGGTAAATGTGCCCGCTTTCTCTGCCGTGCCGGCCGCCGGGAAAAGAAAAATCTCGGTACCAATTTTTTCGGGAGGCAGTTCGCCGCTCTTTGCCTCTGGCGAGTCGTACCAAAACGCGGCCGTCTCCGTCTCCACCATATCGCGCACCACCAGCCACTTGAGCTTGGAAAGCGCAGTGCGCTGCAACTTCGCATTTGGAGCTCCCACCGCGGGATTCTGCCCCATGACGAACAGGCCTTCCATCTTGCCATCTTCCATGTCGAGCCAGTAGCCGAGATGCGAATGGTCGCCGGTCACACGCGGAAGCCAGTCGAATCCGTAATCGTTTTCCTTCGTGGCCGCCGATCCGTAATACGCTTTGAGCAGGCTGATCATGTAACGATCGAAACCAGACCACATCCCGGTCCGTGTCTTGTGCTTGCGGATGTGCCCCGCAAGATCTTTCGAGTCCTGCTCAAAAAAAGGCATGGGCAAATATCCCGGCAGAATGTCATAGAGTGTCGGGATATCAGTTGATCCTTGAATCGACGCGTGCCCGCGCAGGGCGAGAATGCCGCCGCCAGGCCGGCCTATATTTCCCAGCAAGAGTTGCAGAATCGCCGCCGACCGGATCACCTGCACGCCCTTCGAATGCTGCGTCCATCCCACCGCATAGCAGATCGCCGCCGTTTTGTCCGGACCAGACGCATTGGCGAAAGTTTCAGCGCACCGTAGAAAAACATCTTTGGACACTCCGCAACAGCGCTCCACCATCTCCGGCGTATACCGCGCGAAATGCCGCTTGAGTACCTGATACACGCACCGCGGATGCTGCAGAGTGGGATCCGTTTCTCCGCATGCCGGATCACCCACTTCCCCGCCGCGGTCTTTGCCGTGCCCTCCGCCCGCTTGCGCGTGCCCGCGCCCACCGCCTCCGTCGGCTCTTTGGCCTGAAGTAGCGCCTTCATACAACCACGATTCCGGATCGTACGCTTTCTTCTCTTCATTCCATCCAGAGAAGAATCCGTCCAGAGCCTCCGTGTCCTGAAAGTCTTCGCGCAAAATCGCTGACGCGTTCGTGTAAGCCGCAACGTACTCTCGAAATTCCTTTCCGTTTTCAAGAACGTAGTGAATCAGGCCGCCCAGAAATGCGATATCCGTGCCGGCTCGAAGCGGAACCCAGATGTCCGCCATGGCCGACGTCCTCGTAAAACGAGGATCAACGTGGATAACTTTGGCGCCGCGTTCGCGCGCTTCCATCACCCACTGAAAGCCGACTGGGTGGTTCTCGGCCATCGACGATCCCATAATCAGAATGGCATCGGCGTTACTCAGATCTTGTTGTGCCGTCGTGGCGCCGCCGCGACCAAAGGATGTGCCCAGACCGGGCACAGTCGAGCTATGTCATATTCGAGCCTGATTGCTGACGCAGACCATGCCCAGCCCGGCGGTGAACAGCTTTTTGATAAGGTAATTCTCTTCGTTGTCGAGAGTCGCTCCGCCCAGGTGTCCAATTGCGGTAGTCTGCATCAGTGATCGCCCGTCACGAGTCTCCTCAAACGTACGTTCACGCGAATCCCATAAGCGATCGGCAACCATATCCATCGCCTTTTCGAGATCGATTTCGGTCCACTCCTTAGCAAAAGGCGCACGGTACTTCACCTTCTTTAGGCGGTTGGGATGGGTGTGAAGCTCGAAAGTGTCTGCGCCCTTGGGACATAGCCGCCCGCGCGAGATCGGGGATGCTGGATCTCCTTCGATCGAAATCAACTTGCCCTGCTTGTGGAAAATCAGTTGCCCGCAACCGACACCACAATAAGGACAGACCGATTGCGTTGCTTCCGCGCCGGCATTCTTGACCTGCAGGTTCTTCGTTTTTTCGGACATCGCTTCGCGTCCGGTGCCGCGCAAGCCCCCTTTTATCTGCTGGATCAAAGGCCATCGTTCGAGCATGGAACATCCTTTCGCCTGCTGATATTGCGAAATTCTGAACGGCTAAGACCCGAGGGGTGGACCTCGCCGCCAACGTACATCGCCTCCCTGACATTAAGTTTTGCCAACCCCCGCTTCAATCGGTAGTTTGCAGTAGCTCTTCCTGAGTCGATCGAACCCTTATGGATTCGGCATCAAAATTCTCCCAGAGTGAGAATATTGACCTATGGCCGACAGATTGCTAGTCGTAATCGTTGGGGCGGGTGTCGCAGGACTTTCCGCTGCGATCAAATTAGCTGAGGCTGGCCTTGCAGTTACGATCCTTGAGGCGCGGGAACGGATCGGCGGCCGAGTTTGGACCCGGCGCATTCCGCCCTGCGACGCTCCGGTCGAGTTCGGTGCCGAGTTTATCCACGGCAAACCCCCTGAGATCCTGCGACCGCTTCAGGGTGCCGGTAAGACAATCCTCGAAGTCGACGGGGATAACTGGTGTGTCTCAGGCAAAGGTCTGACTTCCTGCGATTTCTTTTCTGACGTCGACGCCATTCTCCAGAAGATGGACGATTCGTCTCCCGATGAATCTTTCCTTGCATTCCTGGAGCGTTGTTACCCCAATCGCGAGAATGACCCGCGAAAAGCTGAGATCAAGCAGCGCGCGATCGCGTACGTCAGCGGATTTAACGCTGCCGATCCCGCTCTGGTCGGAGTCCACTGGCTGGTGCAGCAGATGCGGGCCGAGGAAAAGGTCGAAGGCGATCGCGCCTTCCGCTCTAAGAACGGATACGAGGACTTACTCGAAATCTTCCGTCAGCGGATCAGCAAACTGGATATCAAGATCCACACAGATACCGTGGTCGATACAGTTCGCTGGAAGCGTTCTTCTGCCGAGATTCAAGCGCGAACTAACGACAGCCGCACAGCCTTCTCCGCTTCGGCTGTGCTGATTACAATCCCGCTCCGCGTTTTAAAGGCACCGATCGGAGCATCCGGAGCTATTCTTTTCGATCCTGCTCTGCCTGCGGAGAAAACTCGCGCTCTCGATAAATTAGAAATGGGAGAGGTAATCCGCATCGTTCTGCATTTCCGTGAACGTTTCTGGGACTCCATCTGTCCTTCTGCAAACCGAACTCTCGCCAACATGAGTTTCTTGTTCTCGCAGGATCCGTGGTTCCCTACCTGGTGGACGGCCATGCCCAAAAAATATCCGGTCATTACTGGATGGGCGCCGTTCTTGTCGGGACGCCGCCTGACCGGTCAGGACCAATCGGTCGTGACTCAGCGCGCACTCGAGACTCTATCGCGGCTGCTGAGCGTGAATGTTGATACTGTACGGGACTCGTTCTTGGACTCGTACTTTCACGATTGGCAATCGGACCCCTTTTCGCGAGGGGCCTACAGCTACGCAAAGGTGGGTTCGGACGGCGCTTCGCAGACGCTCGGCGCTCCCGTCGACAACACTCTCTTCTTCGCCGGAGAGGCAACCGATACCACCGGTAATAACGGGACTGTTCACGGCGCCATCGCCAGCGGCCACCGCGCGGCAGAGGAGATCCTGAAGGCTCGGCATGGCTAACTGTAAAGCCGACTTTTAGCACTCCTCTCCTTTCCAAAAGCGTTCACCCAGAGCGACACAGACACGCAGAGACATCCGCCGGATCTGGCCTCCGTGGTATCCTTCGCGGTTATTCTTCATAAACGCTTACACGACGCACAGTTAGTGAATCAATTTATTAGTAACCGGAGGTCTCCATGCCCGCTCGTCGTTCTGTGGCGGATAGTCTTCTCGCAGCTTTCCTGTTCTTCGTTCTTGCCTTCGCATCTGGTCTGGTTTTCAGCACACTCGCTGACGCTCAGTGGACCCTGATGAATCCGGTGCGCAAAGTCCAGCAAGAAACCGATGGTCTCGTATTTTCCATGGGAAGCGGTACGCTGAAACTGAAGATCTGCTCTGATTCCGTGATTCGCGTCCTGTACTCGGCGACGAGTTCCTTTCCGGCAAAGACGGACTACGTCGTGCTAAAGCAGACTTGGCCGGCGGTGAAGTGGACCACACAATCCACCGATGATGAGGTGACATTAAGCACTTCGCAACTGAAGATCACGGTCGCCCGTAAAGACGGAGCGATCAATTACGCGGACGCGAACGGCAATTCGCTGGTCCAGGAAGCGTCGCGCAAATTGACTCCAGCAAAAGTGAACGGCGAGGACACCTATCGAGCCGAGTCATTCATCAATATCTATGGCTCCCATGAAGGGTTGTATGGACTCGGCCAGCATCAGTCCGGCGTCTGGAACTATCGTGGTGAGTCGGTCGACATTTCGCAAGACAACAGCAATATCTCTGTACCTCTGATGCTCTCTAGCAAGGGCTACGGCATTTTCTGGGACAACACCTCGCGCAGCCGTTTCAATAATCGCTTTGCCAATTACTTGTACATTAGTTCCGAAGTCGCGGATGTCATCGACTACTACTTTCTCTACGGACCCGACTTCGACAAAATCGTTGCCGAATACCGCGACCTGACCGGACAGGCGCCCATGTTCGGCAAGTGGGCCTACGGCTTCTGGCAATGCAAGAACCGCTACAAATCGCAAGACGAGATCCTTGGCGTCGCGAAAAAGTACCGCGAGCTTCACATCCCGGTCGACGACATCGTGCAGGACTGGTTTTGGTGGAACCGCAAAGGTGAGTTCGTCTTCAACAAGAATTACCCCGATCCCAAGGCGATGATCGATCAGTTGCATGACGAACACTTCCACTTGATGATTTCGATCTGGCCTTTCTTTGAACCCGGCTCGAAGAATTACGACTACATGCAGAGCAAGGGATGGTTCGTCGATAAATTCAATTATGCCAAGCCGCCATTTCACGCCGACGGGATGGCCGTGTATGACGCCACCAATCCCGAAGCTCGCAAGTATTACTGGGACGAAGTGAATAAAGGCTTGTTCAGCATCGGTGCTGATGCCTGGTGGATGGACACCACCGAACCGGAAACCGAGGGTCAGGAAGAGAACATCCTTCTGAATCACAAACTCGCGGCAGGAAGTGGCAACCGGTATGTGAATATCTATCCGCTGCTCGATACGGCGGCCGTATATCAGGGTCAGCGGAGCGTGTCGGATCAAAAACGGGTCTTCATCCTTTCTCGGTCGGCATTTGCGGGATCGCAACGTAACGCGGTGACGGCATGGTCGGGCGATATCAACTCCGACTGGTTTAGTTTCCGCCGCCAGATTCCCGCAGGCCTGAATTTTGCTGTTTCGGGGATTCCCTATTGGACAACAGACATCGGCGGATTCGTTCTTGGCCATCCGACTGATCCGGCGTTCCGGGAACTTTTTATCCGCTGGTTCCAATACGCGACGTTCAATCCGATCCTGAGAGTTCACGGCACGCGCAAGCCGGACGAGAATGAATTGTGGTCCTACGGTCCGGATGCGCAAAAGATTCTGGTGAACTTTGATCGCCTCCGCTATCGCATGCTTCCTTACATTTATTCGCTTGCGTGGAAGACGACTTCGGAGAGCTACACCCCGATGCGGCCGCTGGTCATGGACTTTCGTGACGATCCGCGCGCGCAGAATATTGGCGACCAGTTCATGTATGGTCCCGCATTTCTGGTGAATCCGGTGACCGAACCACAGGCGGAGACGCGAGCGGTGTATCTGCCGCAGGGGAAATGGTACGACTTTTGGACGGGATCCGCGGTCGAGGGCGGACGCATGATCGATGCCATCACTCCGCTCGATCGTTTGCCGGTTTACGTCCGGGCGGGGGCGATTGTGCCCTTGGGACCAGACGAAGAATGGTCGACCGAGAAGCCGGCCGATCCGATTGAGCTTCGCATCTATCGCGGCGCTGACGGCGACTTCACGATCTACGAAGACGAGAATGATAACTACAACTATGAGAAGGGCGTTTACGCAACCATTCCCTTCCACTGGGACGACGCGGCGAAGAGGTTGACGATTGGCGAACGCAAAGGCCAATTTCCGGGAATGCCGGAGACCCGCAGCTTCCGCGTGGTCTTCGTGGGGGAGAATCACGGCGTTGGAGTGAACGCGGCCGACGAAGCCGACAGAGTTGTCCAGTACTCCGGAAAAGCGGTTACGGTTACGCCTTAGTCTCGGAAGGAATTTTTGCCCGCAAAAGTCTCGCTCTGGCTGCGTGATCAAGGCATCAGGATTTGTGGATCGAGTTCCGCGGCTCGACGATCATCTTCATTCCGAACTTCGGACGCAGTGTGATCAGCGGCTCCGGCTCGACCGGATGATTGGGGACGAGACTTAACTTCCAGCGCTGCGCCAGTGTCGCCAGAACCAGCACGCCCTCCATCCAGGCAAACGATTCTCCGATGCACTGACGAAATCCCGCGCCGAACGGGAAGTAGGTAAATTTTGTCCGCTGAGCCTTGGCTTCTGGCGTGAAGCGTTCCGGATCGAAGCGCAGAGGATCCGAAAAAAATCGGGGATCGCGGTGGGTGACGAACTGGCTGATCAGCACGGTCGTTTTGGCGGGCAGGAAGAAGTCACCCAATTGGAAATCATTCCGCGCGTAGCGTCCCATGGCCCACGCGGGAGGATAGAGACGCATCGATTCCGCCAAAACCATTTCGACGTAGCGGAGACGCGGAATGTCTTCGTAAGCTGGAACTCGACCTTGCAGCTCGCGGTCGATTTCAGCATGCAGGCGGCTTTCGCATTCCGGATTCTGCGACAGCAGATACCAGGTCCACGATAATGCGTTCGCGACCGTCTCGTAGCCAGCCAGAAAGATCGTGATGACCTGATCCCGCAGGGACTGTTCCGAAGTGTCGCTTCGATCGGGAGAAGCCGCCAGCATCATGTCGAGCAGACTGCCGCTCTCGGCGCGCTGCCGCCGATGCGCCTCGATCATGCGGTAGACCACGGCATCGATTCGCTTGCGCGCCCGCACAAAGGCCGCCAGGCCCGGAGGGCGCACGTGCACCAGCCACTCCGCTGCGGGCAGCATGACGAGGAAGTTGTAGAGGCCCATGATGCGGTTGATGGCATCGGCTAATTCGTCGACCTCGCCACGGAGATCCGTGGCAAACAAAGTTTGCGCGACAACGTTCAGCGTGAGATGCATCATGTCGATGGAAACATCCCGCTGCTCGCCCGGCTTCCACGAGTCCCGCATGCTCACGGCTTCGCGCACCATGGTGCTGGCGTATTCCGGAATGCGCTGACGATGAAAGGCGGGTTGCGCGACCTGCCGCTGCAGGCGATGCTGCGCGCCTTCGGCGGTGATCAGGCCCTCGCCCAGCAGCATTTTCGAGCGCTGGACGGTGCGCTCCTTGATGAAGTTGTCGTTCTGCACGACGAGCACTTCGCGGATGTAGTCGGGATGATTGAGGAAAAGGATGTGGTGCCATCCGATTTTGTAATGGGCGATGTCGCCGTATTCGTCGGCGAGGTGCTGGAAGAGGAGGATGGGATTCGCCGGACGGAATTTGCGGAGCGCAAACCAGAGCAGATTCCGCTCGAGGCCGCGCGGGAAACGGTATGGGGCCCCGGCCTTGGCGCGTTGGCGAATATTATCTTGAGCGGCGGTCGCCATGATGTGAGTTTACGATGCCTCGGTCCGACAATAACGGGAGGCCATGGGGGAGGGTTCGAGGGCGAGACTGAGAATATGGATCTCGTTCATTTTTTGGGCTCTAGCGATAAAATCTTGATTATAAACCACTTACATTGCGGACGTGGATTATTTGGCCCGCAGATTCTTGATTCCAGAGGAGTTGCACGTAAATTCCTGTCGAATAAGGGGTTAGCTATGGACTGAATTAACTCTTTTTTGGCAGACTTCTGGGCGAGAATCTTTATTTTGTTGGACTTGCCGATGATACGAACTCGGCCGTGCCGCCAAATTCTTGATTGCAAATGACTTATCCGTAAAATATTGCTGCGCATAGAGTTACGTCTGCTGGGAAAATGGTGGGGCTTGCCGACCAATCTTGCCTTTCGATGAATTTCCAGCGGCAAAAGAATCGCGTGCATGGCTCCAGTGTGCTCTTTTTGCAGGCTGAGTAAAGGTTGTTCGTCACACGATTGCGGAATTTACAGCCGGTAGGCTGTGGAAAACGTGCGGAGACGAGTGCGGCTCGAGCAGCCAAATGATCACCGGCCGGAATTCCCCCACGACAGGGCAAATTCGTGGACGGCTGGAACTGTTATACAGCGTACACAGTAGTGTGCGATGTTTGTTAGTGTGCTACAGTTCAGCCTCTTCCCGGTTCCGAAGGAGCGCTCATCCCTGAAACCCCCGAGAAACGTATCCGCTCTCTATGTGTGCGGCTGATTGATAGCGACGATCTCGACGAGATCGGGGCCATTGCGGCAGAGCTGCGGGTGACGCTCAGCGAATATATCGAGCACATGCGAGAAGAAACTCTGGGCCTCCGCCTGGTGAAGGGGCATTCGCCCAATAGATTTTCGAGATAGGTGATTGAAAATCTGGCATTCCTCAATTTGATTTTCCCCTTGAATGCGCTGTTCGGAATGTAACCAGCTTTCCAGCGTGCGGGAGGGATTTCTCATGGCGATGGCCTGGTGCAGGGGAGATCCTCGGCCCGCTGGTGAAAGCGCGGTCCTTTGACGGGATGACGCCGCGTACCCAGTTGCGATGGTCTCGTTTTGGGGAGATCCCTGGTATCGTGCCCAGAGATAAGCGACACACTGAAACGGCCTGATCAAAAAAAGAATTCCGCTGAAAACACAAGGTCCCTCCACTGCGCTTCGCTCCGGTCGGGATGACAGAGTTATTTAGCACTTGCGGCGCCTGCTTGAGCCGGGCCCTTTCAAAACAGAGTCACGACCTGAGTCTTCCCGCAGCCGGATGTATGAACGCGGGGTTGGACTTCATGGTGAATCGTGGCGCCAGGCATCTCACTTGGAACTGTTCGTTCTGCACTATCCAGATGAAAATCCCGTGAATGGCGCTTATTTCGATTGACAGAGGGTCGGGGACTCCATGGAATGTCGTCACGGGGAACGAAGGCGTGCAAAATGAGATATATCAATTTGTCGAGAGCGGCTTACCTTGCGATGGTGTTGTGGATCGGGGCTGCGGCAAGCGCATCCGCACAAACGTTTCAAACTGCAGTAACGTTCACTGAGGCAAACGGCGCTGTTCCAACCGACGTCTTGGTGCAGGGGACGGATGGGAATCTCTACGGCACGACGCAATATGGGGGAAAGAACGATTTCGGCACAGTTTTCCGATTGAGCCTGAGTGGGACGCTGACGACTCTTTACAGCTTTTGTTCGCAGAGCCAGTGTGTTGATGGCAGCCTGCCAGACGCCGGTCTGGTCGAGGGCACAGATGGCAACTTCTACGGAACGACGTTCTGGGGCGGGAACCAGAACCAGGGCAGCATTTTCAAAATCACGCCGAGCGGTTCGCTGACGACGCTTTACAGTTTTTGTCCGGTGGGAAACTGCCCGGACGGTGAGAATCCGCACGCGAGTTTGATCCAGGCGCCCGACGGCAATTTTTATGGAACGACGGCGGGAGGCGGGGCGACGAGTCACGGCGAGATATTCAGGATCGCGGCGAGCGGCAAGTTCACGCCACTGTATAGTTTCTGTTCGCTGGCGCAATGCGCCGACGGCTCATCGCCGGAGGGGGCGCTGCTTTACGCGAACGGCAGCCTGTATGGGACGACCTCAACCGGAGGCGGCGCGACCAACGCAGGGACGGTTTTCCAGCTGACGCCATCTGGACTGACGACACTTTACAGTTTCTGCTCACTGGCGAAGTGCGCGGACGGTGAGTATCCCTATGCGGGGCTGATCCGAGGCAGCGATGGGAATTTCTATGGGACGACCTCGGGCTCGGCGCCGAACACGTTGGGAACGATTTTCAGAATCACGCCGAGCGGGACGCTGACGACGCTTCATAAGTTTTGCTCGCTGGTGAACTGCACTGACGGCGAGTCTCCGTATGGGGGGCTGCTGCTCGGACGGGACGGCAACTTTTATGGCACGACCGAAACTGGCGGGACCAACACGAGCAAGAACTCGTGTCCTTTTGGTTGCGGGACTTTCTTTCAGTTCACATCGAGCGGAAAGCTGAATACGCTTTACGACTTCTGCTCAATGGTGACCTGCACGGATGGCGCGCAGCCAGTGGCAGGAGTGGTCGAGACCAGCGGCGGCACGTTCTATGGAACCACTTCGAATGGGGGGACTTGTACTGCCAGGCTCGGAGGATGTGGGACGGTGTTTGCCTGGTCGCCGAATGTCGTTCTTGCGCCGACGCTTACTCCGACATCGCTGAACTTCTTCAATCAGGCGATCGATACGACGAGCACACCGAAAACGGTGGCGATCAAGAACATCAACACCGGCAATGCGATTCTGGACATCACCAGTATTCGTCTGACCGGCAGCAGCGACTTTACGATTTCCTCGAATACCTGCACATCCACGTTGCTTGCGGGACACAGTTGCTACGTGGGCATTACTTTTGCGCCGACAGTGCTGGGGGCGGAGTCGGCAACCCTTAACATCTCCGACAATGCTCCGGGCAGTCCGCAGACGGTACCGATCTCCGGCACGGGTGTGGCGCAAGCCGTTGTGTCACCAACGAGCCTGACTTGGATCAGTGAAAAAGTAGGAAAGACCAGTAACCCCAAGAATGTAATTCTGACGAATAATCTTCCGACCACGCTGACGGGAATCTCGTGGAAGGCTACGCAGCCGTTTGCGGTTTCGGGTTCGACGTGCGGGACGACACTGGCCAGCAAGACGAACTGCACGATCAGCGTGACATTCACCCCAACGGTGAAGGGCGAAGTAACCGGAACCCTGACCGTGAGCGACAGCGCGAATAACAGTCCGCAGAAAGTAAGTTTGACGGGGACGGGCGACTGAGGTCATCCGAAGGACGCGTCGCCAAGTCATACGACAAGGCCGTTGTGCGGGAGATCCCTCGTTCCGCCTGAAAATCGGCACCACTCGGGATGACGCCGTCGAAATAAACATTTGAAGGCAGAAACGGAGACGATGCTGCTAGGCCACTTCGAGAAGAGGGATCGTGGCCTCGACGAGCGTTCCCGGTTCGGCATTAACGACTCGCAGCTCTCCGTGCAGTTGACTGACGCGCTCTCGCATGCCGGCGATACCGACGCCTGGCTTCGCTATGACTCCACTGCGGGGGTCGGGAAGCCCTTTGCCGAAATCCCGAATGCGGATGGTCACGACTTCAGGCTCTTGGGTGAGATCGATTCTGGCGTCCTGGCTTGCGGAGTGACGGTAGATATTGGTCAGCGACTCCTGGACCACGCGGAAAATAGCATTTTCAATGTCGCGGGAAAGGCGCGGGAAGAGCAGAGGCTTGTGCTCGAAAGTGATTCGAACCTGGCCTCGGTTCTGCAGGCCGTCGAGATACCAGTGAAGAGCGGGCAGCAGGCCAGATTCATCGAGCAAGGGTGGATGCAGCAAGTAGGACATGTTGCGGACTTTGCGTAGCGCACTCTGGGTCAATTCATTAGCGAGTGACAGGTTTCGGTTTTGACCGGCTCCGGAAGTTCCCTGAACATCCAACTCAATTTTGAGTGCGGTGAGTTCCTGCCCGAGGTCGTCATGGAGTGTACGCGCGAGCCGGCGCCGCTCTTCGTCTTGAACCCGCATCAGTTCGCCTGACAATCTCTGGAGTTCGAGGGTTCGCAGCTCGACAAGACGCTGGGACTCGGTGAGCTCGCTTACGCGGTTGCGGAGTTCTTTGTTGAGCTGGCGGGTGCGTTCCTCGAGAGCGCGCCGCTCGGTGAGATCGCGCGTGACCTTGGAGAATCCCCGGAGCTCTCCGGTATCGTCGAGCAGGGCGGTGATGACGACATAAGCCCAGAAGGTTGAGCCATCTTTTCTTACGCGCAGCCCTTCGTCGGCAAAGCGGCCTTCCTTAGCGGCAATCTCAAGTTCGCGATCGGGCCACTTGCTGTCCTGGGCATCCTTGGGGTAAAAGCAGGAAAAATGCCGGCCGATGATTTCGTTGGCTTTGTAGCCTTTGATTCGTTCTGCACCCTGATTCCAGGTAGAAACATTGCCGCTCGGATCGAGCAGGAAAATGGCATAGTCTTTGACGCTCTGGACAAGCAGACGAAAAGTTTCATCGCTCGGGTGAGGATGAATCTGCCGTCTCGCGGATACGGCTTCAGCGTCGTCGATGGCGCCGATTTTATTTTGCGGCAAAACGAGCTACCCCTGGTAATGCGGAAGATTAGGAGGACAACCCCAGCTGCTGAATTTTACTTCGAGGAAAAGGCGCACCGATATACCGTGATCCATGTAGGGCGGGAGATTGGGGCCGATGTTGGCGCAGGCCAATTTAGACTACTTTCCGCCACCAGCGCTGGCTGGAGTGCTCTGCAGTTGGTTCAATTCGGCGAGAACCTCGCTGCTATGAGTGGCTGGATTTACGCTGGTATACACCTTCGCGATCTTGCCGTTGGGATCGATGAGGAAGGTGTGGCGCGCGGCGAATTTGATTATTCCGAGGTTGGTCAGCGATCCGTAGGAGTCGGACACCTTGTGGTCGGTGTCGGCCAAGAGTTTGAAGTTTAGTCCCTCTTTTGCGCAGAATTTCTTGTGGGAATCGACGCTATCGACGCTGACTCCGAGGACGACGGTGTTGCGCTCGGCGAATTTCGGCTGATCGAGTTGGAAATTGTGGGCCTCGCGCGAGCAGCCGGGAGTTTGATCCTTGGGATAGAAGTACAGCACGACCCACTTGCCGCGATAGTCCTTGAGGCTGACCGGCGTGCCTTCCTGGGAAGGGAGCGAGAAGTCTGGAGCGGCGCTGCCTGCGGAAGGAGTGGCGGAATGTGACAGCAGTCTTGGGACCAGTACAACCAACGCCGCCACAATCACCAGCAGGATCAGGATGCGAAGCATGGAGGGCCTCCGGTGCAACGGAAGGATGATTCTATTACGGACGAGCCGGTTCGTATTAGGTTCTGCCTCTTTCGCCCCTCCGGGGCTCGCTTCGTGATTTTATCGTGTACCCATGGCTGACGCCATGGGCTGCAATCTTTCGCCGCTTCGCGGCTGATCCGTCTGCGAAGCACTACCCGCGGGGTTCAAGTGGGACGGCACGTTCGGCCCTCAGGGGCTAAAGCCCCACACTCAATAGATCCCAAACGCGGCGCTAAAGCGCCGCTCTTCCACGGCACCGCTAACGACATTTGGTGGGTCATCAGAAACAATTCTCATGCACACTCTAAAGCCTGCCGATACTTAGAAGCCTGGGGCGACGCGGATATAAGCCGGTCCCCTTCAAGTCTCGCTTCGGCGCGGGAAACGCTCCGCACTTGGTATGATGGAGTATTCTGCAAAACCTCATGGGGAGACCAGACGTGGCTCAGACCGAAACTGATGGCCTAGAAGTGTTAGAAACCAGGGAATGGGTGGACTCTCTGGACTATGTTTTGTCGCACGGAGGGCCCAACCGGGCTGGCCGTCTGTTGCAGCAACTGGCGTTGCACGCGCGGCGCGAAGCCGGCATCAACCTGCCATTCACGGCGACGACACCCTATCAGAATACGATTCCGGCGCGGCAGCAGGCGCCGTTTCCGGGCAGCCAGGAGATGGAGCGGCGCATCAAGAGCCTGGTCCGCTGGAACGCGCTGGCCATGGTGGTGCGCGCCAACAAGATCCAGTCAGGCATCGGCGGACATATTTCGACGTTTGCGTCGGCGGCCACGCTGTATGAAGTCGCTTTCAATCATTTTTTTCGCGCGCAGACCGAGACCGGCGACCGTGACATTGTTTATTTCCAGGGCCATGCTGCGCCGGGGATTTATTCCCGTGCTTATCTGGAAGGGCGGATCTCGAAAGAAAAGCTGCAGAATTTTCGGCGTGAACTGAAGCCGGGCGGAGGATTGTCGTCGTATCCGCATCCCTGGCTGATGCCGGATTTCTGGGAGTTTCCGACGGTTTCGATGGGGTTGGGACCGATCCAGGCGATCTATCATGCGCGTTTCATCAAGTACCTGGAGAACCGCGGGCTGAAGCAGTCGACCGGCGGAAAGGTTTGGGCATTCCTGGGCGACGGTGAGATGGATGAACCGGAATCGCTGGGCTCGATCACGCTGGCCTCGCGCGAAAAACTCGACAACTTGATCTTCGTGGTGAACTGCAACCTGCAGCGGCTGGATGGTCCGGTACGCGGTAACGGCAAGATCATTCAGGAACTGGAAGCGATCTTCCGCGGCGCGGGCTGGAACGTGATCAAGTGCATATGGGGGTCGGACTGGGACAGTCTGATTCAGAACGATCGCGACGGGTTGCTGGTCCGGCGCCTGGGTGAAGTCAGCGACGGTCAGTATCAGAAATATTTTGTGGAGAGCGGAGCGTATTTCCGACAGAACCTATTCGGGACGGATCCGCGGCTGCTGAAGATGGTCGAGCATTTTTCGGACGATCAGTTGGCACGGTTGCGACTGGGCGGGCACGATCCGATTAAAGTGCACGCAGCGTTCCGCGCGGCGGTCGATCACACGGGTTCGCCCACGATCGTTTTGGCGAAAACGATCAAAGGATACGGGCTTGGCGAAGCGGGTGAAGGCAAGAACATCACGCACCAGCAGAAGAAGCTGAACGAGGATGAGTTAGAGATGTTCCGCTCGCGTTTCGGCATTCCGATACCGGATGACGAGCTGCATGAGGCGCCGTTCTACCGTCCGTCGGATGACAGCGCAGAGATCAAGTACATGCAAGCGCGGCGGCAGCAGCTTGGCGGATACATGCCGCAGCGCAAAGTGCGCGCGACGCCGATGAAGGCTTTTCCCGATTCGCACTTCGAAGAATTCCATAAAGGGACCGACGGACGCGAGGTCTCGACCACTATGGTGTTCGTGCGGCTGCTGGCGAAGCTGCTGCGTGATCCGGAACTGGGCAAATTCATTGTGCCCATTGTCCCGGATGAGGCACGCACGTTCGGCATGGAAGCATTGTTCCGGCAGGTTGGAATTTATTCGAGCGTCGGCCAGAACTACGAGCCGGTCGACATGGATACGCTGCTTTATTACAAAGAGGCGAAGAACGGACAGATTCTCGAGGAAGGGATTACGGAAGCGGGCTCGATGTGCTCGTTGATCGCGGCGGGGACGGCCTATGCGAATCATGGAATCAACATGATTCCCTTCTTCATCTATTACTCGATGTTCGGCTTCCAGCGGATCGGAGACCTGATTTGGGCAGCGGCCGACATGCGATGCCGCGGTTTCCTGATCGGCGGCACGGCGGGGCGCACGACACTGGCCGGCGAAGGATTGCAGCACCAAGATGGTCACAGTCACGTACTCGCACTGCCGGTTCCGAACTTGCGGGCGTACGATCCGGCGTTCGCGTACGAGATCGGCATCATCATTCAGGACGGCATCAAGCGGATGTATGTGGATCAGGAGTCCATCTTCTACTATTTGACGGTCACGAACGAGCCGCTGGCGATGCCAGAGATGCCGGGTGATGTGCGGGAAGGCATTCTGAGGGGGCTGTATCGTTTTAAGGCGTCTGCCAAGAGCGATGCGAAGCTGCGAGCGCAGTTGCTGGGCAGCGGGACTATCATGTACGAGGTCCTGAAGGCGCAGCAGATTCTGGAAGAGAAATACGGAGTCGGGGCCGATGTGTGGAGCGTGACCAGCTACAAAGAGCTGTATCGTGACGCGAATGATTGCGAGCGCTGGAACATGTTGCATCCGGGCGAGGCGACGAAAGTTCCTTATGTCACACAGACGTTGAAAGATGCACAAGGACCGTTCATTGCGGCGTCCGATTACATGAAGGTGCTTCCGGAAAGTTTGGGCAAGTGGGTGCCCGGGCAGTTGGTTTCTCTGGGCACGGATGGATTTGGACGCAGCGAGGACCGAGTGGCATTACGGGACTTCTTCGAGGTCGACGCGAAGCACATTGTGCTGGCCACGTTGGGAGCTTTGGCTCGCGAGAAAAAAATCGGCTCGGACGTGGTGAAGCGCGCCATTCAGGAATTGGGCATTAATCCTGAGAAGGCGAATCCGGCAATCAGCTAACGAAATTGGGCCAGTGAGTGAGCGGGTGATTGAGCGATTGCACTCATTGGTGAACCTTCATTTTCAATCGCTCGATCACTGAATCAAACAATGACTGAATTAATTGAATTCAAGCTTCCCGAGCTGGGAGAAAACATCGAGCAAGGCGACTTGGTGCGCCTCATGGTTGAGCCGGGCGCGAAGGTGGACGCCGGGCAGTCGGTCATGGAACTGGAAACGGATAAGGCAGTAGTGGAAGTGCCTTCGTCCGTGAGCGGAACGGTGCACGAAATCCGGGTGAAGGAAGGCGAGAAGATCAAAGTCGGACAAGTCATTTTCACCGTGGATGGAAGCGATGGGAAACCTGCTGCTTCGCCCACGCAGGCGGCTGCAGCGGCAGTTCCTGCGCAGAAAGCAGCGCCCCTGCTCGCCCCTGCCACGGCTCAGGTTCCGCACAGCCAGGCTTCGCAGAGTCAGGTTTCGCCTTCGCCAGCTGCGGCCAGCGCCCCGACTTCTGCTGCATCGCCTTCGAGAGCGAGCGAGTTCAAGCTTCCAGAGTTGGGCGAGAACATCTCGCAGGGCGATCTGGTGCGGCTGATGGTTGCGCCGGGAACGAAGGTGTCTGAAGGTCAGCCGGTGATGGAGTTAGAGACGGACAAGGCTGTCGTCGAAGTCCCCTCTTCGGTCAGTGGCGTGGTGAAAGAGATCAAGGTCAGAGAGGGTGAGAAGGTCAAAGTTGGGCAGGTGATCTTCACGCTGGAGGGCGGGACTTCGGCCAGTGAGGCTATGCGTCCGCGAAATGCGCCGGTGGAGCATGTTTCCGGGCAGCATGGCGCGAGGCTGGCCTTCCAGGCAGCGATTCGCGCGGAAGGAAAAACGGAAGAGCAAGCGCTTCCGCCCGACCAGCCGCAACAAGCCGTTCCGGTATTTAGCATGCCGGCTCAGTTGGGGAAAGTCGCGGGCACCGAACATCGGCAGCCGGTTCCAGCAGCGCCGCATGTCAGAAGGCTCGCTCGCGAGATCGGGGTCGACATTTACGAGGTGAAGGGAAGCGGACCGGGCGGGCGCATCAGTGAAGACGATGTGAAAGCGCATGCGAAAACATTGGTAACCGCCGCGACCGCCCAGGCGGCGCCGCAGGCTGGTCATTTCCGGCAGCCGCAGCTTCCGGACTTTGGGAAGTGGGGAAAGATCGAGCGGGTGTCGATGCGGGGAGTGCGGCGGAAAACAGCCGAACACCTGGCGGAAGCCTGGAACACGATTCCGCACGTCACGCAGCACGATCGCGCCGACATCACGGAACTCGAGCAGTTGCGCGCTCGCTTTGCGCCGAAAGCAGAAGAGGCGGGCGGCAAGATGACGGTGACCGCGATTGCGTTGAAAGTATGCGCGGCGGCGCTGAAAGTGTTTCCGCAGTTCAATGCCAGCATCGACATCGAGAAAGAAGAGATCGTCTACAAGCAGTACATCAACATTGGAGTTGCGGCGGATACGGATCGCGGGCTACTGGTGCCGGTGATCCGAGACGTAGAAAAGAAGAATATCGTCGAGCTGGCGGTGGAGTTGTCGCAGCTTTCGAAAAAGGCACGAGAGAAGAAGCTGACGCCCGCCGACATGGAAGGCGGGACTTTTACTATTACGAATCTGGGTGGGATTGGCGGCGTGGGATTCACGCCTATTGTGAATTTTCCGGAAGTCGCCATTCTTGGCTTGTCCCGGTCGCGGATGGAACCGGAGTGGATTCAGGACAAAGACGGCGGCAAGTTCGAACCGCGCCTGATCCTGCCGTTGTCGCTTTCCTATGATCACCGGCTGATCGACGGAGCGGATGCCGCAAGATTCTTGCGCTGGATCGCAGAGGCGTTTGAGCAACCGTTTCTGTTATCTGTGCAGGGATAGAAGAACCAGTTTCAAGTTTCAGGTTTCAAAGAGAGAGCTACGCTGCCAACCGTGAAGTTGCTAGCAACGTCTTCACGAAAGAAATCATTCATCCAATGCCAGACTCCCAATCCCTCAAAGTAGCCGTAATTGGCGGCGGACCCGGTGGATATGCCGCTGCTTTCCTTGCCGCCGATCTGGGCATGACCGTCACGCTGATCGATCCGGAATTGAATCCAGGAGGCGTGTGCCTTTATCGCGGCTGCATTCCGTCGAAGGCGCTGCTGCATGTCGCCAAGCTGATCGAGGAATCGCACCAGGCGGCAAACTGGGGTATTGTGTTCAACGCGCCCAAGATCGATCTCGCCCGGCTGCGGTCCTTCAAGGAAGGCGTGGTGAAGAAGCTTACGGGCGGGCTGGGCGTGCTGTCGAAACAGCGCAAAGTTCATTACGTGCAGGGGCGCGCCGCATTTGAGAATTCAACTACGCTGCAGATTACCAAGGCGGACGGTTCGCAGGAATCGCTGACTTTTGATCGCATCATTATTGCGACCGGTTCCCGGCCTGCGGTGGTTCCAACGTTGAAGCTGGAAACGCCGCGGATGATGGATTCCACTGGCGGGCTGAATCTCGAAGATATACCGGAAACTTTGCTGGTGGTTGGCGGCGGATACATTGGCCTGGAACTTGGCTCGGTCTATGCTGCGCTCGGCACACGCGTAACCGTGGTCGAAATGCTTCCCGGAATTCTTCCCGGCGCGGATCGCGATCTTGTTCTTCCTCTTCATAAAAAACTCGAGAAGATGTTCGAAGGCATTCTGCTAAACACGACCGTCGCGGCGGTGAAAGACGAGGGCAATTCCATTCGCGCGACGCTGAAGGCGCAGGACGGAACGCAGCAGGAGAAAGTCTTCGATCGCGTGCTGGTCTCGGTGGGACGCAAGCCGAATTCGGAAATCCCCGGGCTGGATAAAACGCGGGTGCAAGTCGGCGAGCGGGGATTCATTCAGGTCAACAAGCAGTTGCAGACGGGCGATCCATCGATCTACGCGATTGGCGACGTGGTCGGAGAGCCCATGCTGGCACACAAGGCATCGCACGAGGGCCGCGTCGCAATCGAGACCATCGCGGGACACAAAGTGGCATTCGAGCCGGCCGCGATTCCGGCGGTGGTGTTCACCGATCCCGAAGTGGCGTGGGCAGGCTTGACCGAGACGCAGGCGCAAAAAGAGAATCGCGAGATCAAGGTGGCGAAGTTTCCATGGGCCGCATCGGGGCGGGCGGTCACGATTGATCGTCCAGAAGGCATGACGAAGCTGATCTTCGATCCTCAGACGGAGCGCGTGCTCGGGGTCGGGATTGTCGGCGCGGGAGCAGGAGAGATGATCGCCGAGGGAGTGCTAGCCATTGAAATGGCGGCGCTGGCCAGCGATATTGCGATGACGATCCATCCGCACCCAAGTCTGTCGGAAACTGTGATGGAGGCCGCCGAGGTATTTTTCGGAACGAGCACACACATTTACCGACCGAAGCGAGGATGAGAGGTAGGGATCCTTCGACTCCGTAAGTGCTTGGCAGCAGCGAAGCACTTCCTGCACTGAGGATGACAATTGCGGAGTCTGCGGGAGACGACTATGCGGGCTTTCTCCACGATTCTGCTTTCCTGCATGCTCTGCGTGAGCGCGTGCGTTCCCTTGCACGCCCAGTCGGCGATCACACAAGCGCTGCAGCCTGCAGCGCCGGCGAATGCCACGGCCGCGACAGATCCACTCGGCCGCAATACACCTTCGAATTCCATCCTGGGATTTCTGAAAGCTGCGCAGGCAGGCGAGTACAGCATCGCCGCCCAATATCTGCAAATGAGCCCGGCGCACCGGCAGTTGGAAGGCGAGCAGATTGCGGAGAAGCTCAAATTTGCTTTGGATCACGCCTTCACGGGAAGCCTGAGCCATTACAACCAAGCAGAAGGAACTCCGCAGGAAGGAGTGCCGCTCGGACGACAAAAGTTGGGCACGATGGCGGCGGGCGATGTTGAGGTTGATCTCGATCTGGTGCGCGTGTCTGATCCGGCGGCGGGCAAGATCTGGTTGATCTCGGCCGATACATTGGCGAAACTGCCGGAACTTTCAGATCAAGTTGAAGCGCGGCAGGTAGAAAGCAAACTTCCGGCGATATTGGTCAAGCACCAACTGGGGGGAATGCCGCTGTGGCAATGGATCGCGTTGTTGCTTGGCCTGCCGGTTGCTGCAGCGCTGGGGTGGCTGGTTCTGGCGTTGCTGGAAATCCCGCTGCGCTGGTGGGCGCGTCGGCGCGGCCATCTGGATGTTGCCAACTGGCGCTCGGTCTCGGGACCGGCATGGCTACTGGCGGGCACGCTGATCCATCAGATGTTCGTGGTGCGACTGCGCATGCCGCTGCTTCCGCGGCATTATTACTTTCAAGTCACATACATTGCGCTGATCCTGAGCACGACCTGGATTTTCTGGCGTGTCGTACGGTGGTCGTTGAATCGGGTGCGACTGCGCGCATTGGCGATGGGACACGCGGGCACGGGATCGCTGATGCTTTTGGGCGAGCGAATCCTTAAAGCCGTCATCTTCATTCTTGGTGTTCTAGCGATTCTCGGAAATCTTGGATTCAACATGAGCACGGCGCTGGCCGGCCTTGGCATTGGCGGCCTGGCGATCGGTTTCGGCGCTCAGAAGACAATCGAGAATTTGTTCGGCGGAGTTTCGGTTCTGGCCGACGAAGTGTTTCGCGTGGGCGATGTCTGCCGCTTCGGCGATCGCACCGGCGTGGTGGAGGACATCGGGCTGAGATCGACGCGCATCCGCACCGAAGATCGCACACTGCTGGCGATTCCCAATGGCACGGTGGCAACCATCAATCTGGAGAACTTCAGCCGGCGCGACAAGATTCTGTTCAAAACCAATCTCGGACTGCGTCCAGAGAGCAAGGCGGATCATGTGCGCTTCGTGGTGGCTGAGATCCGCAAGCTGCTCTACAGCCATCCCAAGGTGGAGACGCAAACGGTGCGGGTGCGGCTGACGGATATCGCGGGCAGTTCGCTGAACGTTGAGGTTCTGTCGTACGTCCTGACGCGAGATTTCAATGAATTTGCCGCGGTGCGAGAAGACCTGCTGCTGCGCATGATGGATGTAGTGGAAGATGCCGGCGGGAGCCTCGCGCTTCCTTCACAAACTCTCTATATCAGTCGCGATGCCGGACTAGAGAAAGACAAAGCCGAGAGCGCGACGAAAAAGATTGCCGAACTGCGCGATGGGAAGAAGCTGCCATTCCCGGACTACCATCAGGACGACATTTCTTCGTTCAAGGGATCAATCCAGTATCCGCCGGCGGAATCGACTCTGCGAAAGGCGGACGATGGTTCGGGGAAGGGGCGGTAAGGGCAGCGGTTCCAAAGCCGTATTACAGCACGCAGGCACAGATTTAACCACAGCGCCTGAAGGCGACATCGATTCTGCAATAATACGGTACCGCTGAAGCGGTGTCCTGATACGAACCTGGTTTGTCGCCGAACTTAAAGCCCTGCGCCACCCAGGACTTATGTGAGACGCGGGTCACGATTTCCGGCGGTTCAGTAGCCGCTGCAGCAGAAGGTGCGTCGGCCAGTAGATGCACAGCGGTACCGCGATCAGGTAAACCAGCAAGTAGGCCCAGCCTGGAATTGCATGCTGTTCGTGGAAGAATAAGTCCGCGCGCCCAATTCACATTCTGCTCGGGACGCCAGAAATAGTTGATGGGCACGACGATCCAGCAGGTGAGTGTCTGCAGTTTCCATCCGCGCGAGTCATAGCCGAGACGCCAAATGGCCCAGAGCAGCAACGGAGGGGTCACCACGTGAAACAGACTGAGCAACCGCACACCCAGTGGAAGGTGGGGATCGAACATATATTCGGTCCCGCCGATCGGATGATGTCCGGTGATCAATGCGCCGGCGAGATCGATGGTGTAGAGAGACTGAAACAATAACAATCCGCAGGCCGCCCAGGAGAAGATCAGCGGACTTTCGAGCCAGAGCGCGATTCCGATCAGGACATTGCCGATGTCGCAGAAATAAAGAAAGTTCTGCGCGCCGTATTGCCGCCAATAGAGCGGGGCCCAGACGATCAGCCAGATAGTCCAGGCGATCTTGAGCCAGAGGGGGATGCGCATCGCCCGCCATTGTATGGGATTCCCGTGGAGAGTCCCGAGGTTTCGGACTTCGGACCTTAGACCTTAGCCAATCCATAAGCAATCTAACGGTCGGAAGGTCCAAGGTCTGCGGTCCAGGAGGCCAAGTTGATTTTGAAATTACCAGCGTAACTTGCCGCTCCTTACGGCTGTACCTACATTACCTATATGGGTTACGTAGCTCTTCTCTTCTGTCCCGACGAAAAGACGGCTCGCACGGTGACGCAGGTTCTCAGCGAGTTGGAGTTTAGCGTGGAGGCCTGTCTGGAGCCCTTCGCGGCGGTCAAGAAGTTGATGGGCGAACACTTCGACGCTGTCGTGGTCGACTGCGATAACGAGCAGAATGCCACATTGTTATTCAAGAGCGCGCGCAATTCGACGTCCAACCAGACATCGCTTGCCGTAGCCGTAGTGGAAGGTCAGGCGGGGGTTGCAAAGGCGTTTCGAATTGGCGCCAACCTTGTCCTGACCAAACCCATCAACATCGAACAAGCCAAAGGGACGCTGCGGGTGGCGCGCGGACTGTTGCGGAAAGCGGATCCCGCGAAGCCGGCAGCACCGGCTGTCGCGGCTACACCAGCGGCTCCGGCACCGGCTGCTACAGCTGCTGCCGCACCTGCTGCTCATGCACATGCTGCGCCGAAACCAGCGCCCAAGCCGGTTGTGGCAGCGAAACCGATCGCGCCGGCTGCTCCGAAGCCCGCGGCGGTTGCGCCACCAGTTGCTAAACAGATTCCAGTCCCCAAGCCTGCGGTCAGTGCACCGGCATGGCCTGCCGCTGCGGCCGCAACGAGTACTACTCCCGCAGTGCAAGCCGGCGATTTGTTGGAGAAGTCCGGCGGCGAAAGTTGCGCCGGCCGCGATCCCGGAGCCAGCCGCTCTGAAGCACGAGACTGTTCTGCCGAAGGTGGCAAAAGCTCCTGAGGCAACGGCTCCTGTGGCGAGTCACGCACCGAGTCCGATCACCTTTTCGAGCGCTGGAGCTGCGAGTGCGCCGGCTCCTGCACGCGAACCGCAAGCGCCAGCGCCGAGCGCGGTCGAAGCTCCAGCGAAATCAGGGGAGCCCGCTGTAAGCGAGGCGGCCAGCGCCGCTTCCGCAGCGCCGATGTTTTCGTATGGAGGAACTGCCGAGCCCGCAAGCAGCGGCGGAAAGAAGAAGATCTTCATCGGAGTTGCAGCCGCGGTAGTGATTGCGGGAGCGGCATACTTCGGATGGGCACAATACCAGGGGCGTGGCACAGGGTCCGCAAGCGCAACGGCACAATTTGCCACAGCAACTCAGCCAGCAGTGGTTCAGCCTTCGGCAGCAAGTTCCCCAGCGCCAGCCGCAGCACCAGCGGAAACGGTGAACAAGACCTCGCCAGCGAACGCGGGCATTGAAAATTCGGAGCCGGCGGCGAAGGAGCCTGCATCGAAAGAAACGGCCTCACATTCGGCTTCGCCGGCGAAGCCTTCCGCCAGTTCGGCTGCATCGAAACCTGCAGCCTCTGAAGAGACGGAAGAACAGCCGGAACCGGCTCCTCTGATGGTGAAAGGCGGCAAAGAACCGGGACAACCGAAATCGGCTGCGGCCGATGTATCTGCTCCAAGCATGATTGGGATGGCGACTCCCGCCTCAGCTCCGCCTCCGGACTTGGTCCCGAGCAATGCGAGCGAATTTGCGCCGAAGCTTCAGGCGATGAACATCTCGCAGGGCGTATCGCAGGGGTTGTTGTACAAGAAAGTATCTCCGGTATATCCGCCGGCTGCGATGCGTATGAGGACTGAAGGCACGGTGCAGCTCGTAGCCACCATCTCCAAGACCGGCGACATCACGCACGTGAAAGCGCTGAGCGGCGATACGCTGTTAACCAAAGCCGCAGTGGACGCGGTGAAGCAGTGGAAGTACAAACCGTATCTTCTAAACGGCGAGCCAGTCGAGATCCAGACGCAGATCACCATCAACTTCAAGCTGCCGAATTAATCCGCGTTTATCCGAAAAGGGAAATGGCATCCGAAATTAAATCCGGATGCCCTATCTATTTCGTGCTGATTTCCCCTTCCGTAGGCTGCTTATCGCACGGAAACACTGGGGCAGAGTGAAGCTGACACGTTGTTTTTGAAGTTTTGTTTCCTGCAGCAGGTGGGCGCAAGGCAGTTTCTAAAGTTACTTCTATGCTTTGGCGTACGCGATTTGCATTTCGCATACGGCATTCCATAGCAACAAAACACTTCTGCATTGACAGCTTAAGGCCAACCTGATGGGAACACAGCAAGTTGGCTGCATTCGATGTTATGGCATGTTCCTTGCCTTCTATTCAACTGGCGTAGACGTGGACTTGCTTGCGTGGAACATCCACGCGATGTGATGTCTGTGCGCGCGAAACGGACGCTTTGACACGGATTTCGCGGTGGAGAAGGCGTTCGGGATTGCGAAATGGGAGTCGGGTCAGTTCTCGATTGGAGCTCGGTTCTTTAACATCTTCAATCACCCAGACTTCTACTTCCCAGTCATGAACCTGGATAATCCGGGGCAATTTGGACACATCATCCAGACCATCGGGACTCCGACCAGCATTTACGGGTCAGGGCTGGGCGCGAATGCTTCGCCACGGTTAGTGCAGTTGCAGGCGAAGTTCACGTTCTGATTTCAGTTGGGTTGTAGATCACCTCGGCATGCGGCCTCGCAAGAGGCCGCTTTTTTTATCACGCAGGAAGTGGGTTTGCCAACGCAGACATCTACAGCCAGCGCTGGGGCGAAGCCGAATCCCGGCGACGTGCGGAAATCTTTTGATCACTGGAAACGGTAGCCTGGCCGGAGTGTGCAGCGGTACAGGCGCCCTCGATCCGGGCTGGTTAAGTCCTCGCAATTCGCCCAGCTTAGGAAGAGCGCAGGCCCGAGGGGAAAGATGATCGTCTGCCCGTCGATGTCAGCTTCTATGCTGACGCTTTCGGCGGCGGAAGGCAGGGTGAACGACATTCCTTCACCAAAGATAGCCGGATAAGACCAATGCTCCATCTGCGTGACCATGGGATGGAACACTTCAGCTTCCATCAAAAAAGTGGTGGTGTCGGACCAGTTGCGGACGGAGAGCGTGATGATCTGTCCATTGGAAGATGCGCGATCGGACTCGATTCTGGTGAACGGACAAGGCCCGGCGATACAGGACGCGCGCACATCGCGGAACTCGTTGCCCACGCCGGCATCCAGATTGGCCGAGGCTATTGTGGCCTTCCACCTGCCATCGGGCGAGCAGGGATGCTGATTCTTGCAAGGAACATTTCCCACACTGTGTACTTCAAAAGTCTTGACTGCGCTGCCCACATTGAGTTCGGTCCCGGCCTTCACGGTGTATCTGACGCGCACATTCGAGACCTTGGTGGCAGGTTGATCTTTTGAAACATGACCGTTGTCGAGCGGGGCGAGATGGACAATGTAGAGTTGGTTGCCGACGTAATCATGCAAGTCGAGCGGACGATACTGGGGATGCCGGAAGTGCAAGACGATGGGACGTCCCCGACGGATAGGCTTGGGCAGGCTCAGGAGGAAGAATCCGGAAGAATCGGATTTTGTTTTGGAATTGGCCGGATCGTCGGCAGAAATTTCGACGCCTCCGACGGGCAGTTGCTTGCGAGGATCGGTATCCTGCACAATGACGGCTCCATGCAGGGCGATGGGTTGTTGCTTTTCCCAGCGGATCAGTGCCAGAGTGGCAAGTGTGAGCAGCAGCGCTGCGGTCGCAGACAGCCAAGCCTCAATTTTGTGGGCACGAGTCATTGGACAGAATCAGCTGTATTCGGTGAGATGATATCAGTGAGCGAAACGTTTACGTGAGGAGGGCAACAGTCCGAAGTTCGGCTGCATCCTTAACAAGGCAAGTGGCGGACGAATCTTCATCGTTACGGCCCGTCGCGGTCGAAAGCTCTGTTGTCCTTGCCCCGGTTGCGCTGAACCAGCAAGTAATGAGTGAAAACAGACTCAATCTGCTTTCCCGCCGGGAGTTGTTGCGGCAGATTCTGGGCATAAGTTTAATGCCTTGCGTTACGGGTTCGTCCACATGGGGGCAACAAGAGCAAAGATCCAATCAGTCTCCCAGCCCAACGAGTTTGCCCAAGCTATCGGCTGAGGAGGACCAGTTCCTGAACGAGGTGGAAAACGCCAGCTTCCTATTTTTCTGGGAGCAGGGCAGTCCCCGGACTGGAATGGTCAAGGACCGATGCGATGTCCGTGCGGAACGGCAGGGCGACGCGGCAAGCATCGCGGCGACCGGATTCGGCCTGACCGCGCTATGTATTGGCGCGCAGCGCGGATTCATACCCACCGAAGAAGCCTTGGAGCGAGTGTTTGCAACGCTACGCTTCCTGTGGAGAAAGCTGCCGAATCACCGCGGATTCTTTTACCACTTCGCCAATCCGGAAACGGGCGAACGCATGTTCGATTCGGAAGTCTCGTCGGTGGATACGGCGATCCTATTGTGCGGTGTGCTGATGTGCCGGGAACACTTCCGGCATCCTGCGGTTGCAGAGCTGGTGAATCTCATCTTCAACCGGGTGGACTGGACCTGGCTCTCGGAAGACACCTCGTTGTTGACGCATGGCTGGACACCGGAAATCGGTTTTCTTCCGTCGCGTTGGGACTACTACAGCGAGCTGATGATGATGTACTTGCTGGGGATGGGATCATCGGACCATCCGTTGAAGCAAGAGACGTGGAATGCGTGGAAGCGCCTTACATTTGAATATGACGGCATGCGGTACATCGGGTCGTTCGCACCGTTGTTCGTGCACCAGTATTCGCAGGCCTGGTTTGATTTCCGAGGTCAGCGGGATAAATATGCGGATTACTTCGAGAACTCGGTGATTGCGACGGAAGTACACCGCCGGTTTTGTTTGGAGCTGGGCAAGCAGTTTCCGGATTACAGTGAGGATCTTTGGGGCATCACGGCATCGGATTCCCAGCAGGGATATGTTGTGTGGGGCGGTCCGCCAGCGACCGGTCCGATCGACGGAACGGTAGTCCCGAGCGCGGCCGGAGGATCGTTGCCGTTCCTGCCCGCTGAGACCCTACGCGTTCTGAAGACGATTCGAACCCGTTATCCGTCGGCATGGAGCAAGTATGCATTTGTGAATGCATTCAATCCGCTCAAGAACTGGTACGATACCGACGTGATTGGGATTGACACGGGGATCATTCTTCTGATGGCGGAGAATCTGCGTACGGGCTTCGTGTGGGAGACCTTTATGAAGAGTCCAGAGGCTCGACGCGGAATGGAGCGCGCCGGGTTCCATAAAGAAGAAGCCCAGCCTTCTCATTAGGGCCATATCGTGGCATGCTTCCGCGCCCAACCACCGGGTCATTTTTTTCATCCAAATGCCGTTTGGGGTTCCGGCTTTGTTTACTTTTGATTAGCCCAGATTCAAGGGCTGGGTATCTTGGACTGGCCCCGGGTTGTCATCTCAAGTGCGGACGCGCACTTATCTGGGCAGGAATCCCCGTGCTGGCTCAACCATGAAAGAGCAATCAGAGTTCTGGAGTGGGTGGCGCGACCGCCTGACGGCGCTCCGCAACGTGCCGGCTGTTCTCCGTTTTGTTTGGGACTCCGGACGCTCGGTGGTGATTCTTGGGCTGGTGGCGAGAGTCATTGCGTCATTGCTGCCCCCCGCCTTGTTCTGGGTATCGAAGCTCATCATTGACGCGATTTTTCGGATCGTCACGACGCACCAACCCATCGGACACAAGTTGTGGTGGCTGGTCGCCGCCGAATTTGCCTTGGCCGTATCGACGGGGCTGGTTGGCCGCCTGATCGATTATTCGGATGCTCTGCTTGCCGGCAAGTACACAAACCACATCAGCGTGCGGGTCATGGAGCATGCGGCGAGCCTGGATGTAATGGCGTACGAAGATCCTGTCTTTTATGACAGGCTGGAACGGGCGAGGGTGCAGGCAACGGATCGTCTTTATATGATCCAGGCGATCGGGAGACTGATCCAGCAGGTCATCACCACGATCACATTGTCAATTTCCATCATGGTGTTTTCACCATGGCTGCTGCTGCTGCTGATCGTGGGCGTGATTCCGGCGTTTGTGGGCGAGACGCACTTTGCGTTCGTCGGGTACGCGAAGAACTTCCGGCAGACTCCGATCCGCCGGCAACTGGATTACCTGCGGATTCTCGGCGGCAGCAAGGAAGCGGCGAAGGAGCTCAAACTTTTTGGTTTGCAAGACTTTCTTACAGGCCGATTCAAGAGGCTCTCGAATCAGGTTTATGAAGAGGACATTGCTCTAGCCCGCCGCAAGGTGATTGCAGGGTCCCTGCTTTCCATGATCGGAACGGCCGGTTACTACACCGCATATGTCTATGCCGTATGGCGAACGGTGACCGGGGTCTTCAGTTTCGGTACGTTGACCTTGCTGGCCAACGCGATCCGGGAGGCGAGTTCGAATTTGCAGCAAACATTCTCGTCGCTTTCGACGATCGCGGACCAGGCTCTGTTTATGACGGATCTGATTGCGTTCTTTGAGATGCGCCCGACGATCCGATCGAAACCGAACGCATTACCGGCGCCGCGTCCCATCCGGAGCGGGTTTGAATTCCGCAATGTTTCCTTTCAGTATCCGGGATCGTCGCGCCTGATTCTCAACAAGCTCAATTTCAAGTTGCGGCCGGGAGAGCGAGTGGCGTTGATTGGGGAGAACGGAGAAGGAAAGACTACGATTGTCAAGTTGTTGACGCGTCTGTATGACCCTGTCGAAGGCCAGGTTCTGCTCGACGGCATCGACCTGCGCGAATACGATCTGGATGATCTTTACCGGGAAATCGGCGTCATCTTCCAGGACTTCATGCGTTACGAGATGACGGCGCGCGAGAACATCGCTGTGGGGAAGATCGAGCACGTGAACGATCTGGATCTGCTCAAACGGTCAGCGCAGAAGAGTATGGCCGATGAGGTCGTCGGGAAGCTGGGAGCTGGCTACGAGCAGATGCTGGGCCGCCGGTTCGATGGCGGCGTGGATCTTTCTGGCGGCGAGTGGCAAAAAGTCGCATTGGCACGAGCGTATCTGCGAGACGCGCAAGTGCTCATCCTGGACGAGCCTACGTCGGCACTGGATGCGCGCAGCGAATACGAGGTGTTCCAGCGTTTTGCCGAACTGACCACCGGCAAGATGGCTATTTTTATCTCTCATCGATTTTCAACTGTGCGCATGGCCGATCGCATCGTGGTGTTGGAGAACGGACGCATTGCGGAAGAAGGCGACCACGAAGAATTGACGCACCTCGGAGGCCGTTATGCGGAGATGTTCGAACTACAAGCTGCCAGCTATCGATGAACTGAGTGCAGCGCATTAGAGATTGAGTCGCGAAGGGCGGTAGCTCAGGGATGGGGCCTCATACACAAATCGAGGGAATTGTTGGAGATGAGGAACGGAAGTTCTCCAGCGCGGGCAGCATTGAAGAGGTAGTGCCTGCGCGGAATGCCGGCGCGGACTTCGCAGCCACGTTGAGTTGGCTACCGGAGAGAGAATCTGCCGAGGCATTCCGGCCGCGGGGAGAGAAACTGCTTTCGCGGCTAAAGAAGTTGGTTAGCGGCATTGATGCTGCATTTGCCGAATCGCCGGACTCAGTCGATCTGCTATGGTTGCGAACCAATGGGCAGCAACTCTCATCGGCGGTGCGCGGACTGGTTGACGAGTTTGGGACACTGACACTCCCGGTCGTTTCTTACAGAACGGAAATTCTGCCGAGAGTGCTCGCGATAGCCGAGGGGTTTCTCGACCAGGTGGGCACGACTTTTTCCAAGAGCCAATTCACCGCGTTCTGCATGGCTTTTGAAGAGACTACACCGCTGGAATATCACGAGATTGGGTCGCTCGTTCCTGCCCTGAAGTTCGTACTGATCGAGCGAATTACGGGGCTGGGGATTGGTCATGTGAAGAATGCCGATCATCCGCCCGCAGATAGTGTCATTCCGCTGATCCGAAACTACCAGCATGTGGCCCAGGCATCCTGGAAAGAGGATCTGGAGTCGTTGATTCCATTTGATGACATTCTGCTGCAAGATCCAGCGGACGCGTATGGATCAATGGATTTCGACAGCCGTAATTCCTACCGGGAAAGAGTGTCACAAATCGCGCGACGCTCAGATCTGACGGAGATCGAAGTCGCGAAAGAGGCGCTGGCTCTGGCTCGCAAGGCGCAGAAGCGGGGCTCAGACGATCCTCGCATCGCCCAACGCGAATCTCACATTGGCTACTATCTGGTCAGCGATGGAAGCCAGCTGCTTTGCCAGCGAGTCGGGTATAACGTCGACTTCAAGGAGCGGTTCCGAGGTTATCTGTGGGCCCATCCCGATGAATATCTGCTGGTCGGCATCGCATTGCTGACTTTCGTGATTGTAACGGGCGTGCTGTGGATTCTGATGCCGCCGTACACGCCGCTTTCGACTGTGTTGCTTTCGATGTTCATCGTGCTGCTGCCCAGTTCGCAGGCCGCGGTTCAATTGATGAACTATCTGACCACCAACTTGCTGCGTCCGACATCTTTGCCGAAGATGGATTTTACGCTGGGTATTCCCGCGAACTGCATCACATTGGTAGCCATCCCCACACTGCTGCTGAACGAAAAGCAAGTCCAGCATCTGGTCGATGAACTCGAGGTTCGCTATCTGGGAAATCATGATCCGAATATTCACTTTGCCATCGTGTCGGACCTTCCGGATTCGCCGCATCCGGCGCCGGAAGAGAACGAACTGGTACAACTGTGCTCGAATCTGATTACAGATCTAAACGAAAGATATTCGGAAAAGCGTTCCGGCACTTTCTTCCATCTTCACCGGCATCGCGTCTACAACCCGCGCGAGAAGGGATGGATGGGGTGGGAGCGGAAGCGCGGCAAGCTTCTGGACCTGAATCAACTGCTCCGAGGACAATTCGACAGCTTTCCGGTAAAGATCGGCGATTTACCAATCTTGCGCAAGGTCCGTTTTGTGATCACTCTTGATTCTGATACAGAACTTCCCCGTGGTTCGGCGCACCGCATGATCGGAGCGCTCGCGCACCCATTGAACCAGGCGATTATCGATCCCGAGAAAAATATTGTTGTCGCGGGATACGGAATTCTGCAGCCGAGGGTCGACATTAGCGTGCAGTGCACGACGCGATCCCGGCTCGCCGCGATCTTCGCTGGGGAGACCGGGCTCGATCCTTACACGAGAGCTATCTCCGATGTATATCAAGATCTGTATGGAGAGGGTTCATTCGCGGGCAAGGGCATCTACGAAGTTGACACGATGTTCCGTGTTCTCTATGGACGATTTCCTCGAAATTCTCTGTTGAGCCATGACTTGATTGAAGGAGCTTACGCACGAGTCGGACTGGCAACCGACATTCCTGTGATCGAGGATTATCCATCGCATTACAGCGCCTACAGTCGAAGGAAGCACCGCTGGCTGCGCGGCGATTGGCAGATCGTGGAGTGGCTCACCGATCGGGTTCCCGATGAATCTGGGGCTAAGGTACCGAATCCGATTTCACTGGTTTCGCGTTGGAAGATTCTGGATAACCTTCGTCGAAGCCTGGTTGAGCCCGCGACTCTCGCCTTGTTTCTTTATGCCTGGTTTGCGACGGGCCATCCGGTTCTCTGGACGATCGCGGCGATATGCATCTTGTTCGTCCCGGCGTGGGTCGAGCTGTGTTTTGGATTTACGCGGGCAATCGCGGCTCGCAATCTGGATATTGCACGCGATGCGGTAAGCGGTCTGTTTACCGCGAACTTTACAACCCTGCTGACCCTGACGCTTCTTGCGCATCAAACGCTGCTATCTCTCGATGCAGTGGCTCGGGCTCTGGTGCGGCGTCTGGTTACCCGAGAGCGCCTTCTCGAGTGGGAAACGGCCGAGGAAGCGGAACTAGGCAAGAGCCGCACTCCCATCGATCGTTATATCGATTGGATGCCATTCCTGGCTGTCGGTCTGGGTATCCTGATCTGGTTCACCCGCCACCACGCTTTCTGGGCAGCTGCACCCATCCTGTTTTTGTGGGCCTGCAGTAAACCTTTGGCGCTTTGGCTCAATGCGAGCCCGCTGGAGCCGGTACCGGAAATTAGCCGGGGCGACTCGTGGCTCTTGCGCAAGTCGGCGCTGTATATCTGGCGCTACTTCGCCGAATTCTCGAACGCGGAACAGCACTGGCTTGTACCCGACAATGTGCAGGATCAACCTCGGAAGATTGCCGCGAGCATTTCCCCGACTAATGTCGGCCTCCTGCTGAATGCGAGACAGGTCGCGGTGGAGTTCGGATATCTGACAGCTCCCGAGATGGTGGCACTGACAGAAAAGACGTTAGAGACATTGGACGGTCTTGAGAAGTATCGCGGCCATCTGATGAATTGGTACGACACCCATACGCTGCAGCCTAAGCCGCCATTCTTCATCTCTTCGGTGGACAGCGGGAACATGGTGGCATCTCTCTGGACGCTACAGCAGGGTTGTCTGGATCTTCTGCACCGGCCTCTGATCTCAAAAAGTGTGGCAAAAGGTTTGGTGGATCATCTTCGAGTACTTGCCGGGCTGCGAGCGATTCCCAGGCGGGCGGTATCAGATTTCGAGTCGAGCATTCACAGAGCGGGCTGGCTACAGGCGATGCTCAATTTTCCCGAGAACATGCTCCGTGAAGAAAAGGGTCGCACCAAGCCTGAGCTTGCTTCGGATATCGCATGGTTTCGTGGGCAGACCGAATCGCGAGTAAAGGCTGTTAGGGAGATGGTCCGGGCGTATATGCCCTGGATGCTGCCGGAGTTTGCCGATCTGCGCGCCGCAGTTCTCGGAACGAAGTCCACTTATGAGGTTCCGTTACAGCGACTGCCGGACTTGATCGCAGAATTCGAACTCCACCTCGACCAAACGTTAGAAGCATCGAAAAATGGGGCGCGATCGTCTGCGGACGTTTTTTTGCAGCTGTTGGCAGAAGCGCGGAAGAACACGGTGGACCTGATCGACGAGCTTCGAAGAATCGGGCGACAGGCGCGTGACATTGCCGATGCCATGGATTTCACGTTTCTGGTTGATAAGCAGCGTCTTCTCATGTCAGTCGGCTTCGACGCGCAGGCCAAAGAACTGCAGCCCTATTTCTACGATTTGCTTGCGACAGAGCCCCGCACCGCAGTTTTCGTGGCTATTGCCAAAGAAGACATTCCGCAGGAAGCGTGGTTCCGGCTGGACCGTCCGTTCGCGGCAGACCGTGGTCGTCCGGTTCTACTGTCGTGGACTGGAACCATGTTCGAATATTTAATGCCGTCGATCTGGATGCGCAGCTATCGCAATACTCTACTGGATCGCGCGGCCACAGCAGCCGTGCGCTCCCAGCAGGAATATGCGGCTGAAAAAGCGATACCGTGGGGAATCTCCGAATCGGCGTGCGCCAGAATTAACGAAGCGGGAGATTATCACTACGAAGCTTTCGGGGTTCCGAGTCTCGCCCTGAAGAAGAACGAGACCGATCCGCTCATTGTTTCGCCATATTCCACCTTCCTGGCATTAAAGGTGGACAGTAAGAGCGCCATTGCCAATCTACGCCGCATGCAGCAATTCGGGTGGTTTAGATCGTATGGATTCTGCGAAGCAGCCGACTACAGTGTCGGCCGCAGGCGGTTTCGAGGACCTCGATGGGAGCTTGTACGTTCCTGGATGGTGCACCACCAGGGCATGAGCCTGCTCTCCCTGGCAAACTTTCTGTGCAACGATGTCGTACAGAGGTGGTTCCACTCGCACATGAGCGTGAAAGCGTCAGAACTCCTGCTGCAAGAGAAGTCGGTTGGACGCGCTCGCGCCGCGTGAGTGGTCGAGCGAGGCAGGAGGCGAAACGAAATTCAACCAAGAACTGTGGAGTGAGACAGGACGCTCCTGAGGCTGTTCCGGAGCGGATTGCAATTTGCTCATTTGAGGTCCCGGCGGTGTTCGGGGTCCACGACGTGGAGATATTCAGGATGTCGTTTAGGGAATTCTACAACGAACGGGCACTGCGGAATTACCTTCATTCCCCGCTGATCTGCCAGGCGAAGTGCTCCCTCGACTAGTTTTGAACCCAACCCGGTTCCTCTTCGCGCGACGGGAACTTCCGTATGAATCATGCGAATTTGATTTTGCAATTTGTCGTAGGTGAGGAACGCCGTTTCGCCATCCGCTTTTAATTCGAAGCGGCTTCGCGCCGCGTTGTCGAACACTTCCGGGTCAGCCATTGAGTTCGATAGTATCGCAGAAGCGCGCCCCGGCGACGCTACTTCAGCCTGAGTGACAAATCCCTTTGTTTGGGGGCACGGCGGCAATCATTTCGGTTGTGAAACGGTCCAATTGGCAAAGAAACAGTGACCGTAGGAAGATAGCGTTGTAATCTTACCCGTGAGAGAGGTTCGCATGGACTCACCCACGAGCCACGAAGTGTTCGAGGCGCTGGAAACATTTCGAATTGAGCTGCCGTCCTGGGGTTTCGCCAACACCGGGACTCGTTTCGGAAAATTCATTCAACCTGCGGCAGCTACTACGACGGAGGAAAAGTTCAGCGATGCCGGTCAAGTGCACCTGCTCACCGGAATCTGTCCGACCGTAGCTCTGCATGTTTTGTGGGACTTTCCGGAGGGAGTGCAAAGCACGGAGGAGATCCAGCGCTTCGCGAGCCGTTACGGGGTTGCGCCTGGATCGATCAATCCGAATCTGTTCCAGAATCAGGAATACAAGTATGGATCGTTTGGAAATCCTGACGAGACAATTCGCCGCCGCGCCCTGCAGCACGCGAAAGACAGCATCGAAATCGCGCGGCGCCTGCACAGCAGAGACATTTCGTTTTGGTTTGCGGACGGCTCGAACTATCCGGGAACGGCGAACATCCGGCAACGAAAGCAGTGGTTCGCGGAAGCGCTGAAGGAATCTCATCGAGAGTTATCGTCAGACCAGCGGATGTTAGTGGAGTACAAACCGTTCGAGCCGGCGTTTTATCACACGGACATTGCCGACTGGGGAATGGCGCTCTTGCTTTCGCGTGCGGCAGGTCCGCAAGCGAGGGTGCTGGTCGATACCGGACATCATTATGCCGGACAAAACATCGAGCAGATCGTGGCATGGCTGCTTTCCGAAAATATGCTGGGCGGATTTCATTTCAACGACCGCCGCTACGCCGATGACGATTTAACGATGGGATCGATCGATCCCTACCAAGTGTTTCGAATTTTTCACGAGATTTGTTTCTTTGAGTGGGAAACCGGCCAGCGGGCGGACATCGCCTACATGGTGGATCAAAGCCACAATCTGAAAGGCAAGATTGAAGCGATGATCCAGACGGTCACGATGGCGCAGCAACTTTTTGCGAAAGCCGCGTTGGTGGATGCAAAGAAACTTGCGATGGAGCAGAAGAGTTGTAGCCTGGTCGAGGCCGAGTCGGTGCTGCAAGACGCTTTCGCCACGGATGTCCGTCCAGCAATTCAGGAGTGGCGAGAATCGAAAGGCCTGCCAAAAGATCCGATGGAGGTGTTCCGGCAAAGCGGTTATCTGGAGCGTATCACCAAAGAGCGGGCAGCGAAGAACGCTCACAACGTCTCTTCCTATGCCTAACTCAGCTCATTCAAAACCTTATGTGGCATTCGATCTCGGGGCCGAAAGCGGACGTGCGGTTCTTGCGCGCCTGCAGGCCGGAATTCTCACCACGGAAGAAGTCCATCGCTTCCGAAATGAGCCGGTCGAATACGGAGGCTCGCTGCATTGGGACGTTGCGCGGCTCTGGCTCGAACTGCATAAGGCTCTTGAGCGCGTCAAGGAAGTGGAATTGGCTGGGATTGGCGTCGATGCATGGGGCGTAGACTACGCGTTGCTCGGAGAGCGAGGTGAACTGTTACAAAATCCGTATCACTACCGTGACCGGCGCATGCAAGGTGTCATGGAAGAGGTATTTCGTAAAGTTCCCAAGGAGGAGATTTATCGGGCGACGGGGATTCAGTTCATGCCGATCAATACCCTGTACCAGCTATTCGTTGCGCAGCGGGAAACGCCGGCAATTATTGCGGCAGCCCGACAATTCGTCACGATTCCCGACCTGTTCAATTTCTGGCTGACTGGAAATGCGGTTTGCGAATTCACGAATGCGACCACGACGCAACTGGTTGATCCCGTCCGCCGGACGTGGGCGGTAGATCTCATGCAAGCGTTAGGGCTGCCTCCGGAACTGCCGGCAGCGATTGTTGAGCCCGGTACGATTATCGGAACTCTTCGGCCTTCGCTCTCGCAGAACTCTTCTTTGTCAGCAACTCCCGTGATTGCTCCGGCGTGTCACGATACTGGGTCGGCGGTTGCAGCGATCACGGCTCGCGATGGAACGGCATTCCTTAGTTCCGGAACATGGTCTCTGATTGGTACGGAACTGGATGCGCCGATCGTGACGTCTGAGGCTCTCAAGCTGAACTTCACAAACGAAGGCGGCGTGAACGGGACAACGCGCCTGCTGAAGAACGTAATGGGATTGTGGATGCTGCAAGGCTGCAGAAATTGCTGGAGCCCGCGCGGCCAGTCGACTGATTATCGCGAACTAGTCGAGCTGGCAACCCGCGAGCCTGCCTTCGTACACCTGGTAGATCCAGATGACGAGTCGTTTTTGCGGGCAGTGGACATGCCGGCCGCGATCGATGATTTCTGTAAGAAGACACATCAGCCTGCTCCAGCAAGTACGGGTGCATATGTGCGCTGCGTCCTCGAAAGCCTGGCGCTCAAGTATCGGCTGGTCCTGCGCAATCTGGAGAAGCTGTGCGGAAAGCGCTTCGAGCAGATTCGTATCATCGGTGGCGGATCAAAAAATCGATTGCTGAATCGATTCACAGCTGATGCAACGGGCAGAAGAGTGCTTGCCGGTCCGGACGAGGCGACGGCGCTGGGGAATATCGCGATTCAGATTCTGGCGACTGGAGAAGCGTCGTCGCTGCAGGAAGTCCGAGCGATTGTGGAGCGGTCATTTGCAACTGAGATCTTCGATCCCATCGACACCGATAAATGGTTGCTGCACACGGAACGCTTCGAACAATATTGCGAGCTGACTTATGCCTGAAATCAAAGAGACGATTTACCTGGAAGATCTTTGGAACGAGGAGAAAGCTCGCCAATTCGCCGGTAATGAATTGGCGCTGTTGCGCTATCGGTCAAACTTACTGGGCGCCGATCTGCGCATCACGAACTTCGGCGGTGGCAACACGAGCTCGAAGATCGAACTCCCTGACCCGTTCACTGGGCAGCCAGTGCGCGTGCTTGCAGTGAAAGGTAGTGGCGGTGACATCGGGTCGATCACAGAGTCAGGATTCGCTCTTCTTCATCTGGATCGACTGGAACGTTTGAAGGAGTTGTACCGCGGCGAGAAGTATGAGGACGAATTGGTCCGCTACTATCCGCTGTCGGCTTTTGGGGAGAGCCGGGTTGCCGCTTCCATTGACACGCCTTTGCACGCATTCCTTCCTTTTACGCACGTGGATCATCTGCATCCCGATTGGGCGATCGCGTTAGCGGCTAGCGCGAATGGGAAAAGCAAGCTGGAGCAGTTCAATCGAGAATTTAACCGCAAGATCGTGTGGGTTCCCTGGCAGCGTCCAGGTTTCGAATTAGCTCTGATGATCGAGCGTGCCGTGAAAGAGAACCCGGGGACGGAAGGCTTGATTCTCGGCGGGCATGGCCTGTTCACCTGGGGCATGACACAGCGGGAGTGCTACTTGAACAGTATCCGCACCATTGACCAGATGGGAGATTTCATCGTTCGCCATCAGGCGAAGAAGGGAGCGCTCTTCGGTGGTCCTGAGCACGCGCCGCTTCCCGATCGCAAGAAGATTGCTATCCAGATTCTTCCCCTGCTGCGGGGTGCGGTGTCGTCGAACCGCCGTGTCATCGCACACTACGCCGATGAAGACGATGCCCTGACTTTTGCGGGTTCAAAGTGGGGGAAAGATCTGAGTTCCATGGGAACCAGTTGTCCGGACCATTTTCTGCGGACGAGAGTCTGTCCGTGGTTCATTGATTGGAATCCAGCAAAGGAAGATGTTCAGGCTCTGAAGAACCGCATTCGTAGCGAAGTGCCCGGCTATCGCGCGGAATACAAGAAGTATTACGACGAATGGGCGGGCCCAGACTCTCCCAAGTTGCGAGATTCCAATCCGTCGGTCGTTGTCGTACCCGGGCTGGGAATTTTTGGTTTCGGTAAGAATAAAAAAGAAGCGCGGATCACGACTGAGTTCTTCATGAATGCGATCCACGTGATGACAGGAGCAAACGCATTGGAGGACGGTGCGGCGCCGCATCCGCTGCCTCAAGCGCGTCACGCCGAACAATCGCAGCAATTCACACAATTCCATAATTACGTTGCTCTTCCACGGTCGGAGGCATTCCGCATCGAGTACTGGGCACTTGAGGAAGCGAAGTTGCAGCGCATGCCGCCTGAGGCGGAATTCAGCCGCAAGATTGCGCTGGTCATCGGCGGAGCGAGTGGAATTGGCCGAGAAGTTGCCCTACTGCTCGGGCGAAAAGGAGCCCACGTTGTGGTTGCGGACTTCGATCAGAAGGGCGCGAGCAAAGTGGCGGATGAGGTTGGAGCGATTGCCTCAGCGGAATTCGTGGCGGCTACTGCGGTTGATCTCGGTACCTCCGCTTCGTTGGCAGAGGCGGTCAACTTCACGATCTCCAACTTTGGTGGAATCGACATCATCGTGAACACCGCTGCGATCTATCCGGTGCCTGGGCCTGACGGGGAACTTTCTGACGCGCAATGGGCGAAAACATTTCTGGTGAATGTCACGGGCAATTATCTGCTTGCCCGCGAAACGGAATGGGTTTTCAAGGATCAGGACCTGCTCGGCAGCATGGTTCTTGCCAGTTCGGCGAATGCTGTTGTCCCGAAGAAGGGCAGCGAGGCCTACGACACCAGCAAGACTGCCCTCAACCATCTGATACGCGAGCTCGCGATCAAGTTGAGTCCTTACGTGCGGGTGAATGGAATCGCTCCGGCGACCGTAGTTGCCGGGTCGACGATGTTTCCCCGTGACCGAGTGATGCAATCGTTGCAGAAATACAAAATCGGATTCTCAGAGACCGAATCAACCGAAGAGTTGCGAGCTAAGCTTGCAGATTTTTACGCGCAGCGCACGTTGACCAAGCGTCCCATTTTGCCGCAAGACTGCGCCAATGCGATCGTCTGGCTGGCGGGAGAGCAGAGCGGAAAGACGACTGGACATGTGATCCCGGTCGATGGCGGGCTGTGGGAAGCGTACCTGCGTTAGTCGATCTTCGTTCGGACCATCTTTCTTGCGACCTCGATAAGGAGCGATTGATGCAGCGCATTTGTTTCGTGTTGCAGGTGAAGCCAGAGCGGCTTGAAGAATACAAAGAGCGTCACCGGCATGTTTGGCCCGAGTTGCAGGCCGCACTTCGTGAGACCGGATGGGGCAACTACTCCTTATTTTTGCGCGACGACGGGCTTTTAATTGGATATCTCGAAACCGAAGATTTTGAGCGCGCGCGGGAAGGCATGGCCGGGCGCGAAGTAAATCAACGTTGGCAGCGGGAGATGGGCGACTTCTTCGTTCAGACGGACGGCACTTTGCCCGATCGCGCGATGCGACCATTGGAAGAAGTGTTTCACCTATAGCTCAACCTCGAGGACTGAATGAATCCTAACCCGATACTAGGCGTTTTTTTTCACTGGCTCGGCGGCCTCGCCTCGGGTAGCTTCTACGTTCCGTACAAAGGGGTGAAGCTTTGGGCGTGGGAGACATACTGGCTGGCGGGAGGATTCTTCAGTTGGCTCATCGCCCCGTGGATTCTGGCCTTCTTTCTCACCAATGATTTATTCGCCGTATTGAGACAGGCTCCCGCCTCGGCGCTCTTCTGGGCTTTTTTCTTTGGACTGTTATGGGGAATTGGCGGACTTACCTTTGGTTTGACCATGCGTTACCTCGGCCTGTCGCTTGGGATGGCGGTTGTGCTCGGGCTGTGCGCCGCGTTCGGCACACTGATGCCACCAATCTTCCACGGTCAGTTCATGACACAGGTTCTGGGCACGACTTCGGGACGAGTCATTCTTGTTGGAATTTTCGTCTGTCTCGCCGGCATTAGCGCTGCGGGTCTGGCGGGCATTGCGAAAGAACGGGTGATGTCACCAGAACAGCAGAAAACAGCAATTCAGGAGTTTGATCTGCGCAAGGGGATCGGTGTGGCAGTTTTGTCAGGAGTGATGAGCGCGTGCTTCGCTTACGGTTTGGCCGCAGGAGATCCGATCAAGACGCTCACCACACGGCATGGCACCGCCAAGCTTTGGCAGGGATTGCCTGTGCTCATCGTCGTCTTGGTTGGCGGTTTTCTCACCAACTTCGTCTGGTGCCTGATCTTGCTGAAACGCAACAAGACGGGATATCAGTTTTTCGACTCGCATATTCGAGAGGCCGGCCCGATTGACGAATTAATCCTCGAAACCGCGGTGGATGCGCCCAGCCGCGAGGTGGTGGAACATGTCGGTTCCTCCGCTCTGAGGTCTCCGGATACCGCCGTGATTGTTCAAGCC
This sequence comes from Terriglobia bacterium, assembly GCA_963711365.1. Lineage (GTDB taxonomy): Bacteria > Acidobacteriota > Terriglobia > Terriglobales > Acidobacteriaceae > Sulfotelmatobacter. Next base: position 539,481 of record CAVQDY010000012.1, on the reverse strand, counting down.
CCAGCTGCGGGATTACAACTGCGGGCACCGATGTTGCGCAATTACCTTCTTTGCGCATTGGCAGGCACGACGTGGTATTTTCAATTCTTTTTCTACACCATGGGTGAGAGTCAGATGGGTCGTTACGGCTTTTCGAGTTGGACGCTGCACATGGCCAGCATCATCATCTTCAGCAGTCTGTGGGGGATCGGTTTCAAGGAGTGGAAGGGCGCTGGCGTTCGCGCCGGATCGCTGCTCAGCCTAGCATTGTTTCTGCTGGTCGCGTCTACCGTGATCGTTGGGTACGGCAATTATCTGGGCGTGACAAGTACAGGGCGCTAGCGCGTTCTGGATAGGTACTTCCTATACATGATCGATATACGTTCGGCTTGCCTCTCAATGTGGAAGCGAGAAGCTGAAGACGTCACTTCCCGCAGAGATCGTTACATACTGGACCTTGTCGATCGCGTAGGTCATCGGCGAAGCATAGATTGTTTGCCCGGTATTAAAGTGCCAGAGGACATCGCCGCTTCTCGCATCAACTGCCTCCAGAGATCCGGCGTCGTCACCAAAGAAGACCAGTCCCCCGGCCGTGGTCAACGTTCCCGCCCAGGAATCACCGTGGCCGACCTGCGGATAGCGCCAAACCGGCTTTCCATCGGGGATTGAGAGCGCCAGCAGAATCTTCTGCGAGTGTTCGTCGGGCGGCATTTTCGTCCCTGTGCCGTAATAAGTCTCGCCCCGCGCGAAGGGCTTCGGATCCGCAAAAAATAGATTGCAGTTCTCGAGGGCTATTACATAAAAGAGGCCAGTATCGGGATTGTAGGAGGGCGAAAACCAATTCGTCGCGCCATTAATTCCTGGGCAAATATAAGTGCCTTGCGCACTTGGGATTCGACCTGAGGGAACAGGCCGGCCAGTTGCATCGACAGCTTTGGCCCAGTTCATCTTCTGGAGGAACTGCGCCGCCTTCAGGAATTTGCCATTGGTGCGGTCGAGAGTATAGAGGAAACCGTTTCGGTTGGCCTGTACCAAGAGGCGCTGAACGCTTCCACCGCCATTTTCTGGGATATCCACGAGCACCGGTGTTTCGTTGGCATCGTAGTCGTACAGGTCGTGAGGCGTGAACTGGAAATACCATTTCAGTTTTCCGGTATCGGGGTCGATCGCCAGAACGCAGTCGGTAAACAAGTCATCGCCGGGACGCGAGTCTCCTACAAAGTCGGGGGCTGGATTGCTGGTTGTCCAATACAGAGTGTTGAGAGCCGGATCATAGGTACCGGGCATCCAGGTTGTACCGCCGCCATGCAGGTACGCATCGCCGGGCCAACTAGAGGAACCAAATTCTCCAGGAGCGGGAATCGTCCAGAAACGCCACTTCAAGGTTCCAGTAGCCGCATCGTAGGCAGCAAGAAATCCGCGCACGCCCGAGTCGCCACCTGAGGTGCCGACGATGACCTCGTCTTTCACAACGAGAGGAGCGCTGGTGGCCCCATAATGCTTGACCTTGTCGGCGTACTCGACTTCCCATCGTAAAGCTCCCGATCGCGCGTCGAGGCAAAGCAAGTGGGCATCATCCGTTTCCATATAGACGGAGTTCTGCCACACGGCAACGCCGCGATTCTTGTGAGCAGCCGCATCATCCAGCAAGCCGGAGCTGAGTGCGCGCTGGTGACGCCACAAAGTTCGACCGGTTCGCGCGTCTAACGCGACGGTATCGTTCGCAGAGGTGACGTACATGATGCCGCGAACGACCAGCGGAGTGGCTTCAAGCCTCTGCGAGTTGCCTGGATGGAAGACCCACGACACTCGCAGTTTGCTGACATTCGCAGCGTTAATTTCATTCAAGCTACTGTAGCGACGCCCGGTGTAGTCCCCGTTATAGGACGTCCAGTCTGTGCCAGCGGGAACGGTCAGCAAGTCTTGTGCGCTCGCAGTGCTGACAGCAGCGAGCGCAGCCGACTGCTGCCCTATCCCTCGCGCGGGGAACAAGGCCGTCGCAATGGCTAGCAACGGAGCGAATCTTCTCCAAGACTTCATTCAGTGACTCTCCCCTGGGTTAACTTGGATTTCTTGAAGAGAACCGCGGTCGAGGCCATTCGTGTCTTCCAGGTGCAGAGAGAGGCGTGCCGGATTGCCCGGCACAGCAACTTCGGTGCTGAGCGTCACTGCTTGGTCGGGACTTACGTCCGCTATCGGGGAGGTTCCGAGGCTTGCTCCATGTTCGTTGTAATAGTGCGCAACCAGATGTCCCGAGAAGAAGACCCCAAACGATCCTGAAAGCCTGATCTTGCCATTCTCCAGGCGAATGGCTTGCAATGGGCGGATCGAAATGCCTGCGTCGGTCACTCCGTGGAATTCACTTCCAGAGCGCGTCGGGAACCATTCAGTGTCGAAGTTGCAGGCCTCGCCCGGACGCAGGCGACAGAGAGGAGAATTGAGTTCGGCTTCCAGGTAATAGGGCGATGCGTCATCGCTTTTGCTCAAAGAGGGAACGCCGTCAGGGCCTAACCTTATTTCGGGACCATTTGTCCAAAAAATGACAGATGCTTTGCCGGGGTAAGGCCGCGATTCGTCATATTGGAATCGCTCCACCATGGCGTACTGGCTGGTTCCATCTACGACGGCCAGCCATCCGGCGGTCGAGTCGAGCCAGAGCTCAGCGGCCATGTGAACGTAGTGCAAAGTAAAAAGGCCGTCATCTCTGATGGAAGCGGCAGGATTCTCCACCGGACCAAAGCGCACGTGATAGCGATTTAAATAGCTGCTGGCGGGATTTGCTCGAGCGAAGGTGTGGAAGTCATGGTTGAATCGCGAGGGGCCTGGAGGAGTTGCCGGGTTCGTATCGGAGGTATTGTATTGCGAAACGGACTGCATCGACCATTCGACGGAGTGGCCACTGGTGTTCTTCATCGTCGCGTGAAAGCGGATTCGCGGAGAATCCGCATCGAGTCGAATTGTGCGCTGAAATTGGATGCCAGTCTGGGGATCGGCAGGGCCAGTCAGTTCGACCTCGCACTCGTGTCCTTCCAAAAGTTTGCGAAAAGAAAATTGTCCGTCATCAAGTATGTCCGAGTTTCCCACCCAATGCTGTTCGTCCGCGTTGCCCTCAGGCAAGAGCCAGAGTTTATCGCCTCCGTAGTTGAACCATTGCTCTGAAGATGGAGGTAAATATTTGCCTTCGAATTTAGGATTGACGAAGAGGTAAGGGTGTCCGGCGAACGTCACTTGGATCACTCGTCCGCCGTTCTGCGGCAGCAGGATGAGCTGTAACCACTGATTAGAGACTTGCTGGGCGTGCCAACCCTTGTAATCCACCGACTCGATGCGGCAGGTGGGCGGCGTCGGGACTTTCGGAGAACCTTGATCCTGTGCGCAGAACCCTACGCCAATGGAACCGAAAAAAAAGAATAAGGCCAGATGCCTGATCATTTTCACCAGCCGAAACTGTCGTAGCATGAGTGCGCCTTTCGAGGTGTGGACGTCGAGCCTAGCATGTATGCGCCTATTGCTGAACTGCACGCACACCTCGTTTTCAAAAACGAAATGAAACTCAATGAAACGGAAGATTTCGATTTGCGTCAAGAAGATTCTGTGGTATACGGATCGCAAGAGCCGGTCAACAGTTCTGCCACCGGCCAAAGTGGGGGACCCGATGGACATTAGCGCTTCCAGTCGTCGATCGTTCGTGAAATTGTTGGCGGCTGCTCCTTTATTAAGCCAAATTGCCGCACGTGATCTGTACGCGCAGGCGGCTACGGTGATGGGGAAAGATCCCAGGCAGAATATATACACACGCCTCGGAGTAAAGACGGTGATCAATTGCCGAGGCACATGGACTTATCTCAGTGGATCCCTGGAATTTCCGGAAGTTCGCCAGGCTCAGGTAGAGGCGGCACAACACTTTGTGAACGTGATCGAGTTGCAGCGAGCCGTGGGACGGCGCCTGTCGGAATTGACGGGCGCTGAGTCGGGGATCGTCACTTCAGGCGCCGCCGGCGCTATGGCGACAGCCAGCGCCGCATGTATGGCAGGGGCGAATGACAAGTACATCTGGCAGTTGCCCGACACCAGCGGCCTCAAGCATGAAGTGATCATGGTGGGCGGGAGAAGTGCGTTCGATAGCGCGATCCGACTGACCGGCGCGAAATTGGTGCTGGTGTATTCCGCGGACGAACTTGCCAACGCCATTAACGACAATACCGCGATGATCTACACGACGGATCTGGGTGAGAAACTGCAACGGGAACTGGCAATCTCGAAAGACCGCAAGATTCCGATGTTGTTGGACGATGCGGCAGGCATACCACCGGCAGACAACGCCAAGCTCTACGCCAAGATGGGGCTGGACCTTTACTGCTTTTCTGGCGGCAAGGGACTCTCTGGTCCGCAATGCAGTGGTCTGCTACTCGGCCGGAAAGATCTTATCGAGGCGGCTCTGATGAACAGCAGTCCGCGGGAAGGGGCGGTGTGCCGTCCCATGAAGGTTGGCAAAGAAGAAATTATCGGTTGCCTGACAGCGCTCGAAACCTGGCTGAAAATTGACGAAAAGAAGTTGTATGCCGAATGGAACGGACGGGTGGAACGGATTCGGAAACTGGTCGACACGGTGCCCGGGGTAAAGACCGATATCTATATTCCTGATGACGGCAATCGTTATCCAACACTGAAAGTCGCCTGGGATCAGCAGGCGTGGGGCTACACTCTGTCCGATTGTGTGCGTGAGTTGCGACAGAGCGATCCAGTGATCGAAGTGGTCGGCATAGACAACCCGAGTCTGGTCACGGCGGTCCGGGAGGGAAATCCAAACCCAAACCGCAAGGAACACAAGAATCCCGATCACATCGAACTGGTTTCGATGACCATCAAGCCGGGAGAGGAAATCGTTGTGGGACAAAGATTGCGCGGGCTTCTCAGCGCCGCAAGGAAGAAAGCGGCAGCCTAGGCGACTTTGCTGCCGTCTTAAGAAACTTCATTGGAAGGATCCATGCGATACCTGTTACTTGGATTACTTGTTTTGTCGAGTGTCTTGGTCGAGGCGCAGCTGCGAGCCGTCGTTCCCTCGCAGGATTCAGCTCACGCCAGTCATTTCTATTCTCCGGGCGTTGATGCTGGAGACTATGTCTACATCTCGGCACAAGGGCCTCGTCATCCGGACGGCAGTTTGCCGGGGACTTTTGCCGAACAATGCCGCCAGGCGCTCGACAATGTTAAGGCGATTGTCGAGTCTGCGGGTTTGACCATGGACCACGTCGTCTACGTCCAGGTCTATCTGGAGGACATTAGCAAGTACGGAGAGATGAACGGAGTTTTCGCGCAATATTTCGGAAAGACTCCACCAGCGCGGGCTGTGCTGGGCGTTGCCAAGTTACCTGACTCGCCGATTCAGATCAATGCAGTCGCGGTACGAAACTTGACGGATAAGCGAGGGGTCTACCCATCAAATTTCAAGTGGGACGAGGCCGCAGCTCCTGGCATGCTCACCCACGACAGGCTGTTTGTTTCTGGCATGACCGGGAGCGATCCCGCGACGGGCAAAGTTCCGGATGATCCTGCAACTCAAGTCGACATGGCGCTCGACCGAATGCAAGCAGTGCTAAAGGCTGCAGGCTTGGATCTCAGCCACATGGTCTTCGTCAATCCTTACTTAACTTCTGCGATCCCGATGCGGGTGATGAACGAACATTACGCTCGACGATTTGAGTTTGGCAACACTCCAGCACGAGCCACGATCGACGTATCGAGTCTGCCTGGTGGCAATCACGTCGAGTACACAGGTGTAGCAGTGCGTGATCTGCAACAAAGGAAAGCAGTGCGTCCGAAGAACATGCCACCCAGTCCGACCGCGAGTCCCTGCGTTTTTGCCGGAGACACCTTGTATTGTTCCGCGAAGAGTGGTTTTATTCCCGGACCACATGGCGGCACGTATGCTTCGACAACTCCGCATCAATTGCGGCAGACGATGCGCAATCTCCTCGACAATCTGGAAGAAGCCGACATGAATTTCGATGAGGTAGTTTCAACGAACGTTTATCTGGATGACATGGCAGACCTGTCAGCATTCGATGAAGTCTACGCGCAGTATTTCGGCGCCCTGCTTCCCGCACGAACGACGGTCCAACAGATTCCCGCAACTGAACGTAAGCCTGACAAAGAAGATCACTACCCGGACCTGGAGCAGGTGTCGCTTATTGCGGTTCGGCAGTCAAGACATTGACAACACGCGGAACCTCGGTCCATCGATCAGAAGTACCGTTTAGTGAACAGACATTTTAAGCAACAGATGCGCACGAACTGCGAGGACGCCCACACATTTTCTAACCCACGGCGGGCAATGAGAAAAATTCGCTCCTCATTTCGGCGATTGTTTTCGCGGCGTTGCTGGCTTGCTATGCGTTTGCTCTCCCGGACGGGATAGACCTCGGAATGATTCGTGGTCGGTCGCGCATCTGTCTGCAGACTTTTCTAAACACCTTTTACTGGAAGCGACCCCGCAATGAGGGTCGGGCGTACGGTTCAGCACCTGGAAGGACGAGAATGAAATTCGTAACTTTTCTAATGCTATTTTACTGCGTCTCAGCGGCTTTTGGTCAGGCTAACTCTTCTTTCTACGTTTCGACGACTGGGGATGACAAGAATCCGGGCACTCAGTCCGCGCCATGGCGCACTGTTCAACATGCGGCCGACACCGCGCGTCCGGGTAGCACCGTCAACGTCCGCGGAGGAGTCTACGAAGAACTGGTGAGCATCAACGTATCCGGGAATGCGAGTGAGGGTTTCATCACTTTCAGGAGCTTACCCGGAGAGTCGGCGATCCTGGACGCAACCCGTTTCACCCCCGCTGACAGAACCGGAATCCTTACGATTCACAATCAGAGCTATGTAAGAATCGAGGGCTTCGAAATTCGTAACTTCCGTACCGCGGAACATCGACTCGCGCCCTTGGGCATAGACATTCACGGATCTGGCTCCCACATAGAACTGCTGAAGAATAACGTTCATCACATCGAGCAGACCTTTCCGGGCCGCGATGCTCCCGGAAGCGGCGGCAACGGCTTCGGCATTGCGGTATACGGTACTGACGCCAAGGCCCCCATCACGGACCTGGTCATCGACGGCAATGAGGTGCATCACCTTAAAACCGGGTCGAGCGAATCGCTGGTCGTGAATGGGAACGTCACAAACTTCCGCATCACTCATAACGTCGTCCACGACAACAACAATATTGGAATCGACGTCATTGGATTTGAGCGCACCGCGCCCGACCCGGCTGTCGACCAAGCCCGTGACGGAGTAGTGAGCGGCAATCTGGTTTATAACATCACCTCACGCGGCAATCCGGCATACGGCAACGATCAGTCTTCTGATGGTATTTACGTCGACGGAGGGACTCGAATCCTGATCGAGCAAAACGTGATGCATGATGTGGATTTCGGAATCGAACTGGCCAGTGAGCACCGCGATCGCGCCACCAGTTACATCATCGCGCGGAATAATCTCATCTATCACTGTCATACCGCGGGCGTTTCCATCGGTGGTTATGCACCTGAGCGGGGACGCACCGAGCACAGTACCGTTATTAACAACACACTCTACCAAAACGACACGTCGGCGACCGGGTCGGGTGAGTTCCAAATGCAATGGAATATGACAGACGACGTTTTTGAGAACAACATCGTCTATGCCGGTCCCTCATGCCTTTTCTCGCTGACCAGAACTCAAGTGGAGAAGGGCCGGCATCCCGTGACTATTGACCACAACCTCTATTACTGTGCTGCCGGTCCGCAAGCCAGCAGATGGGCAGCGGCCTCGGATACTGTTACTGGATTCGACAAATACGTTCAGTCCACAGGGAATGATTCTCATTCCCATTTTTCGAATCCGCTTTTCGTGGATCCCGCCAAGAATGACTTTCATGTGCGATCCGATTCTTCCGCAATCGCTGCCGGCATCCCTGAGGGAATACCGGTTGGGGAATTTGATCTGGATGGCTCGCCACGTCTCAGAATGGGGAAAATAGACATGGGCTGCTATGAAAGGCGGTAGCAGCAAATGGGGTGAAACGTTTCAAGCAACCGGCGGATTCTAGCCGGCTTCGACAGTTTCTGCGCGCCGCTCCCGGCGGGAGGGAGAATGTTCTTGTGGGGGCGGTGCTACTGATTGGCGAATCTTAAGTTCAGTCGGCAAGACCAACCTCTGAGGATCCTGCGCAGAACCCGCGATTCGCTCCAGCAGCAAACGCGCCGCCGTCGTGCCCAACTGGTATCCAGGCTGGTGCACCGTGGTGAGCGCCGGAGCTGTAAATTCAGCGAAGTCCAAATCGTCGAAGCCGAGGATGGAAAGTTCTTCCGGGCAGCGCAGGCCAAGTTCGCGAGCGGCCATTAGTACGCCCAGGGCCATCAGATCGTTGCAGGCGAAGATTGCAGTTGGCCGGGGCAACATGCGCAATAGCCGCTTCGCCGCGTTATAGCCGCTAGTGCGCTCAAAACGAGCTTCCTGGATGTAGTCGGGATCGATTGGCACGTTCGCTTCCGCGAGAGCACGCTTGAATCCCGCCAGCCTCTCTACCGCATTCGCGAGATGCAAAGGCCCGGTGATTACAGCCATCTGACGATGTCCCAGCCGCAGCAGGTGACATGTGGCGGCGTAGGCTCCGGCCTCATTTGCGACGAGAACCACGTCTCCATTCCAGCTTTCCGCCTGGCGGTCTATACAGACCACAGGCGGCCCGGGCACGTGCGACATGAAATGGGAGGAGATCTCGCTGTCGACGGATGGAATAACCAGCCATCCTGATGGACGATAGGACCGCATTTCGTTCAGATAGGAAACTTCTTTGCGGCGATCATTATCGGTATTGCACAGAACGACGCGCAACGAAGTTTTATAAGCGACATCTTCAACCCCGCGGATTACGGCAGGGAAAAATGGATTTGTGACGTCGGGAATGATCATGACCAGCATGCTGGTCTGGTTCTTGCGAAGGCCGCGAGCTAGTTCGCTGGGTTGATAGCCCAGATTGCGGATAGCCTCAAGCACTCGTTGGCGGGGTTTTTCCCGGACCTTTGCCGTCCCGTTAATCACGTGGGACACGGTGCCGATCGAAACGTCGGCCCGCTCCGCAATCTGCCGCATTGTCACGGGAGGATTCATAGGAGCACGACACCGCTTCTTTCAGCAAGAAAACCGCGCCAAGTCCATCCTACTCTGCGTCTCGCACACAGCGGAAGCCGAGCGCTCCTGATCGATCCATGCTGGGAGACATCATCAACAGCTTGCCGTGCTGGTTCAGTTCATAGGCTTGCGGGAAATACCAGACTGATCCCTGCGGCTGGTAGTAGCTGCCACCGCGGACGATCTCGGCGCGCGTGTGCTCGTCCTGAAATTCATCGGTCCATTGCCACACGTTGCCGACCAGATCCATGACGCCGAACGGGCTCGCGCCCTGAGGATGGGCATCCACCGCATCTGGACCGCGCATAGTCCGCCCCTTGTCAGGCGCTGGGACCTTGTCCGCATCCCACGAATTGCCCCAGGGATACTTGCGACCGTCCGTTCCTTGGGCTGCATATTGCCACTCCCACTCATGCGGCAGCCGTTTCCCAGCCCATGAGGCATATGCTTGCGAGTCTTCCACCGACACCCAGGTAACGGGTTTATTCTCCCAGCCCGCCGGATAGGTTCCGTTTTTCCAGTCGCGCAGGAAATTCAGGTCGTCCTGCGGATGATAATGCGTGGCATCCATAAACTTTTTAAACTGCGCGTTGCTGACCGGGTATTTGTCGATCCAGAATGCGTTCACGTGCATGGGATGATCGTGGAAACGCCGTGGCGAATCTTCCCACGGATACTGCACGTCCACTCCGATGTCATCGAAGCCCTCAATCTCGATACCCTGCACCCGAAAATCAAAATCTGCCGCCGGAATCTTCACCATATCTACCGGCGATTCCGACGGCGGCTGGGTTCGAGCGATGGGGACTAGTTGCTGCGAAGTCACTTTCCATTCGTGAGAAAAGCTGGCCAGTGGAGTTGCCGACATAGCTTTCATAGTCGACATCAGTTTCCGGATCCCGGCCTCTGGCGGATCGCGAGAGACCAGCAAAGCTCCGAAGCCATGGGCCTCAATCGGAAACGAAAGAAGAGTTCGCCCCGCCTGGTCCTTCCCCGGAGTCAGCTCTACGCCATGATAAAGATCGTAGTAACGCATGCCCTCAACTGGGGTCAACTCAATCTGAGGACCATCGACGTTGTATTCGTTGCGATTTACGATCGTCCAGACTGACCGTTCGCCTGACGGCCAGCGGCTGGCATAAACGCCATATTGCAACATCGGCGCCAAGGGCTCCCAGTCGCTGCTGATCAAAAATGGTGCTACCGCTCGCTCGATGGTTGCGATGCGGCGTGTGGCTTCGCCATCGCGCGGAGTGATCCCGTTCCAGATACCCCAGATGTTTTCCCAGCTTTCCCATCCCACGCCATTGAAGAACGCGAACTGCAGGTCATCCGTTTTGTCGCGTTTCCAGCGATCGGAAATATTCACCATGTGGCGAGTATCGAGCCATTTGTACTTGTCGACCATGGGCACAAAAGGATAGGAGTATTGCCCCCAGGTCATGACGTTCCAGGCGAGCGCCTCATCGGAAGGTCCGTCTTCGGGCTCGAAAGCCAAAGGATGGCCAGTCTTGTCGGACGCCAAGGAGAAGGCTAAGGGAACCCCATCTTGCGTGTCCCCATTGATACCATCCGCGCCGATGTCCGCCATCAGGCTGGCGATGGCATCGGGCCACGGCACGCCGGGATCTCGCGTGCCTTGATCCCACATCATCATGGGAAAGAGAACACGGACGCCGCGGCGATGAAAATCGCTGATCATTTGCCGCACGCCCGCCACTCCCCCCGGCATCGATCGGATCATGTCGTGCTGATTGCGGTTATCGATTCCCATGTTCGGATAGGTCGGCCAGATCAATACCGCGTCGATCCCGCCATACCTCTTCTGTAGATCATCCAGATAACGGTCGACGGTGTAGCGCCGGGCGACGGGATCGTAGAAATAGCGATCTTCGGCCATCATCTGCGGCTGGAAGAAGCTGGACTGCGTCCACTGGAGAGCAGGAATGTCGTAGCGAGAACCGTTGTATCCAATGCGAATGCGGCGCTCATCCCGCCAGTGGCGAATATCGGCTAGCCAGTCAGCGTGTTCTTGCTCGCCGCAGGCGGTCGAGTCTCCTTCCCATGCTCCTCTCATGACGAGACAGCCGGGAGTGGGAATTTGCTGGTTGTCGGGCGAAAATTTCGAATCTTGAGAGACTGCGCGGCTGAAAGTCAAGAGAAGCAGCGTGAAGAGCAGGGGCAATGCCCGTTTCATAGGGGCTCCGCGGGAATGCGGCTGCAAATATAAAACGTTTCAAATCGATTGTCTATGAGCCTCTGCACCGTCTGGAAAGCAACTTCTTCGAGACAGAGTGATTACGGAATTCGTAAGCGCGCAGAAATCAGTTAGCCCTGCGCCAACACAGCTCCCAAGAGTCTCGGCGCTTACGAAGATTTACCAGCACTCGATGATTCTTTACCGTACGGGACGCCCCACTGTGATTCCCCTTTAGAAGTATAGGGAGTAATTTTGCAAACCATGATAGTGGCTACTGCATCCCAAGGAACCGGCATCGAACAACAGCCGTGGGCGGATCTTGTACCGGTACAGTCCACTGCTCGAAAGTTCAGAAAATTGGTATTGAAAAACAACTGAATGGAAAACACACCTTCCGCTCCTTCCATTGATCCGGGACACCAGTTGCCGCCGGCGGATGCTTCTGCTAAGCCCCGATGGCGGCGTTTCCTGGTGTGGGGGATAACGCTCGCCGCTATTGGCCTGATCCTCGTTCTGATCCTGCACCATCGCGACGATGCTAAAACTGCCGCTCCCTCCGGACGACGGGGTGTTACAGGACCAGTCGCCACAACCGTGGCTACGGCTCAAAAGGGCAATATTGGTGTCTACCTGGAAGCGATCGGCACAGTGACTCCCGTCTACACCGCCTCGATTACCAGCGAAGTCATGGGTATGGTGACGCAGGTTCACTATAAGGAAGGCCAACTGGTGCGCAAGGGCGAGCCTTTGATCGATATCGATCCGCGGCCTTTCGAGGCGCAATTACTGCAAGCCCAAGGTGCTTTGGAGCGCGATACCAACGTCCTGGCAGAAGCGAAGATGGACCTTGTGCGGTACCAGCAAGCTTGGGCGAAGAACGGGATTCCCAAACAAACGCTCGACGACCAGGAAAAAATCGTGTTGCAGGACGAAGGCACGGTAAAGAACGATCAGGGGACCGTGCAGTATGACCAGGTACAAGTAGCCTTCTGTCACATCACGTCGCCGATCAGCGGACGAGTGGGGCTGCGCTTGGTGGATCCTGGCAACGTCGTTCAATCGACCGGTAGCACCATTCTTGCTGTGATCACGCAGGTGCAACCCATTACCGTGATTTTTACGGTTGCGGAAGACAGCCTGGCTCAGGTCGAGGCGCAAATCAAACATGGAAAGCATCTGTCCGTGGATGCCTTCGATCGGGCGCAGAAGACTAAGCTCGCTGCCGGCAAACTTCTCAGCTTCGACAATCAGATCGATACCACCACCGGCACGATCAAGATGCGAGCCCTCTTTGATAACAAGGATGGCGCGCTCTTCCCCAACCAGTTCGTCAATGCAAGGTTGCTGGTGGATACCGAACAAGGGGTCACGCTGATACCGACCTCTGCAATTCAGCACAATGGCCAGACTGCATTTATTTATCTCATTCAGAACGACACGGCACAAATTCGGAACATTCAGACCGGGGTCACAGATGCAGGGAACACCGCGGTTACCGGCATCAATCCGGGAGACGTGGTTGCCGACAGCAGCTTTGACAAGCTACAGAACAATTCGAAAATCGTAGTTTCGAAGCAGCCGCTGCCTGGAACTTCTACGGAGAGTCAAGCGCCGTGAGTCCGTCTCGTCCGTTCATCATGCGGCCGGTGGCGACCGCACTGTTGATGGCTGCAATTCTGCTCGTCGGCATCGTCGCCTACACGCAGTTGCCGGTTTCGGCCCTGCCCGAGGTCGATTACCCAACCATCCAGGTGCTCACGTTTTATCCGGGCGCCAGCCCGTATGTCATGGCAACCACCGTGACTGCACCTCTGGAGCGCCAGTTTGGAGAACTACAGGGACTTAGCCAGATGACCTCCACGAGTTCGGGAGGCACATCGGTGATCGTGCTGCAGTTCAATTTGACTCTGAATATTGATGTCGCGGAAGAGGAAGTTCAGTCGGCCATCAATGCATCGCAGAGCTACTTGCCTTCCAATCTGCCCACGCCGCCGGTATACAGCAAAACGAATCCGGCGGATGCGCCTGTGCTTACCTTGGCGATCACGTCGGAATCGGTTCCCTTGTCCCAGGTCGAAGACTTGGTGGATACACGGCTGGCTCCGAAACTTTCGCAACTCAATGGAGTGGGCCTGGTCAGCATCAGCGGTGGACAAAAGCCAGCGGTGCGTATCCGCGCAAACCCGGTTGTGCTTTCGTCGTACGGATTGAGTCTAGAAGATCTGCGGACCGCGCTCACTCAGGCCAGCGTGAATGCCGCGAAGGGCAACTTCGACGGGCCGCGGCAGGACTACCAGATCGATTCCAATGATCAGCTCATCAGCAGCGCCGATTATCGAAACATTGTTGTTGCCTACCGCAACGGTGCTCCCATCATGCTCACCGATGTCGCGGAAATAGTCGATGGAGTCGAAAACAACAATCAAGCCGCGTGGATGAACCAGACTCCCGCCGTCATCCTTAATATTCAGCGTCAGCCGGGGGCCAATACCATCAGCGTCGTTAAGAGCATCAAGAAGCTGCTGCCCCAACTCGAAACGAATCTGCCTGCGTCGGTTCGGGTGACCACGCTAACCGACCTGACGACCGCGATCCAGGCGTCCGTTGATGATGTCGAGTTCGAGCTGATGCTGACCATCGGTCTGGTAGTCCTGGTAATTTTTCTTTTCCTGCGCAGTCTCTACGCGACGATCATCCCGAGCGTGGCTGTCCCACTCTCGCTTGTCGGCACCTTCGCTGCCATGTATGCGCTGGGCTACAGCCTCGACAATCTATCGCTGATGGCGCTCACCATTTCCACGGGATTCGTGGTAGATGACGCAATCGTCATGATCGAGAACATCTCCCGCTTCATCGAGCTGGGAGATCGGCCCATGGAAGCTGCTCTGAAGGGCGCGGAGCAAATCGGATTCACCATCGTCTCGTTGACCGTTTCGCTGATCGCTGTGCTGATCCCACTTCTGTTCATGGGCGATGTAGTCGGCCGGCTGTTCCGCGAATTTGCCGTAACGCTGGCAGTCACCATCGTGATCTCCGCGGTCGTCTCGCTTACGTTGACTCCCATGATGTCGGCGCGCATTCTGCGCCACGAGCCGAAAGAGCAGCAGGGTCGCATATACAAAGCATCCGAGCGGGTGTTCGAACGGATGATCAATTTCTATGGCAGGACCCTGAAGTTTGTTCTTGAGTATCAGACCATCACGTTGATGGTCGCGCTCGGGACTCTCGTCCTGACCGTATTTCTGTACATCATCATTCCTAAGGGATTTTTCCCGGTGCAGGATACGGGAGTCATTCAAGGCATCTCGCAAGCTCCACAGACGATTTCATTCCCGGCCATGGCGGAGAAGCAGCAGGAACTCGCGAAAGTGATTCTGGCAGATCCCGCGGTGCAAAGTCTTTCGTCCTTCATCGGTGCCGACGGAACCAACACGACTCTGAACAGTGGGCGGATGTCGATCAATTTGAAGCCGCTTTCCGACCGCCACATCAGCGCAGCGAATCTCGTGCGAAGGCTGCAGAACAGCCTGCAGAAGGTGCAAGGCATAACACTGTACATGCAGCCGGTGCAGAACATTACTGTCGATGATCGCGTGAGCCGCACGCAGTATCAATACACGCTGGAAGATCCGGATGCGAATGAACTCAACGAATGGAGCAATCGCTTCGTGCAGAAGCTGCAGAGTCTGCCCGAATTGGAGGATGTTGCCACTGACCAGCAAACCGGAGGGTTGGCGGTTTCTCTGGTCATTGATCGTGTCACCGCCTCGCGGCTCGGTATCGCGCCCGCCACGATTGATAACACACTCTATGACGCCTTCGGACAGCGCCAGATCAATACGATGTATACCCAGCTCAATCAGTATCACGTGATTCTGGAAGCGGAGCCGCAATTTCAACAGAATCCCAATACGCTGCAGAATCTTTATATTCAGGCAAACGCGTCGTCCGGCACATCCGGGCCGGGAGCATCGAATTCGTTTTCGTCATCCGGGTCCGCATCTGCAGGATCCAATGCGACGACAACATCGGTGATGTACACACCGTCTGCTGATGTTCTCACACCTCCCGCGAATGCTCTCGCCTCCAGAGCAAATACGGCGACGTCAGGATTGGGATCGTCGGCCAGCACCACCAGCGCAACATCGATGAGTAACGCCGTTCCGCTGAGTGCCTTTACGCATTTTCAGCGTGCGAGCGAAGCGCTCTCGATCAATCATCAGGGACAATTTCCTTCGGTCACCGTGTCGTTCAATCTTGCGCCCAACGCCGCGCTAGGCAGCGCCATCTCCGCGATCGACAAAGTGCAGGCCGATATGCACATGCCCGCAAGTTTGCAGGCAGCTTTCCAGGGCACAGCCGCCTCATTCAAGGACTCGTTGTCGAATGAAGCGCTCTTGATCCTGGCGGCTTTGGTTACCGTCTACATCGTATTGGGAGTGCTGTATGAAAGCTTCATTCATCCCGTCACCATCCTTTCCACGCTTCCTTCCGCCGGGGTGGGCGCTCTGCTGGCTCTCATGCTCTTCCGGCAGGATCTCAGCGTAGTTGCCATCATCGGAATCATCCTGCTGATCGGTATCGTCAAGAAGAACGGCATCATGATGGTGGACTTTGCGCTCGAGGGAGAACGGGAGCATGGAAAGAACGCGACGGACGCGATCTATGAAGCGAGCCTGCTCCGCTTTCGCCCGATCATGATGACGACCATGGCGGCGCTGCTTGGCGGACTTCCGCTGGCTCTCGGAACCGGCATCGGCTCGGAGATCCGGCGTCCGCTGGGAATTGCGATGGTCGGAGGACTCTTGTTGAGCCAAGCGCTGACGCTCTACACGACACCGGTGATTTACATCTTCTTCGACAACTTGGGAAAGCGATTTTCTCGCGCTCGCTCGCCTGAATCGTCAACCGGTACGGAGCCCACCGTAGAACAGTCATGAACCCCTCTGAACTATTCATCCGGCGGCCAGTAGCAACCACATTGCTGACGATTGCCATTGCCGTTGCCGGAGCGATCGCCTTCACGGTGCTGCCGGTCTCGCCTCTGCCGCAGGTAGATTTCCCCACCATTTCTGTCTCGGGAAAGTTGCCCGGCGCGAGCGCGCAAATCATGGCATCTTCGGTTGCTACGCCGCTGGAGCGACAGTTCGGACACATCGCGGGAGTTTCGGAAATGACCTCCGCGAGCTCTTTGGGAAGTACGTCGATCACCATTCAGTTCGACCTTAGCCGCAATATTGACGGTGCCGCGCGAGACGTCGAAGCCGCGATCAGCGCTGCGCGTACGTATTTGCCTGCGAACCTGCCGGCTAATCCTACCTACCGGAAAGTCAATCCTGCCGATGCTCCGATCATGATCATCGGCCTGACGTCTACCAAGTTCGATACGGGAAAACTGTATGACGAAGCTTCGACGATCATGGAGCAGAAGCTCTCACAGATTCAGGGAGTGGGACAGGTTGTCGTAGGAGGAAGTTCGTTGCCCTCGGTGCGAGTCGATGTCGACCCGACGTTGCTCAACAGTCATGGTCTTACGCTTTCGAACCTGCAATCGATCCTTAGTACTCAGAATGCAGATATCGCCAAGGGACAAGTCACGTATGGGGCGGTGACAGCCGATATCGTCGCCAACGATCAGATTTCGAATGCCGATCAATACAAATCGCTCATCGTAGCGAGCCACAACGGCACAGCAGTTCGGCTCTCGGACGTGGCGAACGTTACGGACTCGGTGCAAAACGTCCGGTCGGCGGGATATCTCAACGGTATTCCTTCGGTCACCGTTATCATCTTCCGCCAGCCCGGCGCGAACATCATTCAGACCGTCAATAACATTCGCAGCCAGTTGCCATTCCTGAAGGCATCCATTCCCCAGGGAACTGAAACCACTATCGTTCTGGACCGCACCACCACAATTCGCGCCTCCGTCAGCGATGTGGAACGAACGCTCATGATCTCAGTGGCCCTTGTGATCCTGGTGGTCTTCATGTTCCTGCGCAACGGTCGCGCAACTCTAATTCCGAGCATTGCCGTTCCGGTTTCGCTGATCGGCACGTTCGGAGTCATGTTCCTGCTCGGCTTCAGCATCGACAATCTCTCGCTGATGGCCTTAACCATTTCCACCGGCTTTGTAGTGGATGACGCCATTGTCGTGATGGAGAACATTTCCCGCCACCTTGAACAGGGGATGAAGCCTTTCCAGGCCGCACTGTTAGGGGCGCGAGAAATCGGATTTACCGTGTTCTCGATTAGCGTCTCTCTGATCGCCGTGTTCATTCCTATTCTGATGATGGGCGGCATCGTGGGACGCCTCTTTCGCGAGTTCGCAATCACTCTTTCCACGGCCATCGTCGTCTCCATGGTGATCTCCTTGACCACGACCCCGGCCATGTGTGCGCATCTGTTGCGGGAAGAGAAACTGGAAAATCACGGACGCCTTTATCGCGCGAGCGAAAAAGTGTTTGCCTGGACGTTAGAGACCTATCGCCGTACCTTGATTTGGGCGCTCGATAACTCAGCGCTCATGTTGGTGGTATTGCTGTTCACCATCGCGCTGAACGTTGTGCTTATCTACAAAATCCCCAAAGGTTTTTTCCCGCAGCAGGATACGGGCGCGATCGTGGGTGGGGTACAAGGGCCGCAAGACTCCTCCTTTCCCGCAATGGATAATTCGATCCGCCAGTTGGTAGGCGTGATCAAGAGCGATCCCGCGGTCGCCAATGTGAACGCCTATACCGGCGGCAATGGTTCCACGAATACAGGGTTTATCTACATCGCGCTCAAGCCGCTGAACGAGCGTAAAATCGGCGCGCCCGAAATCATCAATCGCTTGCGGCCTAAGTTGAATCATCTGCCCGTAGCGTCTGCCTTCCTGCAGGCGTCGCAGGACCTGCGAATTGGAGGAAGGTCGAGTAATGCGCTCTATCAATACACCATTCAATCGGACAACGTTCAGGATCTGTCAAAGTGGGGTCCAATCCTGTTGAACGAGATGAGAAAAATTCCGGGCCTGCAGGATGTCAACTCCGATCAGCAAAACGGAGGTCTGGAAGAACTACTGACTTACGACCGCAAAAGTGCCGCCCGGCTCGGGCTCACCGCGCAGGCTTTGGATTCCTCGCTTTACGCCGCGTTTGGCCAGTCCGAGGTCTCGATCATCTACACGCAACTGAACCAATACTATGTCGTACTCGAGGTAGCCCCGCAGTACTGGCAAACTCCGCAAGGTCTGAAGGACATCTATCTGCGCGCCCCGACCAGCAGTTCGAGCACTGGCGCTAGCAATACATCTGCTGCCTCGAACGCTTCTAGTCGCGGTAACGTGCCGGGCAGCGGCAACGTTCCTCTGATGGCAGTAGCGAGCGCGCAGGCCAATACCACGCCGCTTGCCGTGAACCACACCGGATTATTTCCCTCGGTAACGGTGTCGTTCAATCTTGCGTCCGGGGTGTCGTTGAGCGACGCCACCGCGCGCATCGTGGAGATGCAACAGCGACTGGGCACGCCCGCCACAGTCCGAGGTTTCTTCGCGGGAACCGCGCAGGCCTATCAGCAATCCTTGGGCACAGAACCAATGCTAGTGGCTACAGCGCTGTTGGCGGTCTACATCGTGCTGGGAGTGCTCTATGAAAGCCTGGTGCATCCCCTGACGATTATTTCCACGCTTCCTTCGGCTAGCGTGGGCGCAATGCTGGCTTTGATGCTCTTCAAGATCGATCTCAACGTGATCTCCATTATCGGGATCGTTCTGCTGATCGGCATCGTAAAGAAGAACGCGATCATGATGATCGATTTTGCTCTCGTTGCCGAACGCCAGGAGGGCAAAAGCACAGCCGATGCCATCTTTGAAGCGTGCATGCTGCGCTTTCGCCCGATTCTCATGACCACGATGGCGGCCCTGTTCGGCGCGCTGCCTCTGGCCTTTGGCACCGGCACAGGTTCAGAGCTGCGCCGCCCGCTCGGCATCACGATTGTCGGCGGATTGATCGTGAGTCAGATGCTGACCCTCTACACAACCCCGGTGGTGTATCTGTTCCTCGATCGCTTGCGGCTCAGATTCCAGAAAAAGCCGAAAGGAGCGCTCCCGGCGCCCGCACCCGAGGCGGGATGAATCTCTCCATGGAATCGCGGAATAACAAAGATTCGTATAAAGAAGCACCAGGTAGAAACGTTATGAAGATCTTCCGAGCAAATATTAAGCGCCGCATGAAGGTTTATTGCTGCATCATGGCGCTTGCTTTCACGCTAACGGCCTGTGTGGTCGGCCCGAAGTACCATCCGCCCGCTCCGCAAGCTCCTGCGCCTGCCTACAAGGAATCTCCCACACAGTTTCAGGACAACGGAAGCTGGACCGTTGCGCAGCCCGCCGACGCGGCGGTACGCGGCAAGTGGTGGGAGATCTTCAATGATCCCGAACTGAACGCGCTCGAAGAACAGCTGAATGTCAATAACCAGAACATAAAACAATACTTCGAGAATTTCATGGAGGCCCGCGCGGTAGTGCGCGAGGCGCGGTCGCAATACTTTCCGACGCTTTCTGCTGCACCTTCGGTCAGCCATTCGCGAACTTCCGGTAGCCTGAGAGGATTATCCACCGTGAATACAACCGGGGCGGGCGCATCCAGTACCTCTACCTCGCAGCTCGCGAGCACGCTTTATTCGCTGCCTCTTGAAGCGTCATGGGCGCCAGACCTTTGGGGTAAGGTTCGCAATACGGTGCGGCAGGCCCAATATTCCGCCCAGATCAGCGCAGCCGATCTGGAGAACGAGCGCCTCACCGAACAAGCCGCTCTCGCTGAATATTTCTTCGAGATTCGGGGGCAAGATGCATTGCAAAAGCTCTTCAATGACACGGTCGTAGACGATCAGAAACAGCTGGAGCTGACCCGTTCGCTCTATGAGACCGGTATGACGACGCAGATTTCGGTGGTCGAGGCGCTCACCACCTTGCAGACGGCACAGGCTGGCGCGACGAATGTAGCCATTGCGCGGGCTCAGTACGAGCACGCGATCGCCATGCTCATCGGCAAGGCAGCGACGGGATTTTCGATTCCTGTGAAGCCTATGACGGTTGCGGCGCCGCCGATTCCCGTCGGCGTGCCCTCTGAGTTGCTCCAACGGCGTCCCGATGTTGCCGCTGCCGAGCGCACCATGGCCGCAGCCAACGCGGTCATCGGCATTGCGCATGCTGCTTATTATCCAAATCTCAGCCTCACGGGCGAAGCCGGCTTTGAAAGTTCAGCCATTGGAAGTTGGCTCTCATGGCCCAGTCGTTTTTGGTCAGTTGGAACCTCGCTCTCGGAAACTATCTTTGACGCCGGCCTGCGCCGGGCTACCGTTCAACAATACGTGGCTGCCTATAACGCGGATCTCGCCGGGTACCGGCAAACTGTTCTTACCGCATTTCAGCAGGTCGAAGACGCGCTTGCCGAAGTGCGCATTCTTTCCAAAGAAATTGGCCAGCAGCAAGAGGCCGTAAAGTCCGCGCAAACCTATCTCACGCTGGAAGAGTCGCGGTATGAAACAGGCATTGACCCCTACGTGGATGTGCTGATCGCGCAGACAACGGTGCTATCCAGCATGCAAACCTTGAACAATCTTCAAGTGCAGGAGATGACGTACGCCGTAGCCTTGGTGCAGGCGTTGGGCGGCGGTTGGGACAGTTCGATGTTGCCGAGGCCCGCGCAAGTAACGCAAAAGCCTCCCAGGAGCGATACGACCGTCCAACAGGATTAATATGTTTTCGCGGCGTCGTGTAGCAGAAGGTTTTGAAGAACTGTTACGAATGCTTACAAGAGCCGACGCTCGACTCCGGCCCGGATTGCGTCAATTTGATTTAGAAGCGGAATGGAAAGTGAAGCGAATAATCCTGCTGTCTCTGTTTTCTGTTTCCGGCGTAAAATTCTTCTTGCAACTATGAAGATTTCTGCCATGGGAACGCTCCGGATTGTAATTGTGACGGCGATTCTCCTCGAACTGCTCTATCTCGGGGACTGGTGGGTATTCCGAGTTCGTATCGCGCACGGGACTGCATATGGCGACGTCGAGGTTCATCAGTTCCTGGCTACATCCTTGAAAGGCAACAAAACTGAATATGACATGACGGGATCGGTCCGTAGGACGTGCAGCCATTGCATCTACCCGCAGCGAGGCAATCCCGCCTGCTGGTGGCTGGAGCTTCACAAATCGCAGTGGGAGCAATGATCAAAAACTTAAGTAGTAGCTCAAACCACCACCGAAACAACTCGATGGCTGAGCCCCAACAACAGTAGAAATCCATCAACTTGCTAGACTTTCAACTCCCGAATTGCATCTCCTGCGCCGCTAAGATCGGCGAGGCGCATCTCGGAGTATTTGCGAGATAGGATCACACCTGGCGCACCGGCGCGGAAAGCTGCCTGAACAGCTTGCTTCACGCTTTGCGGCGTGCACTTGCTATTGTTGGGTTCGGTTGGGATATCGATGTCAATGCCTGGCCAAATCTGCGTCTTCGTTCCGGCGACGCCCTCCAGCGCGCGTTTCGTCTCGCGGTAAACGTAGTCGGATGAAAGGCCTGTGTGCGGAATCTGATCGTAGCCACCCTCCTTGAATCCCATGATGGCGTAGTTGAAATCGAGCAAGCCCTGTTTTGAGAGATCTCCATAAAGTGTCGAGCCGGCGTTGTCGACATAAAGCGCCATCCGCTCGCCGCCGCAGTTGTTGTACATCACGACCTTGATGAAATCCGAATAATTCGAGAGCTCATGCAGGTCCTGCTCCGCGCGGTAGATCGGATTGAAGGAATTGTTGTGCCAGATGTGCCACCCCACCGGCACCGTCGGCTTCGCTGTCTTTACTGTCTTGTAGATTGCAGCGTAGGTATCGCGAAGGCTGTCAGTCCAGAGCATTTCCCAGGCGACTAATTCGGGATAACGCAACAGTAGCCGCCAGAATTGAACATAGTAGCCGTCCACGGGACGCTTCCCACCCCGCGCCGAGCGAACAAATTTCTCCAGCTCCAGAAATCCCTGCCGGGCGCGATCCACGTTGATGCCGCGCTCTTTCGCTCTACTCTGACAAAACTGGCAGAAGCAAGTTACTCTGCCGGGATCGACTGGCGGAACGTCGTGAGTGGCTCCCAAGCTGTCGCATAGGGCACCCTGGCGCTCGGATCCCCACATAATTCCGTCAATGTCATAGGAACGGGCATAGTCCTCGACCAGACCAGTCAGGAAATTACGATAGTCCGGATTGTTGACGCACAGCGTTTCGGCATTCCGCCCGTAGAGATCCCGCTCCTGCACCTTCTCGATGTTTGGCAAGTCGGTCCGAAACACGTCTTCGAGCCAGCAGACGACCTTCATGCCGCGTTTCTTCGCTGCAGGGAGTACTTCGGCCAGGATATCGAGCTCACCGTGGTCGGGCGCGCGCGTATCTTTGAGAACCGTGTTCTTGTAGTACTGGGCGTGAGGCGTGGCGAAATTTCCGCCGTGAAAATTGAGATCGTACTCCTGCTTGCCGTGATCGGGCAGCGGCTGGCCCGGAATCTGCCTTCCGGCGATACCTCGACCATAGGTGAATACCGCAAGAAACAGGGTATTCACGCAGGCTCGCTCCTGAAGCACATCAAGGACTTTCTCGGTACCCTCATCCACAAACGAAATTGCTCCGACCTGGATGCCGATCGTTTTGGACGAGGCAGTTGTATGTCCCGAGGTTGGCATAGCCAAGGCGGCGCTGGCTGCTGTGGCAATCTTCAGGAATTCGCGGCGATTGGGATCCGATCTCAATGAATTACTCCTAAGAACTGGCAGCTGCTGGGATCGAGGTACGCGCCGTGCAAGCACGGTTTTGTTCCGACTACTATTACGTCTCTACACCAATGGCTGCTCAGGGTTGTAATTGTGGCGCAGCGTTAGTGATCCATCGGAATTGAGCTTTTGCCGGCACGCCCATCGGACCGGATAACGCACGCCTTTCACTTCAATTTCGGCCTTCAGCCGCAGACCTTCCCACGGGACGCCGTCGGGCAGCATCAGCATCGCCTGATGGACGCCGGTGGGCCTTGGATACCCAGGATCGACGCAGCCGGACACGTTGATCTTCTTGTCCCCACTCAGCACACTCAGTCGAAGGACTCCAGGGACAGGCGTGATTCCATCGTTGGCGAGTCCGATCACGAGACCGCTCACTCCGTCTCGTTTGAAAGCCCAGATAAACGACGGGCGGACGCGGTAGCCGATCCGGCGGCCCATCTCGTCGATCGGTCCCGGAAACTTTTCGTAGTAACTCAAGATATTGCCGGCGGACTGGGTGTGCCAGCTCCAAAGCGATAGGTAGTTGACGCCGACGTCGGCTGCGTGGGAAATAATCTGTTCGTTGTAAGTAATTCCATCTTCGTCGATCTGAAGCTCCTTCGGATCGCCGGTGGTGAAACCAACCTCACAGATCGCGGCCGCCCAAGGGGGACGGTAGCTCAGCGCCTCGATCTGAGTGTTCTCAATGAAGATCGTATCCGTGCGCAGCCAGTTGCCGCTACGCATCGTACGATCAAGCAGGTCGGAGTTGCCCACGTTGCTGAAGTCCGGCTGCGTGTTCGTGGCCAGCGGGACTTTGGTCCAATGTTCCAGTTGCATCTCGAACATCGCTGCCCAAGTTTGTTCCGCGACCAACGTGCTGGGGAAGGGATTGCCCTCAAACGGCCAGGTGTGTCCTTCACCCCAAAAGCCGTACATCATCGTATCCATGAACTCGATCTGCGGATGCCCGTTGAGTTCGGCGGCGAGCAGCCCATTCAATTCGCGAAATGCGGATTGATACTCCGGGTGATCGTAACGCGGCACGCGGTTATCTTTCCGGTAGCGCATTTGTGCGGGGTCACCCTTCCACTCACCTTTGAGCTTTACGTAAGGGACTTTGTCGAGTAGAAAATCTGGCATACCAGGATCGGGAAAGTCAGGGTTTTCCAGCATCACGCGGAACCCGATGCGCTTGTCGTAGCGGCGAGCCAGATCGAATGTGATGTTCCACCATTCCGGGAAGTCGAGACGTCCGGGTTTCTTCTGGACATCGCGCCAGTTGGGTCGGATGTAGATCTTCTGCGCGAAGGGCAGCTTGATCAGATCTTCGAGTGTCCGCTCGATCAGTTGACCTGGGACATGCAATGGCCCTGTATCGTCGGAGGCGTAGACCATGAGCCCCATGCCGTAGTTGCTTACGATGTCCTTGGATGGCGACGTGACCATTGCGACATCGCTCTCGGGAACAACCGCTCCGGGGCCATACTGTGGGAAGGGTCCCTGATAAAGCCGTTCAGGAACCGCAGGCCCCGATCCCCAGTCGTATTTGTCCCAGTTGTGTTCAGGTATGGAGGCGTTCGCGCCGGTCTTGTACAGACCGACTGTAAGTCCCGAAACCGCGGCAGACTTCAAGAAACTTCGTCGATCCATCAGCGCTCCTGCAAAAGGCGTATCGCGGCGACCAGCGGTCGATACGGGAAAATACTACATCAGAATCGAAATCACGCGAAAGTTTAAGAAATAAGTCGTAAGAGGCCGGTTATGGGAAGACGAGGAGAATGCTTCAACGATTCCGCGGAATCACCTTTGATCTGTGGAGGCATACCTTCACGCTTGCTGATCTCTAGCGGTACAGACCGCCCATGCGGGTCATAGGCTGAGCTTTCGGCGCCTGATTTTTGGATAGCCAATCAAAGCACTGGAGAAAGTTTGGAGGCGCGGGTCGGAATCGAACCGACGCATAAAGGTTTTGCAGACCTCTCCCTTACCACTTGGGTACCGCGCCTCTGCTCAATCCAGCGCCCCGGATGAGGGTCCGACTGCGGAGCTCGAGCAACTGGAGAAAAATCTGGAGCGGGAGACGGGATTTGAACCCGCGACTTCGACCTTGGCAAGGTCGCACTCTACCACTGAGTTACTCCCGCTCGTCGCTCTCATTGTAAAGTACTTGCCTCGTTCACGCAAAATTAATGCACCCGCAGTGTCGATGTTCAGCGCTCGGGTGCTACTTAACATCCAAACACCGGAAAGCCAGCAACGGAACGGAATATCGGGCCTCACATCCGTTGTGCTGCTTTGCGTCGACAGCGGGATCAGCAGTGGAAAATGGGACGGATGCCCGATCAGAGCATCTTCGTGCTGGGAGCACGCGGGAATGCTCGTTACCTCGTCGTTCAACACCTGGCTGCGGTCACCGCTAAAGCAGCGTTGATTTTGCGGTAGCTAAGGCGCGGCTTGAAGCCGCGCCCTTTCAAAACGGATTCGGAATCTGGGTTTTCCGCAAGCTGCTAGAGCGTCTGCAGGAAATTGATCAGATCCTGCATCTGTTGGGACGTGAGCCCTATCTGAAAGCGTTTGTTGTAGAAATTCACAACTTGCGAAAGATTTGCTGCCGCTCCATTGTGGAAGTACGGCGCCCGTGAAGCCAAGCCACGCAGGATCGGACCTTTAATGCGGCTGATATCGGTGCACTGTCCCGAGATCAACGCTTTCCCGGGATCGGACGTGTAGAACGTCTGCCCGGCTTCTGATCCTTGCGTACATACTAACTCGAAAACCGGAAGCGTCGGCTGCTGAAGCTGCTGCAGGCCGGCCATGATGTTGGGGTCGGTTTCGTACTGCAGCGAGTGACCCGTACCGATGTCGAGGGGCAATGGAAATGAATGATCGCCGACGTTCGGAGCGTCGTGACAGCTAGTGCAGGTGCCGGCGATCGGCTGGGTGCCCGTCGTTAGTCCCGGAACATCGGTGATCGTTAGTGGTTGCGTGTTGAAAATCTGCTGCCCGCGAGCAATCGATGCCTGTTGCGGGTTGCGCGAGTTTTGCCACGAATTGTAGAGGGTAAATACGTTTGGGTTAAACTGCTTTCCCTCCGGATCGCCGCCGAGAGAATCGTTGATCCCAGGGTAATACTGTTGGGTGGGCAGCAATTGCGGTCCGCCCACTGAACCTTTCTGTCCATAGAGATTTCCCGCGAAAAAATCATAGAGTTGCGCCGAATTGAGCGCCAGTTCGAAGCTCACGATCTGGCTGAGCTGGGTCGCGGTCGGAGGTTGCAATGCCTGCGCGTGGGTTAAGGTTGCATCGATTGCCTGTTGCGTCAGGTCGGCGTTCAGATTCGCAGAAAAGGTCTGCTGATTGTTCAAAGGATAGGTCAACGACTCGCGGCCATCGAACATAACCGCGCTCAGGAAGCCGAGGTTCGTCGCGGGCAAAGGCCGTCGATACATCGAAGCAGTTTGCTGGCCTTGTGGGTTCGTGGTCATAGCGCAACCGTAGGGATCCTGTACGGCAGAGATAGTGAATTGTGCCGGATTCGGATCGGTGGTGTTGGGCGGTACCTGGATGCCAATGCGTATCAGCGCATTGTTTACGGTCAAGCTGTTGTTCACTGGTCCGGTCGGGCAGGCGGCGCCGTCAATCTGGTCGAAGAGCGGATCTTTTCCGTGGCTGGTGAAATACCGGAATTGCGCATCGGCTGCGCTTAGGCCGAAGCCGTTTCCTGCGATATGACACGTCCCGCAACTGCGCCCGTTAGTTCCGAGAGGCTGAAAAAAGGGTCCACCGAGATCGACAGAACCGGACGTGCTGTTGGTGGCGGAGAAACCAGTGAGGTCAAGAAATGGAAAGAGGTTCGGAAGAAAGATGTCCGCTATGGCCGAACCTGTACCCAGGATAACCAGAGCCAGAACCCCGATCACGATTCGTTTCCGGGGTTGGCGCACCCACGTGCCTGAAATCAGCTTGCGTGATCCTGGAACCGATCTTTCGTTGTGCATTTTCTCGAACATACATCGCTCCTTCGTAATTTCTAAGTTTTGTTGATCTGTCATTTTTGGGCGATTGTGCCTGATTCTTAGTCCTGCATCGACGGGTTTGCTTCGCTTTTCTGCGTATAGCTTTCCGACCGGAATCAGCATCGGAAGCTGACGACGGAAAAGGCGGCGGGGGAAACCACGCAAACGTGCCGAGACTTGGCCCTAAAGCGCATTCCCGGAAGGAACAAACACTTCCTGTCTATTTAGGAAATCGGAAATGGGTGGGAAAAGACGACAGCTTTCAGAAATATTTATCGGTCAAAAAAGGAGGGTGTTTTTGCGCGCCAGTAGTAGCGGCTCGCTTTTTCTAGTGCCGTGTGCCCGCGAGCGCAGGTCGATCTAGAGAAACCTGGCTTAACGATTGCCGAAGCAGAAATTGAGCATTGGGCAGTTTGCTATCCCAATGATTCCAAAGCTCCGCTCGCTGCTCTTCAAGGTGCCTCGCTTCCTCCATGCGACCAGCTTTTTTTAGAAGATTGGCCAGGGCTGTCCAGGTACGCGAAATGCATGTGGCGTCTCTCAAATCATTCTGCACGTCGGGTTTCCATGCCAGCAGTTTGTCCAGTAGCTCCTGGTAAGTCTCGATGGCTTTGGCGGTCTGACCTGTTTCGGCATAATCATCGGCCTTGGCCCTGAAGACATGATCCACTCGACTCATTGGTTCAATTGAGTCGGCGGGATATTGGTGAGCGTCACGCAGGAATTGAAACGCTTCGGTGATACGGCGGTTGGCTTGTTCGTCTTGACCGATCCATCGTACCGCGTAAGAGGAGGCTGCTAGCAGATCAGCAGAATACAACTGGGTGCTGATACTGGTTTTAGCCTCTCCTATACGCGCCAGCGCCTTGTCATACACTGACAAAGCTTTTCTGGGGGCGCCAAGAATGCTGCCACGAACTCGTTGGGCGGATGCAACCGGTTGGATAATACTGAGTGCCCTTTGAGCAGCGCGTAAGGCACTCTCGAAGCGCCTGGCATCGTCGTAGGTATAAGCGATATTCTGCTCAAAGTATCCCATGCCATAAACATCTTTGGCATCAATATAGCCCAATTTCATAAAGCGCTCGATTCGTTCCGAGGCTTTATCTGCCCAAGACACCATTTCTTCTTTTTTATTTTGCTCGTCCGCTAATGCCATGCGATCGTGCGCGATCGTGGCCGCGGTCGCTAATGCTCTTCTGTTAGTGGGATCGATCGACAGTACAGAATCGACAAAGTTCTCTGCTTTCTGAAGGCTTATTTCAGCTTCTGCGAACTGGCCGAGGTTGGCTGAAGTCGGGTCACCTTGCGCATGCGCTACACGCACGTAGGCGTAGGCGATCTCGAGGGCGAGTTCTTTGTCGCCATGAACGTCCCCGCCCAGTGAAGTCAGATATTGCAGCGAATCCGAGACCATCTGCATTCTGATCTTTGTCGAACCCGGAAGACCTCGAATTTCATTGTCGAGAGCGATGAACTTATTGGCCAGCTGTCGAACCTGGGCAAATCTCTGTTCGGCAATCTTCCTTTCGCGGTTCGCGATCAACAATCCCGCGGAAAGACTTCCGATCACGAGGGCAATGGCAACCGTGGTCAAACTCACCATTGCGCGGTGACGCCGCAGAAACTTGGCGGTGCGGTAGGCGAAGGTATCCGGCCTCACGCTGATCGCTTCATGACTGAGATATCTTCTTAGATCGTCTGCGAATACGCTGACCGAGGCGTACCGTTCCTGGGGATTCTTCTTCAGAGCTTTGCCAATGATCGTGTCCAGATCTCCGCTCAGCTGCCGGCGAAGTCTTTCCGCCGCGACACTACGTTTTTGCGCCGCCGCATTTCTTACCGATACTGTGCTCGATGCGCGCGGTGCCTCGATTTCAACAATGGCTCTTACCAGATCAGCCGGAGAATGTACGCCCACACCCGCAGGATGCTCTCCCGTTAGGAGCAGATATAGCAGCACGCCTAAAGCGTAAACGTCGGTCGCAGTGGTAATGTTTCCGCCCGTCACTTGCTCTGGAGTCGCAAAGCGTGGCGTCAGCGCACCGCCGCCTTCAATGGTGAGCATCGTTGCAGACGCGGGATCGCCTTCTTCGGCCAGCAACTTGGCGATACCGAAATCCAACAATTTGACTTCGCCGTCGTTGCGCACCAGCACATTGGAAGGCTTGATATCCCGGTGAACGATCAGGTGGGTATGCGCCTCGGCTACGGCGCTCAGTACGTCAAAAAAAAGCCGGATGCGGCCGTCCACGTCGAGATTGCGTTCCTCGCAATACTGGTCGATGGCCACGCCGTCTACATATTCAAGAATGAGATAAGGTGTTCCGTCAGCAGAGATGCCGGCATCGAGTAGCTCCGCGATATGCGGATGAGTCAGTTGGCCGAGGATTCTTCCTTCGCGTTTGAATCGTTCTTCTGTCGCACGCCCAGCCAGCGCAATGTTGACGAATTTGACGGCGGCTTGACGCTCGAATCTGCCGTCGCTGCGTTGGGCTAGCCACACGCTTCCCATTCCGCCTTGGCCGATTTGCGAGACGAGCGCGTAGGCCCCGACTTTCTGGCCGGCAAGACACTCTCGAGTGTCTACCGGCGACGTCTCAAGAAATTGCTCTCGCTTGAGTTGTTGCTGTTCGTCCAATAGCGAACGCACCGTCGCCGCCAGCGTGGCATCCTTCTCCCGAAGAGAAGACAACCATGCCTCGCGCTGTTCCGCGGGGATCTCGAGAGCCTCATCGAGATAAGGACTTACTTCGTGCCATTGATCGGGGCTGAGTGGCGACATCGACCTCTCACAGAACATTCGCCTGCAGGCTGCGATGCAAGTAAATGCGTGCCTTCTCCCACTTCCTTTGGACGGTGCGCTCGGACGAACCTAGCATGTCGGCAATTTCGGCAAAGGAAAATCCACAAAAAAACTTTAAATCCACAATCTGGGATAAAGAACTGTCCATCTGAGATAGCTCGTCCAGAGCCTGGCTAATCCGCACGAGTTCCTGATCGTCGTGGGCGACATCCCCATTATTCGTCGTCAGAGATGTGAGTTCAAACTGCCCACCCCGTTTGATCGCCAGCCTGTTCCGGACATGGTCAATGATGAGTCCGCGCATGACCCGCGCGGCATAAGCCATGAAGCGGCCCTGGTCCGGAAAAGATCGACCCTCGCGCGCTGCCATATCAAGGTAGGCTTCGTGGATGAGTGTAGTGGCGCTGATGCTTACGTCGCCTTGACGTGCGAGCTGGTAGCCAGTCGATGAAGTTCCCGATATAGAAGAGTAAACAGCTTGGCAGCAGAATCTCTGTCTCCTCGCTCCGCCAAGTCGATGAGCGCTCCGATGGTAGGATTAATCGTCTCCATGGCATCCCGAACTCGGCGGACAGCCTCTCGCATTTCTTAGCAATAGTCAAGATCAGAACATTGCATTTGTCATACCACAATAGAAGTGTCTTGGAAGGCCACAGTACGGATGTCCTGATTTGGCTTTACCATGCCGAAGAAAAGATTGGGTTTTCGCGGCTTGATGGCGATCGGCCGATCCATCGCGGTCCACTGGCCAGCCGCAAAGGATCACCGGCGGACGGCAACGCTTACACTAATTCGAGTTCTATTTTCTTCGCAGAACGATCCAGCTTGGCGATTCGGAAACTGCGCACCTGTCCCGCCCGGGCTGGTTCGGATTTCACTGGCGCTCCTGCGCCCGTCTTCCAGCGTGTCTGCAGCATCGAACTCAGCGAGGAAAGGTCCGCCTTTGCCGTTTTGGAGCTTTCGCTTTTCGCCTGCGTGGCGGCTGCGGCCTTGCATATCGCAAAGATGCCCTCGCCCAACTCCACTCTGGACTGTACGCCGGAATCATCTACCAGGCGGCCGGTGACCACATCTCCTTCTTTGTGTTCGGCGACGTATTCGTCGAGCCCCGTCGGTACAAGCTGTTTCATCCCTAACCGGATCTGGCGCTTCTCGGGATCGACACCCAGTATTTGGGCTTTCACCAGTTGTCCGACACGAAGCACGTCGGCGGGCTGACCAATTCGCTTCTCCGCGCTGATGTCGCTGACGTGGATCATGCCTTCGACTCCTTCGGAAAGCTGCACAAAGGCGCCAAACTTTGTAAGACTCGTGACCGGCCCTTCCACCGCTGAACCCGCCGCAAAACGCTGCGGCACTTCGGTCCACGGGTCGCCGAGCGCCTGTTTCAGTCCGAGCGCAATGCGACGCTCCGGGGCATTGATGCTAAGGATGATGACTTCGACCGTCTCGCCCGGCTTCACGACATCACTGGGCTTCCTGACTTTACTCTTGGCCCACGACATCTCCGAGATATGAATCAGACCTTCGACGCCGGGCTCGAGTTCCACGAACGCCCCGAAATCCATAAGCCTGGTAACCGTGCCGCGGACACGGTCGCCGACTTTATACTTCTGCGGAACGGGATCCCAGGGATGAGGCAGAAGTTGCTTGAGCCCGACTGAAATGCGTTTCTTGTCGCCTTCATTCGCGAGCTTCAGGACCTTTACTTCGATCTGCTGTCCCACCGAAAGCACATCGGAAGGCTTATTCACCCGGCCCCAGGAAATGTCGCCTACGTGCAGCAAAGCGTCAACTCCGCCAACATCGACGAATGCTCCGTAATCAGTCAGGCTGCGCACAGTTCCGCTGACGAGGTCTCCTTCTTTAATCTGTCCATAGAGCTTGTCTTTGGCAGCGCGCTCTTCTTCTTCGGCAACGGCTCGACGATCCACAACGACATCTTCATCTGTAACATCGAGCTTGATGATGCGGCAGCGAATCTCCTGGCCGACCAATTTTTCCATGTCGGCGGCATCGCGCACACCGCTGCGTGAGGCGGGCATGAAGGCGCGTACGCCGACATCGACACTAAAGCCGCCTTTCACGACCGCACTGACCGTTCCCAGCACGGACGACTTATCGGCGAAGGCTTTCTCGAGTGCCGACCAATCCATCGGCCGCTCGACCTTGAAACGAGAGAGTTCGTAATAGCCATCCAGATCGCGACCTTTGACGGTCACCAGCGCTTTGTCGCCGGGCTTGAGCGTCTCCCCTTGCAGTGCACTAACCGGAAGAATCCCTTCGGACTTGTATCCGATATCGAAAAAAACGGCCTCAGCAGTGACCGAAATAACGGTCCCTTGCAGCTGCCGGCTGCCCTCGGTCTTGCGCGAGTGGCTCTTCTGAAACTCGGAGAGTATTTCGCCGAAAGACTCGCTGCCTTCTAATTCCGGTTGAGTTTGTGGATTACTTGAATCGTTGGTTTGTGGATCAGCCATGAGAAAAGACAGCCCTCGCCGCAGGATAGGAACTATCAGGATACCATCGTCCTATCGAGATTTGGCATTCAGTGCCGGGGTCCACTGCGGATCGTCTTCCGGATTCACAATTTGTCCATCGCGCATGTGGATGATGCGGTCACCGTAACTTGCAGCTTCGGGATTGTGGGTAATCATCATCACGGTCTGGCCGAGTTCCTGATTCGATAGCCGCAGCATTCCCAGCACAACATCCGAGTTCTTGGAATCCAGATTGCCTGTAGGCTCGTCGGCAAGCACGACCGTAGGCTTATTAATCAGGGCGCGAGCCAGGGCCACGCGCTGCTGTTCTCCACCGGAAAGTTCCGAAGGACGATGTTTAAGTCGTTTGGTCAAGCCCAGCAGATCGGTGATGCGATTAAAGTGGGCAGGATCCTGTTCTGCGTTACCCGAGATCTCCCGGGCGATCAGGATGTTGGAACGCGCGTCGAGTGTCGGCAACAGGTTGAACTTCTGGAATACGAAGCCGATTTTTCGCTTGCGCATGCTGGTGCGATCTGCATCGGAAAGCGAAGACAGATCGTCACCGTCGAGGATGACACTGCCACCATCCGACCGAGTCAATCCACCCAGCAAATAAAACAATGTAGATTTGCCGCTCCCCGACGGGCCCACGACGCTGACAAACTCGCCCTTTTTCACCGCAAACGACACTCCGCGCAGCGCCTCCACCTCGATTTTCCCGATGTGATAGGTTTTGCGCAGGTTTCTTGCTTCGATGAAGGCTTCGCCCATGCTGAAGAAATCTTACACGAAGCAAGTCAGCACAGCCGTCTTCTAGAAAAATGAATTAGGAAATCGCGCTCTGCGCACGCGGGTAGTATGACGCGATTCGGAATCGCTCAGGCTGCGCCAATCTGGCGGGCCAGCGCGGGTGGTTGGTGCTGCGTGCGCCTGGGCCCACGCTTGCGAATCAGCAACAATCGCACTTTCTCCAGCAGATCGGCCGGAGAATACATTCCCTTCGTCAGGAATACGTCGGCTTGCGAGTCATGATCATAGATACGTACTTTGCTGGAGATCAGAATCGCGGGAGTATGCGGCGACAAGCTCTTGATCCTGCTTATGAGCTGCGGACCGTCTAAGCCGGGCATCGCCATGTCGGCGATCAGCAGGTCGATGCCGCCTCTTGCGAAGCGCTCCAACGCGTCTTCCCCTCGCGAAAAACTAGCCACTCGATATCCGCGGGTTTCCAGCATGATTTTGCGATGAGACAGCGACTGCTCGTTATCATCCACACACAAGATCGTGCGCTTTGGTTTCATCAGCCTTCCGCAACCCATTCGCGCCCGCTCAGCAAGCGTTCTGAATGGAGGCTTTTCTCAATATGAAGAATGTACAGAGTTGAAGATGGATGCTAAAAGGAAACAGCCGCGCTGTAAAGTGCCGCCGATGACAATGGAACTTTCCGGCCATTGATTTCGTGGCGAGTGAATGCTCGTCAGTGTTTTCCGTGTCTTGCGCGCTATGCGCTAAAGAAAAATCTCACCGCGAATCACTTCGATTGCATTGCCTCCGACACGTACGTTAACTATCCGGTTATCGCGCCGCGAAGCGCGGACGAACATTTGGCTCGGTCGCTGCATCTCCACTCCTTGTTCGATCAGCACGCGCCGTTCGGGTTCCGCGACGCCATGGGCCACCATCCAGGCGGCAGTGCAGCCTGCGGCTGACCCGGTCGCGGGATCTTCGCCGTTGTAGAACAGCATGCGCGCGTGCAACCCGGCATCGCCATCCATGGTCTCGCGAGTCACGAAATAGAAAAACTTCCCACCAGTCTTCTCCAGGTAAGCGCCGGCTCCGCGCAAATCGACTCTTAAGTTCTGAATCCTCGCCAACGACCTGAGCGGTGTGACCGTAAACGGAACTCCAGTGGAAACCGTTTCAATCGGCAACGAGCTGTCGAAATCCTCAACATTCAATCCGGTGGCGCGCGCCACTGCCTCGCGTTCATGCTGCACTCCGAATACCGGATCGATCTGGGTCATTTCGCCAAATGCCGGCTCTCCTGCTCTTTCTTCAAACCTCACAGGAACTTTCCCGACGTTCAGCTCAAGCGTGACCTGCTCCGCCCCGGTCTGGCCGCGTAGGGCGAAAGCCGTCCCCAACGTGGGATGTCCTGCAAATGGCAATTCCTCCTGGACCGTGAAGATTCTGACCCTTACCCCACGTTCGAGTTCTGTCGCCGGATCCCGCGGCAAAATAAAAGTTGTTTCCGACAGATTGGTCTCCTTGGCTACAGCTTGCATCTCGGCGTCAGTCAGTCCACGCGCGTCGAACAATACTGCCAAAGAGTTGCCTTCCAGAGGCTTGCAAGAAAATACGTCCCACTGTGCCATTGCGAAGCGGCGTGACTGAGTTCCCATTGCTGTCCCCGTGGATAGAACGTGTGCCTTGCAAAGGATGAGCCCGGCGTCTCGAGCGATGCAGAAAAATCGCGTTAAGCCTGTCTGGACGCCTTCAGATGTTTGACACGTTCATTTCGAGACGCCTATCCTAGTTCATATGTTTCGCCCATTCGCTGCCAGCTTCATGTGTTGTTGTTACATGACGCCGGCGTGTGGGTAGGGACTCAGCGAAATTCTTCCCACCCACCCGGCACTAGCGGGTGGGTTTCATTTTCATCCGCTTATTGAGCTGGGAGCCGGGGTCGGGCCGACTTTCGGAATCTTGTATCGATGACAATCTACGAAGGAGAATCCTATGACGACCGCAACAGTGAATGAGACTTTTAGCGTTCCTAGAATCAACGACACCGCTCCTGATTTCACCGCCGATACCACGCAGGGCAAAATCAGGTTCCATGAATTTATTGGCGATGGCTGGGCCATTTTGTTCTCGCACCCCAAGGACTTTACGCCGGTATGCACCACCGAGCTGGGCTACATGGCAAAGCTGCAGCCGGAATTCGCCAAGCGCAACGTGAAGATCATCGGGCTGAGTGTGGACCCAGTATCGAGCCACGAAAAATGGGAAAAGGACATCGAAGAGACGCAGGGCACGAAAGTGAACTATCCCATGATCGGGGACCCGCAGCTCAAGGTGGCGAAACTTTATGGGATGCTACCCGCCGAAGCCGGTGATAGCTGCGAAGGACGCACCCCCGCCGACAACGCGACCGTGAGGACCGTATTCGTTGTCGGTCCGGATAAGAAGATTAAGCTGCAGTTGAGCTATCCGATGACCACGGGCCGCAACTTCGACGAGATCCTGCGCGTGATCGACTCCATGCAATTGACGGCCAAGCACAAGGTCGCGACCCCGGTGAATTGGAAGCCTGGCGACGACGTGATCCTGACGGGAGCGGTGTCCAACGAAGAGGCAGCGCAGAAGTTCCCTGGCTTCAAAACGGTGAAGCCTTATCTGCGAACTGCACCGCAACCGAAGTAAGACCAGCGAAGCAGAACGCTGATTTCGATTGGATGGTTTCGGAACGGGCGCGGAATTCCTCCGCGCCCTGTTCCGAGGCGGTCGGCCCTGCGTTTGATCTCGCCGGATACGACCAGTGCGGCGGGTGCCCCACTCTTCGCGCGCCTTACGCGAAGGGTGGGAACCACGAACTTTCTGCCCTGCGGTTTATACTCGGTCGGAGCGATGGGACACCCGGCGATTGGTTGTCCTGCGGAAGCGCATGCGGTCCGGTGATCGTCCCGGTCTTCAAAACCGGCGAGCGGCAGGCAATCCTGTCACTGGTGGGTTCGACCCCCACTCGCTTCCGCCAAGATTCCATTGTGACCGGCGTTCACATTTTCCATTCCCCCTAACTTATTGCTCCAGCTTGACTTGCGCGCGTCACCGAGAATGTAAGTACAAAATTGTAGGAAAAATGTTCCTTCAGGAACACTGTGGAAAACTCCCTGGATTTTCCCCTAACCTCTTATTCGCCAAGGGCTTCCACTCCTCACGAACTCCGTCTGAAACAATCCAACGAACGTATGGGTGGCGCTGGTGCTAATCTTTGCGTCATGAAATCCCTCCGGCCGCTCCCGCATCTCTTCCTCGCACTTGTCCTCGTCGTTGTCTTCATCCCTGTACTGACCTTCGCGCAGAACGCCGTGGATCTGAAACCGTCTCCGCAGCAAGTGCAGTGGCAAGACTTGGAGATGGGAGCGATCATTCATTTTGGCCCCAACACATTCCTTGATCGTGAGTGGGGCGACGGCACTGCCGATCCAAAGGTCTTCAATCCCACACAATTCGATCCAGACCAATGGATGCAAGCCTTGCAATCGGCGGGAATTAAATATGTGATCTTTGTGGCCAAGCATCACGACGGATTCTGCCTCTGGCCGACCGCGCAGACCGATTACAGCGTGAAGAGCAGCCCATTCGAAAACGGACAAGGAGACGTCGTCCGCAGCGTAGAAGAGGCTGCGAGAAAACATGGCCTGAAGTTCGGAATCTATCTCTCACCCTGGGACCGCCACGAACCGCGCTACAAAAATTCTGCGGAATATGACAAATACTATGCGGCCGAGCTGGACGAGTTGGCGCAGCATTATGGCAACCTGGAAGAATTCTGGCTCGATGGCGCCGGCAGCGGCGGCCACGTTTACAACTTCCCTCGAATCATTGAGGAGCTTCGCGTGTCCCAGCCCAACGCGCTGGTATTCGCTGATATGGCGCTGTTTGAGTACGGCGATATCCGCTGGGTGGGAAATGAGGACGGTGTCATCCCCTACGAGAACTGGAACGTAATTGATCGTCACGGATATCTCCGCTGGCGTCCCGTCGAGGCCGACACTCCGCTGCGCAAGAATCACTGGTTCTGGCATCCCAACGATGAGGCAAGTCTCAAGAGTCTGCCGGAATTGCTGTCGACGTACGAGCAGACCGTGGGGCACGGCGGGCAACTCATGCTTGGCATTGCTCCCGACCGGCGCGGATTAATTCCCGAAGCAGATGTTCAACGACTCAGAGAGTTTGGCGAGGCGATTCGAAATGAATACGGCGATAATCTCGCCCGCAAGCACGTCAAAGCAGGAGCAGAAGAAGAACTTGCACTGGACGGTGATCCCGATACCTTCTGGTCGGCGCCCGCCGGTTCGCATCACTCTGTCTTGGAAGTCAACTTTCTGCAGCCGATCACCTTCGATCGCGCTCTCACCATGGAATGGCTAAACGGCGGACAACACGTGCAACTGTACGCGATCGAAGTTTTTAAAGCAGGGAAGTGGGTCGCAGTCGCGCGGGGCCAGGCAATCGGACACAAACGTATCGACCGCTTTGCTCTGATTACTGCCTCACGCGTGCGCCTGCATATCCTGTCTTCAGTATCGGAGGCGCATATCCGCGAATTTCAGCTTTTCAATGTGCCCGAGTCGATTGCGAGTCAGCCCCGGAAATGAGGAGCAGACGACAGCTAGACCCGTCGCACATCGATGCCGCGTTCCAGAAATGGTGCGACCGCTTTGTCTGTAGCGTGTGTATCCGTGACGAGTACTTGTACGTTTGACATCGGGCAGATGAGCGATGGCGTCACCATGCCAATCTTGGTCGAGTCCGCTACCACCACGACTTGTTTTGATTGCTGAATCATTGTCCGGAAGGTCAGTGCTTCTTCCGGCTCGATGACCGTGATGCCTCGCCCAACGTCGATGCCGCAGACACTTACAAACACGCGGTCCATGTAAACATCTTTCAGGGAGTCGATCGCCGCGTGTCCCACCAGCGAAAACGATCCGGCCCACTGCACGAAGCCTCCGGTCACGAATGTCCGCAGCCCGGGGCAATTGCTCAATTCCATGGCGATGTTGATGGCGTTGGTAATCACCCGAATGTTGTGACGATTACGAAGAATGCGCGCGACGTGAGTGGTCGTGGTTCCCGCCGTGAAGCCGACAGTCTCGTTCTCCTGGATCAGTTCCGCCGCGTTCAGTCCGATTCTGCGCTTCTCGCCCGTCCGATGTTGCTCGCGATTCTGAAACAAAGAGTCGTATCGGAATGGCTCGTAGAGCAATGGCTCAACCAGCGTCACGCCGCCATGAGTTCTCCGCACCAGGCCCTTCGCTTCCAACTTGGTGAGATCGCGGCGGACGCTCGCTGCTGAGGCCCCCAGCCTCTTGATCAAAAGATCGAGCGTGAGATCTCCTTCTTGCCGCAACTCCCTCAAGATTTGGTCCGCCCGATTATCTGCCTTCATGTGGGCCTACCCTCTGTTTGGATATGCGCAAAGCTACCACTCGAAACCGGACCTTAGAATCCGGGATTAGCGAGAGCCATACCTCGGAGTGCATCTTCACTCACGCTCCCAGCGAATGCATTTTAACCGAATCCAAGATCAAAACTATGCGTAGTATGGTGAGATATGACTTTCAAGCATGAGCGTTTATGCCATAAACGATCACTTTATTCTTGACAGTGGTCATCAGGTCAGATTAGCGTCGCCTGTTACAGACCCTCGGAACAGGCGAGTCTTTGACTCCGCCGGCCCGTTGGGCGATGTCGGCATTGGAGGTATTTGCATGAAAACACTGCGGTTCATTCTCGGAGTCGTGTTCGCGGCCGCGCTCTCGCTGTCTTACGCTGCGGCACAAACCGTTACAGGTTCGATCACCGGACAAGTCACAGACCCCAGTGGTGCGGTCGTTGTCGGCGCAAAGGTTACTGCGGAGAACGTTGCAACCGCCGTAAAGACCTCGGCCGTCACAAACTCCGCTGGCGTGTATACGATCCGATTTCTGCCGATTGGCACATATAATGTGACCGTCGAGGACACGGGCTTTGCGCCTGAAGTACGATCGGACCTTTTGCCCTGGAAATCGACCAGACAGCAAAAATCGATGCTGCGCTGAAGATCGGCGCCTCAACGCACTGTAGCAGTGAGAGAGACGTTTCATCCGATCCTGAATACCACCGATCCACGCTGGGAAATACGCTGACCACTAATGAAATCGAAAATGTCCCGCTGAATGGACGAAACTTTTCTTCGCTGACCCTCTTTCAGCCCGGGGCGATCGATACCGATCCAACCGGCATGAGCGGGCAACAACGCAATTGAACGCAACACGTACAACAACGGCGTCGTGGCAGTGAATGGAAACCGGCAACAGGAAAATAACTACATGATCGAAGGCGCCGATAACAACGAGCCTCAGAACAACCTCATCGGTTACAATCCAGCTCCCGATGCGATCGCAGAGCTGCGGGTCGTTGCCGCCAATGCCAATGCCACCTATGGCAATGCCAATGGCGGCGCCGTCGTCACCATCCTGAAATCTGGCACCAATCAATTTTCACGGCTCGGCTGTACGACCTACTCGAGAGCCAGATCTTCGATTCCAATTCCTGGGGCAACGATCACAATTACCCGTCATTCCCAAGAATTCTTATACCCAGCAGATCTTTGGCGGCACCATTCGGTGGCCCGATTTTGAAGAACAAGCTTTTTTTCTTTTTCGACTATGAGGGAGTTCGGAAGCACAATGGCGGGACGAGTTCCGCCAGCCTTCTGACACCGCGATGCGTACACGGCAATTTCCATTGCACTGACGCCGCTAAGGGGATCTCAACTATACGATACGCAAAATAACTTCCGCCGCATACGAATGATCAGGCTACCGGTTGTGAATCCTGTGGCGAAGTTCCTGTCGGCGAATCCTAGTCTGTATCCCGCTACCGAATCGCCCGGCACTCCGATCAAAACGGAGGCGACGGGCTCATTGCGAGCAATTACCATGGGAAGAATCGAGCTTCATCTCCAATAACCAGGAAGACTCAAAATTGACTGGACACCCGGAAACGTTAATCAGATCAGCGGCTTTTACTCTCAGGGTACCGGCAAAGACCTCACCACCGCGATCGTTCCGGTGTTCTTTCCCAATTTCAAATACCTATCCAACCAAGATTTCGGAGCGAGCTTTGTTGCACCTTTCTCGCCGAACGATTGTGAATGAAGCGCGTTTTGGATTTACGCGTGTTCGCTGGAATAATGGTGTTCCCACGGATCCCTCGGGTGTTTTCGGACTCAATGGCAACCAGAAAGTCGGCATCCCTTTCGGTAAACAGAATTTTGCCTGGATTCTCCGGGCAAAGCATCAACACTGCCAACTATTTGGCGCAAATGCGAATCCTGCAAGTGTTTACCGACAATACCTTCAACTATCATGACAATCTGACCTGGCAGCGCGGACGCCACTTGTTCACGATGGGCGGACAGGCGACCCGCTATCAGCAAAATTACGTGAATGCAGGGAACGTCGGCTTTCTCGGACAATTCAGCTACAGCGGATCATTTCATCCAATTCCAGTGCATTCCGATGGCCCGGGCTACGGCCCGGCCGACTTCGTTCTGGACCGCATTCGAACTGATCAGCTCGCCTCCCCCACTGGCTGGGTTGGGAACCGCCAGTGGCGCCTTGCCGGATATTTCCAGGACGATTTCAAATTGTCTCCGCGACTTACTCTAAATCTGGGTATCCGCTACGAGTACGATCAGCCCTGGTACGAACAGAACAATAAGACTGCGAATGTTCTTCCCGGCGGAACCGTGGAATACGCGGGACACGTTCCGACAGGAGCCGTGGCCGGATCGATCGTGTGTCCGACGCGCGCCTGTTACAACGCGAATTACAACCAGGTTATGCCGCGTCTGGGATTTGCCTACCAAGTGAATCCGCGATTCGTGCTTCGCGGTGGCTATGGAGCGACGAGCTTCTTTGAAGGGTACTCGTTCAATCAGCGTCTGACCTCCAGCCCTCCATTTTCTCTCGCAATCAATCACGAATGCTCCGGTTCCGAGCGCGACCAGCGGGGGAGCTCCATTCACCGTCGAAGAATGTTTCGGCGGACAGCAATACGGCATTAACCCGAATTACAAC
Organism: Terriglobia bacterium; assembly: GCA_963711365.1. Lineage (GTDB taxonomy): Bacteria > Acidobacteriota > Terriglobia > Terriglobales > Acidobacteriaceae > Sulfotelmatobacter. The sequence goes on along the minus strand of CAVQDY010000012.1, from coordinate 498,191 downwards.
CTGTACTCCGCATGGCCGCAGAATGTGCAGCCGGCGTACATCCATCAATTCAATTTGACCTCGGAGTACGCGATCACGAACGAGTTGTCGTTCAGCGTGGGCTACCACGGACAAGATGGACATCATCTGGCCGATTATCGCGATGCCAACCAGATACCGATCCAGCACGCTGCTGCCACGTCAGCAATCATCAATGCATCGGGTAGTTCCCAACTGCAATGTCCCGTTTCCTGCCGCGCTGCAGACGCCGTACTACTCTCTTCTCGGGGAATGCAGCCCGCTGCTGCTCACCGAGTCCGCGGCGCGGATGAACTACAACGCGGGACAGGTCACGGTTCGGCAACGCACGCATAAAGGGCTGGAGTACACACTGAATTACACCTGGGCGAAGTCTATTGACCGCAACTCTTCTGGCAACTATGCGGTCGCCAATACCAGCTGGAATGGCTCGTCCGTCCAGGATGCGTACAACCTCAACGGCGATTACGGCCCGTCCGGCATGGACATTCGCCACAGCATGAACTTTGTTGGTGTTTATGAGCTTCCTTTTGGCCGCGGGCGAGCTTATGGCGGCGATGCCAATCGATTTCTCGATTCGGCATTTGGCGGATGGAAGCTGGCAGCGTCAGCATTGTTGTACTCGGGATTTCCAGTCACGATCTTCGGGCAGGGAAACAACGGAACGCAAAACGCGATTTGGATTCAACCGCGCGAATCAATATCGCCCGATGATCATCCACAATCAGTCCATTAACAACTGGTGGGGAACGGACCCCTCGCGTAACGCCGTGTCAGGCTGCTGGAGTCTGACAATGGAGTCTGCGCGTATGGAGCTGAAGGCAACTTCCAGTTCGGTACTGCGCATAACAGCAGCGAACGTGGTCCGGGCTATCGGCAAGTCGATGCCTCGCTGTTCAAGGACTTTCACCTTTTCGGTGAATCGCACGTCCTCGGTTTCCGGGCCGACTTCTTCAACCTCTTTAATATTGCCAGCTACGGAAACCCTGACAATTCAATCACGGATAGCAGCTTCGGGCTGATCAGCAGCGTGCGTTCGCCTGTGCGCCAGATTCAACTGAGCTTGCATTATGCGTTTTAGGGCTGAACCGAGTTGTCACATACAACTGATTAGTTTTTATTGGCTAGGTTGGCGCGCCTAGAGGGTTCTGATCATGACCGAACCGGTGCTCATAGAAGTCTGCGTTGACTCCGTCGCCTCCGCCATCGCGGCGGAGCGCGGCGGAGCTCAGCGCATTGAGTTGTGCAGCGATCTGCTCGAAGGCGGCGTCACTCCCAGTCTTGGTCTGCTTGGGGTAGTGCGGTCGAAAGTTTCGATTGCACTGCATCCCATCATCCGGCCGCGTCCTGGAGATTTTTGTTACTCCGATGCGGAATTCGATAGCATGCAACGCGACATCGAGATTGCGAAGAGCGAGGGGGCGGATGGCGTGGTCCTCGGCATCCTGGAGCGCGAGGGTACGGTCGACGTCGGACGGACGCGGGAGCTTATCGAACTGGCGCGGCCACTCTCAGTCACATTTCATCGCGCATTCGATATGTCCGAGGACCTGTTTCGGGCTCTCGATGACGTCTGTGCGACGGGCGCGGACCGGCTCCTCACCTCCGGCGGCGAGCAGGAGTGTCTACAGGGCGTGGACACGGTCGCAGAGTTGGTGCAGGCCGCCTCGTGGCCGCATCAAGATCATGGCTGGAGGAAGAATCGGGATTGAGAATGCTCCTGCGATTATCGACCGGACGGGCGTCACTGAAATCCACGTCGGGCTTGCGACGCCGGCGATGAGCCCAATGCTTCATCAGAATCCCCGCCTTTCCCTCGGCAAAGCGCAAGGTCTTGAATATCAGCGGACAGAAGTGCTTGAAGAAAGTGTTCGCAGATTGCATCAAGCCATCACACGCCGTGAAATTGCGAAATTGGATTGACGGAGAATCTCTGGCTTTATCCTCTGATCGGTTCGCGCGTCATTTCGCCATTCACCATTCGCCACATGCCCAGTGGATTTCCATTTTTCAGTTCCTCAGGCAATGCAGCTTCGGGAAATCCCTGGTAGCAAACCAAGCGCGTGAAGCGAAAGATCGCCTGACTTCCAACCGAAGTCGAGCGTCCGTCTGACGTAGAAGGATAGGGGCCGCCGTGCACCATCGCGTGCGTGACTTCAACCCCGGTGGGAAATGAGTTGAACACGAGTCGTCCTGCCTTGGTCTCGAGAATGGCAATAAGATCCGCAAAGTCCCGCAAGTCCTGATCGGTTCCGTGAATCGTCGCGGTGAGTTGACCTTCCAGCCCACGGGCGATGGCGAGTACCTGATCGCGCTGCGAGTGCTGCACAAGGATCGTTGTCGGGCCGAAGATTTCCGCACCCAGATCTGAGCCGAGGAACGAGTCAGCATCAGTTTCAAAGAGAACAGATCCCGCTCCGAACCCCTCCGCCGATTGCGACCCGGCTGCTGAAACTTCTACGTTCGAGCGCTGCTTTCGTCCAGCGATGGAGGAGTCGTATGCGGAATGAATCGTTTTCGTCAGAAGATGAAATGGCGTGGAATCTTTCACCAGTTGCCGCAGCTTGTTTTCAAATGGAATCGCATCCGGCCCTTTGGGCAGAAACACCATGCCTGGTTTCGTGCAGAACTGACCGGCGCCCATGGTGAACGAGGCGTGCAGGCCCGCAGCGATCTGATCGGCTCGTTCGCGTAGCGCGCCGGGCAAGATGAATACGGGATTCGTGCTGCTCATTTCGGCATAGAAGGGAATGGGCTCGGGGCGCGCCGCCGCAACGTCCATCAGAATTCTTCCCGCGGTGCGCGAACCGGTAAATCCTCCCGCTTTCACCAAAGGGTGCTTCATCAATGCGGTGCCAATTTGTGATCCGCTACCGAACAGCAGCGAGAAAACGCCTTCGGGCAGGCCACAGTCGCGGACGCTCTGCCGAATCGCGTGTCCTACTAGTTCGCTGGTGCCGGGATGGGCCGCGTGAGCTTTCACAATGACGGTATTTCCTGCCGCGAGAGCGGATGCCGTATCACCTCCCGCCACCGAAAAGGCCAAAGGAAAGTTGCTCGCGCCGAACACTACGACGGGCCCGAGAGGACGGAGCAGCGAGCGGATGTCGGGTTTCGGCAGAGGCTTTCTTTCGGGATCGGCGCGGTCAATCCGCGCATTCACCCACGAGCCTTCTTCCGCGACTTGCGCGAACAATCGCAGCTGCGCGCACGTGCGCGCAGTCTCACCCTGCAGGCGTGCTGGTGGTAAAGCGGTTTCCTGTCCCGCTCGCGCGATAATCTCCTCCGCGACCGATTCAATGTTAGAGGCGATCGTTCGCAGGAAGGCCGCGCGCTGCCGACCGGTGGTCGAGCGGTAAGTTTCAAAGGCATCCGCGGCGAGGCGTGCTGCCAGATCAACTTCTTCGGCCGTGGCCGGAATAAACCCAGGCTGCAAGGATTCGCCAGTGGCCGGATTCGCGGCGTAGAGAGGTTTGTCGGCACCGGAGCCTTCACGAAAGCCGATCAGAGATCGACCAGAGAGTTTTGCCATCGACGCTAACATGTCTTTATTCCTGTCCTGTAAACGCGAACTCACGCGCAATTTGTGGACGCAACCGCAATGCGTCGCGAATAGCATTGACCGCTTGTTGCAATTCGCTGCCTGCCAATTCCAGACGGGGCGGACGCACTCGGGAATTTCCGATCCCCAGTTCGGCCTGCACTAACTTAATGAGTTGCACGAAATTCGGTACGGTATCCATCCGCAGCAGGGGCAGAAACCACCGGTACAACTCGAAAGCTTTATCATTTTCGCGATTGATCGCGAAGTTAAACAAGTCCACGGATTCACGGGGCAGAGCGTTGGCCAGGCCTGCCACCCAACCAGTCGCACCGACGGCTACAGCTTCCAGCACCGCATCATCCACCCCAACCAGAATCTGCAACCGTCGATCCAGCAAAGCTCGAATGGCGGAAACGCGTCTTACATCGGCGCTCGATTCTTTGACTGCTTTTAAGTTTTCGTGCTCCGCGGCCAATTCCTGAATTTGCTCCGGCAGGAAGTCCGTTCCGTAGGCGATTGGATTGTTGTAGAGCATGCAAGGGAGAGACGTAGCCTGGAAGATCGCGGCAACATGCATCTTCATTTCTCGCCAACTTCCCCGATAAACATATGGAGGAAGCACCATCAGGCCATCGCATCCCAGATGGGCCGCAGTCTTCGCCAAAGCGACGGCCTCAGCTGTGGTCAGCGAGGAAACTGATGCCACTACTGGGGCACGACCTTTTATTGCCGCAACACACGTGCGCAAGATCTGCAACTTCTCGTCGAAATTGAGAGTCGCTCCTTCGCCGAGGGATCCCAGAGCCACGATTCCCGTGCAGCCATTGTCCAGCAGCCAGCTGCAATGCTTCGCCATGAACTCGTGATCGATGCTCAGATCTTCTCGGAAACACGTCGTAATCGCAGGTATGACGCCGTTCCAATTCATCTCAAGCCTCCTGGTATTCGTTCACCGCTGCGACTTCTGGTATTCCGGCAAGGCTGGCAACGCGCACAGGGAAGACCGGTGGCCGCACTGAGTCCGGATTCCATCGAAAAAGAAACTGAACTGCTGGACCACAGACTCGACCTTGGCATGCTCCCATACCACACCGCGTGTGCAATTTCGCGGATCGCCAACTGGAATGATGCTGTAACTGGGAATATAAAACGTCTTCGCATCGACAAATAATCGTGTTCGCGATTGGCAGTTTCCTAAGCTCCGGTCTAAGACGGAATGTACGATCCAGCATTCGGGCAAATCCACGCGCTCTCTCCCGCGCTGAGAATAGATCTCGAGCTTTTTCCGGACGACCAGCGGCGGCAAGCCCGGCGATCTCTCCTTCAACCAGCGAAAGGTCTACTCCTCCGATGCCGGTTGGTTCCCCTGCGCAGAAAACTGCATCGACTGTAGTCTGCTGATACTTGTCGACCTGAACGTAACCGCCATCCATGCGGCAAGCCAATAGCTGCGGCAACTCAGTATTGGGGACGAGATGAAACCCGCAGGCCAGATAGTCGCAATCAAACTGTTCTGATTTCCCGTTGCGTAAGACAGTCACACTCTCAAGGCTCTGAGTTCCCTGAGCCGTCGTCGGCCAGCAATTTGTGGCAAGCGGAATCCCCGCCAGCTCTCGTTTCAGGTGCAGAGCCTGAGCGATCTTTTTTGGATGAAGGATCAGCGACAGTGAAAACTCCGCGAGGCCACTCCAGGGGGCCTGCTCGCAGATAATCGGGATGACGGCACCTTGTTTTCGAAGGTACGCGGCTACGGCGAGCAGCAACGGTCCTGTGCCGGCAACGACCACGCGCTTCCCGCGAATCGGAAGGCCGCCTTTGACCATTACCTGCAAACCGCCGGCGCCGAGCACGTTCGGCAAAGTCCAGCCCGGAAAGGGTAGAAATAGCTCGCGGGCTCCGGTCGCGAGAATAAGGCTTTTGTAGCGCAGTTCGACGAGATCGTCAGTTCCTTCGGCAAGCAGAACGCCCTGCTCTCGTTGCTCGAAAACCCGTTTCCCGCACAGCACCGTGACGCTCGACTGCCTCAGCCGCCTGAACCATTCCAAAGCTTCGTTCGAGCCATCTTCATCTGAGACACCGCGCCAGATCTGTCCTCCCAAGCTGGCGTTGTCATCCACAATGCCGACGCGAACGCCGCATTCCGCCGCGCGCACGGCAGCGGCGACCCCCGCTGGACCACCTCCAACGACCACAACATCAAAATCGATTTGCGAGTGTCTACTCATCAGTCGTGACTTGCATCCCCTGCGCGCAAAGAGTCTGGCAACTTCGAGAATGAGGTACCCCGTTAATGGCTACACGGCACTCGAAGCAGGTTCCCATCCCGCACAAGGGACCTCTCCGTTCTCCGCGAACCGAATTTCGAAACGATTGGCCTGCGATCAGAATTGCTGCAGCCACGGTAGTTCCAGAAGCAACCGACACAACCGCTCCGTTTACCGTAATTGTGATCGCATCAGGCATGAGCACATTCTTTCGCCGTTCGGGAGGGCAAATAAGGCTCGATTGGAATCTCCGGATTCACGCCTGTGATCTGGTCCACCAGAATTCTTGCCGTTCCGAGTGAAGTTGTGATTCCCAATCCTTCATGGCCGGTTGCTAAAAATAAAGAGTCGTCTCCCTGCCGCAGACCGATGAGCGGCAGCTTGTCAGGAGTCGCCGGTCGGAACCCGGTCCACGCTCTCACTGCAGATAAATTTGAGAGAGCGGGCATGTACTGCTCAGCTCGCTGCAGCATGCGCGCCAAAATCGCCTGATCCACTTCTTTATGATCGGCGCCATACTGCCTCGATGAGCCAATCAGAATCTGTCCGGTGCGGCGCGGCTGAACATTAAATGCGACGGAGTCGCTGGAAACGCTGTGTGCGCTCTTCAGATAGCCAAGTTCGACAAGTTGATGGCGCAGAAATCCGGGATAACGCTCGGTGATCACGAGATGACCTTTGCGCTTTTTTACCTCAACCCCCGGAGTCAGATCCGGAGCGGATGCTCCGGTCGCATTGATAATGATCTTCGCCGCGAACTCTTTTGCGTCGGACAATCGAACTCTTCCGTACCCGATCTCCGCGACGGCTGTGCCGAGGCAGAGACTTGCGCCTCGCTCTTGCGCACTCGCCAGGAGGTATCGAGCAGCGCATGGCGGATAAAGCACGGCATCTTCTACCACGCGAAGCCCCCCTGCCATCCCGCTGCGCAAGTTCGGTTCGAGCCTTTGCAGGTGCTCAGGGTCGAGCACCTCGGTTGGAACCCCTCGCTCCTTGTAATGCTCGTGTTTGCGCCGGACCTCTGTCATCTCCGCTTCATCGGCAGCGACCCAGATGGTCCCGCACCGCTCGAATTCAACATCATCCGGTAGTTCTTCTGCGAGGTTGTTCCACAAATGTTGTGAGTAGCGGGTCAGCGCGAATTGCGCTTCCGAGTCGTCCATTACGACGATGTGTCCCATTGCGGCGCCGGTCGCGCCTCCGCCAACCACATCGCGATCCAACACAGCGACTTTCATGCCGCGCTTGGCGCACTCGTACGCGCACGCGGCGCCGACGATTCCTGCCCCAACGATCACCGCGTCATAGGCTACGTTGTGCATATCGGCTCAGGCGCGAATCCCCAGGCAGAAGGGGTCCTGCGGATTCAGTACGAGTTCAGCCTCGGCATTCACAAAAGCCGCCCCTGTAATGCTGGGATAAATTTTGCCGTCTTGCACACGCACGGTGCCCTCGAACACGCTGCCCACAATGCTCTCCTGTTTCCAGACTTGCCCCGGCTTTATTTTTCCATCCGCGTACAAGCAGGCCAGCTTGGCGCTTGTTCCCGTTCCGCAAGGAGATCGGTCGTATGCCTTCCCTGGACACAGCACAAAATTCTTGCTGTCGACTCCCGGCAGATGCGATGGGCCAAATAACTCGATGTGGTCGATTTCCTTTCCGGTGTCTCCAGCGATACCATGCTTCGGCAGTGCTTGTCTGATGGCCCAGGTGAATGCGGTCAGGGCTTCGATATTTTGCAGCGTCAATTCCAATTCGTGGTTGCGGACGAGAAAGAACCAGTTTCCTCCCCAAGCCACGTCGCCGCACACTCGTCCATACCCGGGCACATCGACTTCTACATTGGCGGCGCAGCGATAACTCGCGACATTGTTTACCGTCACGTCTCCACTCTCGTGCAAGACGGCGCTGACCTCTCCGACGGGCGTTTCAATCCGGTGCGTACCTGGGGCAAGTTGCTTCATGTAAGCCAGAGTGGCTGCTAGTCCGATCGTGCCATGCCCGCACATGCCCAGGTATCCGACATTATTGAAGAAGATCACGCCCGCCGAGCAAGCGGGATCGACTGGTTCACAGAGCAAAGCGCCGACCATTACATCCGATCCGCGGGGCTCGGCTACAACGGCGGAGCGGAAGCGATCGTGCTCGCGGCGAAATCGTTCGAGACGATCAGCCAGCGGCCCAGTCCCGAGATTTGGTCCGCCGTTGACCACGAGTCTTGTCGGCTCACCGCCTGTGTGCGAGTCGATGACCCGAACCCTTCCGTATGCAATTGTCATTCTGATTCGCCCGACCTGATAGATCTACGCAGCGACTGGATTCGCGTTGAGGTAATTCTCGATTTCGAGGATCTCATCCTGGCCCAGCCGGAATTCGGCCGATCGCACAATCTGTTTCGCCTGCTCAGCAGATCGCATGCCCACGATCGCTCCAGTGACGACGGGATCGCGCAGTGTCCATGCAATCGCGATCTCGCCGGGCATTCGTCCGTGACGGTCTGCAATCCTACGAAGCACTTCGACGAGTCCCAGATTCCGACTGAGGAGAGGTTCCTGAAAGCTGATCGTTCTTGGCCGGAAATCGTCCGGTGGCAGGGATGCAATCCGCTCGCGCGTCATCTTGCCGGTCAATAAACCCGATTTCATCGGCGCATAGACAATGACGCCGATGTTCCGTTCCCGGCAATACGGCAGAATCTGTTTCTCGATGTCTCGCGTCACAATGTTGTAATTCGGCTGTAAAGACGTAATCGGAGCAACCGCCTCTGCCCGCTTCATCTGTTCCACATTGAAGTTCGAGACCCCGATATACCGGACCTTTCCTTCCTTCTTCATTTCCGCCAGCGTTCGCCAGCCTTCTTCAATCTCGGGATCCGGTTGCGGCCAATGAATCTGATAAAGATCAATCACGTCGACCTGAAGACGCCTAAGACTTGCCTCCAGTTCATTCCGCAGAGAAGCGGGGTTAAGGCTATATCCGATCTCGCCCTTCTCGTTCCATACCCGGCTGCACTTCGTGAAGATGTAAGGACGTTGTGCTCGCCCCTTGATCGCTCTGCCCACGACTTCTTCCGAGTGGCCAAGGCCGTAGACAGCAGCCGTGTCGATCCAGTTCACACCGGCGTCGAGCGCCGTATGAATGGCTGCGATCGATGCGTCGTCATCTTGTGTTCCCCACGAGAACGCCCATTGGCCGCCGCCCATCGCCCAAGCGCCGACCCCGATAGGAGTGATTTTCAAGTCGGAGTTGCCTAAGTTTCGAGTCTGCATAAGTATCTAATGATTTTAGACCGGCCAGAGGAGATACGCGAAGAGGCTGTATTTGCGATTCTGGCTAACAAGCGGGCCGGGCTGCCAGAAATGATAACGCTATGAACCACGCTAGGCTCATTGCTCAGGCGCCGATTCACCGGATTGTGGATGGACGCCGTTCTGAACTTTCGAAGCGGTCGCGATGCGTTCTGGGAAAACCGAACCCGGTCACGCGGAGCACCGCTTCTAATCCGCGGCCATCCCCTGGGCCTCAGTTTCGATCGCTGAAGGCAACGGCTCCGAGTGGAAGCTTTCGCCTCGCAACTGGGCTTCCAGTGCGGCCAGTTGGGCTTCAATGTCTTGCTCCGCTTTCCGCTTCCGAATCACTTCCTCGCGATAACGTCGGAGGAAATAATCGATGGTCTCGACGCGAATCCGGATCGATCCCGACGGCTTATTCTCGTCGAGGTCTTTGAAGCAGAAATACGGCGTCCCTGACTGCTCGATGATGCCTTCGATGACGCCGTAAATCGGAGCGTCATGGCCGCACTTAAAGCTGGAAATTTCCAGCGCCACCAGGTTCGGGTGCCGCGCCGTAAACTTCGCCGCCCACACCTTGTGGTTGGTGCTGCAGGAGTAGGAGTTTTTCCACGCGTCGGTGATATCAAGCGGGCTGCTGACGACACCAGCGCGAACTTCCTCGCCGAAGAGGCGTTCCAGCAGATCGTCGTCGATTGGCAAAGTATTCTGCGAGAAGATCGGATAACCAAGCTTTTGGAACTCATCCAAAATTTCGTGATTCAGCCCCGGATCGTGGTGATACGGCCGCCCGAGCATCACGATGCCGATGCGATCCTCGCGCTCGAGTTGATCCAGAACCTGCCGGGCGCGCCGCCGGATTCCGCTTTCATATTCCTGAAGCGCGGCGAATCCTGACTCGACCGCGCGATCATTTTCTTCCTGCGAGAGGCCGAGCAACGCCTGCAACGCCTGCAGCATCTGGTGAGCGAACAGTTTCCGGTCGGCGAAGTTGAGCACCGGGTCGATGTATTTCACATTGTGCTCTGCGAAAACGTCGTTCTCCTTGGTAAACGCGGCCTTCACCGTCTCTGGCGTCGCGGTAACCGTCGGACACGCGTTTGCGGCAACGATCTTCACCAGCGGCGAATGCAACACGTCATACATGGGGAAGAAGATTGCGTCCAGCGGTTTCTTGCGATGCTTCTCCTGAATCAGGTTGTAAACGTGGGAGATGCCGATCTTCGCGGGGAAACATGGATCAATCGCCCCGCGGCTAGCCCCGGCCCGATACAGTTCGGAACTCGTGTAGTCGGAGTAAATAATGTTCTCGGGTTGAACCCCCAAGCTCTCAAAGTATGCGTTGAACAGCGGCGCATAGGTGTAGATGTTCAGCACGCGTGGGATGCCGATGCGTACTTTCCCACGGTGCTCCATCAGCGCGCGACGTTCCTTATCACCCTTTTTCCATCCAGACCAAGCGCGAGTCGGCGGCGGATCGGCCACACTCTTCGCGTTCGTCGGCCGAAAAACTTCTTTCGATGCATAGTCGACAAAATTCGGATGTTGGGCACGAATGGAGTCCAGCCCAGCCTTGATGTCCTTCATGTCGTTGACGTCTTCGACCGTGCCCTTTTCGCACGTGGCGATAATCAAGCGTTGTTCGCCGTGCATCAGTGGAACCTTCGTGACTTTTTGGATGGGCACAAAGCTGAGGTCGTTCTTCGGCTGCGTCCGGATATCGATAAACGTTCGCAGGCAGTCGTTCTTGCAGAAATGGCAACGCGTGTCTTCGTTGCGGGTCGTGCGGTATTCGATCTTACGCACCGCGTCGAGTCCAACAAAGGTGGTCTGCTGGCCATTGCGCCAGAGCCGCAGGGATTCTTGAGCCGCCCCGATCGCTCCGGATTCTCCGCAGTGCTCGTGCACGATAATTTCGGGCTGCTTGCCCGTCGCTCGGAAACTGTTGCGGATGAAATCGACTTCTGCCTTTACAACCGCCAGGTTATTCTGCGTTCCGCCCTGCAGGACAAATCGCGATCCCAGCGCAGCGAGATTCGGGATACTGGCGACGTACAGGAAAACGTTTTTCGGTAATACTGCTGCTAAACCAGCAAGGATTTCTTCCGCGCGCCAGCCTTGCCGCTGGAAATTCACGATGTCCGACTGCATGAATACGGCGCAGCCGTAGCCAAAAACGGGCATGGCCTGCGCCGAAAAGGCCAGATCGGCGTATTGGTTAACGCTGAGTCCGAAACCCTCGGCCGTAGATTGCAGGAAGTATCCATTTCCCGCCGAGCATTGCGTGTTCAGCTTGAAATCCTTCACCCGCCCGTTGTGCAGGATGATGATCTTGATGTCCTGCCCACCGACGTCCACGATCACGTGCGGATCTTCATAGAACTTCAGTGCCGATTCCGTGTGCGCCACAGTTTCGACCAGCGCCACGTCGGCGTTGAGAACATCTTTCAAAATGTCCTTGGCATATCCAGTGGTTGCCACTCCGAGCACTTCGAGTTTCGCGTTCTGTTTTTCCACTTGTGCGCGGATGTTCTCGAACATTTCGATCGTGTCTTGAATCGGATTGCCATTCGAGAGTTGGTAGGACTTGCAGAGGATGTCACCGTTTTCGTCGAGTAATACAGCTTTGGTTGAAGTAGACCCGCCGTCAATCCCGATGAATCCGCCAACGGTAGTGCCACTCTGGAAGACCGCCGGAGTAAACTTCGGGCGTCGATAGGCTTCCTTAAAGAGTTCGAGGTCGTCAGGTTTCTCAACCAGTCCCTTGCCACCGGACTTCGCCTTCTCCTCCTGTCGTCCGAATTCGATGTAGTGAATCAGTTTTTCATATCCGCAGTAGCACCCGATGCAATCGTCCTCGCTGCGGCCGAATTCGACTGCGCCCAAGGCTGCGAAGTACTGCGCGTTTTGTGGAACCTTGATGAGATCTTCGGGCTTGGCGCCGTCCGGAATTTGAACTTTGCGTTCCAGCCACATCCGCGGGATGTTGGCCTGCCACGCCTCGCGCATTCCTCGGATGAAACTGTTCGGCCCACCGAGCAGCAACACGTGCGGTCGCAGCGTATGCCCGCGGGTGAGAACGCTCAGGTTCTGCAGTACGATTGCCTCGAACAGCGAAGCCATTAATTCGTCCGGAGGGGTACCCACCTTCTGCAGGCCATTGATGTCCGTCTCCGCGAATACCCCGCACTTGCCCGCGACTTTGTGCAGCTTGACGCCGTGATATTTCTGTTGCGCCAGCAGGTCGGTAGGAATCTTCAGTTTCGCGTTGATCTTGTCGATGACGGCGCCCGTGCCGCCAGCGCACTTGTCGTTCATGGATGGAATTTTCTTCTTGCGTCCGGTTTCGTCGTCGTCTTTGAAAACGATGATCTTCGCGTCCTGCCCGCCGAGTTCAATCACCGAATACACTTCGGGATGCAGCTTTTCGACCGCCAGCGAAACTGCGGTCACCTCCTGCACAAACTTGGCGCCGATCTGATCAGCGATGCCAGTTCCGCCCGATCCGGTCAGGAACATCCGCGTGTTGTGACGGTTGATCCCAACTTCAGATTCCATGCGCTTGAGGAATTCCAGCGTTTTTTCCGGCTGCTTCGTTTCGTGACGCTGGTAGTCCTGCCAGAGTACTTTGTCTGTCTTCGCTTCAACCGCCACAGCCTTTACCGTGGTCGAGCCCACGTCGAGCCCTACCAGGAACTGAATCTGATGGTCGCGGCCATGGTGTGCATGCCGCGCCTGCTGGATCGATGGAGCCGGCGGATCGATTGGAGCAATCTGGATCAGTTGCGGACCTTTATGGTCGTGCATGAAGTCTTCTCTCCGTCAGAACAATAAATTACAACCGCCGAAAACGCAGTGTTCGCCGAGACGAACAGAAGAATGATTCCCTCTGCGTGCTCGGCGACCTCGGCGGTATAGCCTTTAGTCGCCGGACATCGCAGGAGCCGCTTCAACTCTGACTCGAGCGCGTTTCCTAAAGCGCGTGTCTTTGTCGATGCGCTCGCTGACATGCAGCACAAACTGCGCAGCTGTACCTGCAACGCCTTCACGATGCGGCACTTGGTAGAAGGGACGTTTCAGTTCCGGATGCTCATCGATGTATTCGCGAATCTGAGCCATCGTTTTACCCGTCGATTTCAGACATTGCTCAAACTCAGACTTGGCTTTTACCTTGGCCTCGCCCAGCGCCATCTGCACCCTGCTGTGCGCGTTGACCTCGCCTTCGCCGGAGGTTTCGATCGGCAGGAAAATCATGTCTTTGAACTTGTTGATCACGGCTGACTGGACACCATCCGATTGTGATGACGGCATGCATCCGAACGGCTTCAATGCCAGCACCATGTGACAGAGTTTGTGCACCGTGTAGTAGACGTTCTTTCCCACTTCCAGGTGGCCTTCACCGCCGCGCGCGAACTGGTTGTAGAACGGATCTGCCAGTTCAGCCAATTCTTTCTGCGGCGCCAAATGGTGTGTGATGCCGCCCAGGTGCTTGGCAGTCCGGTGATAAAAGAAGTTCCACATCTTCTGGCCGGCTCCAATCCCCCACAACTTTTTGTGCAGGCCGATGTAGTTGGCAAACTGTTTCTTGACTTCATACCATTCGGGATTGCGATGCGGACGATTGACGGGCCACTTCGCGATGGCGTGCGCCTTGGCCTGATACAGAAGATAGGCTACCCACGTCGCGATCGGCTCAACCAGCACCTGCGCCCCTTCGCGTTCGAGGAAATCGAACATGTGAAAATTGCCATCGCCTTCAGTGAGTTGCGCCCAGAACTCGCCAGTGATCTTTACCAGCGGCTTCACTCGAGTGCGGTCCACTTCGATAGAATCCATTTTCGCGCGGGCATTTGCGAGCGCATTCAGGTAGTCCTCGCCCCACATGTGTTCATGCCATTTGCCGAACACGTTGAAGGTGTTGCGAAGAATTTTATTGTTCTTGAATTTCGGTTTCGCCCAGCCGGGTGCGCTCTTCTCGATCTCGAATGCCTTGCGATTCTTCAGGTCCTGGCAGAGTCCATCGACCATCTCGCGGAAAACGCGATCGGTCTCACCCTTATTCGCTTCGTAGGGACGAATCTGATAAATCAGATCGTTGATGACGTCGCCCAGATGCATGGCATTCAACATGCCGAAGCCGAAATCGATGGAGAATTTCAGACCGGGCTCTCCCGAGGCGGCCTTGATGCCGTCGCTATCCTTGAAGAGCAGAACTCGGAAGCCATCAAAGCCAGCATTCTTCAAAGCGAAGCGATACTCCGCCTCATACATGCCGAAGCGGCACGGGCCGCACGATCCCGCCGTGAAGAAGACATAGTTGTCAAGAATCTGCTGGCGTGACACGCCCTCTTTTTCGAGGAATTGCAGATACTGCACCAGATTGCCGACCGTAAAATACGTCGGATTACACTGGCCGTTATTCCCGAATTCTTTGCCAATCTGGAATGCGGGCACGTCGGGAACTGGAAGCTTTTCGCACCGGTAGCCGCAGCCCTGAAACACCGCGCGAATCAAGTCCTCGTGCTTCCACGTGAATCCACCAAACAAGATTGTGGTGTGCGGCCTCTGGTCCGCCGTGAATGCCCGCTCTACCGGGCGATGAAAGTGGTTGGGCTGGTCAAGGCCGGCGATTTTGCGCAAACGCGCGCGCTCTGCCTCAAGCCGCTGCTTGATCTCTGATTCGTTTTCAATCTGGACGAAATTCGTCGCCATATCTTCCTCCGGCGTTGGGTCTCAATTGGGGGATAGTCCCGGAATTAGTGGGAAGGTGTCGGAAAAATAAGGAATCAGTACGAGCGAACAAGCGGGAGCGCAGGAACTAGCACTTCTATTGCCGACTTCGAATCTGCCGCTGTACTGCATCCGAACTCCGAAGGATAAGCGGTTGGGGGCCCGGGTCCCGGGCGCAAGATAAGCTTATGCCCGGACCAGTTACTTCGGTTGAAAATCCATTCTCGCTTAGAGATGGATCGCTAGGGAGGCGGTTGCCTCAGTTTTTCTCCCCAAGCAGAGGTGGTGAAAACTTCCGATAAACTTTCTTTTAGCAGAAAGCCGGCTTTTCGACAAGATCAGAATAGCGGTGCAAGCGATGCAGATTTTTTATAAGGAGAATCTTCTGTTCGGTTGTAAGCCGCTTTTTGCCGCTCCAGATACCACTCCCTGCCGCTGGCCATTTTCATTGCGTGCAACTACCGCGCAAAGTCTGCTAATTTCCCGTAGTATCGCCCACAAATCATTTAGAATCTTTGCGATTTAAGGGGCGTTTCGGGAAATAACGATTTCCCCCAATCCTGCTCACTCTCAGGATATAAGCCTCCACTGCAAGAAATCTTCATGCCGGCCCTCGCGACCAAATCGAAGTCTGCATGTATGTGGGACCTGGTAAGTCTGAGTGAGGTTATGTTGCGCCTCGACCCCGGTGACGAACGCATTTCTACTGCCCGCTATTTTCGCGCGTGGGAAGGCGGAGGCGAATACAACGTGGCCCGCGGCCTGCGGCGCTGCTTCGGCCTCGATACCGCGATTGTCACCGCATTGGCCGACAATCCTATTGGTCGACTGGTCGAAGATCTCATGCTGCAGGGCGGCGTTTCTCAGAAGTATGTTCGCTGGGTTCCTTATGACGGCATCGGACGCACCGTCCGCAACGGCCTGAATTTCACCGAACGCGGCTTCGGATTGCGCGCCGCGGTCGGTTGCTCCGATCGTGGACACACGGCCGCTTCTCAGCTGAAACCTGGCGACATCGACTGGCAGCAGATTTTCTTAAAAGACGGAACCCGATGGTTCCATACCGGGGGAATCTTCTGCGCGCTTTCTGAAACCACTCCGCTGGTGGCGGAAGAGGCGATGAAGGCCGCCAAAGCGAGTGGTGCAATCGTCTCGTACGATTTGAACTATCGCACCTCACTCTGGAAATCTATCGGTGGAAAACCGAAAGCGCAGGAAGTGAACCGCCGCTTAGCTGCCTATGTAGATGTCATGCTCGGCAACGAAGAAGACTTCACTGCAGCACTCGGATTTTCCGTCTCCGGTCTGGATGAGCATCACTCCAATCTCGACTCAGCCGGCTTCAAGAAAATGATTGAAGCCGTGGTGCGGGAATATCCTTCGATGGCTGTGATTGCGACCACGCTTCGCCATGCCAAAACTGCGAGCCGAAACGATTGGGGCGCACTCTGCTATCACGATGGCCGGTTCTATGAAGCAGCTGCGCGCGGGGATCTCGAAATCTATGACCGCGTCGGGGGCGGCGATTCGTTTGCCTCCGGCCTGATTTATGCACTCCTCGCGGGCAAAGACCCGCAGTGGGCGGTGGAGTGCGGCGCGGCACATGGGGCGTTGGCAATGACGACTCCCGGTGACACAACCATGGCGACGCTATCGGAAGTATTGCAGGCGATGACATCTCGCACCGCCCGAATTGAACGCTAGAGGCGAGGCATATGGCGACGGAACTTAGCATTGAAGATGTAATTCGCAAGATCGGCGAAATCGGAATCATTCCGGTAGTCAGGGCCTCTTCCGTCGACGAGGCCAACCGTGCAGTCGAGGCCATCTGTGCCGGTGGTATTCCCGTCGTAGAAATCACAATGACCGTTCCCAATGCCGTCGCTGTCATCCGCGAACTCGTGCAACATCGTGCGGGTGACGTTCTCATCGGAGCGGGGACGGTGACGAATGCCGACCAGGCCGAATCGTGCCTCAGAGCGGGAGCACAATTTCTAGTAAGCCCCGGTCTCGCAATTTCGGTACTCTCGGTTGCTCGCGCCAACGCCAAGCTTGCAATACCAGGCGCCCTCACCCCTACCGAACTGATGAATGCCCAAGATCATGGTGCACGGCTGGTGAAAATCTTTCCTTGTGGGAATGTGGGTGGACCCAAGTATCTGAAATCGCTAAAAGCGCCATTCCCGCACGCCTCGTTGATTCCGACCGGCGGAGTCAACGCCACAAACGCTGCCGAATTTATTGCAGCCGGCGCATTCGCGCTCGGCGTCGGAGCGGACTTGGTCGATGTCGTTGCACTGCGAGAAGGAAATTTGGAGAAAGTCTCCACCGCAGCGCGCGAGCTCGTAAATGCCGTCTCGTCCGCAAGAGCATCGCTCCGCAGCAAGAAAGCTTCCTGACTTCCTACTGATTTACCCCGCTTGCCAGAACCCCACCATCGACCGGCAGGATCGTTCCCGTCACAAAACTAGCCGCATCCGACGCCAGGAACACCGCTGCTCCCACCAACTCTTCGAGTTCGCCGAACCGGTTCATCGGGGTTCGCATAATGACTTCTCTGCCTCGTCCCGTGCCGACCAGAAGCTTCTCGCTGAGCGGTGTCCGAAAATATCCCGGAGCAATCGCGTTCACGCAGATGCCATACCTGGCCCATTCCACGGCCAGAGACTTGGTCAGCGATGCGAGGCCGGATTTGCTCGCGCTATAGGCGGCCACTTCGAAAAGTCCAAGGAACGATCCCATCGACGCAATGCTGATGATCCTTCCATACTTCCGCTCAATCATGTGCCGTCCAAACACCTGACAGGTGCGCAGCATTCCGGTGAGATTCGTATCCAGAATACGAGTCCAATCTGCTTCGAGATAATCCACGGTAGGGGCGCGCTTGGTAATACCTGCCGCGTTTACAAGGATGTCGACTTTGCCGAACGCTTGCAGACAGGCCTGCAACAGTTTCTCTAAGGATGCTCGATCCCCCACGTCGCACATGACTCGCAGCGTCTTTCGCCCGAGCTCCTCAATCTCGTTGGCCAGGGAATTCACCAACTCCATGCGCCGCGCGCTCGACACCACATCTGCGCCGCCTTCCGCCAGGCCAAGAGCGATCGTCCGTCCGATTCCCGAACTTCCTCCCACTACTACAGCCACTTTTCCCACCAAATCTAATTTCTTGTACATAGCTCCTCGAGTGTTGCCAACGATCAAGCGTTACCAGTTAAACATCGTGCCATCCAGTTTTCGGTTTACCGGCAGGTACGCGCGTTCATAAGGAAACTGCGCGGCCAGTTTCTCGTCATAATCGACGCCCAACCCCGCTGCATCACCGGGATGCAAGTACCCGTTTGCGAATGAATACGCATGCGGAAAGACCTCGTCCGTCTCCTTGGTATGTCGCATGTACTCCTGGATGCCGAAATTATTGATGGCAATATCAAAGTGCAGCGCCGCCGCCATCGCCACCGGGGAGAGATCGGTTGCTCCGTGGCCTCCCGTACGCACGTGATAGATCTCCGCCAGCGCGGCAATCTTCTTCAAATGGGTGAGCCCGCCGCTATGAACTACCGTCATGCGCAGGTAATCGATCAGTTGCTCTGTAATCAGAATGTGCGCGTCCCACACGGCATTGAAGACTTCGCCCACAGCCAGTGGTGTCGTGGTGTGCTCGCGCACGATCCGGAATCCTTCCTGCAACTCGGCAGCAACCGCATCTTCCAACCAGAACAGATGGTAGGGCTCCAGACTTTTCCCTAATCGCGCCGCTTCAATCGGCGTCAATCGGTGATGAACGTCGTGTAACAGATGCAGGTCATCGCCAAACTTCAGGCGCAACGCCTCAAACAATTTCGGTACGTGCAGCAGATACTTTTCTGTGGACCACCAATTTTCTGGCGGCAGGCCCTTTTCCGCGGGCTCGTAGAACAGCTTGTCTGCTGCTACCCCATACGTCGAAGGCAGTCCCGGAATTCCCGTCTGCGCCCGCACCGCGAGATAGCCTTTCTCTTTGTACTTTGCGACCTCATCGGCGGTCTCTTCGATATCCCGCCCGTTCGCGTGACCGTATACCAGAACTCCAGTGCGACTTTTTCCGCCGAGCAGGTTGTAAACCGGAGTGTTGAGCGCTTTCCCTTTAATGTCCCAGAGCGCCATGTCGATGGCGGCAATCGCTGTCATCGTCACCGGGCCGCGCCGCCAATATGCACCACGATAAAGGTATTGCCACACATCCTCCGTCTGCGACGGATCTCGACCAATCAAGCAGGGAATCAAGTGATCAGTAAGATACGAGGCAACGGCCAACTCGCGCCCATTCAAGGTCGCATCGCCGAGCCCGTAAATTCCCTGATCCGTCCAGATCTTGAGCGTTACGAAGTTTCGCCCCGGACACGAAACGAACACTTTGGCATCCGTGATTTTCACGCGGTCTCCTCAGTACGACACACGAGTGTAACGAAACCTCAGATTCGGCGCACCAGGCCCTGCTCTGTAGCTTTTGTATTGCGAATCAGAAATAAGACCAGAATCATCCCGATGAAAGGGACGATTCCCGCCAGGATCACGATGGGATCGAATGCGTGCGTGCCCGCGCTCTGCCGCGCGTCTGAAACATAGCCAATCAATTTGAAAGCCACGATCGTCCCAAGCCCCGTGCCCGTTCCTCCCAGCCCGCTGACCGAGGCCACGGAATCGCTCGCAAACAGATCCGATGGCAGTGTGTTGGCCATGATCGTGAATCCCGCGTATGTGAAAGTCACAATTGCGAATAGAAACGCGATTAGGTACAGATTCGTGGTGAAGATAGTGAAGATCAGCAGCGTCATTCCGATGCCGCCATAGATAATCGGTATCTTGCGCGCCCACCCCAGCGAAACTCCCCGCCGCACCAGATATCCGGATAGCCATCCGGCGAAGAAGCTACCGATATCGGCCGCAACAAAGGGAATCCATACCGCGATCAAGCCGCTCTTGAGTTCGATTCCTTTTGCGACAAGGTAAATCGGGAACCACTCCGTAATGAAGAAGAACACTGGATCCGTGAACGTCTTGGCAATGATCGTTCCCCAAGTCTGCGGCAGCTTCAGCAGATCGCTCCACGGAACCCGAACATGGCGCTCGTGCGCTGGCTCCGATTCTCGCTTGTCGGCCGCGATCATCTCGCGCTCAGCCGTACTGATTCGATCGTGATGTTCAGGCGCATAGTACAGCCAGCGCCAGAGAATCAGCCACAGAAATCCCAACACTCCCGGGACGGCGAATGCTGGACGCCAGCCCCAGCGGAAGTAAATCCACAACACGATGAACGGCGCGACTGCACCGCCGATCGACGATCCGCTATCGAACAGCGCCGTGGCCAAGGCGCGCTCACGCTTGGGGAACCACTCCGAAACCGCCTTCGTGGCTGCCGGCCAGTTCGCCGACTCCCCGGCGCCGAGCAGAAAACGAAAAGTGGCAAAGCTGTAAAATCCCCGGGCCAGCGATGTCGATATGGAAACGATCGAATACCAGATCACGGTCAGCGTCAGTCCGCGCCGCGTCCCGACACGATCCATCAGCCTGCCGAACACACTCTGCCCAATGGAATATGCCACGCGAAAGGCAATTGCGAGATTCGCATAATCCGTATTGGTCCAGTGATATTCAATTTTGAGGTAGGGAGCGAGCAGGGAGAGCGTCTGCCGATCGATGTAGTTGATGACCGTGGAAGCAAACAGCAGTCCGCCGATCCACCAGCGCAGCGACGAAATCGGCTTCTTTGCGTTCTCCATGTCTGGGATCGACGTTGCATTCATCGACATTGCACGAATCGCGGTGAGCTAAGGTCCGATCGCCACCTGTGCTTGCTTCAGCCCGCTCCGTAACTCGGGTCTCAATTGCGATGCAGAGTCTTCGTCGAGGAAGAGGGTCGTATTCGGATGCTTGCGCAAAATCGAGGCTGGAGCCGAAGGGCGAATTTCTCCCTCCAGGCACGTCTGCACCGCCCGAGCCTTGCGCTCATCCGGAACAACCGCGACGATTTCTTGTGCCTTCATGATCTGCCGTGGAGACATGGAGATCGCGCGTGTGGGTACTTGCGAAAGATCTGGGAACCATCCTTCTCCGACTTGCTGCCGCCGGCAGGCTTCATCCAGGTTCACCACGATGTAAGGATCCTCCGTTTCGAAATCTGCCGGCGGATCGTTAAATGCGATGTGCCCGTTTTCTCCGATCCCAATCAATGCGATGTCGATTGGCGCCGATGTGAGTTGTCGACCCGCCTCGCGAACTGCCGCCGGCAGATCGGAAGCGTCGCCCTCAATGAAGTGAAAAGTCTTGATTCCCACTTTATCGATAACGCGTTCCAGAAGAATCTTCCGAAAGCTCGCCGGATGCGTAACCGGTATCCCTACATATTCATCGAGGTGAAAGGCTTCCACTTTTCCCCAATCGATCCCCATCGCTGCTGTGAGCGCATCCAGAAATTCAAACTGCGAGGTGCCGGTTGCCAGTATCAGCCGGCACCGATTGCGTTGTGTGATCGCTTTTCTGATCGTGGCGGCCGCTTGTTCGGCTGCCGCCCTGGCCAGAGCGTTCGAGTCCTTGAATAGTCTCACTATCATTGAGAATGATGGTTGTGATTTTCGGCGAATTATACAAGTGCAGGGCAGTCGCCTTTTCGCGCAATGAAAGTGAGGAAGGCTAGACTTCCGCTCGCTCCAGGTTTGGCGCCAAAATTTGCACGAACGCGAGCGCAACCAGATAAGCTGTCCCGGCGAGCACAAATACGGGGACATACGAGCCCGTGCTTTGTAAGATGTAGCCCACCACCTTCGCGATGAGCATGCCGCCGACCGTTCCGGCCAGCGTGCCGAATCCAACTACGGAACCGACCGCTGCGCGCGGGAACATATCTGACGCGAGCGTATAGATATTCGCCGACCATCCCTGATGAGCTCCCGCCGCGAGCGCAATCAAACCGACCGCAACCCATGCGTTGCCAGTTCGAGCGGCTAACATAATTGGCGTCACCGCTAATGCACACACCAGCATGGCCGTCTTGCGACTGGCGTTCAGTGCCCATCCCCTTTTCAGGAGCCACGACGAAAGCCATCCTCCGCCCACGCTTCCCACGCTGGCTCCGCTATAGACCAAAAACAGCGGCAAGGCCATACCTTTCAAATCAAGGTGCAGGTTGCGATGCAAGAAATCCGGCATCCAGAACAGATATACCCACCAAATCGGATCGGTAAAAAACTTCCCCACTGCGACTGCCCACGCCTGCCGATGGATCAATAGGGCTTTCCACGGAACAGAGCTCGTCATCGCCTCCGGCGGATCACTCTTGATGAATGCCAACTCCCCCACCGAAACCAGATTGCTCTCTTCGGGACGCCGATAGAGCGCCAGCCAAGCTGCGATCCAAGCCAGACCCAGTGCGCCAGTCGCGATAAAAGCCATCCGCCATCCAAAGCGGAGCGTTAGCCAAGGCACAATCAGAGGCGTCACGATTGCGCCAACATTGGTCCCGGAATTAAAGATTCCGGTTGCCACCGCCCGTTCTCTCTTCGGAAACCATTCCGCTACCACTTTGATCGAAGCCGGGAAGCTGCCTGCTTCTCCAATTCCCAGGCTGACCCGCGCCGCGGCGAACTGCAATATCGAACTCGCCGCCGCGTGGGCCATCGCGGAAATGCTCCAAAATAAAACAGCAAGCGAGAATCCGACGCGCGTGCCCAACCGGTCGATCAATCTTCCCACGAACAATGAGCCAATTCCGTACGCCATCGTGAAGGCAAACACGATGTTGCTGTAACCGATTTCGCTCCAGCCAAACTGGATTTGCAATGTGGGCTTGAGCAGCCCGATCACCTGCCGGTCCATGTAATTCACTGACGCAGCAAAAAACAGCAGCGCACAAACGAGCCAACGAACGTGCCCGGTCGTTGCCACTTCCGCGGGGATCGTTTCCGTGGACTTCGAGATGGGAAGTTCGCTCATCCGGTGACATCGAGTCCGGAGACGCGTGATTCGCGCTGGTCGCTATGTCTCACAGAACTGATATATTCATCGCTTGCGGAAACTATGCAGCTGAAAATGCGTTCATGAAGTCTTTTCTCGATACCGGTTTCCTTCTATCCAGCGAGACTGCTCAGCGACTCTATCATGAGAGTGCTGCCGCCCTGCCGATCCTCGACTACCACTGCCATCTCGCCGTAAAGGACATCGCTGAGAACCGCCGCTTCAAGAATCTCTACGAAATCTGGCTTGAGGGGGACCATTACAAATGGCGTGCCATGCGGGCCAACGGCGTGCCCGAAAGATACATCACAGGCGATGCCAGTTCTTATGAGAAGTTCGTTGCTTGGGCCCGAACCGTTCCCTACACACTGCGCAATCCGCTCTATCACTGGACTCATCTCGAGTTGCAGCGCTACTTCGGCATCACCCATCTGCTCGACGAATCTTCTGCGTCGTCGATTTGGGATCGCGCCAATTCCATTCTCGCCGCGGATCTCACGACACACAGCATCCTGCAGAAGTTTCATGTGGAAGTCGTGTGTACGACGGACGACCCCACGGACGACCTTTGCCACCATGCCACGATCGCACAATCGAATCTTTGGACCCGAGTCTTTCCTGCGTTTCGCCCCGACAAAGCTCTAGGAATCGGCAGTCCTCACTTCCTGTCCTGGACGCGCCAGCTATCCAACGCTGCCAACATCGACATTCGCGATCTGAACGGCTTCCTCGACGCCCTGCGCAAGCGTCATGACGACTTTCACGCTATGGGCTGTCGTCTCTCCGATCATGGCTTGGATCACTGCTACGCAACTCCATGCTCCGATCAGGCGGCGAGCGCAATATTCTTGAAAGCTCTCGAAGGAACCACAATCGCACCGGACGGACAGGAACAATTTGCGTCTTTCCTGATGCTGTTCTTCGGGCGTCTTGATGCCGAAAAAGGCTGGACTAAGCAACTGCATCTGGGTGCTCTGCGAAACGTAAATTCTGCCGCTCGCCGCGCCATCGGCGCAGATACGGGCTACGATACCGTCGGCGATTTCCCGCAAATCGGCCCGCTCGCCGCATACCTCGATCTCTTAGCGCGAGAAAACGCCCTTCCACGCATGATCCTCTACAACAACAATCCGAAAGACACCTTCGCTTTCGCCACCCTAATCGGCTCTTTCCAAAGTGGTGACCAACCCGGCAAGATCCAGTACGGCAGCGCCTGGTGGTTCCTCGATCAAAAGGAGGGGATCGCTGCGCAGATCAACGCGCTCTCGAATGTCGGCATTCTTTCGCGCTTCATCGGCATGGTCACCGATTCCCGCTCTTTCATGTCCTATCCGCGGCACGAATATTTTCGCCGTGTCTTGTGTGACATTGTTGGACAAGATGCCGAACGGGGCGAGCTGCCGAATAACCATGCGTTGCTGGCGCGCCTGGTACAAGATGTTTCCTATCGCAACGCTGTCCAGTATTTAAAGCTGCCGGCCGCGACTCGGGCTGACGCACAACTTTAACCGCTGCGAGAAGGTCTCATCGTTTGAGGAGGGCTTTGGCCCTGTGGCGCTTGTTCCCCACCAGAAATCCGGCTAAATCGGTTAAAATTATAACGAGCCCTTTAGCTGAGCTTGCCCAGGATTTCTGCTGTGAAAGAGGAGAAGTGCGCCTTACGGGACCCATGTTTCTGACCTCGCAGCCCCGCTTTACTGCCATACTCGCTTTTCTACTACTACTCGTCGCCGCGACCGCCAAAGCGGACAACGCCGCCTTCGACCTCACCGGACCCAAGATCGAGGTTCATGTGCAGAGGGCAGGCGCGACCTTGCCCATCGCCGAAGTTCCCAATTTGCAGGCGGGGGATCGGCTCTGGATCCATCCTGATCTGCCCGATAGCCAGTCTGTCCGTTATCTGATGATTGTCGCTTTCCTGCGTGGCGCAACGAATCCTCCACCCGATTCCTGGTTTACCCGCGTTGACACCTGGAGCCGCCCCGTTCATGACGAAGGCGTCTTCGTCGTTGTGCCGAATGAAGCCGAAGAAGCTCTCATCTTTCTTGCACCAGAAACCGGGGGCGCCTTCAGCACCTTGCGCACCGCGGTTCGTGGCAAGCCCGGCGCCTTCGTGCGCGCTGCGCAGGATCTCCAACAGGCCAGTTTTGATCGTCAGCGCGTCGAAAAATATCTCGAGTCGGTCCGCGAGACCTTTCTCCTCGATCCCGAGCAGTTGAAGGCACACACTACTCTCCTCGCCCGTAGTCTGAATATGCGCCTCGACCAGCAGTGTTTCGATAAGCCCAGTGCTCAACAGGTGCCGTGTCTCACGCAGAATACCGAGCAATTGGTGCTGGACGACGCTCATAGCCAGACCATGGTCGCTGCGCTGACCTCGTCCACATCTGCGGATTTGTTGGCGCAGATCAGTTCCACTCCGAGCGCACGCAGCGGCTTTTACAGTCCCTATATCGGCGCGGTCGTGGATGTCGTACGCATCCTTGGCAGCACCCATACCGCCCAGTATCAATACATCCCTGCCCTCGCGCTTCCCAAGAAGGATGAACTCAATCTTCGCCTCAACAATCCTCCTTCGTTCCGCAATCCAAAATCCGTTCTCGTGATTGGACTGCCTCCCATTCGCACCGCGCCGCCTCCACCCCTTCGTGCGGTTGAGCCCACGCAGGTTCTCTGCGCCGGCAAGCCTCAGCTCGTTCTTCCTGCCGAAGGCGCCCCGCTGGTTTTCGCCACTGAACTCGCTCATAATCTGGCTCTGCGCGTGGAAACGAAATCCGGCTCGGCGCTCGACCTTGCCGCCAAGCCCGATCCCGAGAAGGGAGGATTCGTGATTGACACGCATGCCCTCGAATCCGCGGACCTTGACGGCGAATTTACCGGAGTGCTTCACGGCCTTTGGGGATTCCATGTCTTCGATGGTCCCCACTACCGGCTTCGCATTTCGCGGCCGGCGCAATGGATCGTTGCCTCCAAAGATGCCAGTGCCCTGATCGTTGGTCGCGAAGATTCTTTACACCTTCAATCGCAGGACGCCTGCTGCGTCAGCGAAGTCACGTTGAAAGACGAACAGGCAAAAACGATCACCGTCGAATGGAAAAACTCCAAGCCCGACGAGCTCGAAGTAAAGGTCCCGCTTCAAAAAGCAACGGCAGGATGGGTGACCATGGAGATCAAGAAGTTCGGCCTGCACGAGGTCGATCAGATTCCTCTCCATACTTATGCGGAGGCCGCTCGCCTCGACAGCTTTGGAATTCACGCCGGTGACGCCGACGGCCTGTTGAAGGGCACGCGCCTCGATCAAGTCGCCAGCCTTGAATTGAACGGTTTCCACTTCGCTCCCGGCTCGCTTACCCGCGCCAACCAGCAGGACGAACTCAAACTCTCTACCCTCGACGCCGGGGTTAAGGCAAAGCTACAACCTGGCGAATCCATCGTGGCTCACGTTACCCTCAAAGACGGGCGAGCTCTTGACCTGAAATCTGAGGTGGACGCCCAACGTCCCGCGGTCAGCATTCTCACCAAGAGCATTCAACTCGATCCGTCCATGCCGCCCGCAGTGCGCCTTGGAAGCCAGGAGGAGCTGCCGCAAGATGCCCGGCTCAACTTTTTCCTTAAGACTCAAGCTCCCGAGACATTCCCACCAACGGAAAAAATCGAAGTCGCGACCTCGGACGAGTCATTCCGCGTGTTGCTGAGTTTCAAAGACGGCAATCTCACCATGCAGGACACGAAGACCGTCCTGGCCGTGCTCGATCCCATGAAACTTCTCGGGCCTTCGGCCTTCGGACCATTGAAGATTCGTCCCGTTTCCGCCGACGGCATCAACGGCGACTGGCAGCCGCTGATAAGTCTTGTACGTATCCCGATGCTCAAGGCCGTTCGCTGTGTACCCGCTCCGGAAAAGCAATGCACTCTGAGCGGTGACAAGCTCTTCCTGCTCGACTCGGTCAGCAGCGACGCGGACTTCACCAATTCCGTTTCGGTTCCCGAAGGCTTCGTCGAAGACGCTTTGGCTATCCCTCCGCCCAAAGGCAAGACACTCTACATCAAGCTTCGTGACGATCCCGCTACGATCGATACGGTTGCGCTGCCGGTTCCACAGCCCGAGCAAAACTAGCCACGCCTTCGAAGGAACGTATCGTAAGGGTGTCGCGAGCCGGGGATACTCCAATCTGGCTCGGTACGGAGGTAATGTCGAATAGTTTGCGTTCAGAGCTACCATCTCCTGAGGGTCGATCTGTCGGATCGCATCAGAGGTGTGTTCATGCCAAAAACGTTCCTCGTTCTCGCAGCCTTCGCACTGATGTGCGGCTGTTCTGTCGCTCAAGAAGATCAATCTCTGGGAGATGTCGCACGCCAGGTCCGCGCCCAAAAGCAGCAGAAGGCCGCTCAAGGCAAAGACCCAGGTAAGGGCGTGAAGTCCATCTCCGACGCATCCGAGATCAGCGCGAACGACACGACACAGAACAAGGTTCAGATGCCTGCGAGCGGGGAAACGCCGGACCACGCAGGCACGAAGTCCGATTCCTCAACGCGCTCCGATGCGAGGGACTCGGAATCGAAAGATTCCAAGCTCGACTCCGGTCCCAATCCGGGCGATCGCGAGGCTCAGGCTGAAAATTGGAAATCTCAGATAATGGAGCAGAAAAACGCAATCGCGGAATTACAGGGGCAGATTGACCAGGTCAGCGGTTCCATTCAATATGCTGGCGCCAACTGCGTCGCTAACTGCGAAAAGTGGAATGAACACCAGCAGCACAAGCAGGAACAAGTCGACACCATGAAATCGCAACTCGACGAACTGCAACATCATCTTGAAGAAATGCAGGAATCGGCCCGGAAACAGGGCTTTGGCAGTTCCGTATACGAGCCCTAGGCGGGCAGGAATCAGAACAATTTCCGCGCCAGCGCGTAATTAGCAATTTTCCTCATTCCCTCCAACCGCCAGTCCGTGCGAAATTAGTGCATGGCCTTAGTGGTCCGACCGTCTCCGATCCATTCTGTCGGTGTTTACACCTCGACACCGATTCGCAAAGGCGCCCGTGTCGTCGAATACAAAGGCGAGCACATCACGCCAGAGGAAGCCGACCGCCGCTACGATGGCGCCTCTCGCACCTATTTGTACGGTCTTGATGACGGCAAAACCGTCATCGATGGCGACGGCATGGGCGCGTTTCTGAATCACTCTTGCGATCCCAATTGCGAAGTGGACGAGGTCAAAGGCCGGGTCTGGATCTTTGCCCTGCGCAACATCGCGGCTGGGGAAGAGCTCGTCTGGGACTATAACCTTTACGATGATGACGATCCCGCACCCTGCTATTGCGGTTCTAAGAAATGCCGCGGCACCATGTACTCCCGCGAGTGGATGGCCAAGTTGCGCCGCAAAGAAGCGCGCAAGAAGAAAAAGCTGGAATCCAGCAAGAATGGGAATCGCTCAGCGTGTAAGACCCTGACTGGGATAGAAACGACCGGGAAGGGCACGAGTTCCACTCGCGCCGATTCCGAACTGCCCAAGGCGGCCGGCTTCAGTCGTTGAGGTCAGCCGCTCACACTACTCCTACCGGTGCTCCGGCGCCTTCCCGTGTTCCCGCCATCCTTCAATAATGAGATAAAGCACCGGGATAAAGAACAAATTTAAGATCGTCGACATAATCATGCCGCCGAAAACCGTGGTTCCTACGGAATGCCGCCCGTTCTCGCCGGCACCGGTTGCAACCACCAGCGGCACCACGCCCAAAATAAACGCTAACGACGTCATCAGAATCGGACGCAACCGAATCGTCGCCGCTTGGATCGCCGACTCCACCAGGGGCACCCCGCGTTCGCGCAGTTGCTCGGCAAATTCGACAATCAGAATTGCATTCTTGCTCGACAATCCCACCAACATCACCAGCCCGACCTGACAGAAGATATCGTCTTTCAGTCCACGTATCCACTGCGCGCCGAGAGCGCCGAGCAGAGCCATGGGCACGGCCAGCAATACAATGAACGGCAGCACGAAACTTTCATATTGTGCCGATAGCGTCAGATACACCACCAGCGTGCCCAGGCCAAACAGAATCAGTGACGTCCCCCCTGCCTGCAACTCTTCCAGCGACAAGCCCGTCCAGCTGTAAGAGAATCCCTGGGGAAGTTTCTTGGCAAGGTCGTCCATCGCCGCGATGGCCTGCCCCGAGCTATACCCCGGCGCCGCCGATCCGTCGATCTCCGCCGAGCGGAACAAGTTGTAGTGGCTGATGACCTGCGGAGTCGTGGTTTGCGTAATGCTGATCAAATTATCCAGCGGAATCATGGCTCCGCCGTCGGACCTGACGTAAAACTCCTTCATGTCCTTGGCGGTCGCGCGGAACTGCTTGTCTGCCTGCACGTAGACGCGATAGGAACGATTATTGAAGTCGAAGTCGTTCACGTAGGCGGAGCCCATGTAAACGCCAAGCGTATCTGTAATCTGCGAGAGCGGCACGTGCAGGCTCTTGGCTTTCTCGCGATCGATGGTCACAAGATATTGCGGATCATTGGCGGTAAACGGGGTATAGAGCCCGACCAGATCCTTTCTTTGCGCCGCTTGCCGCATCAAACCCTGCGTGGCTGCAGCCAGTTCATCCAGTGTGTGCGCGGCCTGATCCTGCACCACAAACTGGAATCCACCAAATTGCCCGAGGCCCTGAACCGCCGGCGGCAGCGTGGCAAAAACAATTGCACCCTGAACTCCAAAAAGCATGGGACGAACACGATTGACGATCGCCGGAGCGGCGTGCTGGTCGCCCTTGCGTTGCGAGTACGGCTTCAGCGGTACGAAGATAAGGCCTTGATTCGCCGCCGCTCCCGCAAAACTGAAGCCGGCAATCGAAAATGTTCCCTCGGCCTCAGGCACATTCTCCAGGAAATGCGAAACCTGCTTCCCGATTGCCTTGGTGTACTCCAGTGAAGCTCCCGGAGGAGCCTGGATCACGATAATGAAGTATCCCTGATCTTCATCGGGCACGAAGCCTGAAGGCAGATGTTCCAGCACCAGATAAGTCGCGCCCAACCCGGCGAAGAACAGCACCACCATCGCCAGCTTGTATTTCAATATGTGGCCCAGAAGTCGGCGGTACCCGTTGGTCATGACCTGAATGCCGTCGTCAAACTTGCGCAGCCACCACCACTTTTCTCCATGAGATTCACGCAACAGAATGGAAGCCAGCACCGGCGCGAGCGTTAGTGCGTTGAACGCCGATATGGCGATCGAAAAGGCGATGGTCAGCGCAAATTGGCGAAACAGTATGCCCGTCGTCCCGGGAAAGAATGCGACTGGTACAAACACTGCGACCAGCACTAGCGATGTGGCGATCACAGCGCCTGTAATTTCCTGCGTGGCTGCGGCCGCCGCTTTCCGCGAGTCGTGCTCGCCCTCCCGCATATGGCGCTCGATGTTTTCAATTACGACGATCGCATCGTCTACCACCAGTCCGGTTGCCAGCGTAATGCCGAACAGCGTCAGCGTGTTGATCGAGAAACCCAGTAACTTCACAAATACGAACGTGCCGATCAACGAAACTGGGGTGGCGATGAAGTGAATCATGGTGGTTCGCCAGTCGCCTAAAAACAGGAAGATTACCAGGATGACCAGCGCGATTGCCCCACCCACCGTGTAGGTCACGTCGCGAATGGATTCCCCTACCGCGTCCGTCGTATCGAAGGCTACTTTGTAATGCATGCCGGGCGGAAATTTCTTCGAGAGCCGGTCCAGTTCAGCGATGGCCAGCCGGTCCACAGTCAGTGCGTTGGCCGTCGAGAGCTGGGTGATTCCCATGCCAACCGCATCGTGTCCGTTAAACAGCAGATCCGAAGAGTAATTCTCGGCGCCCAGTTCCGCACGTCCAACATCTTTCAGCCGCACCAGGGTGCCATCCCCATTCGTCTTGAGAATAATGTTGTCGAACTGGGCCGGTTCGCTTAACCTGCCCACGGCGCGCACGCTGACCTGATACTGCTGTCCAGGCATCGCCGGCTGTTGTCCCACCTGTCCAGCGGCGACTTCAACGTTTTGTTCTGAAAGCGCGTTCACCACATCCGGTGCGGTCAACCCGCGTCCCGCCATGCGCACCGGATCGAGCCACAGCCGCATCGAGTACTTGCGCTCGCCGAAAATCAGCGCATCCGCGACGCCGGGAATGCGCTTGAGCGCATCCCTGACGTACACATCCAGGTAGTTGCTCATGAACAACGTGGAATAGCGGTCGTTGTCAGAAACAATCGCTGCGCCAAATACGAAATTTTGCGATGTCTTCTGTGTCGTGATCCCAACCGACTTCACCGCACTTGGTAAACGCCCTTGCGCCGTGTTCACTCGATTCTGAATGTCCACCGTCGCCAGATCGGGATTTCGCGTCAAGTCAAACGTGACCACGATGCTGCTCGACCCATCGTTGCCGCTGGTCGAGGTCATGTACTTCATTCCCTCGGCACCATTGATCTGTTGCTCCAGCGGAATCGTGACCGCGCTCTCGACGGTCTGGGCGCTCGCTCCGGTATAAAAACTCGAGACCCCAACCTGTGGAGGAGCAAGATTGGGAAACTGCGAAATTGGCAAAGACGGAATGACCGCCGCCCCCGCCAAAACAATCAGCAGCGCACAAACCGAGGCAAACACCGGACGTCGTATGAAGAAGTTAACAAACATGAAAGATCAGCCCTCGATACATATTCCAGCTAAAGCACTGCCGCAGAGGACACTGACTACGCTGAAGGCTCAGAATGTTGAATCCATTTCGAATGCTATCGTCGCGCAAAAATCTTCCGATGCCTCTGCGTCCTTCGCGTCCTCTGCCTTTGTCATTGAGTAAAAGGATTCAACTCTGCGGAATCACCGGCGCACCATCCATCAAAAACTGTGTCCCCGAAACAATCACTTTGTCGCCGGGCTTGATACCCTCTCGCACCTCATAATTATTCCCGACGGTTTCGCCGATTGTAAGCGGCTGTTGTTTCGCGACGAATCCGCCATTTCCCTTTGGTTCCGCGATGAATGCAAAATACTGGCCCGCCAGGCGTGATACTGCGAGAATGGGTACTTCGGGGTTCTGATGAGTTCCCCATACCACCCGGGCCCTAATAAACTGCGATTGTCGAAGCGCATCATTTCCATTCGCAATCCGCGCCTTCACCAGAACCGTTTGTGTGGTGTTATCCACCTGCGGTGAGATGAAACTGATTTTCGAGTCGGCCAGCACCTTCCCGCTGGCGTCGATAATTTGGACCGGAAGATTCATCTTCAGCTGGGACGAGCGCTCGATCGGCACATAGACATACGCCTCCAGGCTGCCGGGCTGATCCACCGTCGTTAACTGTGTCGTGGTCGTGACCCGGTCGCCGACTCGCACTGGTATGTCACCAACAATCCCGCCTCGCGGCGCCACCACGCGATAGTAATGCAGCTGCACTTCCTGCTCACGGACCTGCGCATTCAGCGCGTCCATCTGCGCCTGCGCCGCGTCCAAAGTGGCTTTTGCCTGATCCAGATCCTGCTTGCTCACTACGCCCGCGGAGGCCAGTCCTTCCGCCCGCTGATACTGCTGTTTGGCCAGTTCCAGTTGTGCTCGCTGTGCCGCCCGCGCGCTCTCCTGGCTTCTCACGGTAGCTTGCTGCTTGAGTGGATCGATTTCCATCAACTCGCTGCCGTCAGCCACATGGTCGCCCGAGTGCACAAAAATCTGAGTTACCTGACCTTCGACCTGCGGCATAATCACGGCAGAATCGCGGGATTTCAGTGTCGCCACGTATTCGCTGCTGTCGTTCACCGGCACAGCTTTTGCTTCCATCACCTTGACCGGCATCGCGTGAAACCCGCCGCCAGGTGGCTGAGACTGCTTGGCATTCCCCGAGCAACCCAGCGTCAACGCGAGCAGCGCCCCCGCCGGGATGAAAGCACTTTTGAAAAGGAACGTTTGACTCTTCTTTTCCATAATTCGATTGTCACGCAAGACTTGGCGATTGTACCCGAGAAGAACGATTTTTTCTGTGACCCTGCAATCGAGCGGCCGGCGTAGAGGCGCGGCTTATTCCGCAATCATCTTCCCCAGGATCTCTTTTACGATCTTCGCTGCCACCGTCGCCGTCAGGCCGTCGATGTCGCGCACCGGGTTGTACTCGACCAGATCTGCCCCAATAATGTCTCCCTCAATAGAATGCAAATGCGCAATCGCCTCTCGCACCGTCATGCCTCCCGGCTCGCGATGCGAAATCCCCGGTGCAAATGCCGGATCCAGTACATCGATATCAAACGTGAGATAAACCGGCCCTGAAGCCTTCAACCTTTCATATGCCGGCAGGGCCCGCATCTCCACGACTTCCACCGCAAACCTCTTGGCCTGCTCTCGCTGGTGCTCGTTCATGGTTCGTATCCCGATCTGCACCAGCCGTTTCGCCAGTCCCGCTTCCATGATCCGCGCAAACGGACAGGCATGCGACAACCGGTTTCCTTCAAATTCGTCATACAAATCCGGATGGGCATCGAAGTGAAAAATCGTCAGATCGCGATACCGTTTAGTGAAGGCCTTCACCAGCGGATAAGTGATCGAGTGATCACCGCCGAGAGAGATTGGCCGCTTTCCTTCGTCGACTATGTTTCCAATCGCAGACTCGATTACTTCGAATGCGTCCTCGTCAGAGACGACCAAATTACCGGCATCGCCATAAACCTCAGAGGATCCAAGGTCCACGCCGCACTCCGTCCACGTATTGGAAGCGTCGCACGCCAGCGCTTCTCGAATCTTGTTCGGTGCCTCTGCCGCCCCGCGCAGGTACGACGACCGCCCATCAAACGGAATTCCGATAAGCATAGGAAGTCCCGAATGTTTGTTTTTCATCTCACCTCTTGATCGTTCCTCGACACAATGGTTCTACAGAATCGCCTTTAGAGAGTTTGGCATCCTGTGTAAAACATTTGACCAAACTTTACACATTCCGGATGCGTCTTCAATATTTTCATCGAGATACGGTGAGTCTGCCTCCGGGCTGCAAACCTATGCTGTGAATTTTATTTGACTTGCAATTCATCTTTTCCCGGTGCGTTCGCGGCTAGCTTTTCTAAGAAGCTACTCTCTCAGGAGGACATTGCATGTCTACACCAGGCATCTTGAGTACAGTCAGGCAGCACCTGACTGTCGGGGCAAGCCTAGTCGCGCTCGCCGCTAACCTCGGAACGCCATTTCCAGCCGCCGCTCAGAGCCCCGCTCAAACGGCAAAAACCGCAACCCCCATTCAACATGTGATCGTCATCATTGGAGAAAACCGCACCTTCGATCACATCTTCGCCACCTACAAACCAGTTGCCGGACAAACGGTTTCGAATCTGCTTTCCAAAGGCATCGTCAACCGCGACGGAACTCCGGGTCCGAATTTCCCCTTCGCCTACCAGTCTGAAGCGACAGATTCAAAACCTGACACGTACCTGTTGAACCCTCCCGATAACATTACCTACCCGGTGTTACCGCCCGTCTTGGCTGGAGGTTACACCACCGCCCCTTTCAGCACAGTCGCCCAGGCTAAGGCTGTTGAGAACGGCCTGCCGAACGATCTTTACTATTTGCTCACCACCGGAGGCACCGGACTCCAGCACGGTCAAGTGGACACCCGTATTCCGAATGCGACCACGCTTCCTCCCGGTCCATTCCAAATTACTTCTCCTACGCATCCTTACGACGCGTACGACAACAGCCCGGTGCACCGCTTCTATCAGATGTGGCAGCAAGTGGATTGCAATGCAGCCAACGCCACACCCGAAAATCCCACCGGCTGCCAGCACGACCTCTTTCCTTGGGTCGAAACCACCATCGGTGCCGGATCCAACGGCCTCCCACAGCCCTCCGGCTTTAACGACATGACGACGGGAGAAGGCTCCACTTCGATGGGCTTCTACAACATGCAGCGGGGCGATGCGCCTTACTTGAAATATCTTGCCGATCACTACGCCATGAGCGACAACTACCATCAGGCAGTCATGGGTGGTACCGGTGCAAATCACGTCATGCTCGGCAGCGGTGATGCGATCTGGTTCACCGACTCGAAAGGAAACCCTGCTCGGCCTCCGGAAAATCAGCTCGTCGCCGGTGGCAGCCCGAACGCCGGTATCGTCCATGAAATTGAAAATCCGAACCCGCAGCCTGGCACCAACAATTGGTATACGGAAGATGGATACGGCGGCGGTTCCTACGGTTCCGCTTCTTACGGTGGTGGGACCTATTCTGAATGTGCCGATACCGTCGCTCCCGGAGTTGGCCCTGTCGTCAACTTTCTGAGCTCTCTGCAGCATCCCATCGACCCGCACTGCCAAGACAAGTACTACTATCTCCTGAACAACTACAACCCCGGCTATTACGGCAACGGACAGAACGCTTACGCCGACATCGGCAATCCGCTCTCCACCGTATTCACCATTCCTCCGTCCCCGCTTCGCACCATCGGAGATGAACTGCTCGAGAAAAACATCTCCTGGGCTTACTACGGCGACCAGTGGAATGCCTATCTTGCTGATCCATACAACAATTATGTAACCCCCAATAATCAGTACTGCAACATCTGCAATCCGTTCCAGTACACCAACTCGATCATGACCAACCCCGCCGGCCGGGCTCACTTGCAGGACACCGTCAATTTCTACCAGGCAATCAGGGACAACGCTTTGCCTGCGGTCTCGTTCGTGAAGCCCTCCGGATGGCTCGATGGTCACCCGGCTTCTTCCAAGCTCGATCTCTTCGAAGGCTTTGTGAAAAAGATCGTCGATGAGGTCCAGGCGAATCCGAAACTGTGGGCGACCACCGCCATCATCGTCACCGTCGACGAAGGCGGAGGCTACTACGACTCCGGATACATTCAACCGCTCGACTTCTTCGGAGACGGAACCCGAATCCCGGTCATAGTGGTTTCTCCTTTCACGACCCCGGGCCACATCTCCCATACCTATGCTGACCACGTCTCGATCTTGAAGTTCATCGAGTACAACTGGCACTTGGCGCCCGTGACCGATCGCAGCCGTGACAATTTGCCCAATCCGAAAGCCACTCCATCCAACCCTTATGTTCCAATAAACTCTCCTGCCATCGGAGATTTAACGGACCTGTTTACGTTCTGACCGAAAAATCTGCACGACCAGAAGCCCCATTTCTCGTGCGTTCCTTGCGCGAGAAATGGGGCTTTTGCCGTTGATCCCCCTGTGTTCCCTCCGTGCCCTCTGTGGTCATGGGTTTAGCGAATCATTTTCTAGCGCTGGCAGCACCGTGTAAGAGCGGCCCTTCAAGGGCCGCGTTGCGCGCCCCTAAGGGAAATCAGGGCTTCAGCCCCCGAATCCTGCACCTCAACCCCCGCATCCTTTATCCTAGTAACTGCACTTATATGACCCTGAAATCTAAGACTTCCAGCACGGTCCTCGACCGCGCCTCGGCCAACGGCTCGAATCCTGAACGCGAACGCGTCTTCTCCGCTTACCGCCAATTCGGATACCTCGAAGGCGACCTCGATCCTCTCGGCTTTCTCCGCCCGCGCCCGACACCCGAACTCGAACGCGAAGGCGAATACGCCCGCGAAGCCCGTTCCATTTACTCCAGCACCATCGGAGTGGAAATCAATCACCTCTACGCCCCGGAGCGCCGTCGCTGGGTTTTCGAACGGATGGAGTCCGGCCCCACCCCGCAGGAAGATCACGAACGCATTCTCGATCTCCTCACTCGCGCTGACATCTTCGAGCAAGTCATGCAGCAGCGCTATCTCGGCAGCAAACGCTTTTCGCTGGAAGGCGTGACCGCCCTCATCCCCTTAGTCGACGAAATCCTCGACACTTCCGCAAAGCTCGGTGCGATCGAGCTGGTCATGGGCATGAGTCATCGTGGACGTCTCAACGTCATTGCCCACGTTGCCAAACGTCCGGCGCAGGAGATTTTTGCTGGATTCGAAGATGTCGATCCGCGCAGCGTTCTCGGCTCCGGAGATGTGAAATACCACATGGGCGCCACCGGCGAGTACATTACACGTAGCGGCGGCAAAGTCCATATCCATCTGGTCTCTAATCCCAGCCACCTCGAAGCTGTCGATCCCGTCACCATCGGCCGCACCCGCGCCAAGCAGGACCGCACCGGCGAAGGCGGGCGAGAGAAATATCTCCCTCTACTCGTTCACGGTGATGCCGCATTCGCCGGGCAGGGAATTCTCGCTGAGACGATGAACTATGCCGACCTTCCCGGATATACCGTCGGCGGCACCATCCACGTCGTCGTCAACAATCTTCTCGGCTTCACCACCAGCTACACGGAGGAGCACTCCACGCGTTTCGCCGCTTGCATCGCACGCCGCCAGTCGATTCCGATCTTCCACGTCAATGCCGAAGACGTCGACGCCGTCGTACGTGTTGCCCGCATGGCCACGGAATACCGGTATCAGTTCGGCACGGATGTCGTGATCGACTTGATCGGCTATCGCCGCCACGGTCACAGCGAGGTCGACGATCCCACCATCACGCAGCCACTGCTCTACAGGAAGATCAAAGAGCATCCATCGCTCTGGGAGATCTATGCCGACGACATCGGCGCCACAAACGCAGAGGCCAAAGCTGACGCCATCCGCGCCGAATTCGAAGCCGCCCAGAAGAAAGCCGGAAGCATCAAGCACAAGCCGCTCTTACGCGAGCTCCCCAAATATTGGGACAAATATTTCGGAGGGCTTCACCGCGATGAGTACGAAGTGGAAACCGGACTTGCGCCGGAAGAGATTTCTGAACTGACGGTTCGTCTCACGACGTATCCCGAAGGTTTCCACATTCACCCAAAAGTGAAGAAACTTCTCGAGCAGCGCGCCGAGATGGGCGCAGGAAAGCGCCCGGTCGACTATGGCATGGCCGAGGCTCTCGCGTTCGCGAGCCTCGTGAAGACCGGCACGCACGTGCGCTTCTCCGGACAGGATTCGCGTCGCGGCACTTTCAACCAACGCCACTCCGTTCTCATCGACATCGAGAATGAGAACGAATACGTTCCGCTCGAAAACATCGCCGCCGATCAGGCCCGCTGTGAGATTTATAACTCGACGCTCTCCGAAGCCGGAGTCCTCGGCTTCGAATATGGATACAGCCGCGATTATCCTGAATCGCTCGTTCTGTGGGAAGCCCAGTTCGGGGACTTCGTCAACGTCGCGCAGGCCATCATCGACCAGTTCATCAGCGCGGGGGAAGCCAAATGGAATCTCCTGTCCGGTTTGGTCATGCTGCTTCCGCACGGCTACGAAGGCCAGGGCCCTGAGCATTCCAGCGCCCGCATCGAACGCTTCATCCAACTTGCCGCCAAGCACAACATCCAGATTGCGCAACCCTCAAACGCCGCGCAGTATTTTCATCTGCTGCGCCGTCAGGCCCTGCGTCACTGGCGCAAGCCGCTGGTAGTCTTCACGCCCAAGAGCATGCTCCGCCATCCGGATGCCAGTTCCCCCATCGAAGATTTTACGCACAAGAACTTCCTCAATGTCATTCCCGACACTACTGTGGGTGAAGCCGAGCGCATCCTGATCTGCACCGGCAAAATCGGCCACGAACTCCAGGCCGAACGCAAGAAGCGAAAAGATAACAGCACCGCGATTGTGTTCCTCGAGCAGATGTATCCGTTCCCCGAACAGGAAGTTGTCGCCGAGTTCGATCGCCATGGCAAACACGCCGACATCGTCTGGGTGCAGGAAGAGCCCGCCAATATGGGAGCCATGTTCAACATGCTGCCACGCCTGAAGCGCATCGCCGGTGATCGCCCGGTCTTGAGCGTAAAACGCAGTTCAGGCCCAAGCCCCGCCACAGGCAGTGCAAAGGCTCACGAAGTCGAGCAGAAAACGCTTCTGACCCTGGCCTTCACCATTAAATAGTCAGAAAAGGTCAATGTGGGGACAGCGGCCCTCGGCTGCCCGCCGATCGCAGGTTGGCGCTGCTGATGTGGCGCGGACACCCCTGTCGCGTCTTGCCACGTGAATCGGCCCTAAGGTCAGCAATTCCAGAGCGAGTCCCGAAGTGACGACACTCTCACCTTCCGGCATGGATAAATCTACCGGATGCTAATCTAGCTGTCCGAATCCATGCCACGCCGCGCTCAACCACTTCGCATTGCCATCGATACCGGAGGCACCTTCACCGACTGCATCTGGGTCGATCCCAAGACTCGCCGGCTCCGAATGCTGAAGGTCTTCTCAACCCCCGCCGATCCCTCTGAAGCGATCGTCGATGCGCTGAAGCAGATTACGTCGGCCAACGATCTCATTCTTCTTCACGGCACTACCGTCGGCACCAACACTCTGCTCCAACGCAGAGGCGCCCGCACCGCTTTAGTTACAACCAAGGGATTCGAAGACGCCATCGAAATCGGCCGTTCAGGCCGAGCAAAGCTCGGCGGGCCAAGCTTCTGTCCTGTTCGACGGAATGAAACAGAAAACGAAGATCTACTCGCGAGAAGAACTAATCCCGACCCGAACCTACAAAGGTCCAGCCATCCTCACCGAATACAGCGCCACTACAGTGATCCCTCCGGTGAAACGTTTCCGCCTGGACGAAGCTGGAAACGTAATCATCTCACTTTGATTTTCAGCCGGCGAGTTCCTCTGTGGCCGTCTCTGCGCTCTAGGGTAATGTTTCCACGTCGAATTGTTACAATCCCGTGAAAATCGCGCCAGAAGCGCACGAACTACACACTGCGTACTAGGTACAGCATGCCGGCTTCGCTACAATATTCCTGTGAAACCAAGCATCTTCGTCGTTGAAGACGATCCTGATATTTCGCGCCTCGTTCGCCACCATCTAGAGAATGAAAACTTCGTTGTGCGCGTCTATCCGACCGGTGCCAATGTCCTATCCGACGCCGAGCGTCAGCGCCCCGCGCTCTTTGTTCTCGACATCATGGTGCCCGGTAAAGACGGGCTGGAGATCTGCCGCACCATCCGCCAGATGCCCGGGCTGGCAGCGGTTCCTGTGATTTTTCTCACGGCCAAAAGCAGCGAGGCCGACCGCGTTCTGGGACTCGAACTCGGCGCCGATGACTACATCGCCAAACCTTTCAGCCCGCGCGAACTGGTCGCTCGCGTTAAAGCTGTCCTGCGCCGCTTCGAACGTCCGCTTCCGCCCAGTCCGATGAAAGTCGGCGAAATTGAAATCGATCCGTCGGCCATGACACTTACCGTTCGTGGCAGCACGGTTCCTACCACGGCCACTGAGTTCCGCCTTCTTGACTACTTCGCCCGCCATAAGGGACGAGTCTTCAGCCGCGATCACCTTCTCGACTCCGTCTGGCGCGACACCGCTTACGTCACTCCCCGCTCCGTCGACGTCTATGTTCGCCGCATCCGGGAGAAAATCGAGCCTGACCCCGAGAATCCACGCTATCTCAAGACCGTGCGCGGTGCCGGCTATCGCTTCGAGTCTCCGAAATGATCGGTCCAATTCGGCGCAGAAAGTCTCAGACCAGAGTTTCATCCTCTTCAGCGTGAGTCTAAAATGGTCACTTCCGACTTCGTGCGACTTCGTGTCCTTTGTGGTTAGAGAATCTGGCAGTTCGAAGCGAAAAGTGCTGCTCATGGTGAAGAATTGAAGAACCGCATCTTCTTCAAGCTGCTCGCCGTTTTCCTGATCGTGATCGCCACCACCGCGGTCATTCTCGACGTCATGATCGGTGGCGCCTGGGAGGCCTCGCTCCGCTCCGAAATCGAACGCAATCTGACGCAGAAGACCCTGCTGTTTGCTCATCGCGTCGACATCGACCATGTACACTCTCTCGCTGAAATCGCTGCGCAGGAAGGTCAGGCTGCTGGCGCGCGCGCCACCGTGATCGATGCCTCCGGAAAGGTTCTCGCCGATTCCGAATCCAATCCGACCACCATGGAAAACCATGCTGGCCGCGCGGAGTTTGCCGCAGCTCTTTCGGGGAAGACAGGCGA
This sequence comes from Terriglobia bacterium, assembly GCA_963711365.1. Taxonomy (GTDB): domain Bacteria; phylum Acidobacteriota; class Terriglobia; order Terriglobales; family Acidobacteriaceae; genus Sulfotelmatobacter. The sequence goes on along the minus strand of CAVQDY010000012.1, from coordinate 457,425 downwards.
GAACGAGCGCCGTAGCGCCACTCTCGGCATTCCGTTTCTCTACGTCGCCGCCCCGATCTCCGGAGGCGCAGTGCGCCTCGCCTACCCGCTCTCCGATGTTGAAGCCGTCCAGGCACAAGTCCGTCGCCGCCTGCTCTGGGGCTCTTTCGTCGCATTCCTGGTCGCATTGTTAATTGCCGGAACCGCGTCCGTCTGGACCTCCCGTCGCCTTGAGCGCATCGTCGACGTCGCCGCTCGCATCGAACGCGGCGATCTCCGCGCCCGCGTCGACGACTCTCCAATGGATGAAATCGGACGCCTGGCCATCGCCATTGATCGTTCCGCCGAGCAGGTCGAACGCAGCTTTGCCGCCGTCCGCTCCAGTCAACGCCAGCTCGAAACCCTGCTCAACAGCATGCAGGACGCCGTGATTGCGGTCAGCTCCGAGGGCCTCGTCCGCTGGGCCAACCAGCCCATGGACCGCCTGGTTCCTCAACGCACCCGCTTGAACGCGCCCGTGGTCGAGACCATCCGCGATCCTGATTTCCTCGCCACGGTCAAAGCCGCGACCAGCACAAAAGAGGTGAAGACCGGCCGCGCCACTTCCATCGTTCCGGGTCGCGCCTTCGATGTAACTGCCGCCCCTCTTCCCGATGGCGGTGTTGTCGCCGTGCTCCGCGATCTCACCGAAACCGAGCGCGTCGAAAAAACTCGCCGCGATTTCATCGCCAACGTGTCTCACGAACTGCGCACGCCGCTCACCTCGATTCAGGGATATACCGAGACTCTTCTCGATTCGATTACCGAAAATTCCGAGTCAACCCGTGAATTTCTCGAAATCATCCGTAAGAACACGACTCGCATGGCGCGCTTGACGGAGGACTTGCTGACTCTGGCGCGCGTGGAGTCCGGCGAAACTCGCTTCGAAACCGAACCGGTACCCCCGGTCGACCTTCTACATGACGCCGAAGAGAGCTTCCGCGAAGTTGCCCGCGGTCACGGCGTGGACCTCCAGATTATGGAGTCGCACAACGGGAGCGGCTCCGTTGAATCCCTGCCTTTGGTTCTGGCCGACCGCGAGGCCATCCACCAGGTCTTTTCCAACCTCATCGACAACGCCATGAAGTATGGACGCTCCGGCGCGCGTATCGAACTCGGTGCCAGTGTTGTAGGAGCGGCCATCCCTGGCCATCCCAAGGGCATCGAGTTCTATGTTCGCGACTTCGGCGCCGGCATCTCCTCCGAGCATCTTCCACGCCTCTTCGAGCGCTTCTACCGCGTCGACAAAGCCCGCTCGCGCGAATCCGGCGGCACCGGCCTCGGCCTCGCCATCGCCAAGCACATCATGCGCGCCCACGGTGGCTCCATCCGTGCCGACAGCGAACTCGGCCACGGAAGCACCTTCGCCTTCACCCTTCCCACCGCCTGAGAGCTCCACTCGCAGAAATCGCTACCTGTTCCCTCATCGCGAGCGCAACTCCTTTGCTGCGAAGTGAGAAAGTTCCAGCGGGTCACTACACCCCCTTGATACTCTTCGTCCAAATGTTATTAACTACCCTGTAACTGCTCTTTCGGCGGAGGCAATGAAATTACCGAATATTCACACCCTATTAACCGCCCCGTGAACAAAGAGTTTTATGCTTAGCTGTTGGCGATCCGATCCCAGAAACGGCAGAGTAGTGGCGATGGTCCCACCCGATCTCCTCATCGCCCGCATTCTCGCTTGGCGGAAACACTCATGAGCACTGCGATGAAGAGCCCGAATCCCGAACCGGCTCATCACTACATCGTGCGCCGCACGGTGGAGGCCTGCAACATGGCGAAAGAAGCCGCCGGCGCTGCGGCCGAAGGTATCGCCACCGGCTCGGCCACCTTGCTCAATTCCTTACGCCAGCGCGAGCGCGAACTCGACACCCTTGACCTCGAGATTGACAACGGAGTTACCACCGCAATCACAGAAGTTGCCCCGGCCGAAGCCCGCGAGCTTCTGGCCTGCATGAAATTCATGATCGGACTTGAGCGCATCGGCGATCTGCTCCTCAGCTTCGCCAATAGCGCCCTCTCGGTCAGCGGTCGCATTGACTCCGACGACACTCGCGACCTCACCCAGATGGCGACCCTGCTCGAAAAAATGCTGACCGACTGCGGCGATGCTTTTTCGCGCCGCGATGTCGGCAAGGCTGTCGAAGTCCTCCGTGCCGATGCCGAAATGGACCGCCTCCGCAACCTGATCTTCCTCCGCCACATCGAGAACCCGGAGAACCTCCAGCGCCAGGCCAGCCTGCAGGTCATCTTCATGACGCAGTCCCTCGAGCGCGCCGGCGATCATGCCAAGAATCTCGCCGAAGAAGTGTGCCACTTCGTCAGCGGACGCCCCGTCCGCCACGTCCTCATCGCCTACGACAAGCCTGTCGAGCAAATGTTCATCGACTACCTCCGCCGTCGCGACCACAAAGGCTAGAACGAGAAGCTAAGACAAAGTAAGAGAGAGATGCCTGCCCTATCCTTGCCGCGGCTGTATGCGGAAGGCTACACAAAAAGGGGTGCGCAAAAGGGTTGTCATCCTGAGGAGAGCGCAAGCTCTCCGAGGGACCTTACGACATCATGCGTCGGCAATGCCATCGATAAAGAGCCCTCCTCGGTGCCAACACTCATTCCTCTCGTCCTCATCTCAATGCACCGCCGAATCCTCTTGCGGATATGCATAACTAAACTCATACGTCCCCGATCCGACATTCGCGAACACCGCATCGCCGTCCTGTCGTACACCTGACATGCCCGCCTCAGCCTGAACCGGCTTCCCGCCTTCCGTCACGTCCTCGACCTTGGCTCCCGGCAATCGCACCGTCGCGGTCGTATTCGCTGGAACCTCGATGCTCATCGTCATCTTTCCATCTTTCACTTCCCATGACGACGCAACTTTCCCGTACATGCTGTGTACCGACGCCTTCACCGAAGTCAGCCCGCCGCCCGGATGCGGCTGAAGCAATGCATGCTTGTAGCCGGGCTGTGCCGGATCAATATCAATCCCCGCGATTACGCGATACATCCATTCTCCAATCGCCCCATAGGCATAGTGATTGAACGAATTCATTCCTTTATCCTGAAACGATCCATCCGGCTTGATCCCGTCCCAGCGCTCCCAAATCGTGGTCGCACCTTTCGTGATCGGATATAGCCACGACGGATATTCCTTCCGGTTCAGCAGCATGTGTGCCTCGTCATAATATCCGTAATCGCTCAGAACCTTGCACAGCAACGGCGTCCCTAAAAATCCGGTCGTCAGATGTTCGAAGTTCCGCACATCGTCCGCCAATCGCTCCGCCGCCTGTTTCCTCTGCGATTCCGGCAGCAGATCGAACGCCAGAGCGAGCGCGTACGCCGTCTGCGTGTTCGAAGCCAGCCGCCCGTTGGGAGTCACAAACTCTTTTTGAAACGCGGTCCGAATATGATCGAGCAGCCCCGAGTACTCCGCCGCATCTTCTTTCTTGCCCAGCACCTCTGCCGTCGCACGCAGCAGATCCGTCGACCGCGCAAAATACGCGGTCTGGATCAGATCCTTATCGGTCGTCGCGCCGGGATAATCCGATTCGTTTGTCGCAAACGCCAGCCAGTCTCCAAAAGAAAATCCATTGTTCCAGAGATACGAATCGCCCGCCTGCTTCCGCATGTACTCCACCCACGCCTTCATGCTGGGATACTGCTCTTCCAGCACACGCCGGTCTCCATAGGACAAATACACCGTCCATGGCACCACGGTGGCCACATCGGCCCACCCTGCAGACGCGGAAGCGCCCTTGCGCGTGCTGTGACTCAGTACATTCGGAATCACATATGGAACTGCCCCATCGTCCTGCTGGTCGAGGGCCACATCCTTCAACCATTTCGTGTAGAACGCCGCCGAGTCATGATTGAAGCAGGCCGTCCGCGCGAACACTTGCGCATCGCCCGTCCATCCCAGGCGCTCGTCCCGCTGCGGGCAGTCCGTCGGCACATCCAGAAAATTTCCTTTCTGTCCCCACACGATATTGTGCTGCAGTTGGTTGAGCATCTGGTTTGAGGTCTCGAATGTTCCCGAAGGCTCAATGGCCGAATGCACCACCACTCCCGTAAACGCGTCCAGCGGCAATTCTCCCGGCCATCCGTCGACCGCAACGTAGCGGAATCCGTGAAAGGTGAAATGCGGCTCGAACGTTTCCACCCCTCCCCCCTTCGTCGTATAGCGATCCGTCGCCTTCGCGGTCCGCAAGTTGTCTGTGTAGAAGTTTCCCTTGCTGTCGAGCACTTCAGCGTGGCGCAGCGTGATTGTCGTTCCTGTGGGCGCAGACACGCGCATGCGGACCCATCCCACCATGTTCTGCCCCATGTCGAGCACAGTGTCGCCCCCAGGAGTCTTGATTACCTTCACCGGCGTGATTTCTTCCATCGCTCGCACCGGAGGCCCCGCAGGAGCTACCATCTTCGCCTTCGGTGACTCGACGACACTCACACCGGCCCATCCTTTGTCGTCATATCCGGCTTCGCTCCAGCCAGACCGCTCCAGGCGCGCGTCAAAAGTCTCACCGTTGTAGATATCCGAACCCAGAATCGGACCAGTCGCTGCCTTCCAGTTCTCGTCGGTTCCTATAATTTCCTGCTTGCCGTCTTTGTAAGTGACGACCAACTGCGCCAACAGCGCCAGCTGCGTGCCGTAGGAATTGCGATGGTGTTCCCATCCCATATTCCCGCGATACCATCCATCCCCCAGAATTGCTCCCAGACAGTTTTTACCCGGCCGCAGCCACTCCGCCACATCATAGGTCTGGTATTGATAGCGGAAATCGTAGGCCGTCCATCCCGGCGTGAAATATTGATTGCCCACGCGCTTGCCATTGATCTGCATTTCGTACAGTCCCATGGCCGACACATACAACCTCGCGCGCACAACATCTTTTTTCACCTCGAAGCCCCGGCGCAACATGGGCGATGGATTCGTGATCGCTGGATCCTCTTTGAGTTGCGGTGTAATCCACTTCGCCTTCCAGTCCGGCGCCGTAAGCAATCCCATCTCCCAGTACGCCGGCTCGCTCCACCCCGACTCGCGCCCCAGGTTGTCCCAGACATCAACGTGCCAATAATATCGCCGGCCGCTCTCAAGCGCCGGACCTCCGTACGCCGCATGAATCGACGCATCCGAGGTTTGTTTGCCTGAGTCCCAGATCAACTTTTTCTTCGTCAGATCCGCAATCGACGCGGCAACTTGGATCTGATAAGCCGTCTGCATCGTCCCTCGTTCCGAGGACATGATTTCCCAACTCATCCGCGGCTTTAGAACATCTATCCCGATCGGGTTTGTCTTGTACTCGCACCGCAGATTCGTCAGCGCCAACGGAGTGGCCGCTACGCTGATAGATGCTAGAAGCACGACGAGAATAAGGCCCGCGAGGAACTTGCTCGGCATGGAAATACCTCCCAGATGAATGCATCTGATTTCTTTAGGACCGGGAATCATTTCACATTTGCAAACCGAATGAAATGCCCCGCCACTTGTTGGTAGCGGCTCAGTTTCGAATTTCGCCTGCTCTGCGGTCATCCCGAAGGCCCGCGTTTTCACCAGCGTGCCGAGGATCTCCGTCGCAAAAGATTTCTCAAGGGACATCCCTCGGGCTGCATGTCAGTGTGACTTCGGTGATTCCGCAGCCCCCATTCTGCGTTGACTTCAAACCACGCGCACCTCTACCATCCCTCTAAAGTTTGAGCCTTGCGCTTCTTAGAGCGCACAGTCTCACAGGGGCGTGTCATGAAAAATTCTGATCGCAATCCGCAACGCAATATCATTCCGCACCGCGCATCAGCGCGCTTTGCAGCCCTCTTCGTGGCCGCAATTCTTTTGCTCGTCGCGTTCGCTGCGCTCGCATCTCCGCGATTACAAAATTACGGTCAGGATCGCGATCACTATCGCGATCAGGATCGAGACCGGGATGATCGCGACCACGACGACCGCGGCAGCATTCATGTGTCTCGCCAGCAGATTGCCATCGATTTCGGGGGCGGACACGGTGGCAGGCCTTCGCCCGATGCGGTTTGTGATGAAGACTCGGTCGCTGTGGGATTCCACGTGCAAACCGGCGAGTTCTTCAATCAAGCCTGGCTGGATTGCGTCCACATTCGTCGCGACGGTTCACTCGGCGATGAGCCCAGAATGACGGAGCGCACCGGCAGCCGTGGTGGACGTCCCGTTCACGATGCGGTTTGTCCAAATGGATTTGTTCTGCGAGGGATACGCGGCCGTACTGGCGCGTCCATCGATGAGGCCGTTGGTGTGTGCAGCCCGCTTCGCGGAGTGGTTGAGCGGCGCGATGATCCGCGAACCGAGATGACGCAACCTGTGATGCGACCGGAAGCTGGCGGCCATCCCGCGGAAGCGTTTTGTCCGCGCGGCGCTGTTGTCACCGGCTTCCGATCGATGAGCGGAGAGTACATGGACCATCTCTGGCTCCTCTGTTCGGAACTGCGTCACGACCACTAAGCGCATTGCGCGGATGATTTCACTTTGTCAGCGGCATGCGTCGGTAAGGCCTGGCGACGTTCTGTCGCGCGTTCACCTCTTCGAATCAGCACGATCGCGCCAAGAATCGCAACTGACGCCAGTCCTACGCGTGTCGTCAATGGCTCGGATGCAACCATCCACCCCAGCAACACCGCCACAATCGGATTTGCATACGTGTGAGTCGCCACCAGCGTTGGCGGACAACGCTGCAGCAGCCACGTATACGAAGTGAAAGCCACAATCGAGCCGAACACAATGAGATACGCCAGACCAAAAATTGACTTCAAAGAAATTGCGGACCAATGCAGCGCATGAAACTCGCCGGTTAGTCCAGCGGCCGCGAGCAACATGATGGCGCCGCAAACTAACGGCACCGCGGTTCGCGCCAGCGCATCCGTAGGCAGCTTCAGCTTGGGCGAAATCACTACTCCGGCCGCCCATGACAACGATCCGAGTAACACAGCAAGCATTCCAATGAAGCTGGTGTCTTTGGACGAGATTTCCGCGCCTGTCAGAATAGCGACGCCGATTGCCCCGCACGCCAAGCCCAGAGCGCTCATTCGACTGATCTTCTGCTGCCCGCTCAGCCAGGCGAGCACCAGGATGAACATGGGTTCGGTTGCAATCAGCAGCGCTGCCAGCCCTGACGCCACGTGCTGCTCCGCCCAATGCAGTGAACCATGCCCCACCAGAAAGAAGAGCGCGCCCAGCACTATGCCCGCGATCCAATGTTCCCGCCGCGGACGATATCCTCGCGCATAGGCCCACGCCAGCAGTACACTCCCCGCAATCGTATGACGAATGCCGGCCGTGACCAGCGGCGGAATAGTCTGGACCGCGTAACGAATCGCCAGGTAGGTTGATCCCCACAGCAGATAGATCGCCGCGAAGGCCAGCGCGACCTTAATCGAATCGCTTCCTCGCGGAGCAGCCGAATTTGTTTGGGGCACCATCACGGGACGACCTCCTATATTTACCATCTTTGCTTCTGCGAATTTGATCCTTGCGCGCTGGCTGCGGATCAGGGCCAAGGTCTGGGCGGGTTGATCGCGGAACATATGCTAACCTCCAAACGTATCGTCATAGGTTAGCTCGATGGTAAGTCAGGCGATCTAACTTGTCAATACGGTTTCAATGGTTAGATAATAGGGGTAGTGCAGGAGGGCGGAATCTATACCGACCACATGAAGAGGCGGCGGCCTCCTCGGTTTGAGTTGGTCGCGGGTGCCGTCTGTCTCGACTTCATCAACACGCTCGACGATCGCTTCAGCCACGCGCCGAAGGAGTTGCTGAAGGACTATGTGGATCTCGCGCGCTTCGGCGAGGACACGGGAATCCTCACCGACTTGCAGGTCGATCGTCTGATGGCGTGGAGCATGCAGCGTCCGGACGAGGCCAAGCGCGCGCTGGCATCTGCCATTCAGCTACGTGAGGCGATCAGCGAAATCTTCTACGCGCTGGCGCGGAAGAAACCGGTGCCTGCGGCAGCGCTGATCATCCTGAATCAACATGTGCAGGAAGCGGCGCAACACTTGAGTCTGGCTGCTGGCAAAGAGCATTTTGAATGGAAGTTTGAAACACCGCATCATGATTTGTTCACGCCCTTGTGGCCGATTGCGCGTGACGCCGCGGAGTTGCTGGCATCAGACCGTCTGGAGTTTGTACGTACATGCGCCTCGAAGACATGCGAGTGGCTGTTCCTCGACGAGAGTAAAAACCATCGCCGTCGCTGGTGTGATATGACGAAATGTGGCAACCGGGCGAAAGTGAAGCGTTTCTATACGCGGCAGAAACGACTCGGCTGAAACCATCCGGCGGCACCTGTCAGCGCCAGACGTTCTGTGCCTATGCGACAATCTTGGCGTTCGAGTTCACATTCGAATTTAATCCTGGGGGACCTGTGCGTTTATCAACAACCGCCTTTGTCATTGCTTCTCTCGTGTGTGTCGTCCGAGCGCAAAACGTCGTGCATTACACCACCACCAATGCAAACGTGAAATATCTGTTTGCGACGGCCGAGCCGGTCGCGCATTTGAAACCGGGCGACATCCTCGATACCAACACGCTCGATTGTTTCGGCAACGGCTTGAAGAAGCCGGGCGACACGCTCGACATGGCCAAAGGAGACAATCCACTCGCCGGGCCATTTTTTATCGAGGGGGCCGAGCCGGGAGATACGCTGGCGGTGAAGATTCTTGATCTGCAAGTGGACGGCGATACCGGCGTAGGTGCGTTCTCGCCGGGATTCGGATCGATCAATTCATCGAAGTACACGCCCATGCTGGAGAAGACTCCGTGGCAGGAGAAGGTGTGGTTCTATCAGATCGATCACGCGGCCAACACCGCGACCTTCAAAGCGCTGGATTCGGATTTTTCTGTGGCGATTCCAATGCATCCTTTCTTTGGTTGCATCGGCGTTGCTCCGGCGAGCGGAGAGGCGCGGAGTTCGCTTGTGCCGGCGGAGTTTGGCGGGAACATGGATTCTCCGGAAGCGAGCGTAGGGAACACGGTGTACTTCCCCGTGAATGTGAAAGGCGGCTTGTTGTATTTGGGCGATGGCCACGCCGCCATGGGTGACGGCGAGGCGGCTGGGTCGGCGATCGAGGTGCCCTTGAAGGCGCGAGTGCAAGTGAGCGTGATCAAAGGACGGACGATCACCTGGCCGCAGTTCGAAAATGACGACGCGATTATGACGGTGGGTGCGTATCGTCCGGCCGAGGACGCGGCGCGGATTGCCTTGACCGAACTGGTGTACTGGATTCATCGCGATTATGGATTGTCCGAGATGGATGCGTACGAGTTGTTGTCAAAGGTAGCGAAGTTGCACTTCAACGAGATGGTGGATCCGAATTATGTGGTCGTGGCCTCGATCGAGAAAAAGTATCTACCGAAGAAGAAGTAACTCCAACGCGAATCTTAGCGACCGACAGGCAATCGCTGACGGAAGTCGTCCAGGGACAGGTTGTCTATCTGCAACTCAAGGCTCCGGCGTTCTGCCAGTTCTGGGTTGCTAAGCGTCACCGGAGTTCCAGGGCAGATTCCGGCAGTGACAACTCGGCCGACCGTCGGCTCCCAATCGGATAGATCAATGTCGACCTGACGGACCGAACTGATACCCATTTCCGCGGGCCCTGGCATGCCCCTCACAAAATCATGCAGGAATATTCCACTATGACGTGAAGTCTCGTCACCCTCGGGCGCACAAGTGCTAGAGGAGCTTTCAGAGGTCACCAGAAGGAAAGCCGGCCTTCGCAGAGGAGCCAGGCAGTGGATGCCTCGCGAGTATGGAAGCTCAGTTGTGCACATTCCAATGTCGCGCAGGATGAATCTTCCGCCCGGTACAACAAACTGCTGTCGATTCTGGTTTCGATAGAGGGTGAAGGCCAGAAGGAGACGGGCAGTGACCGGTCCGGAGCTGGCCTGATCGAAAATGCTCCGTTTGATCTGAAAAGACAGGTTTGTCGTCTTCTGTTCAGGAAATAACCACTGCGAATCTGTTTTCCACCCTGAATCCCAACGGAATCCCTTGGCATTGGTCAGCGTTACGATCATTCCGTCCAGTCCCAGGAACGAATCCTCAGGAATTCCCGCAGCGCTCATGGGAAGCTGGATTGAAACCTCGTCGTTGTAGATGGGGGCAAACTTGCCTTCTTGCTTATCTGGGGGCTCAAGGGCAAGTCCGACCGGCTGGTTGGCAACTGAAATCGGATATCGGCGCACGATCGACGACCGGTCTGGTGGAGTGCCCCGTGAGCTCGCTACCGAGATCAGAGTGAGCAGAGCGCAGACTCCCACAATCAGCCAGCGCGAAAGGACGGTTCTTCGGCGGGAATATTGCACGAGGACTATGATCACCGCGACCGCGATTACAACAAGTCCCCACCACATGTTGATGCTGCCGGAGAGCCCCGACTTCTGGATGATTGACGAGAGAGCGGAAGTACCGATCAAGTCGAGCACGATCAACAGCAAGGCCAAAAGCATCTGGGCGATGCTATGGGTGACAGTGGCCAACGCCGCCAGCCACACAAACAGGAAAAGAATCCACATCAATTGCAGCCAGAACAGTCCGGAGAGGTAGTGAGTTGGATGAAAGCCAGCGCGTGCGAGAAGGAAGGCATCTGTCAGAAGGAGTGGAAAATTGACGAAAGTCAGAACGAAAAGTGTCTTGGCGGCGAGCAGTTGCTTCCAGTCGTAGGGCCGCGTAACCCAGAATTGTCGATCGCCGACGAGCGACTCGCCTTGGATGACGCGAACGATCAGGAATATCCACGAGACAGGGAGCAACAGGTTAACGAGGCCCGGCAGCATTTCTGCCCCCAGGAGAGCCGAAACTCCTGTCGCCATTCCTCCGTAGGGCTGGCTCCATCTGCGGATATCAAGCCACGCAAAGGCCACAAGCAAGGCAAGCGATGCGGCAATTTCGCGCCAGAGATGGCGAACGTCTTTACGAAAGATGTGCAGCACCTGATTCATCTTCATCTTGTCCTTCTGCCTTTCTAGGCCGAGTTGCGGCCAGACTTAGCCATCGCCAGAAAGATGGAGCGCAACGACATGGGAGAAAACGCGATGTTCCGCGGTTCGGGAAAGACTCTTCTGACTTCGGCGCTGGTACGGTCGGGATCGAATCGTGACTCGGTAAAGCGGACAACCGCAGCGGCAGTGCTTAACTGCATCCAGTTCTCCGGCGATTCCGGCGGAAGAGTAGGCGGTACATCGAATGTCAGTTCCACTTCGCGGAAGCGCTCGACCAGGCTGCTCAGTTCTTCGGAGAATCGCAGCTTGCCTTCCTCAAGATAGGCGACATGGCTGGCGAAGGTTTCGATTTCCGCCAGGTCATGGGAGGACACGAAAATGGTGGACTCTTCGGCGCGGTCGAGCAATCCGTGAATGAGTTCATCGCGCACCAGTGGGTCGAGACCGGTGAAGGGTTCGTCCAGCACGATCAGCTTGGGATGGTAGACGAGGGAACTGGCCAGCGCGGCTTTCATGCGCATGCCGCGCGACAGATGGCGAAGCTTGCGGTCGAGTGGAAGTTCGAACTGCTTGATCAATGCGGCTTCGAGAGCGGGGTCCCATGTTGGATAGAAGGGGCGCAGGTAGTCGAGAAATGCGCCGACGGTCATCCACTCGGGCATCTCCTGGTTCTCGGAAACGTAGCCGATACGATTCGAGATGGCGCCCTCGAAGGTGAGAGGAATCCATCCCGAGGACTTGGGCACGGCCGCTGGTGGAGCGAAAAATGTTCATCAGGATTTTGATGGCGGTGGTCTTGCCCGCGCCGTTCGGTCCGACCAGTGCATAGACGGCGCCTTGGGGAACGTCCAGCGTCAGGCCCCGGAGAGCCTCAACGCGGCGGAACTTCTTGACGAGGTGGTCAGTCTGGATGGCGCTAGTCATTTCTTGCCGCGTCCTCCTCGGTCGGTATCAGAGTTGGTGCTCAGCCGTTTCCAATGAGCTGAGACCGAAGCGAGAACTTCTTCGAGTTCGATCCCCAGGTGTTTGGCCTCGACGGCGAGTTGTTCAATTTCGGGGCCGAGCAATTGAGTGCGCTCGGATTTTCGCGATTCGGGAAGGGTAGCTACCACGGTGCCGATGCCCGGCTGGGTGTCGAGCAAGCCCGCGGATGAAAGTGCGGCGACGACCTTGTGCGCCGTATTCGGGTTGATTTTGAGTTCCCGGCTGAGGGCGCGCACGGAGGGGAATGGATCGCCGGTGCGTATCTGGCCGGAGATGATCGCCTTTTTTGCGGCATAGACGATTTGCTCGTAGATGGAAACTCCGGGGCGGAAGTCTACGCGAAAGGGGATCATTCGCCTGTACTATTACACGTAGTACGGGTCCCGTCAAGCCGCGAGAATCGCTTGGCGGCTAAGGCCCGGACGCCTGGCGCGGCGGTCACCGCTCTCCACGGTGACAGAAAAGCACTAAAGCGAAATCCCGATGTGCCTACAGAGAAGACGGGACCAACCGGCGAATCCGGGCGGGGCATCTGATTCGTCGCTTGTCTGATTTCCAATTTTCCTCGGAGTTTGAAAGGTTGTATGTCTCGCAGTATCTCGTTGTGTTCGCTCGCGATTGCGGCGATCTGTGCCAGCACAGTTCTGGTATCCGCTCAGGTCACGTCTTCATCAACTGCAACCAGCAAGCCCGGTCCATCTCCCGTAGCGTACGTTTACGTTTCCACTTCTCAGAGCGGTACCGGCCAGATCGACGGTTTCGCGGCTTTCTCAAATGGATCGCTCTACAATATTCCTGGATCTCCATTTCCTTACAGTGTCGGTTACATGGCGGCGAACTCAGGCTGGCTGTTTGACATCAACGGGTCGGATAACAACCTGATTGAGTCGAACATCATTGCTTCCGATGGCGCGATTGCGGCGGCTTACACATATCAGGTGCAGCAGACGGGAGGTGGCCTGGTGAACCTCTTCCTCGATCACACGGGATCATCGCTGTATGCGGATTACTTCACGGAAAACAATGATTACCTGGCATTCGCGATCGATCAGGGGGATGGAGAATTTGAATATCTGAATGACCTGCCGGGCGGCCCGGGATTCGGATATGTGCTCAGCTTCATCGGCAATAACCAATATGCTTACTCGTCGAATTGCTACCACTTCTCGCCTGCAATTTATGGAGTGCAGCGCAACAGCGCCGGGAACATCTCGTCGCTGAACATCAACCCTCCGCTTCCGGCCATACCGAAGGGGTATGGCTATTGTCCTTACTTGGCGGCCGCCGATCCCACGAACCATCTCGCGATCGCTGTCCAAGCGATGAAGGGCTTCAATGATCCCGCCGGCCCGTATCAGTTCGCAAGTTACACTGCCGACGCTTCCGGCAACCTGACCACCAACAGCACGTATAAGAACATGCCGGCCACGCTGGTCGGCACAGTCAATGATTACTGGATGTCCCCGGATGGCAAGTATCTGGCCGCGGGAGGGAGCAAGGGATTGCAATTGTTCCACTTTAACGGAGCGAATCCGCTCACCAAATACACGGGCCTCATAACCTCGGATTCGATCGATCAGATGTTCTGGGACAATGCCAACCATCTGTACGCGATCAGTCGAAAAGCTGGAAAGTTATTCGTGTACACGGTGACCTCAACTGGAGTGACGGGAGCTCCGGGTTCACCGCACACCATCGCGGGTGCGCAGAATATCGTTGTTCTGCCCGAATAGATGGAGACGAGCGGAACGCGATGTAAGCCAGTGAACGTCCCATCCTGACGGTCACGGAAGACGCGATGTTCAGGATGGTTCATCCCGTGTGCGCCACAGGTTCTGTACGCAAGATGCGGGGTTCTGCCGGGGGAGAGACGCAAGTCTCTCCCCGCCCGCTGTTCCTTTCAAAAATAAAATCCCCGGCCTGCGGCTAACGCCACGACAAGGGTGGGCAGCCACGCTTCAGAACGGCTGCATCTGGAAAACCGGCTAGTCGGCTGGTAGGATTCCGTGCCATGTTCAAACTACTTGTGGTGATGCTGACTTTCATGGTGGCAGTCTCCTTCGCAGAGCTTCCAACCAAGAGATACTTGAACTTGTCCACGATCAAAGCGCTGGTAGCTGCGGCTGAGGCGGAAGCCAAGAGGCTCAATGTTGAGGTGACCATCTGTGTCGTGGACGAAAGTGGTAACCTGCTTTTCCTTGAGAAGGCAGATGGCGCGTCTCTCAACACGATTCAGTTTGCGCAGAAGAAGGCGCGACACTCTGCGCTGTACCGGAAGCCATCGAAAGACGGCGCTGATGCCTTGAAGAATGGGAATCTAGAGGTTCTAGCCTTTCCCGATTTTTTCCCCAACCAGGGTGGGCTGCCGATTCAGGTCGATGGGCAAACCATTGGTGGGATTGCCGCCAGTGGGGCTAAGTCGGAGATCGACGAAGCAATCGCTCAGGCGGCTCTAGATGCGGTGTTTAAGAAATGACGGCGGATTCATGTAGAAACAAGAAGCCGTAGAAACTGGCAGGGCCTGTCTCTACGGCTGGCGTTTCGCGTGGTGGTCAGAGAGACGTTGCAAGCAACGTCTCTACGATTATCCCTTTACGATCTTCTTCGCTGACGGATCCCATACGGCAACGGTCTTGTTGAAGTAGGAGAAGTTCGCCAGGTGGCAACCGATGGCGGCATTGTTGCCGAAGATTTCATTCTCGACAACCGGCTTACGGGTGCGCACCGCATTGTAGAAATTGGCCTGGTGATCGACAGTGTCGCTGTATCCGGGGGGATTCGCATAGGATTCACCCTCTGCGTCGACGCTCCACTTAAGGGCTTCGGGCTCGGGATGGTCTTCATGCCACTTCTGCAAATACTGATCGCGCAGGGCCTTCGGCCAACCGTAAATCGAATAGCTTTCGGGCTCAGGACGCGTGTTTTCCGGCTTGTAGGTCAGACTCTCATCCTTAATGATGAGCGTTCCTTTAGTGCCATAGAAGCCGATGAACTCCCCGCCGTTGTTGTTGAGGTTGCAGCGCAGGGTCACGCGGCAGCCGGGATAGTCATAGAGAGTTTCGATGAGATCGGGGAACTCACGACCATCTTTGAAGTGGAAGAGGCCGCCGCTGGATTGCGCGCGCTGTGCCGGTTCGTTAATGCCGGTGATGAACATAATGCCGGAGAGCAAGTGAACGAACAAGTCGCCGCCGAGCCCCTCGCCATAATCGGTGAAACAGCGCCAGCGGAAGAAGCGGACCGGATCGAAGGGGCGCTTGGGAGCCTTACCCAGGAAAGCGTTCCAGTCGATGGTCTTTTCACTGGCGTCGGGCGGAATGGGATAGACCCAGGCGCCGCTGGGCGAGTTGCGGTCCCAGTAGGCATTGATGGAGAAAACTTCACCGAGTTTGCCGGAGTCGTAGATTTCCTTTGCCTTGGCGTAGAGCACCGAACTGACGCGCTGGCTGCCAACGGCGATCATGCGATTGTGCTTGTGAGCCGCTTCCATCATGGCGAATCCGTCTTCAACGGTATGCGACATCGGCTTCTCGCAGTAAATGTCTTTCCCGGCGGCGCATGCGTCTTCAAAAATCTGGCGGTGGTTATGATCCATGGTGGCGATCAGGACGGAATCGACATCTTTGCGATCGAGGATCGAACGATAGTCGCGGGTGGCGGGGACGCTCGGATTATTGACGGCTTCCTGCGCTGCGGTGTGGCGGCTGTCGTAGAGATCGCATACGGCCACGCACTGAATGCCGGGCACATGCAGGGAAGCCTCGAGATGTTCGCATCCACGAATGCCGGTGCCGATGGAGGCGAAGCGGATGGTGTCGCTGGGCGCAACCGGGCGTGGCGAAGCGTACAGCGTGCGAGGCTGAAGCAGGGACTTGGCAACGCCCGTAGCAACCAGAGCGCTGGAACCGATCTGCATGAACTGGCGGCGGGACAGCGAATTATTAGACATGAGTATTTTCGCCCTCACAAGACCTGAAAGTTTTTCTTCCGGACAGGCGCGTGTCCCCGTCGCGGAAATGATTTACGGTCAGAAATTATTGCACAGTGAGAGAGGGATTAGTAAAACGATTTTGTAGGGGTCTGGAGCAATCAGTGATCGTGAACCGGAATCTCAACGAAGCTCTGTAGCTCTCCGCGCGCGAGAAGGAACTTATGATAAGTTCCGCCGTATCTCAGGCTAGACTTCCGAAGCGAGGACCCAATGAATCTCACCAAGAACCCAGGCCGATTTGCAGGCTTGCTGTATGTGCTCACGTCGATCGCAGGCTTTTTCGCGATGGGCTATGTTCCCGGCAAGCTGATCGTGCACGGGAACGCCACGGCGACCGCCAACAACATCGCGGGCTTCGGAGATGCTCTTTCGCCTGGGAATTGCAGGCGCAATCGTCGGCCAGGCCGGCTTTATCTTCGTGGCCCTGGCTTTGTACGATCTGCTCAAGGGGGTCAGCCGGAGGCAGGCCTCGCTGATGGTGATCTTGATTGCGGTCTCGATCCCGGTCGCGTTTGTGAATGAGCTCAGCTCAATCGCCGCTCTCTTTCTGGTCCGCGGAGCCGACTTTCTGTCCGTGATCGAAAAGCCTCAGCGGGATGCCTTGGCCATGCTCTTCCTCAAGTTGCATGTTCAGGGATTCGTTCTCGCGGAAATGTTTTGGGGATTATGGCTCTTTCCGCTGGGTCTGCTGGTGTACCGGTCGCGGTTCCTGCCGCGTTTCCTGGGGGTCTGGCTCGGCTTGGCCGGCATCGCGTGGGTTGTCGAAAGTCTTACGGGAATTCTGTGGCCGCTTCATCAGAACAAGTTGGACAGCTACCTGCAACCAGCGATCATCGGGGAGATCGTGTTCATGCTGTGGCTCCTGATTAAGGGCGCGAAGCCGCCGGAGCGGATTGTGGCGGGCACATCGACGTCTGACTAAGTGAGCAGAGATTTGCGCTCAAGAATCATTGCGGTGAAGGGTTGCTATTAAAGGATTTCCTGGCGGCTGGAGGCAGGCGCTCACGCCGACCTTGGCGGCGGTATACTTGTTGGTTTCAAAGCGCTTATGGGCAGCTATCGTCATAGCCAAATATTCTTGAATGTTGCTTACAGTCTGCTCATTTTTTGCGTGGCGGACTTCCGTCCACTCCTGATTGGTGGCTTCTTCAAGCTGGTGACTTCCCTGGTGCTTGCCTGCTTGCTTACGTTTATCGTCGTTCACTCGGCGAATATCTGGAACTTGCTAATAGCCTCCCTTCATGCGCTCCCAGTTTGTTTCTTCCCGTGGGTCATCGATAGGCGATGGGAGCGATCGCAGACCTCTGTCGCAGTTCCAAATGAACCAAGTCTCTCTGCGCTCTTTCAGCGTCCCCCACCCGTCCTCTGGTTATAGCCCCTCCTGATCTGAAGCGCATGCCGCTGTTTGCGGCATTGCCCTCTGTTTTCCCGTTACACAGAATCAGGCTCCTCGGGCTGATAAGAGACGGAGTGCCTATGAATACCTATGATTTTGCGGACCGCGAAGCTTTGGCCAACGAAGCGCACGAAATCCCACAGAGTGAATATGCTCGCCGTTTGAGCGAACGGCAACGGCAGCTTGCCAGCATCAGGGCTTTGCACCAGCGCCTCTGGACATACGTGATTTTCGCCGCTTTCGGCGGGATTGTCTCCGTCTGGGGGTCTCTCTCATCGCACTTGATTTCTGCGCTTTGGATTCTGCTCCCTTCGGTCGTCGTCCTGTCCTGCATCCAGTCGCTCAGGAAGAACGCGGGTATACATAGCCGCGTGCAACGGATCGCGAGTTTCTATGAACTCGGCGTGACCCGGTTACGCCACCAATGGCAAGGACGAGGGATTGGCGGCAGGGAGTATCTGCCCGAGAACCATGCTTACGCTTCCGATCTGGACTTGTTCGGTACGGGATCGCTCTACGAATTGCTGTGCACGGCTCGAACTAGTGTTGGTCGGGCTACGCTTGCGAAATGGCTGCTCAATCCAGCGGGCTTCGACGAGGTCAAAGCGCGGCAGGCGGCAGTTGCCGAACTGCGCGACCAGCTCGGTCTTCGAGAGGATTGGGCGTCTGTGGGAGGGAGCGCACTCGATCAAGCTGGGGCATCGATCCGCGACTGGGTGGACGTCCCTGAGATCGCTTTTCCGCCTTATATCCGGGTGGTGGCGGCGACATTGCCAATCTGTCTACTCGTGGTGCTGCTCCTGGCTGCCCTCGGCGTCTTCGGCCATAGCTGGCTTTGGACTGTGGCCTTTGTTGTCGGGTCGGAAGGGCTCTTGGCGGCTTTCCTCCTGAAGAAAACCAGGCTGACAGCAGCCAACCTCGCCATGCCTTCATTCGAGCTTGAACTGCTTGCGCCCTTACTGAATCGCTTCGAGACACTGCATTTCCAGTGCCCGTTGCTCAAGTCGCTGCAGTTGCAACTCACATTTTCGTCGGGCGTTCCCCCTAAACAGATCCGAGAGTTGCGGCTGTGGGCCTGGCTTCTGAATCTCCGACAATTTGAGTATTTCGCCCTGTTATCCTCGCTGGTTCTATGGGGAACGAATCTCGCAATTTTTGTCGAGCGCTGGCGGCAGCGGAATCGAGAGGGATTGGCTCGATGGCTGGACTCCCTCGGCCAGTTCGAAGCATTGCTGTGTTTGGCTCGGTATTACTACGAGAACCCAGATCACGCTTTTGCTGTCCTGAAACCTGAGTCTTCTGCGCTATTTCAAGGCGAATCCTTGGGTCATCCTTTACTCGATAGCGAGACCTGCGTTCGATGCAATATCCGGCTTGACGCCAAAGACACACAACTCATCATGGTGAGCGGTTCGAATATGTCGGGCAAGAGCACACTGCTACGTTCGGTCGGCTTGAACTCCGTGTTGGCATTGGCAGGTGCGCCGGTGTGCGCGGCTCAACTCCAGATCTCGCCGTTGCAGATCGGGTGCTCGATTTCTGTTCATGACTCCCTCTTACAAGGTAAATCGCGCTTCCAAGCGGAGGTGGAGCGCCTGAAGCGGATACTCGCTCTGTCGCGCACGAACAACACCCTCTTCCTGCTAGACGAGATGCTTGGTGGGACAAACTCGGCCGACCGCTTGTTCGGAGCAAGAGCGGTGATTGAACAATTGGCCGCGAGCGGGGCGGTGGGCCTGGTAACGACTCACGATCTAGCACTTACCGAGGCGGGGAAAGCTCTCGATGGCCGGGCGATCAACGTGCATTTTGAAGAACATTATGAGAACGGCGAGATGCGATTCGACTATCAAATGCTTCCGGGCGTGCTGACGCGCACGAATGGTTTAAACGTGATGGCCGCATTGGGACTTTTGGCGTTGCCGAAGGCTGCTACGACCGTCGCCACAACGCCGAACCCATCGTTCACATTCGACTAATACCTTGCAACACCAAGGATCGTGGGCTACCGAGAAACTACGAAGCAGTTGGCCAATTGATGAAATATCGCCATGGCACTCATCGACAGA
Source organism: Terriglobia bacterium (assembly GCA_963711365.1). GTDB lineage: Bacteria > Acidobacteriota > Terriglobia > Terriglobales > Acidobacteriaceae > Sulfotelmatobacter. The sequence goes on along the minus strand of CAVQDY010000012.1, from coordinate 438,001 downwards.
ACGCATGGCTTCGAGTAGAAAGCTGCGGGAAAAAATTGAAAGGGCCGTGACATTGGTTATGCCCTAGCCGCCAACTCCTGCGAGGGAGTTAACAGCGTGGAAGCACGTACCGTCACAGCCCCTTGATGCGACCACTGCTTTCGCAGTCCCGAAACGCATCGGACGAAAACGGACGGGCTACTTTTCGAACACGTAGACCGCGCCTGTATAGGATTTGTAGCCTAGCGAACTTCCGATTGCTATGGGACCCGTGCTGGTCAAAGACGCAGACCATCCCAGTTCGTCGCCGGCCGCGCCACCTTTCGCCGTCAAATCGTAGGCTTCTGTGCCGTTCACCCAGCCTCCGGCGGGTTTCAGATAGCCGTAGAGTTCACCCTGGCATGCGTTGCTACCGACTTTCTGGCAATAAGCTCCGGTCACGATAATGCTGGCACTCATTGCCACCGAGGAGCCCAAAACGGAATCGGCAATGCCATTCGAGGATGTGAGTTCGGCGTTTTGGACGGCGTTCACCCAGCCCCCAGCGGGCTCAACGAATACGTAGACTGCGCCTTGGTCGGCGTTCGAGCCAACCTTGTGGCCCGGCGCACCAGCAGCAATCGTGCTGCCGCTGATCGAGACCGAAGTCCCAAGAGTGTCCAAAGCCTTGCCGTCGGATGCGGTCAGCTTGGCTGTTTGATTCATGTCGCTCCAACCGGCTGCGGGTTTTGTGTAAACGTAGACGGCGCCGTTACCTCCGCTGCCCAAAGCATAGTCCCAAGCTCCAGCTGCGACGGTGCTGCCCGAGATCGACACGGAGTTTCCCAGATTTTGATTGTTCACCGGATCGGAGGCGGTCAGTCTGGCGGCTTCGGTTTCATTCTTCCAGCCACCGGCAGGTTCGGTGAAGACATACACCGCTCCCTGGTCCTGGTCAGTGATCGATACGTTCACCGCGCCGGCTACGACCGTCTGGCCGTTACTGGAGATTGCGAGCGAGCTTCCGAGATAATCGCCCACAATCCCATCGGAGGGCGAAAGTGCGGCGACTAGCGTGCCACCATTGCTCCAATTGCCACCCGTCGGAGAGAAGAGATACACAGCGCCTGTGGAGTTAGCCTCGGGCGCTGCCACAGCGACAAGACTGCCATTGCTGCTGATGGCTACGGCTTGGCCGAATTCAGCGCCGGTTTGGCCGCCGGGGACGGTCAGCTTGGTAGTTTGCGTTGCGTTGGACCATCCGCTCACGGGTTCGACAAAAACATAAACGGCGCCGGAATAGGCGTTTTCAGCAGCAGCGCCAACCACAATGGTCTTTCCGCTACTGCTGACTGCTACCGACGTGCCAAACTCATTGTTAGTGACACCGTCGGATGCGAGTAACTGCGCCTTTGAAAGTACTTGGACAATGGTCGCACGATTGCTGGAAGGGAGTTGTGTAAGGCCGAGACTGTGGTTGGTCTCGGCAACGCAGGGAATACCAATCAGGCAAACGTAGAGACACAGAGATTGCAGGGAACGGTTCACGGTAGAGCCTCCGGAGGGGGAGACAGATTGCGGGCGGGAGGATAGTACCGTCAGGACCCGGCGTTGTCAATCGCAGGACGATGAAGCTGCGGGAAAAAATTGAAAGGGCCGTGACATTGGTTATGCCCTAGCCGCCAACTCCTGCGAGGGAGTTAACAACGTGGAAGCATGTACCGTCACAGCCCCTTGATGCGATCACTGCTTTCGCAGTCCCGAACCCCAACTGAACCTCGCAGATCCGTCGGTTTTTTCAGGTTCGGTCGCCTTGCGGGTCGCCCCGCCCGGCTAATCACTCAGTCTACTTTGGACTGGCTCATTTTATTGTGCCAACCCTTTCGACCGTCGACGCAAACCACATTAACAGACAATTAAAAAACGTCAACGCAAACTATTGGTGCAATACAGATCATCGAAGCTGTGCATAACGAAAATTGCAAATGACTGTACGGAAAAAAGTTATGCACAACGGCAGGCAATTCGTCGCCGTTTTGCACATAGGAATGCACAAGCCACGAGTAAACCGCAAAGCTATGAAAGGGAATCAAATAATCGTCTTGACGCAGGAAAGAGATGGGCGCATCGTCAATGAGTAGAGGCGAAAGAAGCTCTCGACCAAAATACCAACCAAAACAAGTGATGCCAGAGCTAGTCGCGTATATAGATGGCGGATGTCTGGGCAATCCCGGGCCCTCGGGCATTGGCGTGGTCATTAGCGGCGGCGATGACGGTCCCGTACGTATCGCCAAGTGGATCGGTCATCAAGACAATAATGTTGCGGAATATGCGGCGCTGATGGAGGCGCTGCAGTACGCGGTCGCGCGCAAAGCGCGAAAGCTGCACGTCTATTCGGATTCCGAGGTCGTCGTCCGGCAGATGACGGGCGAGTATGAATGCCGCAGCCCTCGTCTTTATTCTCTCCACTGGACCTGCCGCAAACTGGCCCGATCGCTGGCGTTCTCGATTTCGCACGTGCGCCGCGAGCTCAACGCAGAGGCCAATCGGCTGGCCCAGACGGCACTTCGGCGATAACTCTCTGGCTCTCAGCCATCAGCCATAAGCACTCCGACGGGCGTCGGACCTTAGACCTTGCTCTCAGGAGTTGATCACAACTGTTCCCATTTATTCCCCGGGCAGGTTTTCGTTTGCCCTGTGAAGAACTCCAGGTCCGTGACATAGGGATTTCTTGGCTGCGGACTGACGGCTATCGGCAGAGGTCTGCTGGCCTTCGTGCACTTTTGGCTTAGCACCTCTGCGCGGCGGAAATCTTGACACCTCTATCCAGTCGAGCGAGACTCCAAGGGTAACCTCTCTTTTCATTACTAATGAGGAACCGGGCGGCAGCATCGCGCCTGGAGAGAATTTTGGATCAGAACCCAACAACTCGTAGTCCGCAAAAGATTTCTTCGGCGTTGGCCGCGGCTCAGGCGCAGTCGGCGCTGCCCGTTCCGGTGCGCTTTCCTGGCGAGGATGGCGGACAATCCCTGGGCGAGATGGCGCAACGCGATCTGGATGCCGCGCTGCAACTGCTGGCGGATCGGGCGCAATATATCACCGGGGCGACCGGAGCGGCAATCGCACTGCGGCGCGACGGGATGGCTGACATGCTCTGTCGGGCGAGCACTGGCACAAACGCCCCTGAACTGGGCGCACTGCTTTCCACCGAGTTCGGACTTTCCGGCGAAAGTGTGCGCACCAAGCGCGCTTTGCGCTGCGATGACGCCGAACGGGATGCTCGGGTCAACCGGGATGTGTGCCGTCAATTGGGCATTGCGTCGGTCGTGGTCATGCCCGTCGTCAATGACGATCAGGTGCTCGGGGTTTTTGAACTGTTCTCCGGACAGGCGAACGCTTTTGGTGAGCGGGACCTTACGGCCATCCAGCGGCTGAGCGAGATGGTGGAGACGGCGGTACGGTTGGCCAATGCCGGGGAGCTTATATCGGAAAAGCAGCCGAAGCAGGGAAGTCCCGCCGGCAAAGCCTCGAAAGTAGCGCAGGAGGGCCAGTTTGTCGGTGACCTGATAGTCGACCGAAAGGGAGATCGGGCCGCCACGACGAAGTCTGCGGATCTCGCTGCAGCAAAAGCTGACCCGCCAGTGCAGGGAGACGCCTCGTCGCCCCCCAAATTCGTCCAATCCAAGCTTGCTCAACCCAAGCCTGCCCAACCCAAGAAGCCGTTGTTCTGGTCCGCGGCTCCGAGTCCGGAAGGGGAGGCGGCAAAATCCGAGGAGGCCGAACAGAGCCATGTGCCTCCGGTGCTGCGCGGATTGAGGAAGTGTGAGGCTTGTGGATTTCCGGTCACCGCCGGGCGCACTCTGTGCGTCGAGTGCGAAGAGAAGAAGTGGCGCGGACAACTTCGGCCGCAAGCTCGAACCCCCGCCATTGCAAGTGTATCGGCTCCGTCCTCGTCATTTGCGGGGCAGGCCGCCGCTGCTGCGCCGAGCATGGCGAAGGTATCTCCGGCTGTGACCGACACAAACTTGTCGCCCAGTGACGCTGTTCCGATGTCTACGGTGCAGGTGGAAACAGAAAAATCGGGCTCGAACTCCGCTGTTCCGGCCGTAGAGGCAGAACAACATCCTGAGAGTCAGCGGGCCGCAGTACCGGATTTCATTCTGAGTGCCGGCATTCCGCCATCGCAATCGTGGCTGGCGTCGAACAAGTACATTCTCGGCGTATTGCTGGTGATTGCCGCCGCAGCCGTTGCAGTCTACTTCCTCCGATAGTTCTCCGTACCCGAACTGAACAAGGCGTCCCTTAACTCCATTTCCCTGATGTACTTCCGGGAGGGAGTTCCAACATAGTGATTGCTGGTCGGGTGCACCTCCCGAGGGCGCTGAAACCCTTGACAACACAGGCAACTCTGCTAAAGTTCGGAAGAAGGTTTTCGAACCTGCGAATTACAAATCGGCGAATTTCGAATCAGCGAATGCGTGCGAGTGACCATGACTATGAAAAATGTCTATGAGGTGTTGCGGCAGAAAGAGATGGAACTGACGCGCCTGGAGAAAGAAGTGGAGGCGCTGCGGCTCGTCGCTCCTTTGCTGTCGGAAGAGAAGGAGGGCGTGGCGGAGATTTCGAAACCGGCTCTTGCAACTGCCGTAAATGGGCCGCAGGCGACGCGCATGGCTGTGCCATCGGCACCGGCGATTCCTTCGCCCCAACCGGTGCGTGCCGCAGGTTGGGAAGATACCGCGAAGCGGTGGCCGTAGAAACTGGCGCCGATCAGAATTTGAAAGCTCGTTCCGTGCCAGCCCGGGATGCGTCCCGGGCTGAAGCGTTTTCGCAAGACATAGCAGTCGAACGTTACCTCCGGGATGCGTTGATCGCCATTGCGGCCTTTCGCGCGCCACGCCGGACCCTTCGACTCGCTCAAGACAGGCTGCGTCCTTGGGCAGCAAGCAAATCTATCTTCTGACAATTTCTTGCAGCGTGGCCAGCAGGCGGTCGACCTCATCCATCGTGTTGTAGTGGACGAATCCGATGCGGAGGAAGCCGCCGGATTTTTCGACGTCGAGATGCTCGGTGAGATTGAGGGCGTAGTAATTGCCGTCCCAGGTGAAGAAGCCGCGCTCGCCCAGTTTCGTGGCGAGTTCGAGTGGCGTGTGGCCCTCAATTCTCACCGCGAACGTGGCACAGCGGTCGTTGAATCGCGCCGGGTCGGTGATGCCATAGATCTTCAGGCCGGGGATCGCATTCAGGCCGCTCATCATCTTCTCGATGATTGCGTGTTCGTGCTGGTGGATCGCGGCATAGGCAGCTTCAATGGCGGCGCGGCGAGTGGACTGTTGAGTCTCGCTATTCCCACCCAATGATCCCCGTGTTGAGCTCGGCTCCTGATTCTCGGGTAGTATCCGGCGGCCGAGATCGGCGATATATTCCACGCAGGCTTCAATGCCGGCGATGCACTCGTGATTCAGCGTGCCCCACTCCCAGCAATTCGGAATCGCATTCGTGTTGGGACGAACTTTGTAGGGGCGGAAACGCTTCAGGTGCACGCGCTTGCCGTAGAGGACGCCCATGTGCGGGCCGAAGAATTTGTAAGTCGAGCAGGCCAGGAAATCGCAGTCAAGGGCAGCGACGTCGATGAGCCCGTGCGGTCCGTAGTGGACGGCATCCAAGTAGCAAAGGGCGCCGGCGGCGTGAGCGAGGCGAACGATCTCTTTGACGGGATTGATGGTGCCGACCGCATTCGAAGCGTAGCCGACGGCGACAAGCTTCGTGTTCTGGTTAATCTTCGACGCCAGGTCGGCCATGTCGAGCGTGCAATCTTTATCGTGGATTTCAGCCCAGCGTACGGTCGCGCCGCGATCTTCTGCCATGGCCAGCCAAGGAGAGACATTCGCGTCATGGTCCAGGCGAGTGACGACAATTTCATCCCCCGGCTTGAGTTCGCGTCCGATCGCGCGCGAGATGGCGAAAGTGAGCGTCGTCATGTTGGGGCCGAAGGCGACTTCGTCGGCGCTGCAGTTCAGAAAGTCGGCCATGGCGCCGCGGGCCCGCGCGATCATGGCGTCGGTCTTTCGGCTGGTCGCGTAAGCTCCACCGGTATTAGCGTTGTCGTGGCGCAGGTACGCCGAGATGGCGTCGATCACGCGCTGTGGGACTTGTGTTCCTCCGGGTCCGTCGAGGAAGGCGGCGGGGTGGCCGTTGACGGTCTGGGTGAGCGACGGAAACTGAGAACGGACGTAGGTGAGGTCGAGAGCGTTGGTGCCCGGTTCGATCATCGTGCTCATAGGCATCTATTTAATCATGTCGGGACCTCGCCGCAGCCGAGACGCGCTCGCGACAGGATCACGACGGAACTTACCGCAAGAGTCCCGCGATGTCTATTCAGCACACCGCGCGTATGAAATCTGCGAGCATCCCGTAGGCCGTCGCGTACAACCCAGGATTTTCTTCCGTGATGGCGAGGCCGGGAAAAATATCCGTCTCGAAATAAATATAAGACGATGTGCCAGAGATTTTTGCCATCGGTTGCGTGCTCAGGACTTTTTCTGGCCTCACGCTGGCTTCGATTCCATTCGCACTGCGGCGGGCGCGGCAGACGAGTTTGAATGCCCATCCATCGCGCCTCGCGGTGCGAACGGCTTGCGGCGTGAGATCGCGGATGCCTTCCCGCTGAATCTGATCGAGCCGGATCGGCATGTCATTTTCGTTCGAACCCATCAGAACAGTGATCAGCGCTGCGGTCTTGACGGCGGCGTCCCATCCATCGATGTCATGAGTAGCATCGGTTTCGGCGATGCCGAGTTCCTGCGCCTTCTTCAGTGCTTCGTCGAAGGTCAATCCTTCTTCCATCTGGCTCAGGATTACATTCGTCGTCGAGTTGAGAATTCCATGGAAGCCTTGCAGGTGAATGGCGGGAAGCTGGTCGAACAAAGAAAAGATGGGGACGCCGTCCATCACGGTTGATTCGAAGAGGAAACGCTTGCCTTTGTTTGCAGCCAGATCGCGGAGTTCGCGGTAGGCGTGGACGATCGGTCCTTTGTTGGCCGTGATGGCGTGGGCTCCGTGATTAAGTGCGGCGCGGATGTGTTCGACGGCCGGTTGGCCGTTTTCGATATTGAGGGAAGTCGCTTCGAAAAGGACGTCGGCCTCCGCGGCCGCGAGCCAGGCTTCAATTCCAACGTTAGTGGTTAGAGTGCTGTTGGGAATCGGCGACGGATCTTGTGGTGAAATTTCGCGGGCAGGAGTGGCCGGACCACACTTTTTCGGATCAATACCGTTCGGGTCAGCGATCCAGCCCAGACCCCGCGAGGCAATCCCGGTGATGCGATAGGTGATGCCGTAGCGTTCCCGGAGTTCGGCGGCACGGTTCTCGAGTAGCTGCACGAGCGTGCGATTCACATTGCCGAAGCCGAGGAAACAAAGATTGAAGGAGCGGATAGGGCCTCACAGGGCTAAAGCTACACAAAGCTTCGAAATGTTGCGGCCCCGATACACCCGGGCCGCCGGACAGCCGAGCGCAGCTGTCCCTACATGAATTTCTTATCCCATCACCGTGGTGTGTTCCGGCGTGATCTTGTAGAGCACGCGCACTTCACCGGGCTGGCCGTAGGGATACTTGTCAACGCCAAGATATTTCTTGGCCATCTTGTTAATGTGTTCGGCGGCTCCCTCTTCGGTAATTTCGACCACCCGCCCGCGGATTTCCAAATAACGATAGGGATTTTCAGGATCGATGACGGCGAGAGAAACGCGCGGATCGCGGCGCACGTTCTTATCCTTCTGCCGTCCTTTCGCAGAGTTGAAGATGACGTGTTCGCCGTCGAAATCGCACCAGACGGGTGTTACCTGAGGACGGCCGTCGGGCATGAGCGTGGCGAGGCTGGCAAAGGCGCGTTTCTGGAAGAGATCTTTATATTTTTCGGGGATGGCTTGCGACATGAGTCCTCCGGAATTCCGGGATGCAACTGTACTGACAGAATTATAACTGCGCTGGCTTGGAAATTCTCCCTCATGCCCTCGATCCTCGCTACCTGCTGGTTTCCCGTGCGATGCGCGGAAGGATCGCGCGCAGCAGTGCTTCAAAAGTCGCCTTTACGCGCTCGCCGGTCTCCATAACCTCAGCGTGCGAGAGTGGCTGATCGAGAATTCCCGCGGCCATGTTCGTGACGCAAGAGATGGCGAGCACGTTGAGTCCCATATGACGAGCGGCGATCACCTCGGCCACGGTTGACATTCCCACCAAGTCTGCGCCCATTCGCCGCAAGTAATTAATCTCTGCTGGGGTCTCATAGCTGGGACCCAGCAGCCCCGCGTATACACCTTCATGCAAAAGGATGTTCAGCTTGGCGGCTTCTTCGCGGGCGATCTGGCGATAAGCGCGTGAGTAAGCACGCGTCATATCGGGGAAGCGGACACCGAAGCGGTCGTCGTTGGGGCCGACAAGCGGATTCGTTCCCTGCAGATTGATGTGATCGTTGATCAGCACCAGCGCGCCTTGCGAATAGCTCAGATTGATTCCGCCGGCGGCGTTGGTGAGAATCACCGCCTGGATTCCCATGCGGCCAAACACGCGAATGGGGAATGTGATTTCCTGGGCCGAATATCCTTCGTATTGGTGGACGCGGCCTTGCATCGCAGCCACTGCGACGTCGCCGGCTTGGCCGATGACCATGCGTCCGGCGTGCCCGATCGCGGTGGATTGCGGGAATGATGGAATCTCGGAGTAGGCGACGCGTGTGGCATCGGTGAGCGTGTCGGCGAAGGCGCCGAGGCCGGAGCCGAGGACAAGTCCAATTTTCGGCCGAAGCGGCGAGCGTTGCAGGATGAGTTGCGCGGCGGAATCGGCGAGTGAGAATTGGTCGATCATGGATTCGAAGTTTTAACCACGAAGGTCGCGAAGTATCACAAAGGATTCTAACGGCGCGGCTTTACCCCTTCGTTCGTCTACAGATCTCCGTCGGCCAAATGCCGGCCGTGGCCGTTTTTGTCCAGCCAATCATACAGAAATGTTTGATAGAGGTAAGACGCGACGATTTCCTCGCCGAGTTCGTGCGTGTCGGTGCAAATGAAAGGCAGGCGCAGACCCGTAAGAACTGCGATCAGAGATTGCGTGATGCGGTTGGGATTGGCCGCGCGGTAGGAGTATTCCGATTTGATTTCGGTCAGCGACGAGGTGACGACCAGCAGGCTGTGTGGTAGTTCAGCCATCTTGCGCAGGCGATTGACGAAGACCGCACGATTTGTGGTGAACGAGCACACCAGGTCGGCGAGATCTTTGCGTTCGACGACGCAGGAGTCCTCCATACCCTTGATCGAGTAGTCGCCCAGGCGCAGGGCACGGTATTCGACCTTGGCGAACCATCCTTTGAAGCGGCGGAACGACAGCGGGTTTTGCTCGCGGGTGTCGACGACCGCGATGGGAAGTGGGGTACGAAGTTGCGTGCCACCGCGTTCGGGCACGACCGGCAGCGGCGGATGCTGGACCGGCGCGGTCTTCGTCCAGGCGGCGCTCCAGGATAGAGGCGAAGGAATAAGAGTGCGTTTGCGCGGCATGAGGAAAGTTTCACTTAGAGGCTCGATCTGCTGATAAGTGTAGCGAAATGGGCGGTCGAGTCAACGACTGCTAAAGGCGATTCACCATCTTCATCTGTTCTCCCAGCGCTGAGTGATAAAGTTTCCGGATGCGATCGAACCGATCTGTGCCGCCCTGCGTTGTGATTCCTGTACTCATTTATCCCGACCCCGGAGCGGCGGCTGATTGGCTGTCAAAGGCTTTTGGATTTACCCTCCGTCTCCGCATCGCCAATCACCGCGTCCAGATGAAAGCCGGCGATGGCTGCTTCACCATCGCCGAAGGCAACGTAGTACCGAACAACTCGCACATCATTCAGGTGCGCATCGAAGATGCTAAGGGTCACTGCGAGCGAGCGCGACAGAATGGCGCCATCATCTTGACGGAACCTCAAGACCAGCCCTATGGCGAGCGCCAATACAACGCTCAGGACTTTCACGGCCATCGCTGGGACTTTACGGAAACCATCGCCGATGTTGCTCCCGAAGAATGGAGCGGCGGTGCATTCCATCTTGAGTGACTCGATTCACAGAGGCGCACCGGGCCCCGCTGTGATCCTCAGTGTCCCGTGGGTTCAGTCTTTCTTGCCTTCTGCTACTCTGTTTTCTTATGGCACAGGTTCTGACCAAAACGACCCGAAGTTTTGCCAGCGACAATAATGCTGGAGTGCATCCAGAGGTTCTCGAAGCCATTGCCCGTGCGAATCAGGGGCACGTGGTTGCTTACGGAGACGATCCGTACACCCGCTCGGCTGTGGCGAAATTCGAAGAGCATTTTGGCACCGGTATCGATGTCTTCTTTACATTCAATGGCACGGGCGCGAATGTGCTCGGGCTGCAGGCGTTGAACCGTCCGTACCATGCGGTTCTTTGCAGCGAGTATGCCCACATCTACACCGACGAATGCGGCGCGCCTGAGAAGCATACCGGCTGCAAGCTGATTCCGCTGCCGCATCAGGATGGGAAGATCGCGGTCGAGCAGGTGCGACACGCCTATCACGGCATCGGCGATCAGCATCATGTGCAGGCGCGGGTCATCTCGATTACCCAGTCGACGGAGATGGGGACGGTGTATCGTCCGGAAGAAATTCGTGTGCTGGCGGAATTTGCCCACCAGCACGACATGTTTCTGCATATGGATGGAGCGCGCATCGCGAATGGCGCTGCCAGCCTGGACCAGACGTTGCGGCAGGCGACACGCGATCTCGGCGTGGACGTGCTTTCCTTTGGCGGGACGAAGAACGGCATTCTGGGTGGGGAAGCGGTAGTGTTTTTCAATCGTGCACTCAGTACGGACTTTCTGTATTTGCGGAAGCAGGGCATGCAACTGGCTTCGAAGATGCGCTTCATCGCGGCCCAGTTCGAAGCCCTGCTGACGGACGATCTGTGGAAACGCAGCGCCGAACACGCCAACCGCATGGCACGCGTGCTCGAAACCGAGGTCAAGAAAATTCCACAAGTCAGGGTCGTGTGGAAGGTGGAGGCGAACGGAGTATTCGCGCAGATTCCCCGGCACGCGATCGAGAAGATCAAGGAGCGCTACTTCTTTTATCCCTGGATCGAGGAGCAGTGCATCGTGCGCTGGATGTGCTCCTTCGACACCGCAGAAGAGGATGTAAGGGACTTCGTCCGCGTGGTGGCCGAGGCAGTAAAGGGCTAAAAAGCCGCCTCAGTCGGGCTATTGCATTTTGGTCTTTGTTTGGCTACATTTGGCACATTCCAGCCGCAGTGCGCGTCCCCCGCCGCTCGGTCCCAGGAGCTACCATGATCAGGAAATGGTATGGCATTACCGGCGCTGGTGGTCACGGCTGCTATCGCATCCTAAGCCTGTCGAGTTGCGGGCGCAGTCAGCAGTTGGACTCGATCGGTTCAACCTTCAGCTCGGAATGGACGTTCGGGGCATCAAGTGACTCCAGTCGCCGACGATGCCGGGCTGCAACTGCAGCTCAAGGCTACGGCACCTATATTCATCCACCGTAACTAAGGACATCACGAACGAGGTGACCTGGTTTTCGAATACCCGCAGATGATGACCGTGAATTCTACCGAGGCTAATAACGGTGACGGGATGCGGCGTGCGGAGCGACGCTGATTTCAGCTACTTCAAATACGAACACCAGGCTGGAGGTATTTATCGTCGGGAGCACTTGTGACGGCATTCATGACGGGATGCGTGACCTGTGACACAGGGTCCGGTGGCGGAGGCAATTCACGAACGCCCTGACTCTGAATTCGCGGGGAATGGCTCTGGAACAGTGACTCAGCTCCCCTACCGGCTCGATTGCGGCTCCAGCCCGGGGCCCTATGTCAGCGCGTTCACAATCAGGCACCGAGGTAACGCTGACTGCGACTCCAATCGGCACCTCGCAATTCCTGGGAGTTGGGTACTGGCTGCACGTCGTCTGGCACAACGAATCCCTGCACTGTGGCGATGAATCGGGAAACCGAACCGTCACGAGTCACATTCAACTAGATCATATGGATGAGCTATTACTCGACTTCCGCCAAGCATCTTTCTCAGCGTTGGCTTGTGCTTTTCCGGTTTCTTCTTTTTCTCCAGCACAATCTTCTCGGATGGCGGGCTCCCCACCCGCTCGCGGGCGAGTTCCTTCACCGCGGTTACCGCGCGAAACGGCTTTCTCTTTTTCTTCTTCGGCATCGACGCATCTCTGTAGCGATCAGGTTGAGTGTAACCCGAGCGAGTCATTCTCAACTCCGCTGCGAATCGCCACTCTCAAATGTGCAATAATTTAAGCTGATTGAGCCGCTGTGAGCCAGGCGCTCCAAACTTATGGAAGAACGCGATTTTTTTGACGAACGTCAGGAAAAGAAACCCGCTTCACTCAATTGTCCTCATTGCCACCAGTCCGCGGAGTATGAAGTCACCTGGGTGGTCCGCACCAAAAAACGCCAGCTTGCTGGACGAGCCGATGACCGCGATCGCGCACGCTTTGCCAAGTTCCGTTCCTACATGGTGCGAAAAGACGATATGATGGCCTGCAAGAACATGCGCTGCCGCAAACGCTTCGATATCTCCGGGCAATCGACCGTGATCATGGAGTAGGTTCGTGCCGCAGCGGGGCTAAGGGCGGCTACGGAGATCGTTCCGACAGACAGCCGAAGGCGGCTGTCGCCACATAAGCTCTCCTTATTCAGATCTTGTTCTGGGCTAATTCAGGGCAGAGGATGCCGGGCAGTCCTTGAGTGCAGTCGGATCAGCCTCGCGCTGCGCGAATGCAATCAGTTCTTTCTCGATTTCGACTGGCAATGAATGGCGCGTGTAACCCGCCAGCAATTCCTCCACGCGGCGGCGCGCCCGCTGCAGAATGTCAGGACTCGCGCCATCCATATCCGGCAGCCCGCGGTCGATTACTGCCGAAGGGAAGTGCTGCTCTTTCCGGAAAAGCGCGCGCGTCTCTTTGAGCTTTAAGAAGTCACCCTGCAGCCCGGTTTGCGCGAACGCCGCAAGGGCCAGGGAATCTGTGCGCGGCTGGATGCCCTCGATCAGCCGCTGCGCTGACGCGATGGCTTCGGCGTCGATCACCAGCTTTTCGATGCTATGGCACGCCAGGAAGTCGAGCATCCCCGCCCCGGAGATCATATTGATGCCGGCCAATGCGCCAAGAACAGTCGACATGCCGCTTTCCATCTCGACCTGGGCATCAATCACCCGTCCATCACCGGCGACGAGGTAAGCGTGCGTCGGCAGACCGAGATACTTTCCCACCTGCGAGCAGGCCAGATCGAGCATGGCGGTTTCAATGGCTCCCATGGGAGTTTTACCGCTGCGCATGTCGAAGATGGCGGGCGCGCCTCCCCAAACGATGGGAGACCCGGGCTGGGCGAGCTGATGAATCGTGATGCCGCTGATGCATTCAGCGGCGTGCTGTACCACCGAGCCGACAAGCGTAACGGGAGCGGTTGCGCCGGCCAGTGGCATGCTCGACGATCTCGGCCGGAACTCCAGCGCGCGCCAGATCCACCAGATTCTGTGAAGCGAATTCGGACCAGTTCAGCGGCGGCGAAGGGCAGACGTCGAAGATAGCTCGCGGAGTGTCGCGCAGTTTGCTCCGGCCTCCACTTTCGATCGCAAGTAGATCGATGAGCGTGTGCAGACTGCTGGCGGAAAACGCGCCGGTGACGACCGGCTTTTCCGAATACCAGAGCACCAAGAGCAGGCGGTACCAGTCCCCGATCTCCGGAGGCACGTCGTTGCAGACCATTGCCGTGGACTGCGCTGCGAATTGCGGCAGCATCTCGGCGACCTGGACGAGTCTCACCAGATCGGCGGCCATCGCCGGACGCGCCTGCTGCGTTTCGGGATCAAGAATGTTCAGGCAGGAAGAGCCGGGGTCGAAGTGGACAGCGTCTCCGCCGTAATGTACAGCTGGTTTGCCGAGGCGATCGTAAAGGCAGAATCCGCGCGGAACCAGATCGAGCAGGCGACGCGCGAGGGCCTCAGGAATGTGCGCCACGCCGTCCCTTACCGTGATGCCGGCGGCACGAAGTAACTCTTCCACGTAAGGAGCGACGCGCACACCGGGATCCTCGATCAGTTGGAAGGCCTCATCGAGAATACGTTCGATCAGCGGCGTGTCGAGAAGTTCGAGTTTGGGTCGCATGTTCTTGATTTGTCATTCCCAGCAAAGCGAGGAATCTCTACCCGCATGACCGACTCAAGGGCTGTAGGGATTCTTCGACTCCGATGGCCTTGCACTTCGCGCATGACCATCTCCGCTGAGAATGACAACGATAAAACGATAAGCAGTGCACATTATGGTTGAACCGAAACAGTCGTTAGTTTCTGTTGCATCAGTTCCTGCGCGAGGGCCACCGCGCTCATGGCATCTTTGGCGTAGCCGTCCGCACCGATTTCTTCGGCCCATCGGCGAGTGACGGGCGCGCCTCCGACCATAATTTTTACTTGTGCGCGGAGGCCTTCCTTCTCGATCGCTTCCACGACCGTCTTCTGATTGCGCATGGTCGTGGTCAGCAGTGCGGAGACGCCGACGATATCGGCTTTGAGTTCGCGCGCCTTCGCGGCAAACTTTTCGCCCGCGACGTCGACGCCAAGATCGTGAACCCGGAATCCGTGCGCGGTCAGCATCGTACCTACGAGAATTTTTCCAATCTCGTGGATGTCGCCCTTCGTAGTGCCCAGCACAACGACCCCAGCCATAGGGCGTTCCGTGCCGAGTTTCTTGAGTTCCGGATCGAGCACAGACATGGCGGCCCGCATCGCTTCCGCCGAGGCCATCATGTCGGGCAGAAACATTTGTCCGCGGGCGAACTGCTCGCCCACATCATGCATGCCAGGAACGTATCCATTGTTGATGGCTTCGATGGGAGCCATCCCGGCGGCTAAACCTTGCTCGGCGAGGCTGGATGCGGTGTCCGGTGCGCCGTCGATAATGCTCTGCCGCATCGCGGAAAGAGTGTCGTTGGGCATAAGAGTGTCTCGGTCATGCTGACGTGGGTAGCGACGGGCGTCTGTGATTAGGATCACAATGGGGTGAGTTGGGACTTCTTTCCTGGGTTGCCATCCGGAGCGAAGGATCTGTGCGATCCGATTATTGTTCGCCAATTGACAAGGCTGCACCCGGCACAACCCGTGCGCGCGATGGGTGCTATTTGATTGAAGACGCAATTCGCCAGCAGTAGCATGCCACTTGGCCAAGCGTACGGAACGAAACGTCCGCGCCACAATTTTCCATCAGAAATGAGTTTGAACAGCGCCAGCCCAGGCCAACGATCATGAACCAGAAGTGTTCGCGCTCGACCATCATCATGGAGGGCGTCATGTGGTGATGATGGCCGGAGGAGGGAGTATTCGTGAGGGCCGGATTGTCACCGGTCCGCATGGAGGAATGATCCATGCCGGAATGATTCAGGCCGGAGTCGCCCATCGACATGCCGCCGTGATCCATATCCATCTTCGAGCGGTCCATGCTGGGCGTTAGGTCCGCTACTTTGGGAGCTGGCAATTTTCCATCGGGACCGAAAGCGGGGTTTACCAGGTAAGCTCGAGCCTCCGGGGAATTGGCGCCGGAACCAGCTGTGTGATCGTGGACGAGGAGAAGAGCCGCGCCAACGATGGCGAGGATGCAGAATGTCCAGGTACCCCAGAAACGATTGAGGGAGCCGCGTGCGCGAAGATACTCGACGACCGCAATAGAAATGAGGAGGAGGGCGTAGACCTTGTGCTGTCCAGCTTCCTGGTCGTGGTGCAGCAGCCAAGCCCAGTTCAGGTGCTTGGGTCACCGCGCGGCCAGATTTCACCGTCGCTCCAAAGAGCCAGGAATAGTCCCGCAAGCAAAAATAGGGCCGGCCACACGTAACGCAGAGCTCTGAGATTCGGAGAAAGAAAAGAAGCGAGGACGAGCGCTCCGACTCCAATTAGCGCCCATCCCGCAATGTGGTGATTGAATTCCGAGGGAGCCTTGTTGGGATCCACGGATGGAGGGGACACCGGGGCTGCAACGGCGACCAGAGGTTGACTAGAAGTCCGGAGGAAGACGACGTTTTCTGCAAACCCACCTAGCCCAGCAGCGCTGAGCCAAAGAATCAAAACATAGCTGCTCGCACGCATGTACACTCCAACCACTTCGCGGATGATCTGGAGATCCGGCACCCTCGCTAGAGTCGCGCGGCGGACTTGCTAAAACGTCGCGAACCCCTCTCATGGCAGAACGCGAACAGATGGCACGTCGAACCCCAGTCTTCAATTGAGAGTGCTCTATTGGCGTGCATATCGACCACTGTCATTTCTGACAGTCGAAATCTGGCCTGACAGGGAGGTGATCTGGATGCCGGTAATGTAGCCGAGGCTGTGGCCGTCCCGTGTTTCCCTCCGCCGAGGAAGCTCATTTATACTGACAAGTTTTGCCGTGGCTTCTCAAAGCCATTGGCGGTGGGAGAGATTTCCGTGAAAATCCTGGTCTGTATGAAGCAGGTGCCGCAGAAAGATGCACCGCTGAAGCTCAACGAAAACAGCACGTGGATCCGGGAAGATGTTTCTTATGAGGTCAATGAGCCCGACGCCTTCGCGCTCGAAGAGGCGCTGCGCCAGCGAGAGAAGCACAAAGGCGAAGTCGTAGTCATCACCAGCGGTCCGGCGCGGGCGCAGCAGGTCCTGCGCGAGGCGCTGGCCAAGGGCGCGGATCGCGCCATCCATCTCGAAGACGAAAAGTTCGTCGGGCTCGATGCGCTGAACACGGCGAAAGCCTTTGCCGCGGCGATAAAAGATGAGCAGTTTGACCTGATCTTCACCGGGCTGCAGTCCGATGATTACGGTTACGCGCAGACCGGAGTGATTCTGGCCGAACTTCTGGGACGGCCGCATGCAACTATCATCATGCAGATCGAAAAGACCGAGAGCGGCATTCGTGTGAAACGCGAACTCGAGGCCGGATATTTCCAGTTTGTGGATATGCCGACGCCCGCGGTGCTGACCATTCAGTCGGGCATCAACAAGCTGCGCTATGCAACCCTGATCGGCATCAAACAGGCGAAAAATAAACCGCTGCGGAAGGTGCCGCTGGCCGAAGTGCAGAGTGCGATTGGAGAGAATCTGCAAAGGATTGAAAAGTTGTACATTCCGCAGAAAACGAAAAAGACCGAGCGCATTGAAGGCGCACCCGGAGAAATTGCGAAGAAGCTAGTGGACAAGCTGCGAAATGAATTACGGGTGCTGTAACTGTAGTTGCAGACGTCCCCACATGAGGTTTGCTAAGAGCTAAGAGCTAGAAGCTAGAAGCTAAGAGCTGAAAGCTGAAAGCTGAGAGCTAAAAAGCTAAGAGCTGAATTTATGCCAGATACCATCCTCGTTGTTGTTGAACAGCGCGAAGGCAAGTTGAATCGCGTTTCACTGGAAACCATCACCGCCGGGCAGGCCATTGCCGCCGCAACCGGTTGGCCACTCGAGGCTGCCGTTGTCGGCAGCAATGCTGCGTCGATTGCCTCTGAGATCGCTGCAAAGAAAATCGCGAAGCTCTATGCCATCGAGTCGCCGAAGCTTGAGCCATATACGCCGGACGCATTCGCCGCGGCGCTGAAGCACTTCCTCAGCACGAAACAGCCTAAACTCGTGCTCATGCCGCATACCTATCAAGTCCGCGACTTCGTCCCGAAACTTGCGACCAGCATGGGACGCACGGTCATCAGCGACTGCATTGGATTCAAGCACGACGGCGGCAAGCTGGCATTCACGCGCCAGATGTTTCAGGGCAAGCTGGCCGCCGACGTGATCTTCACCAGCGATGCTCCGTGGTTTGCCACCTTCCAGAATGGTTCTTTCCGCGGCGACAAGGCAGAAGATGGCGCAAGCACTGCGCCGGTCGAAACGATAACTGTTGAGATTGCCGACGGAGTCATACGGAACAAGCCGCAGGAAGTCTTCAAAGAAGCGAAACAAGCAGTTGATCTCACGCAGGCAGAAATCATCGTTGCCGTAGGACGCGGGATTAAAGAACAGAAAAATATCGAAATCGCGAAGCAGTTAGCCGATGCGCTGGGCGGAGATCTGGCGGCGTCGAGGCCAATCTGCGATTCCGGATGGTTGCCGATGGATCGTCAGATCGGATCTTCGGGTCAGACGGTGGCTCCGAAGCTGTATCTCGCGCTGGGCATCAGCGGCGCCATTCAGCACATCGTGGGCATGAAGGGATCGCGCACCATCATCGCGGTGAATAAAGATTCTGAAGCGCCGATCTTCGAAATTGCCGATTATGCGATTGTCGGCAACCTATTCGACATCGTTCCGCCACTCATTGAAGAGGTGAAGAAGGCCAAGGGATAGTTGCAAGTTTCGGGTTTCAAGTTTCGAGTTCCGATATGAGTTGAGCTATAGATATCAAGACCTGATCGCTTGGCAAACGGCAAAGCGGCTAGCCAGCGAGATCTATCGGCGACCGAGCACTTTCCGAGGGCCGAAACTTATGGGTTAACGTCGCAACTGCGTCGTGCCGCCGTTTCTGTTCCCTCGAACATCGCGGAAGGCCAAGGCAGGCTCACCAAGGGAGAGTTCCGCCATTTTCTCGGTCAGGCTCGCGGATCGCTCTTGGAAATGGAGACGCAACTTGCGATCGCGGTTGATTTGAACATGCTCGAAGAGATTGAACATAAGCGCCTTCAGGAAATGTCGGAAGAAGTCTGCAGGATATTGAATGGTCTGATTGATTCCATCCAAGCGCTAAAGGTTAGCGGTACGAACTAGAAACTAGAAACTAGAAACTCGAAACTTTATGTTAGTTTTTCGCAAACCAATCGAAGGCGTGGAGCGCCCGCAGATGCCGGCCGATGTGGTCATCGTCGGCGGTGGGCCTGCCGGCATGGCTTGTGCCCTGCGGCTTTCGCAGTTGATCGACGCGCACAATGCCGCGAATCCTGACGCACAGCTCAGCAAAGAAAACATTTACGTTCTAGAAAAGGCGCGCGAAATCGGCCAGCACTGTTTGTCCGGAGCACTGCTCGATCCGCGTTCCATGCGCGAACTCCTCCCCGGCTTCGAAAAAGAAGCGCCGCTCGATGCGGAAGTCACAAAAGAAGCCGTTTATTTCCTCACCAGGAACTCAAAGTTCAAGTTTCCTGTCACGCCGCCTTTCCTGCGCGACCACGGGAACTACGTCATCTCGCTCAACCGCTTCGTGAAATGGTTGGGAAGCAAGGTGGAGGAGACGGGCATCACCATCTTCACGGGTTTCGCTGGTTCGGAACTCCTTTACGACGGAGATCGTGTGATCGGAGTTCGCACCGACGATAAGGGTGTCGACAAAGAGGGACATCCGAAATCAAATTTTGAGCCCGGCTACGATCTTCACGCCAAGCTGGTCATTCTTGCAGAAGGGCCGCGCGGATCGTTGACCAAGCAACTTATTCAAAAGTTCGATCTCGCGAAAGATGCCAACCCGCAGACCTACGGCGTCGGGGTGAAAGAACTGTGGGAAGTTCCCGCAGGCCGCATCGCGCCGGGCGAGGTCATCTACACGATGGGATGGCCTCTGACCACGCGCGAATACGGCGGCGCCTGGATTTACGGATCAAAAGACAACGTGGTCTCGCTTGGATTTGTGACCGGACTTGACTACGCCGATCCTCGGCTCGATCCGCAGCGCGTCCTGCAGGAGTTCAAGAAGCACCCGTTTGTTGCCAGACTGCTCGAGGGTGGCAAGATGATCCGCTACGGTGCCAAGTCCATGCCATACGGCGGATGGTGGGCGATTCCCCCGGTTGCGGGTAATGGATGGATGATCCTTGGTGACTCTGCCGGATTCTTAAATTCTGCACGGCTGAAGGGAATTCATCTCGCGATCAAAAGCGGCATGCTGGCGGCGGAGACTGCATTTAAAGCGCTGCAGAAAGACGATGCGTCAGCTGCGATGTTCGGCGAGTTTCAGAAGAATGTCGAATCGAGTTGGATCAAAGAAGAACTCTGGAAAGTCCGTAACCTGCATCAGGGATTTGAGCATGGCATGTTTGCCGGTATGTTCCACACCGCATTGCAGATGATCACGGGCGGTCGCGGGTTGCGGAATCGGTATCCGGCAAAGGCCGGTTACGAACGCATGGAAAAGTTGTCGCAACTGCCTGCCGATGGCGGGCCAGAGTCGCATCTGATCGGTCCGGCAAAGGGCGACGGCAAGCTTACCTTCGACAAACTGACGGACCTCTATCACTCGGGCACGAAACATGAAGAAGATCAGCCGGCGCATTTAGTCATTCACGACACGAAAGTTTGCAACGAGCGCTGCGTCAAGGAATATGGCAGCCCATGCCAGAATTTCTGTCCGGCGAACGTCTACGAAATGGTGGACGACGCGAGCCAGCCCAACGGCAAGCGCATCAGCCTGAATCCCTCGAACTGTGTGCACTGCAAGACCTGCGACATTCAGGATCCGTACCAGATCATCACATGGGTGCCTCCGGAGGGCGGAGGCGGTCCAAACTACGACGGCATGTGATGGCGGTTGCGCAGCGTGAACGAAGCACGTCCCTGCTCGCCACGCTACTGCGGATTCATGTCGATCCCGTCGAACTTCCGCTCAGAACAGGTAGATCAGGTTTACCGCGGTTGTGAACTGGTGATTAGTAAAACCCGTGCCCTTGCGAAAGGAATTCTGGTCCGACAGATCTCGGCGGAACTCGCCGCGGGCTACAAATTTTCCGTCGAAATGATGGAGCTCAGACCTCACGCGCGACAGCTGGGCTGGCAGAACGTACTCGGGAGTCAAGGTGAATCCTCGCAGGGTTTGCGAGATGCCGGTGCGACTGCCACCAATGTCGGCGAAAACTTCCCCGCGGAATGCGAAAGAGAAGCGCTTCGTCAGGTTGTACTTTGAATATCCCGCAAGCCCTTTCCAGATGGCATCGCTTCCATTGGCCGCGGCCTGATCTTCGTCCGCATAAAGACCGTCGAAACCAAGAGCGAGCCGGGGGACCACCTTCCAGGCGCCCGTCAGTTCGTACAAGCTGCGCTGGTCATGCGTGTTGTGCGGCTGTTCCGGGCCATGAAGAAAGGTGAAGGCAAGATTCGTCGTCTTGGATGTGACCGCGGCAATTTGTCCGATAGCTGTCACACCTCCGTTGAGCCGGGTCACGGCGTCGCAACCGTTAGTGAGGAACACGGCTGCGGTGATCCTTCTGCTGACTGGATAACTGGTTTTCAATCCGGTGTGAGTGAAGGGAATGCCGTAGCCGAAGATGAAACCGCGGCTGAAATTGTCGTTGTATCCGTCATAGCCGCCCATGACTTCGTAGCCGAACGGCGTGACGAATTTTCCCAGGTCGAAGCGCAGGCCTTTGCCGAGGGCAGCAACGTAACTGAGGTAGACCTCGGGAATATCGAAGTGGTGCGCGACCCCAGTGTGCGTGTTGCGAAACATTCCGTATGCTGCGGTGACCTCGGGGACACCGGAGCCGGCAATCATGTTCACGCGAAAACCCAATCGCCGCCCGGACTCGGCCACCGGGTGCTGAACCACCAACTGCGCCACATCGAGTTGAGGATCGTCATCGTTAAAGTCGAAGACCCGGAACTGATTCAGCCGCGGAGCAGGATCATTCGTGTTGTAGGTATAAGAGAAAGATAGATATCCGTTGGCGGTGATATCTTTCCACCAAGACTTGCTCGCGACCTCACTCGGCGGTGAAGCTGGCGGGCCGCTGCTCTGGGCCAACAAAATTAGGGGTGATGCAAGCATCACCCCTATCCAGACAATTCTGCTGAGAGGGCGGAAAGATAAGCGCCTCTGCGCGGTCCTTGCCATCGGGTATCAGGACCGAACGGACTGGACTAGTTTATGAACCACGTCTTCGTCGGTGAGCTGTTCGTAAGCATGTTCGCCGTGCAGCGATTCGTCGAGGCCCACCTCCTCTGAAGCTTCGCTCACCTTTACGGTGGTGAAAGCATCGATGATGCGAAGCATGGCGTAGGTAAATCCGAATGCCCAGACTGAAGAGAAGACTACCGCGGTTACCTGCTTCAGAAGGAACACCGGATCGCCGTAGAGCAGGCCATTGGCGCCTTCGGGATTGAATTGCTTGTTGGCGAAAATGCCCAGCATGACGATGCCAAGAAATCCACCAACTCCGTGAACGCCCCAAACATCGAGTGCATCGTCCCACTGCAGCTTGTTCTTCATTTCAACCGCGTAGTAGCAAACCACGCCCGAAACGATGCCGATGATGACTGCCGTGGTCGGAGAAACATAGCCCGCAGCTGGAGTGACCGTGGCCAATCCGGCAACGGCGCCGGTGAGCAGGCCCAGGAATTTCGGTTTCTTCTCATTGAGCCACGCGACCAGCAGCCAGGCAACGGCCGCGAAGGAGGCGGCGACATCGGTATTCAGAAACGCCGTTGCGGTCACGGAATCTACGCGCATCTCACTACCCGCGTTGAAGCCGTACCACCCAAACCACAGCAAGCCCGTGCCCAGGGCAACCAGCGGGATGCTGTGCGGGCCGGGGTCTTGCACGCGCCGCTTCCCGACGTAGATCACAGAGGCGAGGGCTGCAATACCGGCGATGTTATGCACCACGATGCCGCCGGCAAAATCCTTTACTCCCCACTGCTGCAGGAATCCGCCACCCCATACCATGTGGACGAATGGGAAATAGACGAAGGTCAGCCATCCGGTCAGAAACAGCATGTAAGCCTTGAACGTGACCCGGTTCGTAAATGCGCCCGAAATAAGCGCAGGCGTGATGATGGCGAACATCATTTGATACGCGATGAAGACGAATGCAGGAATCGTTTCGTTGCCTGGCGCCGGAGTACTGAGGTTAATGCCGCGCAAGAAGGCGTAGTGGAAGTTCCCGATAACTCCATGCCAGTCGCCGCTGAAGCAAAGGGAATAACCGTACGTATACCAAATGACTGTAGTCCAGCCCATGGAGACGAAGCTTTGAATCATGATGGCGAGGACATTCTTGCGGCCCACCAGGCCGCCGTAAAAAAATGCGAGTCCGGGTGTCATCAACATGACCAGGCTGGTGCACAAGATCATAAAACCGGTATTACCGGTATCGAGATGCAGCATGCGATCCTCCGACCGAGATTTGAGGGATATGGCTCGCGGATAGCGAGCAGGGGTCCGAACTGGATACTCCCGCGCCGGGTGGAGGGCCCCTCAGACCCAGGCAGCGCCGGAAAGCACTATTACGATGAAAGGTTGAACCGGGGCAAAGATAAACTCAGTGCGATATGTCACCGAGGCCTGTGACCACGAGACACGCTACTGCAGAATTCGCTTCCCGTGAATCACTGCTGCAATGACAACTTCTTCCTCTTGTAGCCGATAGATGATTCGGTAGCTGTAAGCGAACAATTCGCGGATGTTCTCATCGTCGAATTCAGGAACTTTGCGCCCGGCACGTGGAAACCGCGCCAAGGTTTTTACCTGGTTCACGACCTTCTTAACGACAATTCCTGCATAGGTGGGAGAGTCGGCGGCTATGTATTCGGCGATCACCTCGAGATCCTGAAGGGCACGCCGGGACCATGCTACTCGGTGAGCCATTTGCTGAGGCGGGTCTCAACTTCTTCCTGAGAGAGCGTGCCGCTGACGTTGGTGTCTTCGAGACCACGGCGAACTTTATCAAGGACATAAAGGTGATATTGAATGTCCTCCACTGAGCAGTTGTCGGGTAGTTTGTTGAGGAGTAGCTCGACGTCTTGTTTGGCGGTGCTCATGGGATTCTCCGCATAAGAATAACACCGTTGAAATCCCCACCCTCCGCAAAAAGCGCAGGGCCCGCACCTGGCCGCGTTTGGGTTTACTCTATCTGCAGCGGAGACATGGATGAATATCGAATTCCAGCGTACCGTTGACGACTATAAGGAGGCCATCACGGCACAGCAGAAGAGACCGCTTGGACGCAAAGTGTCGTTCGCACTGTTGTGGTGCGTGATATACGTAGTTGGGTCCGCCGCGCTGGTTTCTCTGGGAGTGAAGCAGGCGCTCGCCATGATGGCAGTAGCAGCCTGTACGTTGATCCCCAGTTTGATCTTCCTCGCGATTCGCCCTTACTGGCTGAGGCGAGATTTCCTCCGCCATCCTAACTTTGCGCGGCCGGTCCAAATGCGAATTGACGATGGCGGTTTGCACTCTGAAAGTGAAGTCTGGAGCGAGCGTACGAAATGGGATGCCTACGTCAAATTTAGCGAAACCGAAAAGCTTTTCCTGCTCTACCTCGGGGCGAGGTCAGTTGAAGTCATTCCGAAACGTGCTTTTTCCAGTGAGCAGACGGACGAGTTCCGGCGTCTCGTGCGCGCAAAGTTTCCAGTTGGACCACCCAATTCAGAACAGCGGAGCGCGTGTGTCGAAAATCCCTCTTAGACGCTTGGAGATTTCTTTCTTCTTCCTTACCCTCTCCGCCTTCGCGCAGCAACCCGCTCCCTGCATTCCATCGACCGGCTCTCCCGATCTCGATCAGTACCGGGCCTCGCGGATTGCCATCTACACGGATGATTTCGGCGAATTGAAGCGCTATCGTGAGGCCGATGCGGCGCTTGCGACTCCCCCCGCTGCCGAGAATCGCGTTGTGTTCCTCGGCGATTCGATCACCGACTACTGGAAGCTGGCGGATTATTTCCCCGGCAAGCCATACCTCAATCGTGGCATCGACGGACAGTCCACGCCCCAGATGCTGGTGCGCTTCCGACAAGATGTGATCAATCTGCATCCTGCCGTTCTGGTCGTGCTGGCTGGAACCAACGACATCGCCGGGGTGACCGGTCGCACCAGCAACCAGGAAATCGAGGCTAACTACGCATCCATGGCGGAGTTGGCCCGCATGCATCACATCCGCGTGATCTTTTCCTCTCTGCTGCCTGTATATAACTACACGGCCGAATCCAAGGAGTCTTTTGCTTTGCGTCCCCGCGAGCGCCTCCTCGGTTTAAATGCCTGGCTCCAGGATTATTGCTCCAGAAATCGTCTTGTTTATCTGGACTATGCTTCGGCGCTGGTTGACGGCAAAGGCATGCTCAGGCGTGAACTGTCCGATGATGGATTGCATCCAAACGATGCTGGCTACAAAATCATGGCGCCATTGGCCGAAAAAGCGATTGCAAAAGCGCTGGCCGGCAAGCCGTAGTTCGGTCGGTACAATCATGCGGAATTGCTGATGTGCGCTGTGCGGTCTTCTATATAAGGGACATATCCATGAAATCGCTTCGTTACGTTCAGTTCGTTGTGCTCGCCCTGCTCGTGAGCCTCTACGCGGCCGGGCAGCAGGCCGCTGCTCCGCCGTCCATTCCAACCACCGGCTTTGCCGGACTCGATCAGTACCGCGCATCGCGCATCGCCATGTTCACCGATGATTTCGGCCAGTTAGCGCGCTATCGCGAAGCTGATGCGGCTCTCGGTCCCCCCGCCGCGGGAGAAAATCGCGTCGTGTTTTTCGGGGATTCGATCACCGATATCTGGAAGCTCGAGGACTATTTTCCCGGCAAGCCCTACATCAACCGGGGTATCGGCGGGCAGACGACGCCCCAGATGCTGGTACGCTTCCGCCAGGACGTCATCAATCTCCAGCCCAAGGTCGTCATCATTCTGGCTGGCACAAACGATATCGCCGGCAACACCGGACCGATGCGGAATGAGGATATCGAAGGAAACCTGGCGTCCATGGCGGAGTTGGCGCGGGTTCACGGGATTCGCGTGGTGCTGTGTTCGATCATGCCGGTGCACAACTACACCGAACGCGCGAAAGATTTCTTTGCGCAGCGTCCGCAATCGAGAATTCTGGCGCTCAACCAGTGGATCAAGGATTACTCCGCCAAGAACAACATCGTGTACGTCGATTACTTCTCCGCTCTGGTCGACGACAAGGGAATGATGAAGAAGGACCTGGCTGATGACGGGCTGCATCCCAACGCCGCAGGATTCAAGGTCGTTGCGCCGCTTGCCGAGGCCGGAATCGAAAAGGCGCTGAAGTAAGCGGCGGTTCGGCCATCATAAGTTGTTGCGGCAATTCGGTCGTTCCAGGCATCTATAATGAAAGCTTGAGTTTCCGATCGCTCCGGTCTGCGGGCATACTCGAGACTTTAGCGACGAGGGAGACGTTTTAAATTCTCCCAAGGGTGCTGGTGGAAACGCCGGCGCCTCCCGCGTTCACAACGAACGCATTGGAAAGGAAACGGCCTGCCGGGATCGTCCCGCCTGCGTGTCTTCTTTTCCTCGATAGCTGTAGGCTCGGCCCAAGGCCACGATGCCGATGTGGGCCAGAGCTAAAAGCTAGAAGCTAAGAGCTAGAAGCTTGCCTCTTCACGACAAATACGGCCGCGCCATCACCGACCTGCGGATCTCCATCACCGACCGCTGCAACTACAAGTGTGTTTATTGCCGGACAGGCAACGAGGGCGCGCTCTACGGCGATCTGCCTTTCGAAGACTACTTGCGGATGGCCCGCGTCTTGGTCGCGATGGGGATCACGAAAATCCGGCTTACCGGCGGAGAGCCTCTGCTGCGAAAAGGCGTGGTAGATTTCGTGTGGGAATTGGCGCAGCTTCGGTCGCATGGACTACAGCATTCCGATCCGCTCGACATCGCGCTCACCACCAACGGGCACCTGCTGGCCGACCTGGCAAAGCCCTTGAAAGATGCCGGTCTGACCCGGGTGACGGTCTCCATGGACGCAGTCGATCCCGACCGTTTCACCCGCATTACGCGCGTGCCCGGTGGATACGATCACGTGCTGGCTGGAATTCGTGCGGCGCGGCGCGTAGGGCTGTGGCCACTGAAAGTGAACTGCGTTCTGATGCGCGGCTTCAACGAAGACCAGATTATTCCTTTCGGGATGTTTGCGCGCGAAGAGGGTGTGACCGTCCGTTTCATCGAATTCATGCCGCTGGAAGAGGGACGAACTTGGGAACCCTCAACCGTGGTTCCTCTCGAGGAGATCCTGGCGCGCATGGCGGAATACCGCCCGCTGGTCGAGATCCCGCACGCGCGTTCCGAGACGGCGCGCCGCTACCGCTTCGAAGACGGCGTCGGCGAAATCGGGATCATCGCGCCCGTGTCGCACCCATTTTGCGGGCATTGCAGCCGCATTCGCATCACCAGCGACGGCAAGATCCGCACCTGCCTCTTTTCAATTTGGGATCATGATCTTCACGCGCAGATGCGGCGTGGCGCCAGCGACGAAGAGTTAGCAGAATTCATTCGCGGCGTCGTGGAAAAGAAAGAAGAGCGGCATCACATCGGGGAGCCTGATTTTGTACCTGCGTCGCGGACGATGGTGCACATTGGGGGATAGCTTTCGGTAACCAATCACGCTGAGGACGCAGAGTGCATAAAGTGTTTTGCATTGAATTTCAAAAGCTCGGATGCATGCGAATGCTGGCTTGCCTTCTGCTCTTTTCTGTGGGCCTTTCTGCCCGGGCCCAAAAGTCTACCTATCTCGGTTTCGACCGCAACGACTACCCCGGCGACGCGAATCTCAAGGTCCTGCGGCAGACATTTTCTTATACCGGATACTGGCTCAATAATCCTCCGGGCGAGAGAGCCAACACCTGGGCGGGACATCGATCCGCCGTCCAGTCGGCCGGTTTCGGGTTTCTTGTACTCTTCAACGGCCGCCTGTATGCCGAGCTGAAATCTGTAGGCAATGCAAAACTGGTCGGCAAGTCCGATGCGCGGGCTGCCGCTGCATCGGCTCGTCACGAAGGCTTTCCGAGCAGGACCATCCTCTTTCTGGATCAAGAGCAGGGTGGACGCATGCTGCCCGAACAGAAGGCCTACATCTACGCATGGGTTGACGAAGTCGTCGCGCGCGGATTCCGCGCAGGAGTTTATTGTTCCGGCATTCCAGCGCCCGATGACGAGAATGTTGTTACCGCCGAAGACATTCGCCATAGCGCGGGAGCACGCAAGATCACATATTGGGCGATCAATGACGCCTGTCCGCCCGCGCCCGGATGTGCGTTTCCACCAATGCCCCCGAGTCCGGCAAAAAGCGGCGTAAGTTTTTCCGAGGTATGGCAGTTTGCGCAATCGCCGCAGCGCAGAGATGTGGCTGGCCGGTGCACGAATTACACGCGCGACGGGGATTGCTATGCGCCCGGAACCTCCGCCGGCCAGGGCCTTCATCTTGACTTGAATACGGCGACGTCGTCCGACCCTTCCCACGGCCGGAGCCACTGAGTTTTCCCCTCATCCTCATCCCAAAATCTTTGCGAAACGTTGACAAGGATTTACATCCCCTCGATGAAAGTACACAGTAAACGTACGCATCATGCGTCTATCCATTAATCGACGAACATCTAGAGGGAGGAACTATGGCAAGCCACTTCAAATCAGCTGTTCTATCAATCAGTATTGCGTTCGTGGTGCTGCAAGGTCTAGCCTTCGCCGCCGGGGCTAAGGAGGCTCCCTCGGCGCCGATTCCCGCACAGATACTTGCTGCAAAAAAGATTTTCATCGCCAACGCCGGCGGCGATCAAATGGCCGAGAACGATCCAGTTTTTACCGGAGGACCTGACCGTGCGTACAACCAATTCTATGCAGCCATGAAGAACTGGGGCCGCTTCGTGATCGTAGGTTCGCCGGCCGAAGCGGATCTGCTGTTTGAAATCAGGCAGCAGGTCTTGACGGGCTATCTCGGCGGCAAAGCGGGAGCGTTCGCCACCCCGATGTTTGGATTGAAAATCCGCGACGCGAAAACGAATGCCCTCCTATGGGGGTTTCATGTCCATGGCGAGTTCGGCCTGGGCCAAGGGGAGAGCGACAGGAATTTCGATCAGGCAGTGGCGCGGCTGCTGATGGATCTACAAATACTGGTGGCACCGCCGCAGCCTCCCACCGATGGAACCAGTCGGCCTTAATCGTGGTGGGAGAGTGGGCTAGAATAGGGCTATGTCTGACCGTTCCTTCACCCTGAACGAAGCTCAGTTGTTGGTGCCTGTTCTCGAATCGCTGCTGCGCGTGGTGATCAAGGCCAAGAACGGGATGGAAGAATTCGATGCCGAGCAGCAAGCCTTGCATCACCGGATTTTCCTGAGTGGCGGAATGTTTCTCGATGTTGTCCCGCTGGCCCGCCACAAGGCCGAACGTGCGCAGGCCGAACAGCGCCTCAAAGACACGCTCGCCGAGATCGATTCCATCGGAGTGCAGGTCAAAGACCTCGATATCGGGTTGCTCGATTTCCCCTGTGAGGTAGAAGGGCAGACCATCCTGCTTTGCTGGAAGCTCGGGGAGAAGTCCATTACCCATTGGCACGGCGTACAGGAAGGCTTCGCCGGACGCAAGCCGATCGACGAGCGAATCGCGCGCGCCAAAAGAGTGAATTAGCGAAGTGAACTAGAGACCGCCAGCCAGTCCGACCGTCGCCTATCCAGCACATTCCAAACAGTCTTTTTCTTCCCAGCAACATCGGTGGAACTTTCGTGTTTACAGGAATGGAAGTTAATCAGGCTGAACCGTGATTTTTGCGGCACAATGAATTTGATTTTATTGCGTTCTCCATCCGTTCGGCCTCTGGAACTGAAGGAAGGTTTAAACCACATGAAGCGATCCGTAGTTCGCTGGATGATCTTGAGTGTGATGGTGATGGCGTTTTCTGCCGCATCTTTTGGGCAGATCGCCGTGGGGATTTCCGTCCGCATCGGACCGCCTGCCCTGCCGGTATACGCACAGCCGATTTGTCCCGGCCCCGGGTATCTTTGGACGCCCGGCTACTGGGGCTGGAACGATGACGGAGGCTATTACTGGGTCCCGGGCACGTGGGTTGTGGCTCCGGTCGGGATGCTTTGGACTCCTGGGTACTGGGGATGGGGTGGCGGATTTTACGCCTGGCATGCCGGCTACTGGGGACCTCACGTCGGCTTCTACGGCGGCATCAACTATGGCTTCGGCTACGGCGGCGTGGGATTCGTCGGCGGCGAATGGCGCGGGGGTGGCTTCTATTACAACCGCAGCGTCACCAACGTCAGCGTCACGAATGTGACCAACGTCTATAACAGGACAGTTGTGGTGAACAACGCCAGGGTCAGCAACGTCAGCTACAACGGCGGAACCGGAGGTGTAGAGGCGCATCCCTCGGCGCAGGAAGAGACCTATTCCCACGAGCCGCACACCGCTCCGCTGGCCGTGCAGTCGCAACACGCGCAGCTGGCCGCGCAGAACCGGCAGAACTTTGCCTCGGTGAATCAGGGACGTCCCGCGATCGCCGCCACCGCGAGACCGGGAGACTTCAGCAGCCATTCCGCGGTCGCTGCCCGTGCAGCCGGTGCCGAATATCACGCGCCCGCCATGTCTCCGAAAGAAGCGCGAGTGGCTTCACCTGCAGCAAGTCATTCCACGACCGCGAATAACAATCGTGGAAACAATGAGGGATTTCGCCCGTTCACGCCCCCGGCAAAGAACAATTCCAGCTCGGCGAATAACGCTTCCAACCATGGCAACAGCCAGAACAACGAGGGATTTCACTCCATTACTCCCCCGGCGAAGAGCAACAATGCAAGTAACTCAAACTGGAACAACAACCACGCGAGCACGAATCAGAATAACCAAAGCCGATACAACGAGAGCCGTTCGCAGAGTCAGCCTGCGCCAGCCTCGCACCAGAGCGCGCCTCATGCGGGTCCGCGGCCCCAACCACATCACCAGGCGCCCCCCAAAGAAGAGCGCCGGGGCAAGGGCTAAGCGGCGGTTGCGTAAAGCTGTGTAAACGAATGACAAGCGGAATAATTCCGATGGAGCCGGCCAAGGACGCCGGCTCTACTTTTTTTGCAAGCCGCTAACCTGGCCGCGTTCTCACAGGGCGGCGGCCCTTAGCGTGGATGGTACACGCCTGCGGTTCAGGTACTGGAGTGCCAGCCTGCGATAAATGTTTCTCTGCTACAATTTTTGCAACCGGCCAGCGTAAGAAAATCTGAGCCGGGCGCGCCAAAAGGTGTTTAGACCTACATGTCATCGAAGAGATCCAAGCTGAGTTTGATTGGTGCGTGCGCCGCGCTCGCGGCGTTGGCCTTGGCGGTGAGCTGCAAGGGATTTTTTGTGAAGCCGACGCTGACATCCCTCGCAGTGGGGCCCGTCTCGCCCACAATCTATACCGGAAATATCGATAATACGGTTCAGATGTTCGCCGTCGGTACTTTTAATGATGGCTCGTCCAGCAGTACTCCGGTGAGCTGGAGTGTTACGGGGACTGGCTCAGGCGGCTCGAGCATTGCGACGATCTCGAGTTCCGGCCTGGTGACAGCCCAAGAGTCCGGTACCGGGACCATTACGGCAACCTCGAATGTGTTGCCATCGATCAGCGGCACCCAGCCCATTACGGTTTCGGTCGCCTGCACCAGCGCGCCGACCGTCACTCCTACAACTGGGGCCCTTACTTCTAACACCCCCAGCATATCTTTTACCGCTAGTTGCGACGGCGGGCAGGACATCACCGCTACCGCTACGTGGTTCTCGAGCAATACAACGATCGCCACGGTTTCGGCCGGCGTTGTGACCGCAACAGCCGCTGCGGGCGCCGATGGATCGTTCTATATCACCGCCTCGTCGAATGGCTTTACTAGCGCCCACATCCAGATTTCAGCTTCGGGCTTCTGAGGGAGCTCCGATATTTCTCGCATCTTCTGTGCGAACGGGGCTTTAGTGCCACTCAGAAGGAAGTCGACTAGCTATCGATCGCCGCGATCAAGAGTGATCCTAATCACATTCGCAATGTAGGCCTTCGTGTGAGCATCACACAGAGGTAGCCGGAATCGGTCCATGCCGGATGCCATTGCGACTCCGCCGAAACTAGCCCTCGCACTCCGCGATCCAGAAGAATTCCGCGCGGCCAGACTTGCTATGCGCTTGTCGCTAGCCGTCGGCCTTCTGATGTTGCTGGGCAAGACCACGGCTTACTACCTGACTGGCTCCGCTGCGATTCTCTCGGATTTCGCCGAGTCCGTAGTGCACGTTATCGCCGTCGCGTTCGCCGCCTTCAGCTTGCGCCTGAGCGCCAAGCCTGCAGCCCCCACCTTTCTTTACGGCTACGAGCGCATCAATTTCTTTTCTGCGGGATTCGAAGGCGCGATGATTATCGTGGCGGCGATCTGGATTCTGGTCGAAGCCGTCGAGAAATGGATCGCCGGATTGCCGATCGAGCACCTGGGATCAGGCGCGTTGTTGCTGCTCGCAGCCGGCTTGCTCAATGGATGGCTGGGCTGGTACTTGCTGCGCGCCGGCAAACGCAGCCACTCGTTGATCCTGGAAGCTGACGGCAAGCATGTGCTCACCGACTGTTACACGAGCTTTGGAGTCGTTGCCGGACTTGGCTTGGTGATGCTCACCGGATGGAAGCCCTTCGATCCGCTGGTTGCCATCGCCATCGCAATGAATATTCTGTGGTCCGGAGGGCGTCTGGCATGGCGCTCAGCCGTGGGGCTGCTCGATTACTCCGATCCCGACACGGGTCGGCGTATCCGCGAAAAGCTGGATGCCATCTGCAATGAACTGGGAATGAACTATCACGGAGTGCGCTATCGCACCACGGGCTATCGCGAGATCATCGAGGTGCACCTGCTATTCCCGCACAACACGCCGGTGGGAGAAGCTCATCGTCTAGCCACGCTTCTCGAAGAGAGACTGCCTCGAGAGCTGGAAAAGCCAGCCGAAGTCATCACTCATCTGGAATCGCTGGAAGACCACGAAGACGTGCACTCGACCGAACACTACACCGGAAGACCAGAGTGAATTGTTGGTTGATGATTGGTGAATGTTGAATGTTGAGGTTGATTGAAGGCCCCGAGGCGAGTGCTGTTCAATCAGCAATCAGCAATCAAAAAATCAACAATTGTCTTTTCCTACTCCTTCATCATCGCATCAATGGTCGAGTACAGCTGGTTGTTGTCCTTTACTTCGATGTAAGGATGGCTGGGATTGCGGCTGCTGACGATGTACACCGTAGGAGTGTGATCGAGTTTGATCGCCTGCCCCAGATCGCGATCCGCATTCACCTGTGCGGCCAGCTTCCCGTTGGGGTCGATAATGAAGGGCAGTTCCACTTTGTGCGCGGTAGCAAATTTCTCGGCATACGACCGCAGATTCTGCACGTTAACTTCGAGCTGATTCTGAAAAATATAGTCGCGGAACTCATTTCCCAGTTCCTTCGAGTGCGTATCAAAATAGCGCGCCATCACCGCCGCCTGATACGACCACGGATGCATCGGCAGAGGGAAGTCGTGGCGCACCACCGGAATCTTGTAAGTCCTGGACGCCTGTTCCACCAGCGGCGCCGTGCGCCGACACATAGGACACTCCAGATCTTCAAACACCACGATCGCAACCTGCGCGCCCTTCGGAGGCCGCAGCACTGAATCCACGGTCTCCTGGGCGGCGCCCACGCCGGCGGCTGCGAGCATCGATGCAATCAAAACGACCACAAAACGACTCAGAATTCTAGTTCTCATATAAGTGATATTTTCTCGGAGTGGTTTCTCCGCCAATCCCCATTGTGTTAGACGCAAGAACCCCGGATGGAGCAACCTGTCAGGCTCATCTGCGTCCTCAGAACGCCTTATCTATGGTAACCGAGAGTGCGCGCGGATGTCTCGCCGAAGATCGTCCTGATGGTGCATAACCCGTCAACCTTCGTGCAGCAGACTCGGCCTCGTGCCGCGCTATAGTAGAGGTGAATCCCGCAAACATGCGATTGCCTTATCCATTCCGTGCTGAATGGCTGCCGCTGGTTCTCGGCGCTACGCTGATGTTCACGGCCTGCAATCGGGGACGTCACCATGTCCTGGAAGTGGCCTACGTGTCTGCCCCGCAGGCGGCTCTGCGCGACCAGGTTGCCGCCATCTACAACCGCGTCGGCAACGTCAAGAACGGAGAGCGCGTCGAGATCGTCGACCGCGAGAAGCGCTTCGCCCGTGTCCGGACTGCGAGTGGCATCGAAGGCTGGATCGAGCAGAGATACCTCGTGGATCAGAAGACCTTCGACGGTCTTCAGAAATTGACCCAGGACAATCTCACCGATCCCGTCCAGGCACCCGGAGTTCTGCGGAATGAGACCAATCTGCACATCACGCCCGGCCGCGAGACCGAACATCTCTACCAGTTAGCCTCCGGGGCCAAAGTGGCGATCCTCAAGCGCGCCACTGCCGAGAAACAGGCAGCAGCAGTTCCCGTAGCCAGGCCGATCGCCGCCAAGCCCGGCATGAAGGCCCCCGCTGGGCCTCCACTCGAGGACTGGTGGCTGGTGCGCGACGACCAGAATCGCGTCGGATGGGTCCTGGCCCGCATGGTGGATGTCGATGTTCCGCTCGAGATTGCCCAATACGCCGAAGGGCAGCGCTTCGTCGCCTTCTTCGCCCTCGACCAGGTGCCCGACGGGGACAAGAAAGTGTCCCAATACCTATGTATTCTGACCGAGCCTCACGACGGCCTACCCTACGATTACGATCAGGTGCGCGTCTTCACCTGGAACGTTCGCAAGCACCGTTATGAGACCGCCTATCGCGAGCACGGGCTGGACGGAGTTTTGCCGGTGACCGTCACCCAGGAGAACTTTGACAAAGAGGGAAATCTCCCCGTGTTCATCCTCCGGGTAAAGGATGAGGCTGGCAACACTGTCGAGCGCAAGTATAAGCTGAATACCCCCATCGTCCGGCGAGTGCTGGCTCCCGGTGAAATGCCTTCCCACCCTCCCAAAAGACGGCACTGAGAGACTAAGAGAATCCGCGACTGTTATAGAAATCCATATAGCAGCCCGTTGTTTTCTATGTTTTTCCGTATCGGTCGCTACACGGAATATCCTAAACAGTTGAAAAGACAGGCGCTTGTGAGGTGTCCTGTTTTGGATCGACAGTTGCAAACCATCCTGTTTTAACTGTACGTGTTGCAGGCGCACACCTTAGGCGAAAAGCCTGAGACAGATAAAGCCCACGCAGAGGGGCGAAGCAGTTCAAGGGGTAGACGGGTCACCAGCTCTCAAGACAATTTTGCGGTGCTGAGATTGCTCAGCGGGTTCGAAATTCACGGGTTGCGCGATGAATCCCAGGACGGCAGTTTCTGCGCATCCGGTCTCGCAACAAGGAAAATTCTAAGGAGGAAGGGAATGCGATTCAGCAGATCCTTTAAGCTTATTGCGGTGGTTGCAGCGCTGGCGTTTGTGGCGTCGAGCGTTGTCTTATTTGCCCAGGAAACGACGGGCGGTTTGCAGGGAACAGTGAAAGATGCCAGCGGCGCTGTCATCAGCGGCGCGCACGTCGTCGTCCGCGGCACGACCATGGCTGGCGAAAAAGCACTCGACAGCGAGTCGACCGGATACTACCGGTTCGCCAACTTGCCGCCCGGAACCTACTCCATTCAGGTTTCCGCGAAGGGTTTCAAGACTGTGAAGCGCGACGGAATAGCACTCGAGACCGGTCACCTGCCCACGGTTGATATCACGATGGAAATCGGTGCGGCGGCGGAAGTTGTCGAGGTGAGTGGACAGGCCCCAGTCATCGATGTCACCACGAATACGAACCAGACCAACATCTCGCAACAGGACATCGACAATACGCCCCACGGCTATTCGTTCCAGTCGGTGATTCAGTTTGCTCCGATGGCGCGCAACGAGCCACTTGCCGGCAGCATGACTGGAATGGGAGGAACGGGTGGTTCATCTCCGGGAAGTACCTCGAGCGGCAGCACAAGCGGCTATATGATCGGCGGCGCGGCTGACTCGGAGAGTACCTACCTCGTAGAAGGTCAGGATACCGAAAACATCTCGATGGGCTTCTCCAACGCGAACGTTCCCTTCCAGTTCATCCAGGAAGTGCAGGTGAAGACCTCCGGAATCGAAGCCGAGCACGGCGGCGCGCTCGGTGGCGTCGTCAACGTGATCATGAAGAAAGGCAGCAATGCCTACCACGGATCGGCGTTCGGCACCTATGAATCCAACTCGATGGATGGTTCGCCCATCGCGAACTTGCGCTACGACCCGTTCGGTCTGGCGAATACCGGCCTCGACAATAACTCGCAGATCTACCAGCCGAAGACGGACCACTTCCGCTATGTCCAGCCCGGCTTCAGCATCGGCGGTCCGATCATGAAAGACCGCATTTGGTTCTTCATGGGCGTGGCTCCGCTGTATCGGAGCACGGGTAGAACCGTGAACTTCGGCCCCAGCATTTGTAACAGTCTGTCTCCAGGTGATCCCAGCGCTGTTTGCCCGAATGCCAGCCTCTGGGAATCAGTACTTCACCCAGGACAGCCAGCAGTACTACGGCACACTCCGTCTCGACGCTACGTTGACCCAGAAGATCCGCGTGTTCGGATCGTGGCTCTATCAATATGGCCGCGAGACTGGCGCTAACCTGCCGAGTGCAGACCCAATCAACTCGCAGGCGCCGTACCTGATCAACACATCCATCCTCGGGACTACCCTGCAGGGCTATTCGCACGGTTTGGGCTTTTCTTCTCCTAACTCGTCCTACAGCACCGGCGCCGACATCACCTTGACTCCGAAGATCGTCTCGACGACCCGATTCGGGTATTACTTCAACAACTACCATGACTTCGGGTGGCCGACCTCGGGCTCCGACATCAACTGGGGCACAAGCGGGCTGGGCGTATCGCCGAACTGCAATACCCCCGGTTGCGCGCCCACCGGCAGCCTCCCGACTGCTTTGCAACAGGGCGCGGCGCCTTCACCACGCCGTACACCGGCAACTTCACCCAGTTCAACGCTAGTAAGCACTATCAGCTCGATGAGGACGTAGCTTTCTTCAAGAGCGGCTGGTGGGGTACCCACAACATTAAGGTCGGTTACCAGTACAACCGCATGAGCAACGTCATCGACCAGAACGGCAATGTGCCCAACGTGGCGCTGTACCTCGGGGCTGGCCAAAGTCACAACGCCAGTACTTCTGTGGGCGGTGCCAATTGCGCAATTCTTCAGGCCGAATGGCAGCCGACGATCGCCGGCGTGGTAACACCAGTCTGCGCCGGTGAGTACGGATACGCCGTAATTACAGACTTCGCCACGATCCTGAAACAGCCGGCAATCGACAATAACCATGCTTTCTTTGCACAAGACGCGTGGACCGTCGGGCACGGCTTGACCCTGAACCTCGGCATCCGCATCGAGAAGGAAGACCTGCCAGTTCCGAATGGCGTGGTTCCCAACGGCTTCCAGTCTCCTACTGCCATTCACTTCTCATGGGGCGACAAGATCGAGCCACGCCTCGGAGCCGCATGGGGATCGCGGGACGGCAAGCTTAAAATCTTTGGCAGCTATGGCGTCATCAACGATGTCATGAAGCTGTTGGTAGCGCAGACCTCGTGGGGTGCGCAGGGATACAACAGCTGCACCTATTCATTGGGTCCGGATGCCAGCGGTGGGTTTAATGTTTCCGATATCACCGCCACCTTCGTGAATGGCCGGGCCTGCCCGAATGGCCCGTCTAACACGGGGGCGAACTTTACAGGCGGAGTTGTCCCGCCAGTGTTTACAGATAAAAAAACCGGCACTCAGTTGATTGAGAACGTCGATTACCGTCCCTGGGAGCCGATCGCGCCGGGAGTCAAGCCCTATCGCCAGCATGAATACGTGGCGGGCGTTGACTACCAGCTCAACCGCGCCTGGGCACTGGAAGCTCGCTACGATCGTCGTCGTCTGGACCACGCCATTGAAGATGCATCTTTGGCTGATCCGAGCAACTTCGAGATGTACACGATCGTCAACCCTGGGCAAGGCGTGAACAAAACGATCGATGGCTACGCGAACTATCTGCAGAGCATTGGACAGGCGTACGGTGTCCCGGGGGTGACTTTTAACTCTACAGGCACGTTCGGCACCTGCCCGACCTGC
This sequence comes from Terriglobia bacterium, assembly GCA_963711365.1. GTDB lineage: Bacteria > Acidobacteriota > Terriglobia > Terriglobales > Acidobacteriaceae > Sulfotelmatobacter. Next base: position 400,183 of record CAVQDY010000012.1, on the reverse strand, counting down.
CCGAACAACCCCACCGCCATTCGTAACTATGATGGCCTCGAGGTTCGCCTAACCAAGAGTGCAAGCAGGGGCTGGGCTGGCATGTTCAGCTACACTTGGAGCAGCCTGTGGGGCAATTACACCGGCCTGACCACCACTGACCAGATCGACGGTGGTACGACCGGGCGCGCTTCACCGGATACGACTCGCTCATTCGACGAGCCGTTCTACTACTTTACCTACCAGGGCAAGAGCAATTCCGGGCCATTGCCGACTGACCGTCCGAATGCAGTGAAAGGCAACGTCTATTACACGCTTCCCTGGAAGGGTATGAGCAGCACTCTAGGCTTGTTCCAGGTTGCCTACCAAGGCAGCCCGGTAACAACGGCTAGTGAAGTCGGTATTGGATACACCAGCCCGATCGAAGACACATACGTCTTTGGTCGCGGCAAGTGGGCGAATATCACCCAGGATCCGAACACGGGAGCCTTGACGTTCGGCAATCCGTACGACCGCCGTACACCCTGGTATACCCAGACCGACGCCAACTTCATGCACACGTTTAAGGTGAACAAGAACAACGAACACCAGACACTGCAGTTCACGGCAACGGTTCAGAACCTGCTGAACCAGCGGGCCGTGGTTTCGTACTGGCAGACCTTCTCCTCGTACTGGAACCCGTCCGGTTTGTACCCGGTGAACTCGGCTGTGCAGGGTGGAGCGCCGCAGACCGTATTTAACGGCGCGGCTTTCTACCAGGCTTCTGAAACTGGATACAACCTGCAACAATCGGCGACTGCGGCCCCGTTCGTGCTGCACTCGGGCTACGGCCAACCGAATCTCTGGCAGCGTCCGCGTTCACTGCGCCTGGGCGTTCAGTTCAACTTCTAACCTTCAACCGTTTCACACAGGGAGCCGGATTTCCGGCTCCCTTATTTTTTGCCCGCCCACAAACTGAAAGACGCTTCCGAGGCTCAAAGCACTTCCTGCAGCGCTAAAGAGGTAGAGAGGAGAGTTGTTATCCACAGGCTCTGCAAACCGGATGTGACATCTGACCTTGCGCTCAAAAACCAAATGAGCAGATCATAGCCAAGGCGCTAGCAAATAGGACGAAGGCCGAACGGGTCGGCGGTCGGTCGGTTTTCGCAGTTTTGCGAGCGCAAGTCTTTGCGGCTCAAGATTTTACCCGCAAAGTGTTGCAGCCCTTGGATTACTTGGCGATTTCCCGCCAAATAGATGATTTCAATACACCGAGGGGGAGGGGGGTATACCCATTCGTTTCAAGTGTGGCGCGGGCACTCATGCCCGCGAACCGCTTGCAGAGGAATGCCGGTTTGTTAATTTCTCTAGAAAATGCGACCGCAGGCCACGCCATAAAGGCCGGCAAAATCAACGCGGCTTTCTAGCTGCGAAAAATGCAAACGGTGAATATGTTTTGAAAGGGCGCGGCTTCAAGCCGCGCCGTAAGTGCCGCAGAACAACGCGCCTTTGGCCGCTGAGGGATGCTTCCCGACGATCCAAGAGAATCTCTCCTAGCGCCTTTACTACTTCCCGAAGATCACGGTACTCGAGAAGTGCGCTGCAGCTGCCATATAAAACAACAGCGGCACAGATAAGACGAAATTCGTCCGAGAGGCCAAGAAGGCTTGCCGCGCCAGCGCCGCTGCATTCTCTGGAGGCGCGCCCGCCAGCGTTCCGCGAATGATCTTCTTATTATTCGGCCAGATGATCCCCCAGACGTTGAACATCATCAGGATGCCCATTCCGCCACCAATTCCGATGCACAGCACGTGGTTATCGTCTCCGCCCACCGGAGTGTGGTGCACAAAGATCCATCCTGCGGCGTAAACCACGATTGTCGTGATGAGCCCCAGCACGTATCCATTCGGCTTCGCAAACTTGATCACGAAGTACAGAATCCAAAACGCCACGATCCAGATGAGGAAGAACAGGCCCTGCGTAATCCCTGCACTGCCGCCATCACGCCTTGCGTCGGGACCGACCAGAAACTGCCCCCAATACCAGAAGCCGACGAACACGGTGACCAGCGAACTCCACCGAAACCAGTTCAGCGCGGGCAGAGTCAGGGTTTGAAAAATCTTGGGTTTGGCCGCGGCGTCCACTTGCTTCATGAACGGAACATTGATCAGGTTGAAGAAATACAGCAGCCCGACCCACAGGATCCCGGCCATGAAGTGGAACCAGCGCAGGATGAGCATGGTGGCTTCCGAGCCGGTGATCGTGGGCAATACTATCGCAGGCCATACTGGGAAAGCTGCCTCGGTAACGAAATGGTGCATGGATCTCCTCCGGAGACGCGTTATATAAGGTTTGCTGCCGCCAAACGCTGCAAAACGAATGGCGCAGTTGTCGGTGCGACGCAAGTCTGCGCTCGGCCCTCCGATGCTGTCAACACTCCGTGCACGACAAACCCATATACTCCCGTTCTCCCTTAACTTCGCGGTTGAAAAGCGCGGCAGATCGCCGTATTGTGATCTCATCTGTCCGTCGGAAGAACCGGTTCTACGGAATCGGGTTTGCGGTCCGGCGGAGTGTCCCCCCGTGTTCTCGGGCGCCGCGGGAAGGCTTCTGGGAGCATGCTGTAGGTTTTCGCCGGTCTACGGTGTCATGGACCGGCAGTTGGAAGGTCGGAAGTCTACCTATCAAGGAGATCGGCTATGGACAACAATAAGCCGGCGCAAAACATCCAGGATTCCTTCCTTAACACGGCCCGCAAAGAGCGAGCGAGCATCACCATCTACCTGCTCAGCGGCGTAAAGTTAACGGGCCGCATCCGCTCCTTCGACAAGTACTCCGTCGTACTGGAGGCGAACGGTCAGGAGCAACTCATCTTCAAGCATGCCATCTCGACCGTGGTTATGGGGCGGGTGGCCTCGACGCATGTGCCTCACGCGCCGCATCCGGAAAAGGCGGTTGCCGGCACCCCTTCGGTGGTCACGGCGGCGAGCGCTTCGGGTACTGAAGGATAAAGATAGGCGTTCTCGGCTTGGGAAGTTCTCTTCGCAAAAAATCTCGCGGCACCGCGCGCGCCACTACTCGTGTTTCTCTTGGCACCGTCGCCACCAGGGAAGATCCCGAGCAGGAACGCGCCTTTCTCGTCGGCCTTGATGCGCGCACGCGTCGACGATCCGGCGCAAAGGGTACAGTTACAGCGCAGGCAGGCGCTGCTCGCGATGCGGCCGTCGCTTCTTCCAGCGGAGCCTCGAAGCCGGACGCGCGGCCCAGCATTCCTGAATTCGACGCGGAAGAGTCGCTCGCTGAATTGCGCACCCTGGCGGAAAGCGCCGGCGCGAAGGTCGTCGGAGAAGTTCTCCAGCGGCGTGATCGGCCGGATCCCGCGACCTTAGTCGGTGCGGGAAAACTGGAAGAGATCGCCGGTGCCGCTGCATCGGTCGATGCCGACGTCCTTCTCTTCGATCACGATCTCAGTCCTTCGCAGCAGCGCAACATCGAAAAGATTATTGACCGGCGGGTCATCGATCGGACGCAGCTGATCCTCGATATCTTTGCGCGGCATGCACGCACGCGTGAGGGCCAGCTGCAAGTGGAACTGGCGCAGTTGCATTACATGATGCCGCGGCTTGCCGGCCATGGCGTCGAGATGTCGCAACTCGGCGGTGGCATCGGCACGCGGGGTCCGGGCGAAACCAAGCTCGAGACCGACCGGCGGAAAATCGCGCGTCGCGTGCGGCACGTCGAGCAGCAATTGGAAAATGTGCGACGCATTCGCGCCCAACAACGCCAGCGCCGGGAATCCGCGCCTGTCGCGACGGTCGCGCTAGTCGGCTATACGAACGCCGGTAAATCGACGCTGTTCAATGCTCTGACCCGCGCCGGCGTCTTGTCGTCGCCCAAGATGTTTGCCACACTCGATCCCACGCTTCGTGCAGTCGAGTTGCCATCGAAACGAAAAGTTCTGCTTTCCGATACCGTCGGATTCATCCGCAACCTACCCCATACCCTGGTCTCCGCTTTCCGCGCGACGTTGGAAGAAGTGCAACGAGCATCGCTGATTCTGCAGGTGTCCGACGCGAGCAGCCGCCTCTCTGCCGAGCAGGATGCCCAGGTGGAAATTGTCCTGAAAGAACTCGAGGCCGAAAAAAGGCCGCGGCTGCGGGTGCTAAACAAAGTCGATCTGCTGGACGTGGAAGTCGCTCAGACTCTGATTGCAGATTCCACTCGCCCCGGATCGAAAACCGTGTATGTCTCGGCCGTCGAGGGTACTGGTCTCGATGTCCTGCTCGAGCGCATCGACAAGATGATCGAAGAAGATCAGATCAGCCGCGTCCATCTGCGAGTGCCGCAGTCGGAAGGGAAGACGTTGGCGCTGCTCGAGGCCCGCGCTCGCATCTATTCGCGGGAGTACAAAGACGGCGCGGTGGAACTGGAAGTGGATGCGCCCGAGTCCGTGGTGAGACGAGTCAGGGACTGGGTTGTGGCGTGACTTCCAGTTGAATGCACACAGGGTGCAACGACCAGCTACTGGTATTGTCTGGTGGCATTCACAAGAGGTGGAACAAGCGTATTGATCAAATCTGCCTCTTCGCGTTTTCGAGCCCGCTCGTCTAGATTTAGATGAGCGAGTATATGTGTGGCACCGAAACGGATCGCACTTTTCTCGGCATCGAGACTGCCTAGCCTTTGGCTAAGGCTGGAGCTCTGACCAATATAAACCGGCTGCCACTGTCCCGCGGAATTACGTTTCGCGTAGACATAATTCCCAGGCTCATCTTTGAAGGCTGTGTTTATCGGATACACCCAATAAACATATTTGCCCAATTGCCCCTGCAACTCGACTTGTGTCTCAACCTTGGCCAATCGTCACCTGCCACCAATGATAAACCCGATCCTAGTACTCAGGAACTGACAAACGCATATTGCAGAACTTCGCAGAACCCTCGACGTCTGGAAAGAGGGAGCGATGGTTGATATTCATCCTATTTAGCGTCCTTAGTATCTCGAAACGATCACCTCGCCTTTCCTGGAGAACAATTTTTATTAGGACTTTTTCTGCTTTTCCTTTGAAATAGGCGGCAATCCATTCCTCTATGCTGATGCCCATAGCGCCCCTTGTAAACAGTCCGCCCTGGCTTACCAGTCTCGCATTTTCGTCCGTCTTTGGCGTAATGAACTCCACAACATCAGGTCTGGCCGGACTGTCTGCTGGCAGAGCTTTCGTTATGCTCTCGCACCGAAACTCAACCCTCGGACGGCAAAGAGCGAATACAGCGCGAGTCCCATTTCGTAGTCGATTTGGTTCTTCGAAAGCAAAATAGAGAGCAACGAAAGGGGATTCCGTCCAATCGAGTAGAGGCGTCCAAAGGCCATAATGCTGTCCGAGTGCCCAACGCCCCTGCTCGTCAAGTGGCTGAGGATTCGTTCCCCGACGCGCTCTGGCCGCCAGTTGAAATTGTTCAAGATGTCTCGACATCAGTCTTGCGCTGTTTGCGCCCGGGCCGAGTTCTCTGATTGCTCGGTCAAGGGAGCTTTCCAGTCGCCAAGATGCCACTCGCTGCCCACGAAAGATGTACTCTTGCGGGTCCTTAAGTCTCTGGGTTGTGTAACGATAAAAATCCCGCCAGGAATCGAGCCTTACTTCCTGGATACCATTCACTGCTGGCGGAGACTGTGAGATTTTCTTCATCAAGCGAGCGTCGGGTTCGTACCGCAAACACGTTAAAGTGATTCCACCGAGGCAGGCATTGTTCCACAAATTTAAATGGGCCGGCAACCAAGAAGCGGTGACATTCCTTGGCTATCGGCCCATTCGATCCTGAATTGGATCGGAGGTGATATCTATATGCTAAACCTCTTTGCGGTGAAGTCAAGATATATGTACAGGAATTTGCATAGTCCCGCCATCCCGCGCGAAATGCCAGTAAATACAATATTTTCATTATTTTGAGCGCTCTTAGGACGAACGCCCAAACTCCAGGATATTCCGTGCCTTCTTTGCCATCAACGCCAATCCTGGCTCATCTTCTTGCGTTGACATCAAACTCTCGCGGGCGATACACTTAACAGTTTTTATAGCCCTCATTTTCCGGTCTACGGATCAGCACGTCTTGTTTATCAACACATGGACCAAACGCTGCAACAACTAGGGGAATTACTGCTCGGATCGGTGCCGACAGTGATTTTGCTGGCGCTGCTCTACGCTCTCTATACGGTGATCGTGCACAAACCGCTGAAGCGTGTGCTCGAAGAGCGGCATAGCAAGACCGAGGGAGCCGTCGAAAAATCAAAGGCTGATATTGCAGCGGCCGATGCCCGCACCAGCGAGTACGAACAGAAACTGCGCGAAGCTCGTGCAGCCGTATTTCGCGCGCAGGAAGCGAAACGCCAAGCTGCCCTGCAGGCTCGCACCAACGCCGTGAGCGAAGCCCGCAACAAAGCACAAGCGCAGGTGCAGGCTGCCAAGGCCGATATCGAGCGTGATCGCGGGGTAGCCGAAAAAGGGCTGCAGGCCGAGACAGCCGCGCTGGCACAGGAGATCGTGCGTCGTGTCTTGCAGCCGGCGGGAGCGGGGCGCTGATGAAACTCTCCCGAGCATCGCGGGTCGCAATCTTGACGCTACTGCTGATGGGCAGCGCCGGCCTGATTTCATTGCATGCACAACAGGCACCCGCTACGCCCGAACAAAATCAGGCAAGCACCGATCCCGAACGCATGACACCGGGCCGCCAGTTGGCACATGAGAGTCGCGAAGCCGCCGGCGAAGAAAAAGATGAGATGGACGAGTTCAAGCACTCGGGCTCGGTACAGGCAATTCACCGAATCACTGGTTTAACCGTCCAGCAGTCCTATTGGGCGAGCGTGTTGTTCAATTTCGCCGTGATCGCGGGGCTCATCATCTGGGCCGGGCGCAAGTTTCTTCCTGGCATCTTTCGTGATCGCACCGCTGCCATCCAGAAGGCGATGCAGGAAGCACAGAAAGCCAGCGACGAGGCACGGCGCAAGCTGGCTGAGATCGAATCGCGGTTGCAGAAGCTCGATGTTGAAATTGGTAGGATCCGCGATGCGGCCGAGAAGGAAGGTGCGGCGGAAGAGGCGCGCATCAAGGCAGCCGCCGAGGAAGATGCCAAGAAGATCATTGCATCGGCAGAGCAGGAAATTTCTGCCGCGGCCAAGGCAGCTCGCCGGCAACTCACGGCACATGCCGCCGACCTGGCGGTCGGCCTTGCGCAAAAACAGATTCACGTGGACGCTGCGACCGATCAGGCGTTGGTGAGAAATTTTGCGGATGAATTGGGTAGTCCCAGGAATTCAGGAAAGGACGGAAACTAGAGCATGGCTTCCGTCGCCAGTACCTACGCCCGGGCCTTCGCCGATGTTGTGTTTAGCGCACATCTTGACGCGGCTCGCGCGATCGGAGGGCTGCGGCAGATTGCTGCGCTTTTCAACGAGAGTGTCGACCTTCGGCGAGTCTGGGAAAATCCGGCTGTCCCCGCGGATCAAAAGCGCAAGTTGCTGGACGCGATTGTGCAGCGCGACGGGATCGAGAAGCCGGTGCGCAACCTGATCGCGGTGCTGGTCGATCATCGTCGTCTGCCGTTTCTTTCGCGAATTGTTGAGCAGCTCGAGAAAGAAATCGACGCACGCATGGGATTCGCCGAAGCGCAGATTTCCAGCGCGCGCGAACTGGGCGATGCGGAAAAGCGATCTCTCGAAGCGCAGATTGGCACAGCTACCGGCAAGAAAGTTCGCGCAAGTTATGGGCTGGATTCGTCGTTGCTGGGTGGCGCCGTAGTCCGCATCGGCAGCACGATTTACGACGGTTCCGTGAAAGGGCAGTTGGAAAGAATTAAAGAAGCTATTAGCTCTTAGCCTTTAGCTTTTGGCTTGAATTTCAAGATGAGAACGAAGCCGAAGCAAGTCGGACCAAAAAGGGCCAAGAGCTAACAGCTAAGAGCTGAACTTATGGCACAAATCAAAGCAGACGAAATTACGAAACTGATCCGCGAGCAGATCGAGAACTACGAGTCTTCGATTTCCGTGGACGAGACGGGCACCGTCATCACGCTCGGCGACGGCATCGCGCGCGTCTACGGACTCGACAAGGTCATGGCCGGTGAACTGCTTCAGTTCCCGCACGGCGTCGCCGGCATCGCGATGAACCTGGAAGAAGATCAGGTCGGCGTAGTATTGCTCGGCGAATATACAGAAATCAAAGAGGGCGACGAGGTGAAGCGCACCGGTCGCATCATGAGCGTGCCCGTGGGGGACGCCATGATTGGGCGCGTGGTCAACTCTCTCGGTCAGCCCATCGACGACAAAGGTCCGATCTCGAGCGACAAGTTCATCGCGTTGGAACGTCTTGCTCCCGGCGTCATCGACCGCCAGCCCGTGCGTGAGCCCATGGCCACCGGACTGAAAGCCATTGACAGCATGATTCCGATCGGCCGTGGCCAGCGCGAGCTGATTATCGGCGACCGTCAGACTGGCAAAACTGCCGTGGCCCTCGACACCATCATTAATAGCAAGGGCAACGATCTCATTTGTATTTACAACGCAATCGGCCAGAAGCGGTCGTCGATCGCCCAGGTAGTGAAGATCCTCGAAGACGCCGGCGCGATGGAGTACACCATCGTCGTAGCGGCGTCGGCTTCCGAACCAGCGCCCATGCAGTACATTTCTCCCTACGCGGCGACGGCCATGGGCGAATATTTTCGCGACACCAAGCGGCACGCGCTGGTGATCTACGACGATCTTTCGAAGCATGCGGCATCCTACCGTGAGATTTCGTTGCTGCTGCGCCGTCCACCCGGACGCGAAGCCTATCCGGGAGATGTTTTCTATCTTCACTCACGGCTGCTGGAACGTTCCGCGAAGCTGAGCGATAAGAATGGCGGAGGATCCCTGACTGCGTTGCCTGTGATCGAGACGCAGGCCGGCGATGTTTCGGCGTACATCCCGACGAACGTTATTTCGATTACCGACGGCCAGATTTATCTGGAAACAGACTTGTTCAACCAGGGCGTGCGCCCCGCCGTTAACGTCGGACTCTCCGTGAGCCGCGTCGGTGGCAGCGCACAGATTAAAGCCATGCGGCAGGTGGCGGGAACGCTGAAACTCGAACTCGCGCAGTATCGCGAATTGGCGGCATTCGCGCAGTTCGGCAGCGATCTCGATAAAGCGACGCAAGCCCAGTTGAATCGCGGCCAGCGGCTGGTCGAGTTGCTCAAGCAGAATCAGTTCTCGCCACTGCCGTTCTCCAAGCAGATCCTGATTATCATGGCAGGCACCGGCGGATTCCTCGACGACATGCCGGTCGATCAGGTGCGAGAATTCGAAAAGGAACTGTACAAGTACGTCGAGTCAACCAATCCCGGGATCCTGCGCACGATCATGGAAAAGAAGATTCTCGACGATCAGTTGAAATCGCAGATGCAGAACGTTATTAAAGAAGCGAAACAGCAGTTCGTTTCGCAGAGGCAAGCGGTAGCGAAATAGTACCGAGTACCTTGTACCGAGTACCGAGACGATCTGGTTTTTTCTTGGTACTCGCAACCTGGTACTCGCAACTCGAACATGCCAAACATTCTCGACATCCGGCGCCGTATCCGCAGTGTGATCAATACGCGGCAGATCACCAAGGCCATGAAGATGGTCTCGGCGGCCAAATTACGCCGCGCCCAGGAGCGCGCTTTGTCCGCGCGTCCGTATGCGCAGATGTTGACGAATGTGTTGAAGTCGCTTGTCGCGCGAGCCGAGATTTACGATCCAGAGACCGGCGTTCCGAAGCATCCTCTGTTGGCGCTGCGGGAAGAAAAGAACATTCTGCTGATCGTCGTGACGGGTGACAAGGGGCTCGCGGGTGCGTTCAACGCGAATATTACGAAAGCTGCCATGCGGTTCCTCGATTCAAAAGCGGGAAAGAATATCGATATCGAGGCTGTCGGCCGCAAAGGGCGCGACTTCTTGCGGCGGCGTTATCCTGCTGCGAAGGTGCAAACGAAGAGCTTGGCCGAATTGATGGAATCCGTCGAAGCCGAGTCCGCAACACCCGAGAGATCTGGACCCATCCAGATCGCTGGTGAGCACATTGGCATTCTCGGCAAAGTCGAATTCGCACAGGCTTCCGCATTGGCCGAGAGTGTGATTCGGCGGTACTGCCGCGAGGAAATCGATTCCGTCTATGTAGTCTTCAACGAGTTCAAATCGGTGATCGCACAGCGGCTTATCGTTGAACAGATTCTCCCGATCGAGCAAATCGGAACACAGGCGGTCCGGCTGGCGGAAGAGCCGACGGAAGAAGAGAAGAAGAAAGCCAAAGAAGCCGCGGTGAGTGCGGGCGTAGGCATGCGCGCGACTGAAGGCGCCGAGGGAAGCGGCACACAGTTCGGAAGCTCGCAGGTAGATTACATATACGAGCAGCCTCCAGAAGAACTGTTCCGTGCGCTGCTGCCAAAGTACGTGAGCATTCAGATTTTTCGCGCGCTGCTGGAGTCGGTGGCCGCCGAACATGCGGCTCGTATGACCGCGATGGATTCCGCTACCAGCAACGCGACGGACATGATCGATTCGCTGACGCTGGTCATGAACCGGGCCCGACAGGCGAAGATCACGAAAGAGATCATCGAGATCGTCAGTGGCGCGTCGGCAATGTGAGAAGAAGCTATCAGCTCCTGGCCTTTAGCTCTTAGCTTCTTTGAGAAAACTTAAGCGGGCGTGCCCGGGACATTGTTTGCACGAAGGGCGGACGCTCCGAGATACCGCGTGGAGCCGTGAGATTGAGCTAATAGCTAAAGGCTAACAGCTAAGAGCCGAGGTTTTATGTCAGAAAACGTAGGACACGTCATCCAAATCGCAGGACCAGCGGTCGATGTGCAATTCGCTGAAGGACACCTGCCACTCATCTATGAGGCCTTGCAAGTCGTCAGCGACGGCTTCGACGTCCCCACTCCCATTAAGGTCATCCTTGAAGTGCAGCAGCACCTGGGCGAAGGCCGCGTGCGCTGCATCGCTATGGAAGCGACCGAAGGCATGGTGCGCGGGATGAAGGCGATCGACCAGGGCGGCCCCATCTCCGTGCCCGTGGGACGGGGCACGCTTGGTCGCGTGATGAACGTGATCGGCGAGCCTGTCGATCAACTCGGCCCGATCGAGTACAAGGAGAGGATGCCGATTCACCGTCTCGCTCCGGCATTCGACGAGCAGGCCACGACTGCTGAAATGTTTGAAACCGGAGTGAAGGTCATCGATCTCATCCAGCCGTTCTTGAAGGGCGGCAAGATCGGATTGTTCGGCGGCGCGGGCGTCGGCAAGACCGTCGTCATCATGGAGTTGATTAATAACGTTGCCAAGAATCACGGCGGCTTTTCCGTGTTTGCCGGGGTTGGCGAGCGTACGCGCGAGGGCAACGACCTTTGGCTGGAAATGTCCGAGTCAGGCGTCATCAAACCGGGCAAGCCCGCCGAATCTAAGGCCGCTCTGATCTATGGACAGATGACGGAGCCTCCAGGTGCGCGTCTTCGCGTGGCCCTGACCGGACTCACCGTTGCCGAATATTTCCGCGACGCGGAGGGCGCCGACACGCTGCTCTTCATCGACAACATCTTCCGTTTCACGCAGGCTGGTTCGGAAGTGTCCGCGCTGTTGGGCCGCATGCCCAGCGCCGTGGGTTACCAGCCCAACCTTGCGACCGAGATGGGCGAATTACAGGAGCGCATTACGTCGACGAAGAAAGGTTCCGTCACCTCGGTGCAAGCTATTTATGTGCCCGCCGACGATCTGACTGATCCCGCTCCAGCAACCACGTTCGCTCACCTTGATGCGACCACCGTGCTTTCGCGTGCGTTGACGGAAATTGGAATCTATCCTGCGGTCGATCCACTGGCCTCGACCTCGCGCATTCTCGATCCGCGCATTGTGGGTCAGGAGCACTACGACGTCGCACAGCAGGTGAAGAAGACGCTGCAGACCTACAAAGATCTGCAGGACATCATCGCGATTCTCGGCATCGACGAGTTGAGCGAAGACCAGAAGCTCACGGTCTCCCGCGCTCGCAAGATTCAGCGATTCCTGTCGCAGCCGTTCCACGTGGCCGAACAGTTTACCGGCGCGCAAGGACGCTACGTCAAGATCGCCGACACAGTGAAGGGTTTCAAAGCGATCGTTGAAGGCAAGTACGATGACATCCCCGAGCAGGCCTTCTATATGAAGGGCCCGATCGAGGAAGTGCTCGAAGCCGCAGAGAAGATGAAGGCGGCAGCGTAAAAGCGGCCCTCGGACCTCCGGCTTCGGACCTTAGCGGCTTTTGCTAAGGTCTAAGGTCTGCGGTCTGACGGCAGATTTTCAATGGCAGACACTTTCAAACTCGAGATCGTTACGCCGGAAAAGAAAGTCGTCGACACGACGGCCGAGGAAGTCCAGATCCCCGGCAAGAACGGTTATTTGGGGATTCTCCCCGGACATGCTCCGCTCATTACCGAGCTCTCCGTAGGCGAGATCACCTTCCGCGAACATGCTGGCGAACAGCGCCTTGCTGTCGCCTGGGGCTTCGCAGAAGTGTTGCCGGACAAGGTAACGATTTTGGCGGAGAGTGCCGAGCGCCCATCTGAGATTGATGTTGCCCGTGCCCGTAAAGCGAAAGAACGCGCCGAGCAGCGCCTGACCAGCGGCGATTCCTCGGTCGATGTGGATCGCGCTCTCAACGCCCTGCATCGCGCCGAAGCTCGGATAGACGTCGCCTCCAATAAATAAGCCGTAAGCGCCGGCGTGTTGCCGGCTCTCGCGATAACGTCTCGGTTTCGAACTGCGGAGCGCGATACAATGATGCCCGTCTGCATCGAAGGAGACGGCCATGAAGCTTTACTCCGCCCTCATCGTTCTCTGCGTTTCACTCTTCTCCGCCGCAACTTTCGGCCAGCAGGCAAAGCCTCCGCAAAGTCCTGCTCCGCAAATGCTGCCTGCGTTGATCACGCCAGAGGTTCATCCCGATGGCAGCGTGACTTTCCGCTTCCGCGCTCCCAACGCACAGGAAGTTGCGGTTCGGCGTGAAGGAGTGCCGGAGCCATTGCCCATCCAGAAGGACGACACCGGAGTCTGGACCGTGAACACCACCCCGCTTCCGCCCGATTATTACGGATACTCCATCATCGTGGACGGCCAGCGCTCGCTCGATCCTTACAATTCCCTGTTGAAGCCGAACCTGCTCTCCACCGAAAACATGGTGCACGTGCAGGGACCGCCCTCGCTGCCATGGGAGCTCAACGATGTGCCGCACGGAGAAGTGCATCACCATTTCTACCGCTTCACCGTCGCCGATGATGATCGCGACTACTTCGTCTACACGCCGCCAGGCTACGATCCAACGAAGAAGCAGACGTATCCCGTTCTCTACTTACTGCATGGCTATAGTGACGATGCAAGCGGCTGGACCGCAGTCGGTCGGGCCAACGTCATCCTCGACAATCTCATCGCGCAGGGTAAAGCCAAGTCGATGATCGTTGTCATGCCTCTGGGCTACGGCACCATGGAGATGGTTCGCGTTGGCTGGGGTGGGCTTTCGAACCATCCGGATGTGCGGGAACAGAATGTTACGAAGTTTCGCGAAGCGTTATTGACCGAGGTCATGCCGAAGGTTGGCGCCGAATACCGCATCGACAAATCTCGCAATGCTACCGCCATCGCCGGGCTATCCATGGGCGGCTCGGAATCTCTTCGCACCGGGCTGAACAACCTTGATAAATTCGCGTGGATCGGGTCCTTCAGTGCGGGAGGATTGCCCGATCCCTTTGATAAGGACTTTCCCGGGCTCGACGCCAAGGCGAATCAGCAATTGAAGCTGTTATGGGTCGCTTGCGGAACGGAAGACCGTTTGATCACTCCCAATCGCAATCTGCGCGAGTGGCTGAAGTCAAAAGGAATCAATCACGTAGATATCGAGACTCGGGGCATGCATACGTGGATGGTCTGGAGAAGAAATCTGGCGGAGTTTGCGCCGCTGTTGTTCCGGTAGCGATTAGGACTCGTGGCCCGATCATGAGTGTAATCGGGTTTATCGCCAATCGTGTCATGAATCCTACTTGAGGAACACAAAAGAGTTGAGAGCTTGTCTTAAGCGGGCCTCTACTTCTGACCAATCTTTCTTGGTGAACTCCTTGACGGTTCCCGGATCATACTCTGCACGAGAAAAAACATTTTGGATACCTAACTCATAGCATTTTCCACGGTGAAAAGTTCGATATGCAGGCCCGGATTGCCCCCCACTTGTCCAGTTGTCGCCAATCTCAAAACCCTTGAACGTAATGTGATTGATCGTAGTCGTTTCCGCTTCGGACTTGATCACATACCAATCCGGCGACCCTTTTAGGCATACCTCCTCGCTCTTCACTGACAGAATCTCTGAAACGTAAAATGTCGCGGCAACAAAAGCGGGCTTGTCTTTAAATCTCGCCTTCGGATAAGCGAAACAGGCTGCGGTGCTTTCATCGCTTCCCATCCCGCCGCAGATCGAACCCTGACTCATACAGGAATCGGAGCTAGATGAAGCCCCTGGTTGGCTCCCCGTCGAAATGTCGGACTTTATCGCACTAGATGGAGTTTGCTGAGGCATGCAGTTGACGAGCATGTCTGAGTATTGAAAGCGGAAGAGGCCGTCAGCGCTAGTGAAGGTTTTCAGAGATTGTTGAGCAGAGCCGCCGTTCGCCAACCCGCAGATAAGGAACGTGATGAGCGTCTTCATTAGGGGGAGTTCCTTTTCTTATATAGGTGTGGAACACGTACCGGCTGCTACGGTACGTTGACGTGCTCCCGGTTCTCCGCCGGCACGTAACTCACGGCTGCTGTCCGCTCTAGTTTGTCCCAGGCAAACTTGCGGCCTTCGATCGCACGCTTCAGCGTCTTGAAGAGCACGATGGAGAACAGTTGCCGGTAAGCGAATCGCTGCAGCCAGACTTGGCTGAGCAGCCAGGGATCTTCCTTATCATCCGGACTGCGCCGCTCCAGCGCAAATGCGATGGCCGACGCTATGAAATCAATCACCAGGAACGCGAAGAAGAACAACACCAGTTTGTGGAAGCTGGCCGGATCGGTCGAGTCCGGATGGAAGTGCTTCTGAATGTAATACCAGATCGTTCCCACGACGAACATGATGTCGATCAGCGGCGACACCAGCGGCAGCAAAATCTGGAAGATCCAGATATTCGGCAGCGCTACAAAGCCGAGCGGTCCTTTGCGCGCCATCACTCCGCGATGCTTGTACACCGCCTGCAGAATCCCGAATGACCAGCGAAAACGCTGGCGCATCAAGCCATTCGCAGTGGTAGGCGCTTCGGTGTAGGCGAGCGCCATGTCTTCGTACTCGACGCGGTAGCCGAGACGCAACAGCGCCATCGTCAAATCGGCATCTTCCGCGACAGTATCGATGTGATAGCCCCCGGCCTCACGCACGGCCGAAACGCGCCAGGCGCCAATCGCCCCGGGCACAACGCTCACTGCTCCTAAAACGTCGAGAGCGCGGCGTTCAAAATTCTGGCTCGTGATGTACTCCAGCGCCTGCCAGCGCGTCCAGAGATTTACGCGATTGCCCACTTTCGCATTGCCTGCGATCGCGCCAACTTTCGGATTGATGAAGTGCGGTACCAGCCGTGAAATCGCGTCAGGAGCGATGATCGTATCGGCGTCAATCCCCACGAAAAGCTCTGCGTCTCCGATATGCTCGATGCCGTAGTTGAGGGCCTCGGCCTTGCCGGAATTCTTCTTCCCGAGGATGAGCACCTTGCCCGACGCGGCCTCATCGGCAAATGCATGGCGAGCGACTTCCAGCGTCCGGTCCTTCGATCCGTCGTCGATGACGATTACGCGCAGGTTGGGATAATTTGAATTCAGCGCAGCCCGTACCGTCCGCTCAATGACTTTTTCTTCGTTGTACGCGGGAATCAGCACTGCAACTTTAGGCTTGTAGGAAGCGACTTCGGCCGGCTTGCCGAAGATCTTTTCGTGCATGCGATCGTAGACGGCGGCTGCACCAATAAACAGCAGGCGTCCGGTCATAAGCAAGTCACCAATCAGGAAGATCCATGTAATGGCCACGATTCCGGCATCGAATACCCAGAATCCGAGCCGGTCCAGTCGTGCCGCCCACAACTCGCCTCGCGGCAGCGGAGCCATGACGTCCGCCTTCTGCATACCCAGCAATTCGTAGACGGGAGCGACCTCATATCCGTGGGCGCGGATGCCATCAATAATCATCGGCAGCGCGCGAACCGTTTCCGCGCGATTACCGCCGCCATCATGCAGCAGCACGATATTGCCGCAGCGCAGGTCGTCCGGACGGCAGGGTGGCAGATGCGCCAGCACGTAGGCAGTAATCTGCTCGGCACTATGCCTGGGGTTGTCGTTCCAGTCATTGGGATCGATTCGGTTCCCGACTGTGATGTAGCCCATCTCCTGCGGAACCTCGAGTGGACGTACCTGGTCAGCGGTATCCGGCTCTTCGTCGATTGCGTACGGCGGCCGCATGAGCGTGGCGCGTACTCCCATGAGGCTGGCGAACAATCGCTCAGTCAGATTCAGCTCCACTTTCATGTAAGCGGTGGAAATGTTGCTTACATCCGGGTGGGTGAAAGTGTGATTCCCGACTGTGTTTCCTTCCCGGTAGATGCGCTTTGCAATACTGGAGAACTTATCAGTCTGAATGCCGATCAGGAAAAACGTAGCCGTGGCATTTTTTTCTTTCAGCACATCCAGTATTTTCGGAGTCCACTCCGGGTCCGGGCCGTCGTCAAACGTGATCGCAACTTTGTTCGGGCTGTATCCATAGCGCCCGACTCGATAAGGCTCCGGCAAGTTCTGAAAGACCTCGTCGCTGATCATTTTGCTGTTCGTATCGATGGTCAAATCCCGGGTACCATGCGAAGGCTTGTCTTCAATGCGGAGAATCTCGCCCTGTCCTTCCATGTCGACTTCTGCGCCCGGTGGAACATCGCGCAATTTGTCAGGAGCACCCGGATCACCCGGCACATCCCACACGTGCCAAAGCGAGCGATCTTCACTGCCCAAGCGCCAAAGAGCAAATGTTTGAATGCCCAAGGCCTGCGCTGATCGCATCTGGTTCAGCGCGGTGACGCCGTCGAGGAACCATATATCGTGCCGAAGATTTCGCTCGTCGAGATAGCTGAAATGAGGATTCATCGCGTCGTCGTCGAAGTTGACGTCCTCGTCGGAATCCCGTGCAGCTAACCAGGCATCCTGCGCGCTTACACTGCTGTCGCGCTCCCCGGGCGGCAATTTCCCATTCTTCGGCTTCAACACCCAGTCGTAACCGTAGTTGGCGATCGCGCAAATGATCTTGTTCTTCGGCAGGACACTGGTGGCGTATTTCAGATTCTGATCAAACCAGTCCTGCGAGGCCACAGGACCCGAAGCCGCGCCCGGATAATGTTCGTCGTAGTTCATCAGAATCACGCCATCGGCTGCTGCCGCGATCGATGCATAGTCAAATTCTTCGTTGTGCGGCGGCACCGCGACATAAAGCTTCATGCCGTTCGCATGAAGATCTTTCCCCAATTCCTGCAGTAACGCGACATACCCCGGCTGGCCGCTCTCCGGGAAAGCCTCGAAATCGATCATCAACCCGTGATAATGGCCTGAAGACAGGAACTGTGCCGCCTGCTGCCGAAACAAAGCACGCGCCCCCGGATCGTTCAGAAACGCACTGATATCCACCCAGTCCGCCCCATCTGAGTTGTTGACCATGGGAAAAACTTCCATCCCCGGATCTTCATTCTTCAGAAAAGGCATAACCCGGTCATCGACGGATAGCACAGTCTTGCCCTGCACTACGTCGAAATACTTGTTGGTTTGGTCGTCCACTCCCTGAATGCGTCCGTCGGGAGTGAGAACATGCAGCCAGTCGGGATAAAGAAGGTCTATCTGCCGCGCGAAGGCACGTAGAGAAGAAAAGCTGGCTGCGTCCCACGGCGCATAAAAAGCCGCCCGAATGCCTTCTTCCTGGTTCAGTGTGACCTGAGAAGCGGCCAGCTTCGACCGGCGATGCGAGCGCGCCACCGCCTTCTTGGCCCGGTCCCTGGCCCGTTGTTTCTCGTTTTCTTTCAGAGCTTTGAACGCCCGCTTTTGCGGAAAAAACAGAAGTTCTGGCAGTTGTTCATCGCGCAGCGCTGTGTACACGAAGAAAACAATCAGGACAGAAACCACCACCGCCGTGACGTCAAACAACCGTCGCAGCCGTTTCCAGCGAGCGCGCCTTGGATCATAAAAGACAGGTTCAGCCATGAGAGATGATGTTCATCGTAAGCTGCGGAGAGCACAGGGTCAATTGTCGGTAAGCCAGGGTGAACAGCTCTCTTTGATTCGATGCGCTTTCTTATCTGCAGGGCAGCCGCAAACGCGTTATCATTCGCATCGTGCGGGAACTGCTCCGACGAAATGTGCGGTTCTTCCTGGGTTGCAGTCTGGCAGCCCTTGGCATCCGGTTGATGTTCGTTTTCCGTTTTCCCGCGGTGGTTGACGACTCCCGCCTTTACGCCGATATCGCCAAGAACTGGTTGCATCACGGGGTCTACGGAATCACCAATTCTGGTGCGATTATGCCCACCCTCTCGCGCCTTCCGGGATATCCAGCCTTCCTCGCCGCCATCTTCGCCATCTTTGGCGTTGATAATTTCCGCGCAGTGCTCGTGATTCAGGTGCTGTTTGATCTGGCAACGTGCTTCCTGATTGCCGATGCGGCGCGACGGCTCTTTTCCGGCCGCTCTGCCAAAGCCGCTTTCCTATTAGCTGCGGTATGTCCGTTCCTCGCAAATTATGCCGCTGCCGCTCTCACCGAAACTCTGGAGATTTTTTTCACTGCGTTGGCCTTCGATTTCGCGCTTGTCGCACTCGGGATTGGAGGCTCTACAGAACGGACAATCTTACCGTGGCTGGGCTGCGGAATATCCATCGGGGGTGCCATCCTGCTGCGGCCGGATGGCGGTATCCTGCTGGCTGCGATCGGCGCATACCTGCTCTGGCAGATCCTGAGAGGCCTGCGACGGGGTGCTGGAGGAATTCCCAGTTCGTTATCGCCTCGAGCCTTGTTGCTGGCTGGAGTTGTTGTTGCCATCGGCGCTCTGGCGCCCCTTATTCCGTGGACGCTGCGGAATCTTCACACCCTGCATAAGTTTGAGCCGCTGGCGCCCCGCTATGCCAATGACTCCGACGAGCCGCTCATGCCCGGCTTCAATCGCTGGGTAAAGACATGGACCGCCGATTATGTCTCGGTTCAGGA
This sequence comes from Terriglobia bacterium, assembly GCA_963711365.1. Taxonomy (GTDB): domain Bacteria; phylum Acidobacteriota; class Terriglobia; order Terriglobales; family Acidobacteriaceae; genus Sulfotelmatobacter. The sequence continues at coordinate 380,949 of CAVQDY010000012.1, read as the reverse complement.
AATCTACTGGAACGTCCCGGGCGAAGAAATTGAATTAGGTCGCCTGCCCCTTCGCGCTTTTGATTCTCCGCAGCAGCGCGAACTGACGGCCCGAATATTTGCCGACTATAACCGCGATCATGATTTGACACCGGAGCTCGATGCCCAACTTGCCGGCCTGGCTGCTGGCCGGATCCATGCCTCCCCGCTTCGCTACTACGTCTGGTTACCGGCCCTGCGTATTGCCGATATGTGGTTGCGACCTCGTACCGAGCTTACATCGGCCGATCCGCGCTGGTGGGAGTTCAATGACGATCGCCGAATGGTGGCTCTGAGCCTGGGGTTTGGCTTCATCAATCTGGTTTATGTTGGGATGGGGCTCGCCGGACTGATCCGCGGGCGCGAATTTTTTGGCATCGGGCTATTCGTTTTATTTCTGGTGCTTCGCTCCGCTTTTCTCGGAACCCTCGAAAATCCTGAGCCCCGCTACACTCTGGAGTGCTACCCGGCAGTCATCGTGCTGGCTTCGGCTTTATTTCAGCGCCTTGCATAAGTATTCATCTAGTGAAAACAGCGGATTCCGCTTGAACGTCTGTCCTTGCGCGCCGAAACCTGTCCCACAGTCATATCGCTGATCGCTCAAGTGAAACATGCCAAATAGTTTATCGAGATCGACCGAGCAAATTCAGCTTGAACATTCCTATACCGCAGTAGCACAATAGCGGCCCAACAGGGGTCCCCAGGCGAGTTTTGAATCCTGGGCAAACGTAAACGGAAAATGGACGCCCCACTTGGGCGAGGGGAGTTTCCCATGCGTTCTGGCTCACGGCATTTCGTCGTACTGCTCTCCACTCTGCTGGCTCTTGCGGTAATGACCTTTGCACAATCGGCCACGACCTCTCTGCGGGGAACGATCACGGATGCCAAAGGTGCAGTCGTCACCGGCGCCACCGTCACGCTCAACAATAGCGCTACAGGATTTTCGAGAAGTGTGAAAAGCGACGACCAGGGCGTATATCAATTCCTGGAACTGCCTCCGGCGACCTATGTGATAACCGTTACCTCACAGGGCTTCGGTACCACCAAACGTGAGAATGTCGTGTTGCAGGTAAGCAGCCCCGCCACGGTGAACTTCGCCTTGCAGGTGCAAGGCATCAACGAGGTCGTCGACGTCTCTGCCGAGGCGCCGATGGTCAACACGCAAGACGCCACTTTGGGCAACAACTTCAATGCCCGGCAACTGACCGACTTGCCCTCAGAAGGACGAGATCCGGCTTCCATCTTGAGTCTCCAGCCCGGAGTGGTTTATATCGGAAAGACCACCGACGCGCAGCAGGACAATGACAGCCGCGGCGGTTCCGTCAACGGCGCGCGCAGCGATCAGACCAATATCACACTCGACGGCCTCGATGACAACGACCAATTGAAAGGCTACGCGTTCGAAGGCGCGATGCGCGCCACGCTCGACTCTCTGCAGGAATTCCGCGTCACCACCAGCAACTACGACGCAGCCTCAGGCCGGTCATCCGGAGCGCAAGTCAATCTGGTCACGAAAAGCGGCACCAACAATTTTCACGGCTCGCTCTACGAATACCACCGCCCAACCTTTGATGTGGCCAACGATTACTTCAATAAAGCGTCGCAACTCAGCCAGGGTCTCCCCAACCGTCCTCCGCACATTCTTCGAAACACCTTCGGTGGAACCATCGGCGGTCCCATCAAGAAAGACCGTCTCTTCTTCTTTGCCGCATACGAAGGACAACGCACCGCGGATCAGGTCCAGACGAATCGCGTCATTCCAACTCCTAGCTTAGCCGCGGGAGAACTCAGATACCTGTGCAATCCCAGCGATCCGAATTGCGCCCTCGGAGATCCCAATGGCAAGGGCGTCACGGTCGATGCAGGTGGCAACGCCTTCCCCGGTTTTAACGTCGTAACCCTCACGCCAGGGCAAATAGCATCTCTGGATCAAGGAGATTACTTAGGCCCCGGCTGTGCGGTCAATGGCACTTGTCCACCAACCCCCGGAAACCCCGCAGGGCCAGGCCCCAACGGCCTGATCGCCAACATCGGCGGCGCTAACCCTAACGCTCTGTTCATGCACTATCCGACGCCCAACTGTCCCAGCTGCGGAAACGCCACCAATGGTAGTGGCGATTTGCTGAACACCGCCGGCTATACGTTCCCAGGTAATAACCCAAGTGTCCTGAACACCTACATCGTGAAACTCGACTACAAAATCACAGCGAATGGGAACCAGTCTCTTTTCATCCGCGGGAATCTGCAGAACGACAACACAAAGGACCCGCCCCAGTTTCCCGGACTTCCTCCCAATGACGTCCTCACCAATAACAGTAAGGGGATCGCAGCGGGTTATACCTGGCTCGTCCGCAATGATCTGATCAATAACTTTCGCTACGCTTTCATCCGGCAAGGCCTGGGAGATGCCGGGCTGAACAACCAAGACTTCAACCGCCTTCGCGGACTGGATGACACCATCGGAATCACCTCGACGGTCTTAACCAATGTCCCCGTCAACAATTTCATCGACGACGTCTCCTGGACGAAAGGGCACCACACTCTTCAGTTCGGCACAAACTGGCGTCTCATTCACAACAACCGACAGTCGAACGAGGAGAACATTTCAGAGGGTTACGCCAACCTCTATTGGATGAGCCCCTCGTTCATCTCAAATAACGGAGTGAGCTTGGACCCCGGATTGGAGGGCTACCCCGGAGGTCCTCTTCCTCTAGTCGATTCTTCCTTTGGTGCATCCTACGATTTCGCTGCCGTGCAGGTGGCCGGCATCATGAGCCAGGTGTACACGGTTTCGAATCAGGACAAGAACGCCAATCTCATCCCCAACGGGCAACTGGTTCCACGCCATTTCCGGAACTTCGAAGGCGAAATGTACCTGCAGGACAAGTGGAACGCGACGCCAAATCTCACCGTGACCTACGGGCTGCGCTATTCCCTCTTGCAACCGCCGTACGAGGCGAACGGAAATCAGGTCTCTCCGACGGTCAACATGCACCAGTGGTTTACCAATCGCTGGAAGAGTATGTATCAGGGAACGGTGAACCAACCGCTGCTGAATTTCGATCTTTCCGGACAGGCCAACGGAAAGAAGCCTTATTGGAATTGGGACTACAGAGATCTGGCGCCTCGGTTCGCCGTAGCCTATTCGCCGCATGCTTCCGACGGGTTCTGGCACAAAGTATTCGGCGATGCTGGCAAGAGTTCCATTCGCGCCGGCTATGGCCTCTACTTCGATCACTTCGGCGAAGGTGTGGTGAATACGTTCGATCGCCAGGGTTCGTGGGGTCTGACGACCACGATTAGCAATCCTGCTGGAGTTCTATCAGTCGATAACTCGCCGCGCTATACCGGACTGCTGGGCGCATCGAATCTTCCTCCTAGTCCGGGAGTGCCAACTCCCCACGGATTCCCCTATACGCCGTCCATTGACCCGAATACCTACGGACTGGCCATCGCCTGGGGCATCGACGATAATCTGCGAACTCCGTATTCGCATGTGGTGGATTTTGCCATCACCCGCGAACTGCCGCACAACTTCGTGATTGAAGCGACATACACCGGCCGCTTCGCTCGTCACTTGCTGCAGGAAATCGATCTGTCGCAACCGCTTGATCTGGTCGATCCCGCCAGCAAGACGGACTACTTCGCGGCGGCTCAGAAGTTATCGAAGGCGGCATACGCCGGGACCTCCGAAAGCTCCATTGCCCCAATTCCTTACTGGGAACATCTATTTCCGCAAGCGGCCGGATCGGCCAACATTATTGGTTCTGCTCCCGGCGCTCCCGCCAACCCAACCGCCACGCAGAATATCTATGACCTCTATTACTCTAATCTCGGCAATGAAACTCTTTCGCTCGAAGATCTCGATGCATTCTGTTATCCGGCGTGTTCCGGCACTGGCTCCAATAGTCTCGGTGGCTTTGTGGGACCGAATGGTACCCCATTCTCTTTCTATCAGCCGCAGTTCTCTTCGCTGTATGCCTGGCAGACTCGCGGCAACAGTAACTACAACGGCTTGCAGTTGACTTTGCGCCATGCTTTGAGTTCCGGGCTGCAGTTCGACTTCAATTACACCTACTCGAAATCCATCGACGTTGGTTCCAACGCCGAGCGTGTGAACGGATTTGAATCGTCCGGTCTCGCTTACAACAGCCAGGTCATCAACGCTTTTTCTCCGAACCTGTGGCGGGCGGTTTCTGATTTCGATACGACCAATCAAATCAACGCGAATTGGATGTGGGATCTGCCCTATGGCAAAGGCCGCCGTTGGGGAAGCAGCGCCAAAGGCTTCATGAATGCGGCATTCGGCGGATGGGGCCTGAACGGATTGATTCGCTGGACCAGTGGATTCCCCTTCTCGGTTGAAGCGGGTAACGGATGGTCGACGAATTTTGAGTTGGAAGGGTCTTCCGTACTGGTTGGTCCCAAACCAAAGACAGGTGTGTTCAACGTAAACGGCAATCCTGCCGTCTTTCAGAATCCGTTGGCCTTGGCGAATGCTTGCGCTTGCGCGCCGCCGCCGACGCCTGGCGGGAATGCCGGAGCCATTTTCCGGGCGACTCTTCCCGGAGAAGCAGGGCAGCGCAACAACTTCCGTGGTCCTGGATTTTTCGGAATTGATCCCGGACTGTCCAAGACCTGGAATCTAACCGAGGACAAAACCCTTCGCTTCGCATGGGAAGTGTTCAACGCCACGAACTCGGTGCGGTTTGATGCCGCAGGTTCTCTCATCGGTGAGACCCTCGTTAGCAACACCGGCTTTGGCCTATACAACACCGAACTCACGCAGCCGAGAGTCATGCAGTATTCTCTACGCTTCGCTTTCTAGAACGAGACACACAAACAGAAAGGGACGGCGAAAGCCGTCCCTTCTTTTTGAGCCCGATTCTGAGAGGAACGAAACGCGCTCTATGCCAGCGGCGAGTCGCTCATACGGAAGCGCGTCCGCACATGCTCGGAGAGCAGTTCAATGGCGGTGCGATTCTTGATCGGATCGGCCTGCGCCAGATACTTCATCGCTTCGACCAGCAGCCGTTGTCCGTCCACGTAGCGGGGATCCGAGGTGCGTTCCCGGCGCTTATTCCCCAACTTCGGAGGTACTGTAATCGTAAAAACCTTGGCCATGAATGAACCCTACAAATGTCTGGTCAGTATAGCGCCCGCTCTGCAACTCCCGGTACTGTTTTCTTACTCCTTTACATTCAACAGTTTATCCAGTCGGAGAGATAATCTGCGTCTTGCTCGTCGTCTTCAGCTTGAAGACATCCTCCCCGATTTTCTCATCCATCTTGATGGATTGCAGCGGATACTTACACAGCCGGTAATCGCCCTGCGGAGTAAAAAACTGCTGTTGGACTGAGATCCCTTTATCAGGATCGACCCATAGAATCATCTTGTTGTAATAGTTGCGCACCTTCTCCGATTTTGGAACGAGCTCCAGCTTCGCCGCATTCACTCCCTCGACTTTTTCTGTGCCAGCATACGTCACGTCGAACGACTTCTGCAAATCCTGTCCGCTCCCACCGAATCCGAGGACGACATAGCTCTCAACATCGCCGCTATTTTTCCCGGGGACGTACACCGTGACTTGGTCTGTCTTGGGTGTGTATATCTTTATTTTCCCTTGGCTGAACAGCACATATTTCGGCTCAGGCTTCAAGGTATCGGCGCTGGCGCCGGATTTTCTTACATCGGCCATCATTTCGATGTCTTTGCCGGAACGGCGGTAGTAGATTGTCCCAGTCTCAACGTCAACGACCTCGTCGATCACCTTCTGATAGTAGTCCCACTCAAAGTCAGCCTGAGCGGTGCGAAAATTTGCTGCCACCGCGTCCAGCTTCCGCAACACCGACTCCAGTTCAGGCGAGTTGGAGGGCTTCGGCTGCGGAGCGGCACTGAAGCCGAGAATGCCAGCCGTCAACGAAACAGTAGTGATGAGCGTCAGCACCTTCATGCTTGCTAAGTCGATCCCCGTGGCCTGCTTTAGTCGCGCTTGGCCAGAACTTTGTAGCTCTGTACTTTGCCCTTCCCGTCAGAAACAGCTTCATAACTCACAATCGAAACCGCGCCCGAGATAGGCTCAATGATCTGCAACAACTGATCCCGCACCGACTGCGCATCGCCCGCGGAAACGGCACTGGCCGAAACCTGATATTGCAGATTCCCCTCGGCATCCGGCATGACGACTACCTCAGTCGGATGCGGATTGCGGGAGATGGGTTTGTCATTGAAGTTGATCACGCGCGGCGAGAAGAAAATAAAGATCAGAATCAGCGTGACCATGATGTCGTAATGAAGGGTTCCCCGCTCATGCTGCCACAGAATGTACGAGCGGATTGTTCGCCAGAAGGCGTTCATGGGCAGGGGCGCGCCGGGCGCGACGGTCGTGAGTTCTGCTCTATGCAAGTCTACTAGCTCCAGCCTCCGGCTACTAGCTTCTAGCCGCTGGCTTCTAGCCAATCAGGTGGCAATGAGACTTTACTAAAAGCTAGGAGCTAGCAGCTAGAAGCTTTTGGGCGTAATCCTCTCCGCTCCAATGTACGGCCGCAGCACCTCCGGAATCAGTACACTGCCGTCAGCTTGCTGATAGTTCTCCACAATCGCAACCCAGGTTCGGCCCACGGCCAGCCCGCTGCCATTTAATGTATGTACAAACTCCGTCTTGTTCTTGCCCTCTGGACGGAACCGGATATTCGCTCGCCGCGCCTGATACGCCTCGAAATTCGAGCACGACGAAATTTCACGGTACAGTTGCTGCCCCGGCAGCCACACTTCAAGGTCATACGTCTTCGCCGACGACGCACTCATGTCGCCCTGTGCACAGCGCCATAACGCGATAATGCAGTCCCAATTTCTGCAGAACTTCCTCGGCATTCGTGCGTGAGCTTCTCGTGCTCGTCGTACGAAGTCTCCGGATGCGCGAACTTCACCAGTTCCACTTTCTGAAACTGATGCTGCCGGATGATTCCGCGCACATCTTTCCCGTACGATCCGGCCTCGCTGCGAAAGCAAGGCGTGTAAGCGGTCAGCGAAATCGGCAGCCGCGCCTGATCCAGCACCTCATCGCGATAAAGATTCGTGACCGGAACCTCGGCCGTTGAGATCAGCCATAAATCCTTATCGCCGTGCGGCACGCGAAACAGGTCATCCGCAAACTTCGGCAACTGCCCCGTGCCATACATCGATTCGGAATTCACCAGGTATGGCGGCAGAACTTCCGTATACCCATGCTCCCGCGTGTGCAGATCGAGCATAAAGTTTGCGAGCGCCCGCTCGAGCTTCGCGCCCAGGTCCCAATACACGGCAAAGCGAGCCCCAGTCAGCTTGACCGCGCGCTCCAGGTCCAGGATTCCGAGGTCCGACCCGAGATCCCAGTGTGGCTTCGGCGCGAAATCAAACTTCGGCGCCGTACCCCAGCGCCGTACTTCCACATTGTCATCCGCACTATGCCCGATGGGAACGCTGGCGTGCGGCAGGTTCGGAATTCCCATTAAGATGTCGCGCAGCCGCGTGTCGAGATCGCTGGCCGTTTTCTCTAGGTCCGAGATCTTCTCGCGCAGCTCCTTCGTCTGCGCCATCGCGGCGCTTGCATCTTGTCCAGCCTTCTTCAGCTTTCCAATTTCTTCCGAAGCCTTGTTGCGCTCAGCCTTCGTCGTCTCGGCTTCAGTGATGGCGTGCCGCCGCTTCGTGTCCACTTCCCGGAAGTCCTTCAGCACGGCGGCTGGATCCATGCCGCGCTGGCGCAGCTTCTCTTCCACCAACGGCAGGTTTTCGCGAACAAAATTCAGGTCGAGCATGGGAATGAATACTGTATCGGAAAACCAGCGAAAAATGCACGCGCAGCGACTGTCATCCTGAGCGGAGCCGCACTTCAGGCGTAGCGAAGGATCTCGCGCGCATCGGATGTCGCGCGTAAGCTTGAGCCTCACTCCAATTAGTGGGATGATAGGGCTAACAAGAGGTGGGTTATGCCCGAAGGTCGCCATCCCGGCATCAACATGCACAAGCTCCCGGTCGGCGGAGGTTTCATAGGGATTCTCTTTGCCCTCGGCAGCGCTGTAATCTTCATCATTGGTTTTCCCACCCTTTGGTACTTCGTTGCCCTTGCTTTCGCCTTCGGAATAGCCATTGCAGTTGTGTTGAAGATAGCCAGCCATCGTCTGTCGGATCGCAGCAAACCACTCTCGATCCTCGCGGTAGCTGAGAAATCAGCGAGGCCAACACCTGCCAAGGCAGCGAAGAACAACGGCAATCTTTTTCACACTGCCCCCAACTCTTTGGCTGTCTAGCAACCCGCGCTGGCGTCATCCTGAGCGCAGCCGCTTTTCAGGCGGAGCGAAGGATCTCGCGTGCATCATAACTGCACTCGGCGACTAAACCAGTCCCACGACGCTCGAACTCTTTGGCGATTTCCCACCGCCTGTGTAAACTACGTTCGCAATGAGAATGAGATCGTCCCCCAGATCGATCTGGCAGCGGGCACTCTCTGCCGTCCTGCTCGCCGTTCTGTGCACGCTACCCATCCCCAGCTTTGCATCCGCCTATAACGGGCATCCCAAGCTGATCGTTGTCATTGTGATCGACCAATTTCGTGGAGATTATCTCGAACGCTACCACGATCAGTTTGGCGACTCCGGTTTCCGCCTATTGATGAATCATGGCGCGTACTTTCCCAACTGCAACTACAACTATGCCAACACCCGCACCGCTCCCGGACACGCCACGCTCTTCACCGGCGCATACAGCAACGGCCATGGCATCCTCGGCAATGAATGGTTGGACCCAAAACAGAAGCGGATGGTCACTTCGGTCGAAGACGACGGCACGAAGCTGGTCGGCGTCGCCGACTCGAAAGCCGGCGCATCTCCGCACAACTTGATGGCCGACACGATCGGCGACGAACTGCGCCTCGCCACGCAGGGGAACGCCCGTGTCTTCGGAATTTCGCTAAAAGATCGCGCCGCCATCCTGCCCGCGGGTTTTGCCGCGAATGGCGCCTACTGGATTGAACAGAAATCCGGCTCGTGGATCACCTCGACCTACTATCGTGACGACCTGCCCAAGTGGGTGCAGGATTTCAACTCCACCCGTCCCGCAAAATACTGGGACCGCGAGTGGAAAGATGCGCAAGGCACTGTGCTCGCCAGCACCGCGCACCGCAAGGGCAAAGACGGCTCAGAAGCCGGCTTCTACGAGGTCGTTGGCTCGACCGCATTCGCCAATGAATACGAGTTCGAGTTCGCCCGCGAGTTGATGGTCTATGAGAACGTGGGCCGCGGCCCCGCCACCGACTTTCTTTCGATCAGCCTCTCGGCGAATGACATTCTCGGCCACCGCGTCGGTCCCGATTCTCCCGAGATGGCGCAGATGGCGCTCGATCTCGATCACGAGCTCGCCGACTTCTTTAACTTCCTCGGGCACCAGGTCGGACTCGCCAATGTCTGGATCGCTCTCTCCGCCGACCACGGTGTTTCAACGCTGCCCGACGCGGTAAAAAAGCTGCACATTCCAGCTGCCAATCTCGGAGCAGCGAAGATCGAAGAGCAGATCAATAACGCTCTGACGGCGAAGTTCTCTCCTGGTCGTCCTGCAGCATACATAAAGCTCGACTATCCCGACGCATGGCTCGATCAAAATGCCTTTGCCGCCGCTCACGTCCGCGAGAGCGACGCCGAGAGCGCCGTGGGAGAGGCCATGAAGCAAGCCGGACTGCGCGACTACTTCACCAAATCGCAGCTCGCCGCGGGCGAAACTCCCAACACGTCGGTCGGACGCAAATATCTGAACAGTTATTCTCCGGAAGGCAGCTGGTATGTGCTCGGTGTACCCGACATCTATACCGTCGGAAGCCTGAAGGGTACAGACCACGCTTCGCCGTACAACTACGACACGCATGTTCCGCTCGCGTTTTACGGCTTACCCTTCCGTGCCGGAACCTATCGTACCCAAGTCGAACCGGTGGACCTTGCGCCCACGCTGGCTTCGCTTTTGGGCATCAATGCGCCTACTCACGCGATCGGCCGTGTCCTGACGGAGGCGCTTGCCCCCGCCCGCCACGAGGGAGAAGGCCAACCATGAGCACGCCTCTCGACCTGAGTGTCAACGTAGCTGGCATTGAGCTGAAGAACCCGATCATCGCGGCCAGCGGCACTTTCGGCTACGGCGTCGAGTTCGAAGATGTCGTCAACCTAAGCAGGCTCGGCGGATTCGTCGTCAAAGGTCTTTCCCGGGAATCCATGATCGGCAATCCACCTCCGCGATTGTGGGAAACGGCTGCGGGCATGCTCAATGCCATCGGATTGCAGAACATCGGCGCGCAGGCCTTTCTCGAAGAGAAAATGCCGCACCTGCGGAAGATCAACAACATCGTAGTGATGACCAACATCTTCGGCTACACTCGCGAAGACTACGAGCGCACCATCGAAATTCTGAACCAGGGCGAGGGAATTGCCGCTTACGAGCTGAACGTCTCCTGTCCCAACACCGCCCACGGGGGACTGCAATTCGGCAGCGATCGCCGTTCCCTCGATGAAGTTGTTACTACTGTGAAACGCGTGGCTCGCCGCCCGCTGATCGTGAAGCTTTCGCCCAATGTGACCAGCATCGCGCAGATGGCCTATGTGGCGCAGGAAGCCGGCGCCGACGCGCTATCGCTTATCAATACATTCGTGGCCATGGCCATCGATCCGGAAACCCGCAAGCCACGCATCGCGAATGTGACAGCCGGTCTCTCGGGCCCGGCGATCAAACCAATTGCCGTTCGCATGGTCTACGACGCGGCGCACGCGGTAAAAATCCCCGTCATCGGCATGGGGGGAATCTCCACTCCCGAAGATGTCATCGAGTTCATGCTCGCTGGAGCCACCGCCGTGCAGATCGGCACCGCCAGCTATTGGGATCCCTGCGCCACCGAAAAGATGGTCGACGGCCTCGAACAATGGTGCAAGGACCACCACATCACCCGCATTGCCGACCTGATCGGCGGCATGCAGATCGAATGAACCACCTTTGCACCCACGTTAGGAACCTTGCCGTAATCGGGGTCGATGATTGTAAACGCCCGATTACGTCACGCTCCGCGTGGGCTTGACCCCTCACTCCTCGCGGAGGATAATCCTCACATTCGATACGCTGCATTCTTCTTCTTGCAGCTACCTCTTAGGAAGTTGTTTCCGTCTCGCGCTTGGCCCCCGGGTTCCGCAACCTTGCGTCAGAAAGGATTTCCAATGACGAGACTCTATGGCTGGAAGAACGGCTGCGCCATTTTCGTGTTCCTTGCTGTGACCGTGATAGCCTCGCCTGCGCAAAACTCACCTAAGGCAACGTTCACGACTCTGTTTACCTTCGACACGACGGACGGCATATCTCCCTATGCACCGCTCATTCAGGGCCCGGATGGAAACTTCTACGGGACAACTCTGGGAGGAGGGACGAATTGCAAGATATCCGGCGGCTGTGGCACGGTCTTTAGAATTACGCCGGCAGGTAAACTGACATCGCTTTACAGCTTCTGCGCGAAGACTAATTGCTCCGACGGCGCATTCCCGCAGGCGGGGCTGCTTCTGGCGAACGATGGGAACTTCTATGGGACGACCGCTTATGGTGGAACTGGCGTTAATCCATGCTGCGGTCATGAAGTGAATTGCGGTACGATCTTCAAAATAACCCCGGACGGGAAACTAACCACGCTTTACAACTTCTGCTCCCAAATTAACTGTGCGGACGGCGGCGTTCCTTATGCGGGGCTTACGCAGGGCATCGACGGGAGCTTCTATGGAGCAACCACTATCGGCGGGATCGGTCCGAACTGCCCCTATCCGGGGGGCTGCGGTACGCTCTTTAGACTCACGCCAGCCGACGAGCTTACGACGCTCTACAACTTCTGCTCACAAACTAATTGCACGGACGGCTCCTCGGGCACGGGAATGATTCAGGCTACGGATGGGGACTTCTATGGGACAACCGGGGGCGGAGGAGCTAATGGCGGGGGCGGTACGGTTTTCAGGATCACACCTTCCGGCAAGTTAAGTACGCTCCATAGCTTTTGCGGCGGGCCCATTTGCGCCGACGGAACGGGGCCCGGGGCCGCCCTCGTACAGGCCGCCGACGGTAATTTTTACGGTACAACAACTACGGGAGGCGAACGTCTGTGCTCTTGGAACGGTGACTCTTTGGGCTGCGGCACAATTTTTAGGATCACCGCTGCTGGCGTGTTCACTCTGCTGCGCCGTCTGAATGGAACTAACGGTTACTTACCGTCTGGCCTGATTCAGGCCAGCGACCTGAACCTATATGGGACCACCGTTCACGGGGGACCTCAGCGGTACCCCTACTGCAACCTCGGGGTCGGTGGCTGCGGCAACGTCTTCAAAATCACCCCAGGCGACAACCTGATTACCGTGCACAACTTCTGCACCGAAGTTGCCTGCCCTGATGCAGCATGGCCAGAGGCCGCCCTACTTCAAGCCACTAACGGTGATATCTACGGAACAACAGAGTCTACGGTCTTCAAGCTATCAGGTGGCTTGCCTCCTTTCATCGCCTTCGTGCAAAGGGCTGGCAGAGTGGGACAACGCGGAGGTATCCTTGGGCAAGGATTCACCGGCACTACCGGCGTTTTTCTGAACGGAACCGGAGCCAGTTTCACCGTTGTCTCCGACACCTATATACAAGCGACAGTCCCCGTCGGAGCGACTAGCGGATTCGTCACCGTGAACACGCCCACCGGTACGCTCACCAGCAATGTGCCCTTTTATGTGATTCCGTAAACTCGGAAAGCGCGAGTCCAGCGGTGTTGAAGGACATGCCTGCGAGCTGTCGTAAGCGTCGCCGTTGTACAAACCGATTCGCGCTTCACATCGCAGGTTTATAGCGACCTTGGCTACCGTCCGTGTGTGTACCAGATCGATCCAGGAGACTTATAGTTTCTGCCTTCACCCCAGACTGCGTGGGTCGCGCCGTCTGCATCGATGGTCAGGCTAAAGAAATCTCCGAAGGGGAATCGAAATCCGCCGGGAAGAATGTAATCATAACCGCGCGTCGGCCCTGAGAGTTGTTGCTCGCCGCCCCAGCTCGCACCGCCGTTGGTTGACGCGCGATAAAACGTGTTCCATAACCTGCGATTCGGACGCCCCGGCTCATAAGCCCTGGTATCCATCCACGCGATGCGCACATCTCCCGATGCTCCGGCCACGATCGCTGGAAACGCATGTTCCACGCCCGCCGCGGCTCCAGACACATTCGTCCGTGCGGACCACGTCAGCCCGGCCGTCGTCGAGGACGCAAAGTAGATTCGCTCCGGCCCGCCATTTTCCGAACCTGCATTCCACAACGCGTAGAGTGCTCCCGCAGCGTCCGAGGCCAGCGCGATCTGTGCTCCCAGAAATCCTGTTCCGCAGCCCTGCGCCGCGCAATCCTGAGGCGCTGCCGACTGGTCAAGGACCATCGTGGTCCAGGTCCTTCCGCCGTCGCCCGACCGGCTCATATTTATACTCACCGGATTCAATTGCTGCTGGTTCTGCGCATAAGCTGTCCAGCCAAAGAACACGTTGCCTGACGGATCAACTGTGGCGCCGCCTGCCAATGACGAGCCGGGGGCCGCGTTCGGATTCACGTTCACTACATTGAACGTCTGTCCCGCATCGTGCGAGGCCGAAACTAGAAATTTTTCGTCATGATTGAATCCGACATACACATTCGCCCCGCGCACCGCGAGTACCGGCTTATCGGTGTCCTCGCGCCCTCGCTCCGCCCATGAAAACGACCATGTCCGGCCAAAGTCGAGCGACCGCGCCACGATGATGTCCCGCTTATCGTTTTGCAGCCACGACGCATACAGCGTCTGCCGATCGTCTGGATCCACCACGATCTGCGGATCAAACTGTCCCGTCGGAAAGGGAAGCATTGGCTTCGATGCATGCCACGATAGGCCATCGTTGTCGCTGATCAGCAGCGTCATGCTTGGGGCCGTGCAGGCCGGGCAGCCGGCAACGGCTCCATACTGCGGATACAGAACGTACACGTGCCCGTGGCCATCAGCCGCGATCGAAGGCTCCCACTGATCCCCGTTGCGATACCCCAGCCGTACCTGCGGGATAAATTCCGCCGCGGCCAATGCCGCCGGGAGCTCTGCCAACCCCAACAAAAAGACCAGCAGAATCGGCAGACCGATTCTCAGGGGGGTCCGAAACTCATGCTTCTTTTGGTTGGTTGGCAAATCCACAGAGGTGTCCTGCTCAAAGATCCTACCGGACTTTACCTTGATTCCCAAAGGCCGTCAATCGCCCACTGGGTGATTTCACCCTATATTTACAATCCTGTGACTTTCTCCGGGGTTTTCCATCTAATTGCTAGAAAGCGTTATAAGCCTTAAAGAGTCGCACAAAAGGACCTACCCTGTGCCCTCTGTGGTAAGGATATGTTGGGGTGCTAATCGCAATGGAAAAAGCTACGTTTGCAGCAGGATGTTTCTGGGGAGTTGAAGCCACCTTCCGCCAATTGCCCGGCGTGACATCGACCCGTGTGGGCTACATTGGCGGTCACACCGATAACCCAACTTATAAAGAAGTCTGTACCGACGCTACCGGACACGCCGAAGCCGTTGAGGTTGAGTTCGATCCCGCCAAGATTCCCTATACCGATCTTTTGAAGGTCTTCTGGGAGAATCACGACCCGACTCAGCGCAACCGTCAGGGCCCTGACTGGGGCACCCAATATCGCTCCGCCATTTTCTTTCATTCCCCCGAACAGCAGGCGCAGGCGTTGGCCTCGAAAGAGACGCTGGAAAAAGCGCATCGGTATTCCAAGCCGATCGCAACCCAAATCGTCCCTGCCGCGACCTTCTATCCGGCAGAGGAGTATCACCAGCAGTATCTGGAGAAGCGCGGCCTGGCCAGCTGCCACGTTAAGTATTAGCTTCGGTCTCGGGTTGGTGCGGACGGAAGAAGAAAAGCAGGATGAATCCGCTGAGATAATAGGGAACGCTGGCCTGCAATCCCCCGCCCATGAATTTTAGGATCAGCCCGAAAAGGGCGAGCGCTTCGCACAGCGCATAGGTTGCGATGAAACCCGTTCTCCACTGGTTCAGGCTCAGCGAATCTTCCGGTTGCGTCGCCAAACTGGACTCGGCTCTAAAGACCAGAGTGCGCCGCACCACGAAAATGATCCCTACAGTCGCGACGCCCAACGTGGCAAACAGATAACTCATCGCCGGATCCAGCGCCCGAGTTATCGGGGATACCAGCTGTCCTACCGCAACGTATAGCACGATGCTGGCCAGCATCGCCCACTGCACCACACGCAACATGCTCAGGGCCCGCGTCATAACACAAGATATTCTCGCGCGAAATTCGGGAGGAGTGCTACCGAATCATTTTACGGCGGAATCGTTGGTAACCACACACTTGATTTGACTCTTAATTTCGATGATGCTCCGCGGATTTTCCCGGACGCATCCTCAGAAAGATCTGAAAAGATACCGGCTCTTTCCCGTACGCCGTATCTAGTGCGGCTGGCTTGGAGTAAAAAGTCACATCCGCGCCCAGCCCCAGCTGCCAAGCTCTGTTTTGCACCAGATCACGCACTCCGCCAAACGTGTAGGCTCCAATTCGATAGACCGGAGCAACCACCGCCTGCGGGAATAATTCGTCTTTGTCCACCAGTTCCAGGCGCGAGAACGCGTAATTTCGCTCTTTGAAATTCAATGTAGATTCCAGCAGATAGCTGTTTAACGTCCGGTCGGTCGCGATTTTGTGCACGCGTCCCCACACAACGGTCGACGCCCATCCGCCATCTCGCATCGCTCGGTTGCACTCCACCGACGCCGTCTGCCTCCACTGGCTCCCCGGTTCCAGCGCCTCGGGATGTTCCAGCCTACCGATGCTGTACTGCGCCGCCCAGTTCCGCGACGGAGCTACCCATGCCCTTCCCGACCACGAATCCAACGCCGCCAATTGGATGCTCCATCGCTCTTCATTCGGCTCGCGCCCGTTGAAGGCCGATGCCTCCAGCTTTAGCCGATCGATAACAAATCCGGTCGTTACCAGGCCAAAACTGGTGTGCGTCGAATCCTGCAGATGATGGCCAAGCGGAGCCATTGGCAACTCCGCCGCCGAAGCTCGATGGAGATATGTCACCGGCCCCAATGCCGGTTCGGCCGATGGTCCACCATACAACTCCCAGGAAATCTTCTCGGTGATCGGCAAGGTGTAGAACGCAGCCAATTCGGCAAACACATTGTGCGGATGCTGGTGATCCACCAACGGCTGTCCATGAAAGGTTTCGCCCGTCTGAAACAGCTCCGGAAATCCGGGATGCGGCGAGGTGAGCGATTCCGCCGAAAACATCTCTCGAAACAGAATCGTGCCGCTCCCCAACTTGTGTTGCTCCATCAGCATGCCCCAGTTCACCGATTCCGCCTTGCCCGCGCCGCGCGGTCCACCTTGCTGGTTGTAGTCGATGAAGATGACGCCGTGCGCCATCAGGTCCCATGCACCGTGCATCCACATCCATTCATGCCCGGTGACCGAAGCCGGTTGCCACGCCGTCCCCGATCCCTCATGCGGGGAAGGCAGCTGCGATGTCATCTGCATGTCCATGTGCATCCCCGCCATCGATGTTTCCTGTTGCGTAGGATCTTCGGCTCCCGCGCGCTCTACAGGACGGGCGCCGTCCTGAGCCGACGCCAGCCCCATCAATAACAAAGTGGTAAACAGAATTTTTCTCACACGAATCCCCGTTGTCCATATGGAGAGCACTCGAACGGTCGAGGCCAGACGTCAACCTCGAATCGGGAGGAAAGGGACTTTGAAGTCTTCAGATTCGCAGAGGAGAAGATCGAGGCGGGCTTGCAGATGGAAAGATAAATTCCGAAGAATGCCGGTGTTCAGCGAAACTCAGACTGACTTTATCGCAAACGGCGATCGGAACGTTCCCAGCAGCCGGCCTGTCCCCAGAAAACTGCACGTTCGGCATCGCCCAATTATGACCGTTCGCGCAGCATTGATAGCTGACGGGCGCCGGAGAAGGGTTACTCGGCATCGGTGCGTGACATCCGGCCGGATGTCTCATTGGCTCCGAAGAAAACGCCTGCATGCCAGACATTGCGGCCACAAACGTGACCAGCAGCAGCATCGCAATCAGGCGTGAGTTTCTCTGCATGGAACCTATGTCCCGGTAATTTTGATGCGTAGCTCTTCGGGGAGTCGTTGCCGGATTTCCTGCGGCAACCGGTCGTGCACACGCCGTGCGCCATGCTTGGCCGCATCCAGCATCGTCACCGGAGCCGGGGTGGCCACCGCAACGCCCAGCCAGATCAGCGCCGAGAGCGCGAAGCCCACCAGCGCGCCGATCTCAAACCACAGGGCATGCCGTGGCCCCAGGTAGCGGATCACAACAAACGCGAGCAGAAATACTGCCCCTGACGCCGATGCCAGCGCGATCAGCCCAACATCAATCATGCGATGGATTTTCTGGCGGCTGCGGCAGGATTCGCAGCTGGCAAAATGATCTTCATAGTCAGCGCGCATTTCCGGCGCCAGGCCGGATATGTCGTAACGCCAGCCTGCCAATATCTTGCCTACGATTGGATCAATGCACTGCTGACTCATTTGGGGGTACAAATCAGCCAAACACAAAGCCCAGCTACAAGCGGATCGGTTCCAACGCTTCGGTCTGGGACGCCAGTAACACCCGGTTGCAAAATAACCCACCGCGTGTGGCCAGCGCCTTCTCTGCCTCTCTCCGGGCTATTTCCGGATGATTGTTATGCTCTGAGAGATGCGCCAGCACCACAAACGTTGCACTATTATCATAATCGCTGGCCAAGAAATCCGCGAGCGCGACGTTTGACAGATGCCCCACGCGGCTCATGACCCGCTGCTTTACCGACCACGGATACGGCCCCACCCGCAGCATTTCCAGATCGTGATTCGATTCCATCACCAGCACGTCGCATCCCCGCAGATGATCGCGCACGCTGAGCGGAATGTATCCCAGATCCGTCGCCACTCCCACCTTGATGCCTTCGGCGCGAAACGTGAAGCCCACTGGATCGGCTGCATCGTGCGGAATGGTGAATGGCTTCACCGCGATGTCACCCACCTGAAAGCCGTGTCCGGATTCGAAGCGCTCGAATTTTTCCAGTCGAGGCTTCTCGCCATTTTTATCGCGCATCGCGCGCGACCATGCCTGATGCGTTGCTCCGGTCATGAATACCGGGATGCGCAGCTTCTTCGTCAGCGTTGCCAGCCCATAGATGTGATCGCAGTGTTCGTGCGTAATCAGGATCGCCGAAAGCGACTTCGGATCGTCCCCCAGTGCCTTCATGCGCCTGAAAGTCTCGCGGCACGAGATTCCCGCGTCGACTAGTATCTTCGTGGTGGCACTGGCTACAATCCCGCAGTTGCCGCGGCTCCCCGAAGCCAGCATGGAGACACTTACACCCATGCTCGCCAGCATACTCGTCCATCCTGTGGATACGGGAGTTACTTTTTGGTTAGCCGATACCTTAGCTTTGCCAGTACCGAACCGCGGGATCAGCCTCAGACCTTAGCCTTAGCCTCTCTGGCCAAAGTCTGAGGTCTGAGGTCCGGATTTTTATTTCAACCCAACCCCGTAGTAGTAGGTGTACGGGGCATAGCCTTGAACCGGCAACGCCGTCTGGAAACTGGAAAAGATGACCGCGCCTACTTGGAAGGAGACGAAGACGTCCTGTTGTACGCCTCCGGTTGACATGCGGAAGCTAAACATCCCATTGCAGGGATCGGAGAGCGTATTCTGCGTCCCGTCATACAGATAAGGTGTATCCGCTATGGCGGCCAACGTGCCCGTTGCCATCGTGTTGTTCTTGCTGTCGCGAATCGTCGTCTGTCCGTTCGCTTTGATGGTTATCGTGCCCTCGCCTTCGCTGGCAGTCCCGGTTTCGACATTGCCCTGCCCGGTCTGTGCATTGGCCTTCTCGTAGAAAACGGATGTATACGTTCCCGCCGCGGCCGGATCAAAGTCCTTCGAAGCTGCTTTTGGCAACGACAGAATCGTGCCACTCCCGGTATCGACCACGAAAAATCCGTTCTGCGTGCCGAAGACCGTGTCCTTCGTCCCATCACTCTCGTTGAGGGTGAAGAAGTCTCCTGAGGCGTCTTCCTGCATACCCGATGAAGAAAAACTTCCGCTGTTGAATTCATTTTGACTGAAAACGCCAAACGGCCAGTAGCCGTCGTGCTCGACTTTGCCCTGAGCGTCGATCGAGATGGTTCCCATCTCCATGCCGCCCGCCGCGGTTCGGAACTGCAGGTAGTTAAAGTTTCGTCCGGCAAATGTGTTAATCGTCGCCGGAGCGCTTTCGATCGCGGTAATCAATGCTTGAGTATTGCGGTTCGGACCGGCATTCGCCGCTTCCACCATCATGACCGCACCGGGGACTTCATATCCCGATAGCAAATTGCCCTGCGGATCCGTGATCGTGTAGGTTCCATCGGCGTTCACCAGGTACGGTACAGTGCCGGTCTCTCCGTTGGTGTAGTTCTTGTAAGTAATGGTCTGGGCCGACGCATCAATCGAAATAGTCAGGAAGTCTCCGACCGACGCCGTGCCGTTATAAGACCGCACCGCGCTTTGCACGGGAACAATCGCCTTTGGACTTAATCCACACCCCACCAGCAAACAGGCAAAAACCGCTACCACCAATCGCGCTATCTTCATTGGGACAGTCCTCCACTAGGGGCTTCGTCGGCGGAGAACCGTTTGCACTTTATCGCTATCGATGAAATGCGCGCACTAGAGTAATGAATCGTTAACTCAGGCTAATGCAGGAAGGACCGGGAGAAGCTAGGCTGCTGCAAAACTGTTTGATGTGTGGAAAGCGGCTATTTTCCTTGACGTAACGTGTCCATCACCCGCCGCATGACTGACCCGCCGTATGCCCCCGCAAATCCCGGAAGAAACGCAAGAAACGATCCGTATACCTGCGCGCGTGTGGGCTTCACGGTCAGGATTAGGAACGCTGCAAACTCGGTCAGCGGTATAAACGCGCCCACCGTTAGCACCCATCGCCACGGCCATCGCGGGCGCAACATCCCCAGCAGCATGCACGATGACACCACCAGCAGCGCCGTGAACAGCAAGTCATTCACAACCACGTCGGCCCATCCCGCCCCGATCCCGCACGCGGCTCCCAGCAGGTAGAAGAACCAGTCGCGCTTCGCGGAAACCTCGGGTGCCGATTGATCCATGAATCGATCCTTGCTTTCCTCTGTGTTCCCCTGTGCCCGCGGTGGTGATGGTTTCCAGCGGCGGCCTAATACTTATAAAACCCTCTCCCGCTCTTCTTGCCCAGCCACCCTGCATCCACCATCTTGATCAGCAGAGGACACGGCCGGTACTTCGGATCACCCAGTCCTGCCTCCATCACGCGCATGATGTCCAGGCAAACATCCAAACCGATAAAATCCGCCAGCGTCAGCGGGCCCATCGGATGTGCCATCCCCAGCTTGAATACTTCATCCACAGCTTCCGGCGTCGCCACGCCCTCCATGACTGCGAACATCGCTTCATTCAGCAGCGGCATCAGCACGCGATTCGACACAAAACCCGGCGCGTCGTTCACTTCCACCGGTGTCTTCTCCAGCTTCAATGCTAAATCCCGCACGCCCTCAAACGTCTCCTGTGAAGTCGCCAGCCCACGGATTACCTCCACCAGTTTCATCACCGGCACGGGGTTAAAGAAGTGCATCCCAATTACTTTCTCCGGACGCTTCGTCAACGCCGCCAGCTTGGTGATCGAAATCGACGACGTATTCGACGCGAGAATAATTCCCGGACGCGTCAATCGATCAAGATCGCGAAATATTTCCGTCTTGATTTCGAAACGCTCCGTTGCCGCCTCAATCACGAAATCGCATTCCGCCAGCTTGCCCCGATCCGTCACTCCCTGAATTCGTCCCAGCACCGATTCTTTGTCGGCCGCCGCAATCTTGTTCTTCGCCACTTCACGATCCAGGTTCTTGCCAATCGTTGCCAGAGCGCGATCCAGAAATCGCTGCTCCACATCGCACAGCACGACATCGAACCCGCCCCGCGCAAACACGTGCGCGATACCGTTGCCCATCGTCCCCGCGCCCACCACGCCCGCTCGTTGAATGGCCATATCCTTTGCCTCACTCAAAACGTTCGAGTCTACCACTGCTCAGGAATTCTTAGTATCGATCCCCAAGCTGAGCCGCGCGCCGAAAAGCTTCGTATCACGGAAGAGATTTGTATCAGGCGATGCCTTCAGGCATCGTAAGTGCGAACAGCGAAAGCGCCTTCAGGCGCTGCGACTCCGCGCACGCCCCGGCGTGCGACCAATCACACGTTTCCTCTGCCCGTCGAAATAGCATGAGGCGTTAGTCTGTTTGTACCTTTCCCCGAAGAAAGCGCCTATGCCCGTCAAAACCATCATCGAACCCTTTCGCATCAAAAGCGTCGAACCTATTCGCTGGACTACGCGCAGCGAACGCGAGCAACTGCTCGAAGCCGCGCACTATAACCTCTTCCTGCTTCCTGCGGACGACGTCCTCATCGATCTCCTCACTGACTCCGGCACCGGTGCCATGTCGACGCACCAGTGGGCCGCCATCATGGAAGGCGATGAGAGCTATGCGGGCAGCCGCAGCTTCGACCACTTCAAGCGTTCGATTCAAGACATCTTCGGATACCGGCACGTCATCCCTACCCACCAGGGACGCGCCGCCGAGCGCATCCTCTTCGGCGTCGCCTGCAAGAAAGGTGACATCGTTCCCAACAACACCCACTTCGATACCACGCGCGCCAATGTCGAATTCGTTGGCGCCGAGGCCGTTGACCTGGTGATCGAGGAAGGGAAGCATCCCGCGTCAACGCATCCCTTCAAAGGCAATATGGATGTCGCCGCGCTCGAATCTCTCATCGCCCGTGTCGGCCGCGAGCGCATCCCGCTCGTCATGCTCACCGTCACCAACAACTCCGGCGGCGGGCAGCCCGTCTCCATGGAAAACGTCCGCCAGGTCAGCGCTGTTTGCAAGCGTCACAGGATTCCTCTCTACTTCGATGCCTGCCGCTTCGCCGAAAACGCCTGGTTCATCAAGCTCCGCGAAAAAGGATACGACTCAAAAACTCCGAAGGAAATAGCGCAGGAAATGTTCCGCTACGGCGATGGCTGCACCATGTCCGCCAAGAAAGACGGCATGGCCAACATCGGCGGCTTTCTGTGCACCAACGACGACCTACTGGCGCAGCAGGAAAAAGATCTGCTCATCCTCACCGAGGGCTATCCGACCTATGGCGGCCTCGCCGGGCGCGACCTCGAAGCTATCGCCGTCGGCGTGCAGGAAGCGCTCGAAGAAGATTACCTGCGCTACCGCATCGCCTCGACCGCGTATCTGGGCAATCACATCGCGTCTCAGGGAGTGCCCATCGTCCAGCCACCCGGCGGACACGCTATCTATCTCGACGCCCGTGCCTTTCTTCCGCACATCCCGCCCGATCAGTTTCCCGGCGTTGCCCTCGCCGCCGAACTTTATCTGGAAGGCGGAATCCGCTCTGTAGAAATCGGCACTCTAATGTTCGCGGGCGCCGCAAAGATGGACCTTGTCCGCCTCGCCATCCCTCGCCGCGTGTATACGCAGAGCCACATCGACTACGTCGTCGAAATCATTCTCGAAGTCTGGAAGAATCGCGAGCGAATCCCCGGCATGCATCTTACCTACGAAGCTCCATTCCTCCGCCACTTCACCGCGCATCTGGAGCCAATGCCCGTGGCAGTCCGCTCTTGAGTTGTTTCTGGCAAGCGAGATGTTGCGGGAAGGACGACGATGTGGAAAAGCACAACCGGGAAGGGCACGACTTATAGTCGTGCCAATTCAGCTTCAAAAAACTATCCGGCTTTAGCCCTGAGGGGCTACGGCGAAGAGTCGGACACGCAACCTTCGTGATTTTAGGAGGGGGAGCCGCCTCTTAATTTCCTCTTTCGCCATCGATAAAAGAAGGGTATCCCCAACAAGATCACCGCCAGTCCCACCGACGATCGCAGCGGCCGCACCATCCACAAATTCACCGTCAACGCGATGGCGACTGCCGTGAAGATGACCGGAGTCCACGGATAGCCCCATGCCCTGTAAGGCCGCGCCAGGTCCGGTTCAACCCGCCGCAACCGTAGCAACGCAACTCCCGTCAACGCGAAGAAGATCCACACTGCGAAAATAAACAGTGAGTAAAGCTCCTCAAAAGTTCCGGTCAGCGCCAGTAGCGTAGCGACCATCCCCAGAAAAAGCAGCGCGCCCGTTGGAGTACTGAACGAAGGATGCACTCGCCCCGCAAACTGAAAAAAGACTCCGTCGCGCGCCATCGCGTAAGGAATGCGCGCTCCCGTCAGCACAACCACATGCAGCGCCCCAAACGCCGAAAGCGCCATGGCCAAGGTGAGCCAGGCCGCTCCGCGGCTGCCGGCAAACGCTTGCACCACATCCGACGCAACATGCTGTGAACTAGCAATCGCTGCAAACGGCAGCACGTGGAAGTACACCACGTTCGCCAGCAGATAAAGGCCACCCACCGTGAACAGCCCCAGCAAAATCGCTCGCGGAATATTCCTCTCCGGACGCGAAATCTCTTCGCCGAGATCGCCCAGATCATTGAATCCGTTATAGGCCCACATCGCCGGAACCAGAGCCGTAAGCAACGCGCCGATAGTTGCTCCCAGGCCAACCGGAGTCACCACCGCGGTGGCGGCAGCGATCTGCTTGTGGCCGAAGAGCAATCCGCCCAGAGCAATGATCACAATCGTTCCCACTTTGAGCGACGTCACAAGCACCTGGATCGCACCACTCATCTTTACGCTGAAGTAGTTGATCGCCGTCACCAGCACGACCACCAGCGCGGCCAGCGGTTGCGCGACGGTAAACGTGAACTCTTGATGCAAGATGTGCCCCGTGAAAAGCGGAGTCATCACCCCGGGGAAAAAGAATCCCATGAATCGTATGAATCCCGCGGCCAGCGCGGCCATTGCAACCGGACGGTCCAGAAATGAACTCATCCAGCCGAAAAGGAATCCCCACAGCGGTCCCAGCCCGCGGCCAAGGTAAACGTAAGGGCCGCCTGCTTTCGGAAATGCCGCGCCCAGTTCGGCGTAGCAGAATGCTCCCAGCAGCACGATCATCCCGCCGAGTATCCACGCCAACATCACCAGCCCGGCCGATCCCACAGCGCGCGCCATGTCGCTCGAGACCAGAAAAACTCCCGTACCAATCGTGTCGCCAATGACAATGGCGGTCGCGGACCATAGCCCGAGACCACGAACCAGGTGAGCCCCAGCCGAGCCTGATTGTTCGGAATCTGATTTTTCAGAATGACGATGCGTGTGCGTGGCCATCGCGGATTCAGAGAGCCTACTATCCGCACGGGTCAAGGTCGACGAATCGAGCTTCGAACCCTTTCAGCTTCTGAGCAGGCTCCTGTCGCGCTATGATCGATGTGCTATGGCAACCCAGAAATTCATGTTACAAGAGCTGTCATTCGATGAACGTTATCGCGTTGCAGACAGTGAAAATCTCCTGACTCCTGCGCTCGCTATCTATCCCGAGAACATTGCATCTAATATCGCTTGCACCTTGACGGTGCTCGGCGGAAACGCCGATCGCTGGCGTGCCCACGTTAAGACCGCCAAGCTGAACTACACGTTGCGCATTCTGATCGGTCGTGGCGTGCGCAACTTCAAATGTGCTACCAGCCTCGAACTTCTCCAGGCCTGCCGCAGCGGCGCTCCGGACGTTCTTCTCGCCTATCCAGTCATGGGTGCGAACGCGCGCCGCGTGCGCGAGATCGCGAATCAATTCCCTCGGGTGCGAATTTCGGTACTGGCCGAGAACGAAGAACAAGTTCGTCAGTGGCGCGGCACCGATATCGGAATTTTCCTCGACATCAATCCCGGGATGAATCGCACCGGCATCGAGCAGGGCTGCGTCGACCAGATCGTCGCCATCACACAGTCCGTGAAGCAAGCCGGACTCGAGTTCCGCGGCCTGCACTACTATGACGGACAGTTCGGAGCCGTATCCGAGCCAGAGCGCACCACGGCCGCGCACGCGGGCTACGACAAGCTCATGCAACTCGTCCGCACTCTCGAGCGTGCGAGTGTGAACGTGCCCGAGGTCATCACCGCCGGAACCCCGACTCTGCCATGCTCCATCGCCTATAAAGGATTTCAAAACGCGGGATTCGTTCACCTCGTCTCGCCCGGAACCGTTGTCTACAACGACGCTTCCAGCTTGGCGCAACTTCCCTCGCTCGGCTATGCTCCAGCCGCTTTAGTTCTGGCGCGTGTGGTGAGCCATCCACAGCGCGGAATTATTACGTGCGACGCGGGCCACAAGGCAGTTTCGGCCGATGCCGGAGTGCCCACCTGCATCGCTCTCGGTCATCCGGAACTCACTTCGCTCTCGCCCAGCGAAGAGCATCTTCCGTTCGCCGTGCGCGAGGGCTCTACGCCTCCGCACGTGGGAGATCTGCTCTATCTTCTCCCGCGCCACGTCTGTCCCACAGTAAACAATTTCGACGCAGCCCTGATCGTGCGGAATGGGAAGATCGAATCTGTGGAACGAGTATCGGCTCGCGGGCATGAAGGCCCGCTCTCGGAGGAACCGGGTCCCGCGAAGAACGAAACTGAAGTCGTGTCGTCAGGATCCCTCAAGGGCTAACGACATCGTCACCATAGATATAGATAACAGGAGGTCGCGCACAGGGATTACGCACAGACATAACGGCGAGCCGCCGCTGCGATGCAGCGATCTATCTGTGGCCGCGAGTCTTCTTCGCCTTCTTCTCTGCCGTCCGCGGCTTTCGCGCCGGCCTCTTCTCTTCCACGTACGCAATGCAATCGATCTCAACTAGCATTCCGGGCGAGTGTCCCAGATCGCTGCCCACAGTCGTGCGTACCGGATACGGCTTCACGAAGCGCTTCGCATACACCGCGTTGTAGCGCGCAAAGAGGCTGGTATCGCTGAGGTGCACCGTCACCTTGACCACATCGCCCAGCGAAGCGCCATCGGCTGCCAGAATCGCAGCGATGTTGTCGATGGTCTGGTCCGTCTGCCGCTCAATGTCGTCGCCGACAAGCTTTCCCGTCACCGGATCGATCGGTCCAGTCCCAGTCACAAAGATGAAATCTCCGGCTCGCCATCCCTGCGAGTAAGCGCCTTGCGGCGGCGCGCCGCGATTGCTTTGAATCACATGCTTGCTCATGTCTTTACCTTAAGTACGGAATCTGGCCAGCATGCTATCACGACGCAACGAGCGGTGAAGAACAACGGGGTGAGGAATACGTTGGATGAGGAACCATTATCCGGGTTCGCCTCAGAGCGATAAACGGCAAGTGCCCGGAATGCACCCGTGGCGCCCGCTTACTCCCCAGCTGGACCGCGCGTCAGTCCCATCTCGCGATAAATTGGCCGCATTACCGCCCGAATCTTCGGACGTTCCAACGTGAACCATACCGATCCCGCAACGCAGCACGCGCCGGTCACGATCACCGTATGTGGCGCGCCGATCCGATGAGCCAGCGCGCCCGCCAGCAGGCTTCCAAACGGCGCCGCCCCGAAGAAAGCCATCGTGTAATAGCTCATCACGCGAGCGCGTTTGTCTTCCGTCACCAGCGACTGGATGATCGTGTTACTGGCCGCCGCACACTGCATCAGGCCGAACCCGACAAAGAGCATCAACACCAGCGACGTCCACAACACATGCGACAGTCCAAACAGAATCAGCGCCGTTCCCAGCATTGCTGTGGAAATCTGCACCATGCGCGTCAGTCCGGCAACGGACTTCCGGATCGCCAGCGACAGTCCCGACGCCAGCGCACCCACTCCCGACGCTCCCGTCAGCCATCCCAACGTGTACGCGCTGCCGTGCAGTACCTGCCCGGCAAAGATCGGCAGCAGCACCGCGTAAGGCCAGCCCATCAGGCTGGTCAGAGCGAACAGTAGCAGGATCGTCCGGATCGGACGAAACGTCCGAACATAATCCCAGCCTTCGCGCATCTGCTCCACCATCCTGTTCGCGTTGCGCCGGATATCCAGTGGCTTAATGCGCATCAGCAGCAGAGATGCGATCACCGCGAAGTAGCTGATGCCATCGATCAGGAAACACCAGCCTTCGCCGAAAGCTCCAATCACTACTCCCGCAATCGCTGGTCCGATCAGCCGCGCGCCGTTTGCCATCGAGGAATTGATCGCGATCGCGTTGCTGAGGTCGCTCCGGTCTTCGACCATCTGCACCAGAAACGATTGCCGCCCCGGCATGTCGAAGGCATTGATCAATCCCTGAAAGGCGGAGAGAGCAATGATCTCCCACAGGTTGATCACGTGCGCCAGCGTCAGCGCGGCCAACGCCAGTGACTGCACAGAAGCGAGTGCCTGTGTCCACAAAAGCAGCTTGCGGCGATTCAGCCGCTCAACCCACACTCCGGCAAACGGACCCAGCAGAAAGGAAACAATCTGTCCCGAGAATCCCACGACTCCCAGCAGCAGCGCCGAGTGTGTCAGACGATAGACCAGCCAGCTTGTCGCCAGCCGCGTCATCCATGTGCCGATGACCGAGATGCCTTGGCCGAAGAAGAACAACTTGAAATTGCGGTGCCGCAGCGCTCGCCACGCATGTGAGATCGAAAACGGCGACACCGATCCCGTATCCGGAGAGCTCACTGCCCCATCGCTTTCAGCACATTTTCCGTGGAATCTGTTTCACCCAGCCTGGGAAAGATATTCTCCACGCAATGGCGGTGCGCGTCGGCATTCCGGTCCGTCATCGCATCTACGACCAGCACCACGTTGTAACCGAGATCGTAGGCGCTGCGTGCTGTCGATTCCACGCCGGCACTCGTCGCAACTCCTGTCAGGAATACTTGCGTCGCCCTACGCTCCCGCAGATATTCGTCCAGGCCAGTTCCCAGGAACGCGCCCCAGCTGTGCTTTGAAACCAGATGATCGCTGGGTTGCTGCTCCAGTTCAGGAACAAGCTCGGCCCAGTCCGCAGAAAAAGAGTGCTTGGGCATTCCTGCATCGGTGCGCCCCGCAGCCCGCGCGGTCACATTCACCAGAACGACCGGCCACCCCCGTTTGCGGAACGCATGCGCCAGCTGCGCGCTTCGGCCGATGACTTCCTCGACTGGATGCACCGTCGGCATACTGACGATGCCTTTTTGCAGATCAATCACAACCAGAGCCGCTGTAGTATCGAGTTTTGTAAGAGGCACAGTATTTCCTTTTATCGACGGAGCGAACGCTTCTCTATTCGCTCTGCTTCTTTGCGAATCCCACGCTTGACCAAGTGCTGATTGCGGCAATGCCGGCGAAGAAAACGATAAGCGCTGCGTCCCCGCTGGAAACCTTCCCGACTCGAAACAGAATGTAGCCGGCAACCAGATTCAATAGCGCCCAGACCACGTTCACCATTGGCGACGACAGTCCTTTTCCCGGAGGGTGGGCGAATGGTGTGGGAAAGCAATCGCCGGATACGCCATGCACAAAATGTGGCACCACATTGGCAAGAAACATTCCGGCAAAGAAACAAGCGACGTAGTCATACCAGTGCACGGCGTTTTTCTCCTGTCATTGACGTTCGGCTTTCGCCAGCCGCGTCATGATCTCGCCGGCGGCGAACAATGTTTCTCGCTCTTCGTCGTCGAGTTGTGCCACGGCCTGCGCCAGCCAGGTCCTCTTCGCGTCTTTGGTGCTCTTCCGCACAGCCAGGCCCTTTGCGGTCAGCGCAATATTAATTTGGCGTCCGTCGCTCGGATGCGGCTTCCGCTCGACCATGCCCATTTGCTCCAGCGTAGCGATCGCGGCTCCCATCGACTGCGGCTTCATACTTTCCGCCCGCGCTAGGTCGGCCGTCGTTGCCGGACCCTCTCGCGCCAGTCGCGCCATCACCGCAGACTCGGTCAACGAAAGCTCATGGGATGCCCCCGCCGTCCGTACGCGGCGCACCAGAAGTCCCATCGCCTGAATAAAATCAGCCACTCCCGCTTCCACGTTTTTTCGGACCATCGTGTTCCCAGAATACAATATGAACAGGTAAACTGGCAAGGTAGACTGTCAATAATACTTGGCAGCTAAGAGCTTTTCAAATCCCTTCTGAATGACCTGCAGAGTATCTTCAGCGAGATTCAGGGCGGGCAGTTCTTCGCGGCAGAACCAGCAAACTTCGGCGGCGTCGCTGGCGGCGAGCAGTTCTCCGGCGACGCGGCGGCAGAGAAAATCGATGAGCACATAGTGGTACTGCACGCGCTTCTCGGCATCGCGCAGGATGCGGTCGAAGACGCCGAGAAGTTCTCCGGGCTCGACAATCAATCCGGCTTCTTCGCGAGCTTCACGAATCGCGGCCTCGCGCACCAGTTCGCCGACTTCGAGAACGCCTCCGGGGATGGACCACTCTCCTTGAATCGGCGGATGGGCGCGCTTGACGAGCACGACGCGATCGTTCTCGATAATGATCGAGCCGACGCCAACCAGTGGAACTTCGGGAAATTCGCGTTGCATTTGGTTCTGCTTTCCTAAAACGCTACGCAAGAGAAAAAGGCGCAGCCTAAGCCGCGCCCCTTCGTAGGTCTGACTCACACCAAACAAACGTTAGACAATCTTCTCGCCCACCGACTTCGCCTGCGTAAACAGATAAAGATAATCGGGTCCGCCGGATTTCGAGTCGGTGCCCGACATGTTGAATCCGCCGAACGGATGCGCTCCGACCATCGCTCCCGTGCACTTGCGGTTGATGTACAGGTTGCCGACGTGGAACTCGCGGATCGCCCGCTCAATCTTGTCGCGCGAACTGGTATACACCGCACCCGTCAACCCGAACTCCGTGTCGTTCGCGATTTCCAGAGCGTGATCGAAGCCGCGCGCCTTGATCACCGCCAGCACGGGCCCGAAGATTTCTTCCTGCTCCAGCTTCGACTTCGCCGGAATGTCGGCGATGACGGTGGGCTGAATGAAATATCCTTCGCCCGCTTCCTTCACGCGCTCGCCGCCGGTGATGAGGCGTCCATCTTTTTTCCCCTGCTCGATGTAGCCGAGAATCGTCTTCATCGACCCTTCGTTAATCACGGCGCCCATATTCGCGTTCTCCGCCGGATCGCCGACCTGAATCTTCTCGACACGCGCCTTCAGCATCTGCAGGAAATTGTCATAGACGCGCTCGTCGACGATGGCTCGCGAGCACGCCGAGCACTTCTGTCCCTGAAATCCGAATGCCGCTTGCGCGACCCCTTCGACCGCCGAATCGATGTCGGCATCGGCATCGACGATGATGGCGTCTTTCCCGCCCATCTCAAGGATGGTCCGCTTGATCCAGAGCTGGCCGGGAGCCTGCGTCGCCGCCGCTTTATTGATGTGCAGTCCGACTTCGCGCGACCCGGTGAATGCGATGTAGCGCGTCTTCGGATGTGCGACCACCGCATCGCCAAAGCTCGCTCCCGCGCCCGGACAGAAGTTCACCACACCCTCAGGCATGCCGCACTCCTCGAGCAGTTCGACAAATTTCGCAGCGATGGTCGGCGAGTCGCTCGATGGTTTCAGGATCACGGTGTTCCCGCTGACGATCGAGGCCAGCGTCATCCCGGCCATGATGGCGCAGGGAAAGTTCCACGGCGGAATGACGGCGCCCACGCCGAGCGGAATGTAGAGCAACGTGTCGTGCTCGCCGGGAAGTTGAATCGGCGCTTGCGCCTTGGCGAGCCGCAGCGCTTCGCGCGCATAGAACTCGCAGAAGTCGAGGGTCTCGGAGATGTCGGCGTCGGCCTCAGCCCAGTTCTTGCTGACTTCGAAAACCAGCCACGCCATGTATTCCATCTTGCGCTGGCGCATCGTGTCGGCCACGCGGAAGAGCAGGCTGGCGCGCTCTTCCACCGTGGTGCGGCTCCACGATTCGAATGCCTTGAGCGCCGCGGTCATCGCGGGCTCAACGTGCTCTTTGCCGGCCTTCTGATGGATGCCGACGATCTCCGACGGCTTGGCCGGGTTCAGCGACTTGATTTTGTCGGTGGTCTTGACGTGCTTGCCGCCGATGATCAGGTCGTACTCATGGCCAAGCTGGCCGCGAACTTTGGAGACGGCGGCGCGCATCCGGCGGGCATTCTCTTCATTGCGAAAATCGAAAAAAGGCTCAGTCACAAATGGTCCGGCGTGCAGGCTCGTGCGCGCTGGCCGGACGGGGGGCTCAAGTATTGCCATGGGAGAAATCCTTTCAGAAATGAATCAAAGCGGTATAAGTCTTTGATTAGTTTACACCTCGAAAAGTCGCGGGGGCTGCGAGGGCTCGTCATTCGAAGCGCAGCTGATTTTGGTGGGCATGTTTAGAGGCTGAGCTGCGGACTCGATAGTCATATATAGTGCCATTCGTGGATCTGGCAGACATTCGTCGTTTAGTTATCATTGCGATGTTTTCAGACGACGTGCTGTTCGGAAAACTTGTCCTCAAAGGCGGAAATGCAATAAGCCTCGTCTATAGATACGGAGCCCGAGGCTCACTCGACGTGGACTTCTCAATTGAAGGGGAGTTTGAGGATGCGGAGGATGCAGCACAAAGAATTGCCCGGGCATTGACAGATCGCTTCGATGCCGCCGGACTTGTTGTTTTCGACTACGAGTTCGGGCCGAGACCCGTGGTGCCGGCCGCGGATAATCCCAAATGGGGCGGTTACCGAATCAAGTTCAAAATAATTGAAAGGGACAAGCATCTGAGGTTCGGCGGGGATCTTGAGGCAATCCGCCGTAATGCGACTGTAATCGGGCCGTATCAGCAGAGAGCATTCACCATCGACATAAGCAAGTGGGAATTTTGCGAGGGTAAGACGGAGACCCAACTAGAGGAATTCACGATTTACGTCTACAGTCCGCCGATGCTCGCGATCGAGAAAATCCGGGCCATTTGCCAGCAAATGCAAGAATACGCATTTCGTGTGACGAAGACAGCTAGGGCGAGAGACTTCTATGACATACACGTAATCCTACAGGAATCCAAAATTGATTTATCTGCCCAAGGGAACTTAGAACTCGCGAGACAAATATTCGCTGCGAAAGAAGTGCCTTTGCCACTCGTGGGATTATTGGAAAGCTATAGAGAATTTCATCGTCAGGACTGGCCATCGGTTGAGGCGACCGTGGGCCCCGAATTGAGGGCATTCGACTTCTATTTTGACTTCGTATTGGAGCTTGTCAGGAAATTAGAACCCCTTTGGAAAGAATAACCGCCATTTGGGATCGTACTCGCGATCCTTGATTCCGTGAGCGAGGTAGAAATCGAGCGAGCTTCCCAACTTCAATAGCCTTTCAATTCTGCTCTCCTCGTAACCAGCCCTTTCCATGTAAAAACCTATGGCCTGATGATATGGGTAGACATAGTCCAGCTTTTTGAGCGTCGCAATCAGCGTGTTAACTGAAATCCGTGTTTTCGCTGCCTTGTAAGCCTCGAGAACTTGGTAGATCCCACCCGCATACGCTGGCCTGACGGTGATGTCAATTAATGTTCTTTCCAGCCGCGTAACGTCAATAGACTCGCCCGTGTCTGCGATGATTGGCCCAACTTCAAGCCGTCCCGTGTTCTTGCCACTCAGCAGCACTATGTTCCAGTTCTCATAATTGAAGGTGTAAACCGATCGCCGTTGCTGACCGGAAAATGCCCGAGCGAGAGCGTCCGGCGTCAACGGTGAAGTGGGCCGTGGTTTTACACTTTGCTCCTTGTTGATATAGATCGTCTTGGGTATTTGCTCGGTCAGGCCGTGCAGGAAAACAGCCGTACCATGAGACAGGTAGGCAAACGAACGAAGCGAGAGGGCAACCGCAAAGGGGGAAGCCTTCCCCCAGACATAACGAACCACAGAGCGATAGTGCTCTGATCCAACCTGCACTACTGATAGCTTCCCGTTACCGGCTAAGAAATCGATAAATCGGCTTGCATTGATGTAGTCGGGTAGCTTCCAAGCCGCCCGGTTGTCGGTCAGAACCGTACGTAGATCATCCTCATTAAAAACACGCTTGGTGGACCGATCGAAAAAACTGGATATCGCAGTCGCAGCTTCGACAATTCGTGGCTGTTTTCGCGGCATGGAGATGTCACAGGTATATATACCATGACACAAAGAACAATGAGGAGCCGGTTGTTGCCGTATCACAGTAGGTATATATACCTTCTGTGATTCGGCATATGGCAGGATTGCGGGAAGTTGATTGAATAGAGATAGTTATGTCATACGGAGTTTACGGACTGCAGATGGTATATATACCATCTGCAGTCAACGCTTTTCCCACAGCCCTCTTGTGACATCTAACCTTGCGCCTGCTATTTCCAATCTGCAACCATGGTCGAGGCCGCAACGGTGCTCGGCGAGCACATCCCGGCCACCCCGAGGCGCGCCTTCCGGGGATCGGCTCCTAAGTTCTTTGACATCAATATTTTGCCCGCAAGTGATTGAGCGCCATAGATTACTTTGCGATTTCCCCCTAACTCGATGATTTCAGGGATTCAGGGGGGAGGGGGGTATCCCTACCACTGGTCTCCAATCCCGCTCCGGGAACGGCACGGCGAAATTTAATTTCGAAAGAAATTCACCGCCGCGCGGCCTAGATGGCGAGTTGAAAAGGTCGGTCGCCTCGAAGTGACTAGCGCTGAGACAGGATTAGCACCGAGTAATCTCCGATGGGCACGAAGGCACTGTACGGCTGTCCGGCATGGGGAATGTTGTCCGCGGTGACGGGGCCGGAGGGTCCTACATTGCCGAAATCGCTGCTGTAGGCGGTGCTATCGCTGTTGAACAAAACCTGCCACGTTCCGGCATAGGGCAATCCGATCTGGTAGCCGGTGCCGTTGAAGACCGTGCCGCTCAAGTTCGCGATTACGATTACATCGTCGCTACCCAGCGACGCTTTGTTATAGCGATCATAGACGAGGACGTCGTTGTTTTTGTCCTGCTGATAAATGTTCAGGTCAGGATCACTCAGGCCCGGCGAGACCGCGGACGCATTGGTGCGCAGGCCGACGAGCGCTCCGTAGAGTTGGACGATCCCTGCCCAGGTGGTGGCGTTCGTCCAGGTAAGGGTGGTTTTGTTGTCGAGCCAGCTCGGGTCGAGGAATTCGTCGCCCTGATAGATCAGCGGAACCTCCGGAGAGGTGAGCAGAATTGCCGCCGCCAACATAGATTTCTTGCGCGCCATGCGGCTGGTGGGATCCTGCGGATCGACCAGCTGGTAGAGGCGCGAATTCTTCGTGGTCAGTTCATTGTGCGATTCGACGTAGGCGACGGTTTGCAGATAAACGTTGTTGAAGGTCGAGGTCATCCCCGAGATCACATCCGAAAGATTGATCAAATTCGCGGAGGGGAAATCCTTTCCGGACGAAATAACTTAACGTGGCATTCCACTGCGAATCGAAACCGAGTCCGCCACTTGAGACAGGCAACGTGTCGGAAGCCTGCTTTTTGCTGAACGACAAGTCCTCGGCGAACTTGAACGATTTGGGCCAGGTCGTGTTCGCGGTTTGCAGAATGCTGACGCCATCGGGCAGGGGCACGCCGGGTTTGCCGGTGTTGGGGTTCTTGCCGACTCCACCTCCCCAGGTGTTGTAGATGTTTGAGACGGAGTCCCAGCGCAGACCGTCGGCATGAAATTCGTTGAACCACATCGTGATCTGGCCGAGGATGTAGTCCTTCACGATCGGGAGCGAATAATCAGGGCGCGGTCCGTACGGAGTGTCATACCGATCCCCGGTCGCTGCGACGTTATCGTAGAAATAAATCCCGCCGGGAAATGACGTTGTGTGCCAGCCATCGAAATCGAAATCGGTGAGCTGGTAAGGACCCCAGTGGTTGTGCACCACATCGAAAATCACCGCTAATCCTTGCTGGTGGCACGCATTGACGAAAGCTTTGAGATTGTCAGCTCCGCCATCCGCATCGTGGTCGATCGCGTATTGATCGGTAGGTCCATAAGGATTGCCGTGCACGCCCCCGAACTGCGTGACGGGCAGCAATTCAACGGCATTGAATCCCATGCCGGTGATGTGGCTGAGTTCGCTGATGGCAGCTTGAAAGGTTCCCCATCCCGAAGGACCGGCGTTGAATTGTCCGATATCCATTTCGTAGATCACCAGCTTGTTTAATGGTGCGGGAGTGAAATTCTGATCGTGCCATACATAGGCGGCGGGATCGTAGGTGATGGAGTGGCCGTTGTAGGCGGCAGTAACGTTTCGCGCATTCGGATCGCGGCGCGTGACCGTGCCGAAGCCCGGCGTCGTAATTACGTAATCATACTTTTGATTGACAGTGAGTCCGGGCACGTCGAGGCACCAGTAACCGGTCGTGCCCTGCGAAATCAAAGATGCGGAGCGGCCGGAGATCGGATCTTTCACCAGAACGGAGCTGGCATGCGGCGCCCAGACACGGAAGGAAACTCCTTGATAGGGTCCTCCGGGAGGATAGGGAATGGATCCGACATTATTCCCGGCGTGAGGACATTGCGCGGCGGCGGCTGCGGACAGGACGAAAGGAGCAGCGTCATCGGAATGAATAAGGCTGTCAGACGCGGGCAATACGTAAATGATGGCATGGATAACGAGTGGGCAAATCGCACGGCTACAACGATCCTACATCGGCAGTGTAGGCCGATGGGAGAGCCGTTTTACCCTATATCAGGCGGAGGGCGGAGGAGATCAAAGTCCCACTCTAACGTCGCAAAGGACGCGACGTTAGAATGGGCCACCAGCCGTGAATCGAATATGCGAAAGCGGCGCGGTAAGCTGAGAAGAGTAAAAACGAATGGGGAAATATGAGCACAGTTCTGGTAACGGGCGGTTCGGGATTTATCGGAAGCCACAGCATTCTGCAATTGCTGGCGGCGGGACATCAGGTGCGCACGACGGTGAGAAGCTTGGCGCGCGAGAGCGACGTCCGCGCGATGCTTAAGGCAAGCGGCGCGGAACCGGGCGATCGACTCAAGTTCTTCGCAGCCGATCTGGAAAAAGATGCAGGCTGGGCGGAGGCTGTCGCGGGATGCGAATATGTGCTGCACGTCGCGTCGCCATTTCCTGCCACGGTTCCGAAAGATGAAAACGAGTTGATTGTGCCGGCGCGCGAAGGTGCCTTGCGGGTGCTGCGCGCGGCGCGAACCGCCGGAGTAAAGCGAGTCGTGATGACATCATCGTTTGCGGCGATCGGATACGGTCACAAACCGCAGGCGGCGCCTTTCAACGAGACGAACTGGACGGATCCGAATGGCGAGGGCGTGACGCCGTATGTGAAATCGAAAACGCTGGCAGAACGCGCTGCCTGGGATTTCATCGCGAAAGAAGGGAATGGCCTGGAGCTCGCGGTGGTGAATCCGGTGGGGGTGTTTGGCCCGGTGCTGGGAGCGGATTACGCGACTTCGATATTGATCGTGCAGAAAATGATGGATGGGGCGATACCGGGATGTCCGCGAGTATATTTCGGCGCGGTGGATGTGCGCGATGTTGTGGACCTGCATTTGCGGGCGATGACGAATCCGGCGGCGAAGGGCGAGAGGTTCCTCGCCTTGGCGGGAGACTTCATGTCGGTGGTGGAGATTGCGCGAGTGCTCAAGCAGCGCATGGGGGCGGCCGCACGGCGGGTACGGGCGCGAGAGCTGCCGGATTTTGTAGTGCGGATTGCGGCGCTGTTTGATCCCGCGATCAAGCAGGTTCTGCCGGAGCTCGGGATCGTGAAGAACGCGACCAGCGAGAAGGCACAGC
This sequence comes from Terriglobia bacterium, assembly GCA_963711365.1. Classification (GTDB taxonomy): domain Bacteria; phylum Acidobacteriota; class Terriglobia; order Terriglobales; family Acidobacteriaceae; genus Sulfotelmatobacter. Next base: position 344,172 of record CAVQDY010000012.1, on the reverse strand, counting down.
GAGTGCTTGGCTGGGCTCCGCGTTCGAGAGAAGACGCGATCGTCGCTACGGCGGAGAGCTTGCAGCGACTGGGGTTGCTGAAGGATCCGGCAGGGGAAATGCGTCGCACCGCGTGAAGTTGGCTGCGTTCGCGCGCTCTCGCGTCGTCCTATAGATGAATCCAGTTGTAGAGGATGAGTGTCAGCGTGGCGCTGGCAACGATCAGCCACAGGGTGACGCCCTGCAGCAGGGGGCGCGGGCCGACTTGCGTCAGAGTTTTCTTGCTGAGTCCAGTGCCGATGAGAAACAGCGTGACAGTCAGTCCCAGCTTGCCGATGTGATTGAGGGCCATGAATGGGCCGCTGAATGCGGGCAACAAGGTGCTGACGAGCGCTGCCAGGCAGAAAAAGAGGATGAACCAGGGCCAGCGAACGCGCGCTTTGGATTTTAAGGTGAGCGCCGTGACGAACGATAGAGGAACGATCCAGAGGGCGCGGGCCAGTTTCACGGTAGTGCCGACGGCCAAGGCCGTCGCTCCGTATTTGGCGGTGGCGCCGACGACGGAACTGGTGTCGTGGATGGCGAGCGCCGACCACAATCCGAACTGGGATTGACTGAGGTGCAGCGCGTTCCCAATCATGGGAAAAAGGAAGAGCGCGATGGAATTGAGAATGAAGATAGTGCCGAGGGCGACGGCCATTTCTTCGTCATTGGCATCGGTGATGGGGCCGACGGCGGCGATGGCGCTGCCTCCGCAGATAGCGGTGCCCGCGCTGATCAGGAAGGCGGCTTTCTTACTCACCTGGATGACATAGCCGAGGCTAAGTCCCAAGAGCATCGCGAGAGTGATGCTGGCCGCGGTGTAGACAAATCCAGAGCGGCCGACACGAACGATATCGTGCAGGTTCATGCCGAAGCCGAGCGCGACCACCGAGGCCTGCAGCAGAAATTTCGCCCAGCGCTTGCTCTCGATGTGGTAGGGATGGTCGAGGGTCAGTCCGTAGATGAGTCCGAAGAGAAGCGCGATCGGCGGCGAGATAAAGCCGGTGGCGGCTACGATCAGCAGGACGAAGAACAGGCTCTTGCGCACGAAGGGAGTGTGACGTGGCGAGGGGAGCGGCGTCCAAGCAGTAATTGTGATGGGCGATTAGTTTCGCTTATCGGCGGGAAGCGGGCTGCGGTCAGCGGCTTCTCGCGGCCTCTTGAGAGAAGGCGGGCGCGTCCGAGTGCGAATAGACGGAGAGCTGCGGCCGGTCCCTGGAGTTCCGGGCCCGTGCGGGAGATGAGCGTGAACTGGCGCGTGATTCGGGGTCCGCTGAGTTGGGCTACTTTCAGCGTTCCTAGTTCGAGTTCCTTGGAGATGGCCCAGCGCGAAACGAAACCGACCCCGAGTCCGGCCTCGACGGCGGATTTGATGGATTCGGTGGAGTCCAGGTCCATCACTCTTTTGAAAGCCTTTAATTTAATGCCAGCTTTTTCGAGCGCGTTCTCTACGACGTGGCGGGAGCCCGAGCCTCGCTCGCGCATCAGAAGCGTCAGGGCCTGAAATTTCGCACGCGACAGGCGACCGGATTCAAGGTGCGAAGGCGTGATCAGGACGAGTTCATCGTCCATGAAAGGCTCGGTGCGCACTCCGCGTTCGCGTGCCGGGCCTTCGATGAGTCCGACCGAGACTCGATCGTCCAGAAGAAGATGCACGATCTCGGCCGTGTTGCCGCTATGCAGCGAGAACTGGACGCGCGGATGCTCGTCGAGAAAAGCGCCAAGCAGGCGGGGAAGGACGTATTGGGCGATGGTGGTGGAGACTCCGAGCGATAGCTCGCCCGAGGCGGAGCCGTCTTCGGCACCCAGTTTGTGTTCGGCCTCGGAAGCGAGGGCGGCGATTCTCTTCGAATAATCGAGCAAGATCAGGCCTTGCCGGGTGAGCGAGATTCGCCCCGCGGTGCGATCGAAGAGGCGAAGTGCGAGATCGTTTTCGAGCGCTTGGATCTGGAGCGTGACGGCGGGCTGGGTCAGGAAAAGATGTTCGGCGGCGATGCGGAAATTAAGGTGCTCGGCGACGGCGCGAAACACTTTGAGGCGGAAGTTTTCCAGCTGAGCCACGCGGATGATTATGCACGATGGGCTCCCCGAATTCCCAACGAACCCTCGAGAAAGTAGCGACGTTGGGGTAAAGAAACAAACGGCCCGCAGTTTTCACTGCGAGCCGTCCGGTGGACTGGTTGGGATTGACCAAGAGGTGGTCACTCTAACGTGGCCTCTACGGCAACTCCGGGGTCCCGGCGCGACCTACCGCCGGGCGGAATCAATCCTTACGCACCGATAGTTTGCGGGCTGTAGCCTCAGGCACGGTTCTTGCGAATTCCGCGCCCAAAGCCCCGCTTAGAGCGACCTGCTCTAAGTCTCAGCCACCTCACCTGGTCTTTGAGTACTTCTACAACTGCCATCAGAACTTGTCATCCGACCACCTCCTTTCCGGTGTAAGCGCAGATTAGTATGAAAGGCGGTGCGGCGTCAATCAGGGAACCGCTGCAGGCAACAGGCACTCGTCGGTTCGCGACTCGGGGCGGACGAGGGCGGTCCGCCCTTACAGAACCAAAGCTGCGTCGGCCCCTACACAACCAAAGCGCTCAGGGGCAGGCCTCTTCGGACCTACATGGCCGCAGGATGCTAGCGGGTGTTCAGGTCAACGTACTGGGCGAAGCCGGAGAGCGCCACTTCGTCGTTAGCAGGGATGTAGAAGCCAAACTTTCCCGTGTTGAGATTCGTGCCGGGCTGGCTCCACTGATCCAGGACCTTCCAACTGTATCCTTGCTTGATCTGGTGGACGATCTCTGTTGGACTCACGCGGATATGAAGTGTGCGGAAACTTTTCTTGTCGCCTTTGTCGGGGACGATGATCTGGTCGGTTTTCTGCCCGTTGCGAATAACAGTGCGGTAGAAATTATTCTCGTCCATCTGGAAAAGGACGTAATTTCTGGAATCGGTGTAGTTGAGAACCCATTGCAACATGTGACCCTTGGCGGGCATCGCGGAGAAAATGAAGGTTCCCGAGGCGGGAACGACTTTGTACAGGACGAAGTCTCCTCCCTTGCGAATGAACGAGTCTCCCTCCCGCTTCCATGCGCCCGGATCGTCCCACTTCGACATGTCATTCGGAGCCAGAGATAGATCGACAGTCTTGGATTGACCAGCGATGACTTCGAGCGTGGACGAGCGCGTGAAGCTGTCGGAGGTTCGCGCGGTGAGAGTGTAGGTCCCCGGGCCAAGGTTGAGCGGGACACCGCTGCTAACTATTGTCAGATGGTCGCCTTTCACGAGTGCGACTTTAGCGTCGGCAGGGGTGAAGGTGATTCTCAATTCGCTGGGAGCTGCTTCCAGCGCGGCATCGGCCGCAGCAAGAGAGATGGTCTCGCCTGCAACGAAGTGCTTCTTGAACTGCCGCGGCTTGAACCGTTCTTTGCGGAGTTCGACGGTGTGATCTCCGGGATTGACGGTGGAGACGGAGAGGGTGCCATCGGGCTGTATGGTTCCGACGGAAGCTTGATCGACGAGAACAGTGGTTCCAGGAGCGGCGCCCTGGATGGTCAGTGTAGCCAGGCGAGGCTGAGGTTGGAGATTGAAAATGAGAGCTTGTTCGCCTTTGCGAATGCGGATCTTTTGCTGGGGAGGATCCTGAAAGCCGCTCTTGGAGACTTGGACAACGTAGTCCTTGAGTTCGAGATTTGGCAGGCTCAACTGGCCGGCATGGGTGAGTTGCCGTTGCAGTTTTCCGTTGAGAAAAACGCTTGCGTCGTCCTGACCGGCAACGACCAGCAGCGTGCCGACCGCGGCAGCGGCGGGCGGCTGATCATTGCGAGTGACTTCAGGCGTGACTGCGGGTGTAACTCTTCCGGCGGCGGTGTCGGAGGAAGCGGGCAACGCCGGCACTGAGGGTTGGGGCGTTGCAGCTGCGGGGACGGAAGGCGCGGAGACGGCCGTGGAAGGCACAGCCAGATCGGAGGCATTCGGCCCTGAAACGGCAGGCGTGGCTGCAGGGGCCTTCGCCACTGGTGGAGTGTGATGTTTTCGGGCGAAGAAGAAGATCGCGGCGATCAGGATTATTGCGGCGGCGGAGATGAGGATCAGGGGTGTGGAGTTCGGCCTTGTGGGCTGTTTCGATGGCGATTTGGCTTTAGCCGCGGGCGTAGAAGGCTCGGCGACTGGAACTGTCGCGGCTTGTGGGGAAGCGAGTTGAGGCTCTGGCGCGGTGGTCGGAGCTTTGACCGGCGAGGCATCGACCGATGGAACTTTGGCTGGTGGAGGGATGCTGGGCGGCGGAACTTTGCCCGGCAGCACGACACCCGTCGGGATTTTGCGCCGCGCAACTCTGTTCGAGGGGCCTTCTTTCGGAGGAACCATTTCGGCCGGAACATTTCCGGCTGGATCCGCGCTTGGCGGAGCTGGGCTTGCAGAAACTGGGGCTGGGGCGACCGGTGTTGGCACAACCGGGCTTGGCGGAAGCGGGTTGCCAGCTGCGAGTGAAGGCTCTGGAGCGCTGGGGCGCGGGACGTGAAGAATTACTGTGGCGCCTTTGCTGCGCGGCGACGCATTTGAACTATCTTGGGGAACCAACCCTAAGCGGAGGAGCAGAGCATTGGCGATGGATAAGATTTCGCCATCCGTCCAATGCTTGGCGGCTATGGTTTGTATGCGCACGGCCAACGCTTGTTTTGCAGCTACGTCAGGGGCGCCATCGATTTCGCGTTGCAGACGCCGCAGGTCTTCGACATCGCCGCGGCGAGCCTGGCGCCGCCGAGCGCTCTGGTCGCGCTGGATCTCTTCCTGAATCTGACTCAACTTGGGATCGTCGGGGTGAACGGCCAATCCCTCTGCAACCCAAGCCAAGGCTGCGAATAGATCGCCGGAGGACTGCCGCTTGCGCGCTTGCGCAACCCAATCGTCGACGGAGCTTGTTTCTTTCCGGATAACGATGAGGCCGAGGATGGTTTTGGCCGTGGGGTGCGCGGGGTTCAAACCGAGCGACTGATTCGTCAGCGTCTCGGCCTGCAGCCAATCGGTTTCTACAATGGATTGCGCGTGCTCGACCAGGGCGTTCGCGAGTATGGCGCGTGCGAGAGAATTGGTCTTATCCAGCTCATAGGCTTTGCGCAACAACTGAATGGCTTCAGGGGACTTCTGCTGCGCGAACAGTTCCTGGCTTTCCGTGATGAGACGGTTGGCTTCGGCGTTGCGCTTGACGCCGTCGTGGGCGAGCTTTTCCAGTTCCGAGAACTCCGCGTCATTGGGAAAGTCGCCGGCTGTGCCCCGCAGTAAATCCAGCGCGCGAGAGTAGTCGCCAGAACGCAGGCAGGCGTTGATCTGCTCAACGAGCCGCGTTTTGGATTCCCCGCGGGTTTGCTGGTCGCTGGTCTTCAGCAAGCGGTCTTCTCCAAGGCGCTCTACCCCAAGCGCTCTACCTCGAACGTCACACCTGCGTCGATTGTAGATGGTGGTACGGCTCTTCCAATCGTTCAGCGCATCGTTCCCCAAACTGTAGTAATCAGGGGGGTTGGACGCATTAACGACCGAGATCCGGCTGCTGGGACTGGTCGCTTCCGTTCTGAGCGGAGGCTAGGCTAAGGGCTGGCTGCGTCTGGCGTTAAAGCGATCAGGGGAGGGCGAATGCGTAGATGGCACTGCCGGCAGCAATGGCGACGTATTCCTTGCCATCGATCGCGAAGGCCATGGGCGCGGCGTAGACCGCACCTCCCATCTGGAAGTGCCACAGCGGTTTGAGCGACGCGGCGTCGAAGGCGATGAAGTTGCCTTCCGCGTCTCCGCTGAAGACCAGGCCTCCCGCGGTGGAGAGAACGCCTGACCACGTTGGCGAGGTGTGCTGAAACTTCTGTTTGATCTCTCCGGTCGCGGGATCGATGGCCTTCAGAAATCCGAGATAGGGTTCGGCTTCTTCGGAGGGGAAGTATGCGCTGCCGTAGAAGGCGTGACCGGGCTCGTAAGGCTGAGGCGCGGTGCTGAAGATGTCGCACTGATCGCGGGCGGTGACGTAGAACAGTCCGGTCTGCGGATCGTAGGTGGGGGGCATGAAGTTGGTGGTGCCAAGCGCTCCCGGACAGACCGTGTGCCCTTTGAGTGTGGGTTCTGCGTTCCTATTGGCGACCGGCCGACCTTCGGCATCTTTCGAGTCGCTCCAGGTTGTTTTGCCGTAGGGAGTCGCCGAGATCAGTTTTCCGTTGGTGCGATCGATGACGTAGAAGTATCCGTTGCGGTCGGCCTGGGCGATCAGCTTCTTTCCATTGGCATCGATCAGGATAGGGATCTGGGTCGCGTCCCAGTCATGCTCGTCGTGCTTGGTGAACTGGAAGTACCAGTTCAGCTTGCCGGTGTCGGCGTTGAGGGCGAGCAGGGAATTGGAGTAGAGGTTGTCGCCGACGCGTCCTTCGCCCCGATTCGAAGGCGCAGGATTTCCGGTGGGCCAGAAGATTTGATTCGTGGCGGGATCGTAGGTCCCCGTATTCCATGCCGGAGCGCCGCCGACCTTCCACGAATCGCCTTCCCAGGTGTCGTGGCCCGGTTCGCCGGGACCCGGGATGGTGTAGAAACGCCATTTGCGTTCGCCGGAGTCGGCGTCGTAGGCGTCGATGAATCCACGGACGCCATACTCTCCGCCAGAAATACCGATGATGATCAGGTTCTTCACGGCGAGCGGCGCGACGGTGAAGCTGTGGCCGGTGCGGTAATCGGCGGCGGTGACGTCCCAACGGACGGCCCCGGTTTTTGCATCGAGCGCGATGACGTGAGCGTCGAGCGTGCCGAAGAAAACCTTGTCGCCGAGGATGGCCACGCCGCGATTGACATGCCCGCAGCAGGGGCGGATGTCGGAGGGGACTTGCCGCTGATACGTCCAGATGGGGCGTCCGGAACGGGCGTCGAGGGCGAAGGCTCGATTGTCTTGCGCGGTGGCATAGAGGATTCCGTCAGCGACTAGCGGCGTGGTTTCGAGCTTTCCGGTGGCGGCGGTTTGATAGACCCATTTGGCGGAGAGGCTGTGTACGTTTTGTGCGTTGATCTGATCGAGCGCGCTGAAGCGCTTTCCGGTGTAGTCGCCGGAGTAGGTCATCCAGTTCTGCGGCTCTTTGGCGGAGTTGAGGAGACGGTCGGAGGTAAGTTGGGCGTGCGCGGTGGTGAGGAGGAGGAAAGCCAGCGCACACGGCCTGAAGGCCCGGATAATTTTTGTCGCTCGTAACGCGGCCCTTAGAGGGCCGCTCTTCCACGGTTGTGTAAGCGGCGATTCCGGCACGAAGGCTGCCCGGTTCATTTCGTCTCCACGGTTGCCAGGAAGGCCACAATATCGTCGACTTCTTTGTCGCTCAGCACGTCCGGGCTGTATTTCGGCATGGCCGATTCGCGACTTTTTTGAAACGACTTCAGCGTGTCTTTCTCGAGCAGATGGATGTGCTCTCCGGAGTCCATGATCTGCACGGTGAAGCTGTCTTCATTGAGCGTGACGCCCGTGATTGTCTTTCCATCGGCAGTGACTGCGGTGACGCTCTCATATTCCTGCGGGAATTCTTTGGTCGATTCGGTTAGTCCCCAGGCCAGCCGGCGGCTGGGATTGCGAATGGAATCGATGATGGAGGCGCGTGTGCGCGATCCGCCAACACCAGTCAGATCGGGACCGAGCCTGCCACCTTTGCCTTCGACCATATGGCACATCGAGCAGTTTGCGTCGCCGTAGAAAAGCTCTTTGCCGTGCGCAGCGTCGCCCACGGCCTGCCCGCGGCTTTCACTTCCTGGCTGCGAATGTAGGCGATGATCTGCCAGATTTCCGTGTCGGTCATGCCGACGCCCTGGCCGTTCGTGCCATTGGCGGGCATGGCGGTGCCGGGAATGCCGTTGCTGATGACCTGGAACATGTCCGCGTCGGAGTGGGTGTGCTTCTTTTGTGCGCGAGTCAGATCGGGGCCGCGGCCACCTCCGCGAGCGCCAAGTCCGTGGCAGAGCGCGCAGTTGATGCGGAACTCGTACTCTCCGGCCTTCGCCGCCTTGGGATCTCTGGCCAGCGGATTTTGATCGTCCGCGACACAGAACGCGGCGAGAAATATCAAGCCGATGAGCCATGAATGTCTCGACATGAGATCTCCTTGAAGATTTGCCGCATTCTACGCCAAGGCTCGAATTTTGCAGCTTTGGAAATCTTTTCTGCTGATAATCCGGCAGGCGGAGCTTCGCTCCGTGGACCGCCGAGGGCGGCTGTCCCCACATTAAACTTCTCCCGACAGCCGGGGCGGCTATCCCCACATAGACCCCGCGCGGACATGTCCGGCAGGTATCTGCCCCCTGCACTTTTGGGTATCTACACTGAAATCCTGCCCCGGCGCGGCCGATCTATGTACGTAGGGCTGATTTTTTCCTGAGGCAGCTAAGCGATTGATCTTTCAACGTTTCCATTGGAAGGCGTGAGGTTGCGGCAGGCCAAGATGAGCCAGCACGCGATAAGCGAATTCGCGAGCCATTTCATCTAATGAAGCTGGGTGGTAGTAGAAGGCTGGGATCAGCGGAAAGATGGTGGCTCCGGCGTCGGCTGCGCGGTACATGTTGCGGATGTGGATTTTGTTGAGTGGAGTTTCGCGGACACACAGCACCAGTGGGCGTTTTTCTTTAAGCGAAACGTCGGCGGCCCGCTCGATCAGTTGCGCAGCTATGCCGTTGGCGATGCGGGCCAGAGTGCCCACGCTGCACGGGATGACGACCATGGCATCGGCGGGGTAGGAACCGCTGGCCACGTTGGCCCCGATGTCGGCGTTGGATTGAAGTTGAATTTTGCTCTTTTTTGAAGCTTTCGCGGAGGAACCCAGGATCTGGGAAATGAGGTCGGAGCGGCCTTTGATGTCGAGTTCTTCGGCCATGACGCGCAGCGCACTGTCGGAGGCAATGAAGTTCACCATCTGAATACGCTCTTCGCGCTCAACGGCAAGAAGGAAATGACGCAGAAAGATGGCGCCGCTGGCGCCAGTAGTCGCAACAGTGAGGTTTTGCGGTGGATGATTGGGCAATTTCGCCTCGACTGAGGAGCATAGGGAGGCAGTGCCGCACAAGTCAAGGCGACAAAGCCGAAGGCGAAAAGAGGTTGGAAGTCGTGAGTTAGAGGTTCAAGTCAAGAGTTAGATATGGCATCTATGGCGAATCTCCGGTCCCGTCGCAGCGCAGCGCAGTTGCACGCGCTCGCCGAAGTGGAGCGCGAGATCCGTGCGCAGGACTCCAATGGACGGCGGAAATATCTTCGCGAGTTCAATCAGGCGTTCCGGTCGTATGAATCGGTTCTGAGCGGCGAGGAAGTGCAGAACGCATTGCGGGCCGCGGATGTGGTTCTGGTTGGCGACTATCACGCGCTGGCGGCATCGCAGCGTTCGGCGGCATCACTGCTGGAGCAGAGGGCGCTGGCGGGAGATCGTCCGGTAGTTTTGGGAGTCGAGACGATTTTCGCGCGCGATCAGCACATCTTGGATGAATGGTGGCGTCGGGAAATTGAAGAGTCGGAACTGCGGCAGCGCATCCGGTTTGACCTGGACTGGGGATACGATTGGGCTCCGTTTTACGAATTGCTGGTCAGCGCGCGCGATAGCGCAGAGGCGCTGTACGGTTTGGATTGCATGCCACGCGAGGATCTGAGAAAAATCGGGGCGCGGGACCGGCATGCGGCGCTGAAGATTGCGGAAATTCGGCAGCGCCATCCGAGTGCGGCGATTTTCGTTCTGTTTGGCGAGTCGCATATGGCGCCCGGACATCTGCCGCGGGCCGTACGGAAAGAAAATCCAGAGGCCAGAGTTGTGACCGTGCTGCAGAACGTAGATTCGCTCTACTGGCGCGCTGCCGGAGAACAGGCCGACAAAGTGGAAGCCGTCCGCGTGAAAGACGACGTGCTTTGCGTGTTCAACTCGACCCCGCTGGAGAAGTACGAAAGCTACCGGTTGTTTCTGGATCAGTGGAGCCGCTGCGACGAGAGTCCGGACTTTGCTCCGACGATCTACAATCTTATCGATAGTCTCGCGAACTTTCTCGAGATCAACCGCTATTCGTCACATAACGGAACGCAGCCGAAGTTTCTGGTGGATATGCTGCCGGAGGTGTACGGCGGATCGTCGGGCCAGATGCTGGGCCGTCTGCTGCTGCGCAAGGGCGTGAGCGAAATGGATCTGAAGGCGCTGATTGCCAGGGTTGAGGAGTGCGGCAGCGCGTACCTGCCCAGGGTGAATGCATTCTATGTCCGCGAGTTTCAGATGGTGCATGCCGCGGAGGATGCTACTCGCTTTCTGCACCAGGCATGCCAAGGCTTGCCGCATCGGTTGAACGGACATGCCGTCGAATCTGGTCTGGTGAATGGAGACCGCGCCGCCGACCACTTTTACGCGCGCGTGCTTGAGCATGCGATTGCATATTTCGGATCGTGCGTGCTGTATCCATCGCGCCCGGCTCCGGCTTCGGACGACGTCGTGTTGAAGCGAGCGGCGATCGAGAAAGTTGCGCTGGCGGCCGCGCGTGGCGATGGCGATTTCGAATGCGCCACCCTCGAACTCGGCCAGCGGATCGGCAGCCGGATCTATGACGCCTATCTCGCGGGAAAGCTAGCGCCCAGTGGATTGCGCCGGCTTTTCCTCGCGCATTTGCACGAACCGGGGATGGCCCGCAAAGTATGCGGGGCAGTGATCAGCAAATTGCGGGCGATCTCGCGCCTGGCGGCGGCAAAATCGGCCCACGCTTAAGAAGCGGCCTCGAGGTCCGAGCCGCGCGCTTAGAGTCACCCTCTTTCTTCCAATTCTTGCATCGGATCAATCACATCTGCGACGCGTAGATGCTAAGCTAGAACTCGCCACGGAATGCCGAGCGCGGACTGCTGAATCCTCTTGAACGCTGAATCCATCCGCAAATTGTTTGAGGAAGTGCGCAAAGGCGCGATCACGCCCGACGATGCAGTCATGCGTCTGCGTCACCTGCCCTTCGAAGACCTGGGGTTTGCGAAAGTTGATCATCATCGCGCGCTGCGGAACGGGATGCCGGAAGTCATTCTCGGAGAAGGGAAAACTCCGGCGCAGACTGCCGGAATCTTTGAACGGCTGGCGAAGCATGGCGGGAACATCCTGGCGACTCGCGCCAGCGAAAAGCAATTTGCCGCCGTAAAGAAAAAAGTACGCGGTGTGGAATTTCGCGAACTCGCCCGCGCCATTGTCCTGCAGAAAGATTCGACGAAATACGGCAAGGGAATTGTGGCGGTGGTCTCGGCCGGGACCAGCGATATTCCGGTCGCGGAAGAGGCGGTCGTCACAGCGGAAATGATGGGGAATGAAGTCGAGCACTTCTACGATGTGGGCGTGGCGGGGATTCATCGCTTGCTCGCAAATCGCGAAGCGCTGACGCGGGCACGAGTAGTGATCGTTTGTGCCGGGATGGAAGGCGCGTTGCCCAGCGTCGTCGGAGGACTTGTAGGAGTTCCTGTGATTGCTGTGCCGACCAGCATTGGCTACGGCGCGTCGTTTAAGGGGATGGCCGCGCTGCTCGGGATGCTGAACTCCTGTGCGTCGAATGTGAGCGTGGTGAATATTGATAACGGATTCGGCGCGGGATACGTCGCGTCGCTGATTAACCGCTTGCCGTAATTGTCGTGCGAGTAAACTACGCTTTCAACGTCATCGAAGCGGAATCTGTCGTCAGGTCGCTCGCGCCGGCTTCGCCGGCGCTCACGATGACATGGCTTCAGACCAGGTTCGTCGGCCTCCATATCGGCTTAGCCCTTTACCACTTCCAGCTTATTTTCGACACTGAAGGCGCCGAACAGTTGACCGGCGCGCATGCCGGCAATCTGCTTATCCATCGCGCTGTTCACTGCACCCACCAGCGTGACGTGTCCGTTTTCGACAATGATGCGGATCGGACGAGCTGGATCGATGGCGTACTTGCTGAGCGCGGGATCGCTATAAATGGCACGCGCCGCGCGCAACCGCAAGCCGTCGTCATAGTTCGACACTGGCGCGATCGTGACTTTGTCGATCACGTCTTTGACTCCGGGCATATTAGCGATATCAGACAGAGCTTCATCGCGGCCAATGCCAGTGCGGTCCTGACCTTCGATGGTTACGACTCCGTTCGTCACATCGAGAGCGAAGTAGTCGAAGGTGCTGTCATAACCTTCGCGAACATAGGTCAGCTTGGTCGCCAGTTTTTGCTCCAGCTGACCATCCGGAATGTTGGGACCGGCAACCGTGATCAGGTTGCGTACACCTTGCGCGTTCGAAATCTTGCGAGCGAGCTTTGCTGCGTCCAGCTTGCGCTGGTAGAGATCGACCGTGCCCGTAAGCGTGACGATGCCGTCTTCCACGCTCGTATGGACGTTCTTGTATTGATTTTTGGACGCCAGTTTCTGCGTTACGGCAGTTTGCACCTGATTGTCGTAGCGGGATGCAGCGGAAGTCTCCGCCAGCAGCGCGGTGCTGAGCAGCCCGATCGACAGGGTTAATCCTAAAATCTTCTTGAGACTTTGTTTCCCAGTCATGGTCACCTCCTGAGCCATTGACGAAACTATACGAATTAACTGCATGGTTAATTCCTTCGATGCGGAGGGGAAAGGCGAAGATGCATCGCCCATCTGAAGAGAGATCAAGAAATCTGAACCGAGATGAAGCGAGCTTCAACAACTTGGGCAGCATGCAGCAACTTTGTGCGCGCCGGCGGGTTTGCTCGTAAGAAGAAAAGGTGCGGCAATGCCGCACCTCGATCTCACAAAACTGATCTGCAAAACCTCGTCTCCAGAAAACCAGATCGCTACTTTTCCAGCCCGGACCAGTCGGTGAGAAGTACTGCCTGACCGTTCTTGACAACGGTCGGATAGACGTTGTCGAATCCCTTATGGTCGGACGCGCTGTAATTGAGGATCAGTTTGGGACCAAGTCCGGCATTCATTTCGTGAATCGATTCGATTCCGGAGATGAACCGTTCCCGGGTGATGTCTTTGCCGGCTCGTTTCAGGCCCTCGACCAGCACCATGGCATCGACAAAGCCTTCAAGACTCACAAACGTCGGCGCCTCACCGGGTGAATACCTGGCAAGGCATTCGCGATATTTTGCGACTGTGGGGTACTCGAGCCGGTCGTAAGGCGGCATCACTTGCGTGATGATCGTGCCTTCCGCATCCGAACCGGCTTCCTTGATGAATTCTTCGGTCCCTACAAATGAGACGGTAAGGAACTGTGGGCGCCAGCCGTCGAGGTGAGCCTGCTTCACAATCGCAGCCGCGGGAGCGTAGGGTCCGGCGATCACCACAGCCTGCGGACGCGCGGCCATGACCTCTTTGAGCCCTTCCGCGATATCCACGCTATTTCGCGTGAACGTGCCGAGCGCGGCCGGAGTTGCGCCGTGTTTTTGCAGAGCGAGTTTTACGCCGTCGAGCACAGCTTTGCCGAAAGGATCGTCCTGGTAAATGACAGCGATCTTGCGGATGTTCGCTTCCCAGAGTTTGTCGACCTGCTCGTGAGTCTCGTCGTAGTAGGAAGCGCGGACGTTGATGATTTCATGCTTCAGCGGCTCGTAAAGCATTTGAGCGCCGGTGAACAGACCCACAACTGGGATCTTGTTCTGCTGCGCCAGAGGAACGTAGACCTTAGCGGTCGGAGTGCCGACGAAGAATCCGAGAGCGAAGACTCCCTCTTTGGTCATGCGCTTGAAACATGCGGGAGACTTCTCGGGATCGTAGCCATCATCGAAAGCTTCGAGTTGAACCTTGCGACCGAAGACTCCACCTTCGTCGTTGACCATGTGGAGATAGGCGGAGGCTCCGAGGACGGTTTGGCGGCCCAAGAAATGGGCAGGGCCGTCCAATGCCGAGCACGATCCAATCAGCACGCTGTTATCGGTGACGCCCGGAGTTTCGGCGAGCGAAGAAGAGATCGCAATTCCCAAAATCAAAACGAAGAACAGCATTGTTCGCAAACCGTTGCGAACGGACCACACCCCATGAAGCTTCATCCGCATTTCTCCGCGCCAAGTATTTCCCCCGCACTGGGCTACACTCGCTGGAGGTTTTCAAGTTTGTGACGTGCGTGAGATTAGGGCAATTGTGCCATGGTTGATGAGTCAAGGCCAGACACGCGCCTCACTAAGGTAACGAGTGCCGCTGCCGGGAAACTATTTGGAACTCGTGCAAAACCCGGAATTTCCGGATTACCCCCGTAACTTTTTCGGGTATGACCCAGGCTCTAGGATGCTTATGCACTGCGTATTCGGAGGGGGGATCCGCGGATGGGTGAACGTGTCACCCAATCAGATTCGGGCCGGAGAGATCTGGCTCGCGCCAGCCGTCTGAAAAAGGCGCTGGACAGCGGAGCTCCACCTGATTTTCTCGCTCCACATCATCCGACCAATGGATCAAGCACAGAGAAGTTGTGCGCTGAGAAGTCCTGCCCGGTAGAGCCCTTACCTGAAGTCGAAGAGAAAGAGAACGGGTCGGGAATTCGGCTGCAATTCTTCGATCAGATGTTCCAGGCGCATCCTGACGGGCTGAGCGTCGCCGACAACGGACATCAGGTGTTATGGGCGAACCATAAGTTCAGCCAGATGTTCGGCTATACCGCTTCCGAAATCGTCGGCCAGAATCTGGAAGCCCTGGTCGTACCTCCGGAGCGGATGGCCGAATCGAACTGGGTGACGGAATCACTGGAGCGGGGCGAACGGATTACGCTTGAGACCAAGCGGCGGCGAAAGGATGGAAGCCTGGTCGATGTGTCGGTCTCGTGCGCTCCGCTGATGCTGGATGGAAAGGTCAACGGCTTTTACGCCGGGTATCACGACATTTCCGATCGCAGGCGCGTGGAAGCGCTGAGCTCCGCGCTCTACCGTGTTGCGGAAAAAAGCAGCAGCGCGCATGACCTGCAGCAATTCTTCACGGCGGTGCACAGCATCGTCGATGAGTTGATGCACGCCAAGAATTTTTATATCGCGCTCTACGATCCCGCCAGCGACATGTTGACGTTTCCGTACTTTGTGGACGAGCAAGACACGGCGCCGACTTCCAAGAAATTAGGGCGCGGGCTGACGGATTTTCTGATTCGCAGCGGCGAGCCGCTGCTGGCCACTCCAGAAGTCTTACAGGCGATGGAAGATCGCGGGGAAGTGGCGCGCAATGGCTCGCGATCGCTCGACTGGATGGGCGTTCCGCTAAAAGTGAACAGTCATACCTTCGGCGCACTGGTGGTGCAGACATATTCCAGGAACATTCGCTATGGTGAGCGGGATAAAGAGATCCTGACTTTCGTGGCGCGGCAGCTGGCCAGCGCGGTTGAAATCAAGAGGAACGAGCAGGCGCTGCGGCGCTCCGAGGCGCGTTACCGCTCGCTGGTGCAGAGTTCGGTCTACGGCATTTACCGGTCGAGTCTGGAAGGACGATTCCTCGACGTGAATACGGCGCTGATTACGATGCTGGGATATTCCTCGCCGGAGGAAGTGCTGCTGCTCGATCCGGAAAAAGATGTATTCGCGCAGCCCGAGGAGCATGCCCGTCTGGTAAAAGAATTTCGCCGCACGGGCCGGCTCGACGGATTCGAAGTGAAGTGGCGGCGGGCGGATGGCCGTACGATTACGGTGCGCATCAGCGGACGCGCCGTCAGCAGTGCCGACGAACCAGCCGATGTCCTGGAAGCGATTGCCGAGGATGTGACGGACCGCCGGGCGCTGGAGGACCAGTTCCGGCAGGCACAGAAAATGGAAGCCGTAGGGCGCCTGGCAGGCGGCGTGGCGCACGATTTCAATAATCTGCTGATGGTCATCAGCGGATATGCCGAAGTGATTCTGGCTGGGCTCGAGGGCGAGCATCCCCTCTACGAAAAAGGACGCGCCATTCAACTTGCCGCCGACCGCGCCACCACACTGACGCGCCAGTTGCTGGCATTCAGCCGCAAGCAGCTGCTCGAACTGAAAGTCGTCGACGTCAACGCCATTGTGGAAGACATGGAACGGTTGTTGCGTCCTCTGATCGGCGAGAACGTTGAACTTGGCACGGTTCGCAGCCCGGAAGCGGCTCATACCCGCGCCGATGCCGGACAACTTGAACAGGTTCTGATGAACCTGGTGGTGAATGCAAAAGACGCGATGCCACAAGGTGGAAAGCTCACGATTCAGACGCGAACTGTGATCGTGGATGAGCATCACCGCGGCGGCCAGCAGTTTATTCGTCCGGGCAATTACGTTCTGCTCTCGGTGAGCGATACGGGAATGGGCATGGACCGCGAGACCCAGTCCCGGATTTTCGAACCTTTCTTCACCACCAAAGAAAAAGGAAAAGGCACGGGACTCGGCCTCTCGACGGTGTATGGGATCGTGAAGCAGACCGGCGGCTATGTGATGGTGCAGAGCGAATTGGGACGCGGTACAACATTCCAGATCTATCTGCCGCTGACTGAAGCAGCCGCGGAGCAGCACGCCGTTTCCGTGCCGGACGCGACCTCAGGCGGCAGCGAGACAATTTTGCTGGTGGAGGATGAAGAGTCGGTCCGGCAACTGGTGCGCGATACCTTGGTCAACAAGGGTTATCAGGTGATCGAGTCCGAGAATGGCGAATCGGGAGTAGCCGCTGCCTTGCGGCACAAGGGCAAGATCGATCTCGTGATCACCGATGTTGTCATGCCCGGCATGGGTGGCCGCGAGATGGTCAAGCAACTGGCCCAAAGCCGTCCCGATGCAAAGGTTTTGTACCTGTCTGGATATACGGAAGACGCAATCGTCAGCGACGGGTCTATCGAAAGCGGCACCGCGTTTCTGCAAAAGCCCTTCACGCTTCAGAATCTTTCCCGCAAAGTCAGAGAAGTGTTGGGATAACCTCCACTTAGGCTTTCCTCATCTATTCAAGAAGAGGCTCATGGGATGTAACTTTTCGTCGTGCTCTGCGTCCCATCTGGTAAAGAATAGAAGTAGCGCTTGCGCGCGCAATCCGCCTGAACCGGACGCGCGTACTCAGAACGGGGTTGTTATGCTGATCAGGAAGGCAGATGACATTCGCTCTTCGGAGATTACTCCGAAGAGCCTGTATTTGAACCGGCGCAGATTTTTGGCGCTGGCAGGAGCCGCAGCGGCCCTCGGAGTCGGCGCGAAGGAACTGGTCTCGCCGTCGAAGTCGGTCTTTGCGAACAACAAGTTTGACGGTATCAAGAAGAGTCCGTTCAGCACGACAGAGACGGTTACCCCATATAAGGATGTGACGCACTACAACAATTATTACGAGTTCTCGACCGAGAAAGACGAACCGGCGGAACTGGCCAAGAATTTCCGCACGCACCCGTGGAAGGTCAAGATCGATGGCGCCGTGGAAAAGAAGCAGGAGCTCGACGTTGACACGATCATCAAGATGGCATCTCCCGAGGAACGCATTTACCGGCATCGCTGCGTCGAGGGATGGTCGATCGTAGTGCCCTGGATCGGATTCTCGCTGAGTGAACTGATCAAGCGGGTGAATCCAACCAGCAAAGCAAAATTTGTCGAGTTCACTACGCTCATGGACCTGACGCAGATGCCCGGGGAGCGGCGTCCAGTGCTGCAGTGGCCGTATGTGGAAGGCTTGCGCATGGACGAGGCGATGAATCCGCTTACGCTGCTTTGCTTCGGAATGTATGGAGAAGATTTGCCCAATCAGGACGGCGCGCCGCTGCGTGTCGTGATTCCATGGAAATACGGTTTCAAGAGCGCGAAGGCGATCGTGCGCATCCGGTTCACGGAGAAGGAGCCGTTGAATAGTTGGAAGCTTTCCGCTCCGCAGGAGTACGGCTTTTATGCGAATGTGAATCCGAACGTGGACCATCCGCGATGGAGTCAGGCCAAGGAGCGCCGCCTGGGAGAATTCTTCAAGCGTCCGACATTGATGTTCAACGGCTATGGCGATCAGGTGGCCAGCATGTACAGCGGGATGGATCTGAAGAAAGAATTCTGAGACAGGGGCCAGGGGCCAGGGTCCAGAGCGAGCATTGCCTGCTTTCGGTTCCCGCATCCCTGAACCCTATTCCCTGAACCCTGGTCCCTGATTTTCGAATGCATCGATATTTTAAACCTATTGTTTTTCTCGCCGCCCTGATTCCATTGGGGCGGCTTGTCTGGCTGGGCCTGCACGCCGGTCTGGGCGCGAATCCCATCGAGTTCATCACACACTCCACCGGCGATTGGACGCTGATCTTTCTACTGATCACGCTGGCGGTAACGCCGCTGCGCAAAATCACGCGCCAGTACTGGCTCATCAGCTACCGGCGGATGCTCGGACTGTTCGCATTCTTCTATGGATGTCTGCACCTGATGACGTATGTTTGGCTCGATAAGTTTTTCGACGTGCATGCGATGCTGCACGATATTGCCAAGCGCAGATTTATTACCGCGGGAATGACGGCGTTCGCACTGATGCTCCCGTTGGCGCTGACTTCGACGAAGTGGTCGATCCGCAAACTTGGTGGCAAGCGGTGGCAGATGCTGCATCGCCTGATTTATTTCAGCGCCGCTGCGGGAGTAATTCACTACATATGGCTGGTGAAGGCTGATCTGAAGAAGCCGCTGGAGTATGCGTTTGTGCTGGGCCTGTTGCTCCTGTATCGAGTGGTGGCGTGGGTGATTGCAAAAGTGAAAGTGGATCGCGTGGGGCGTGCCGCAGTCCAGTCGGCGAGCTGAGGGCTGGGCACTCGTCGCTTCGCGACTGGGGACGGACGAGACGTCCGTCCCTACACAATAGGGACTTCGCTCGGGGCAAGCTGCGTCCCGCCCCTACACGATCTACGACGTCGCTCAGGGCACGTTGCCCTGCACCGAATAAAAAGGCGCGGCTTTCGCCGCGCCTTTTTTGCTGACCTGCGTTAGTTCTGTTTACGAGCAATACGTGGGCGGACCACTGGCGGCAGAACAAGTAAATGCGACCTGGTTGCCGCAGAGGACGACGACGTAGAACTCTGCTTCACGAATACGCCGGCCGCGATCTGTCCGCCATCGTTTTCAATGAAGGGGAACGTGGTGCCGTCGACGGAGTAGTAGTAAACACTGAACCCACCATTGAGGGTGGTGTTGTTGCTGTTGCCCGCGGTGACGCCTAGCTGGCCGCGGCCGTTGGAGTCGGTCGCAGTGTAACTGCCGGTCAGCGCGAGGGCGTAGTTGGGTGAGGAGCCGGGCGAGTTTTCATCGGTGATGCCGGTGACCGTCAGCCCGCTGGCGGCAGTGGCGAATTCGGCAATGTCATCCACTTCGACGGCCTGCCCCGTCGATGCCCCCAGATTGGTGCCCGAGAGATTCAATCCGTAGCCTTGCGATGGAGCCGGCACAGCGGTAGAAGTTTGTGCATACGCTGCTCCGGCCATGATACCGGCATTATCGAGTTCCAGGAGCAGGACGCCGCCACTCGATGGATAGGCGGCAAACTCGGTTGCTCCCTGAAAGTTTACGAAACTGCCCAGCGTATACCGGCCGGTTCCGCCGGGGGTGTACACGCCGCTGAAAGTAACGGGGCTGCTCGAGACCAGGCCACTGCTGCTGTCGATATCCTCGGTCGACGCATTGGTAATATTTCCGTTGCCGTCCGTGACCATGAAGCCTCCGGCTGTGGTCACAGCCTGCGACGTTCCCCCGATCAGAGTGAAGGCCAGCGTACCGGTCGGCATCGTGGTGCTCGTTTGAGCGAAAGCATCCCCCGAGAGAGTGCCGTTTGCGTCCATCTCAATAAACTTCAGATGGGTGGCATCGACGGCAAAGACGTCATAAGTGATCGCGTAAGCGGAGGCGCCGCTAGCTGTTAACTGCGTAGCGGGCGTGGAAGACGGCCCTAGAGCGAAGGTGCCAGACAGAGCGTCGGCAGAAGGAATCCCGGAAGAGTTGAAGTCTTCCAAACCAGCCATCGCTGAGGCGTTCAGGGTGAAGTTTCCCACCGTGGTCAGTGCAGCGTCGGACGAGCCATAGACACCCGAGAAGATAAAGGCGTAAGAGCCAGTTGGCGTCACGCCCGAAGCTTGCAAATCCAGCGAGCCGCTGCCGCTGGCATTGCCATCGAATTCAGTGACGAGCCCGTGGCTGCTGTCTTGCAGTACGAAATCGAGAATGATCGGAGAAGTAAATGGCGTGTTGTTGCCGGTATTGAGCTTGACCTGTCCGCGCCCATCAACGCCGAGACTGTAGGAACCGCCGCTGACCGCGGCATTTGCAACGGGTAAAATGGATGATGCGGGAAAAGCCGCATCATTCAGGTCGAGCACACCGCCAGTGATTCCGCCGCTGCCATTTGCAGTAAAGGTCCCAACCATGGCATACGGAGCGCCGCTTGAGGAATCAGCACCCGATACGGAGAAGACATAGGTTCCGTTGAGATTACTTTGGCTGAATCCTCCCGACGCGGGAGCCGTGGGCAGAGTGATACTTGCCCCATTTCCTCCACAGCCAGCCAGCACACCTACGGCTGAAAGAATAATCAGCAAAATGATGCGATTGCGTAACGACATGACATCCCCCTGGAGACGTTGGGCGCAGAGTAGGTACTTCTGGCCCCAGACTAGACTTTTAATTTCCTGTTCACCTTCAACACTATTATGGACAAGAAGTAGCGCTAACCGGACCATTTTTCTGGCTTTTACATCTCTTTACGATTGGCAGGTCGCAGATCAAAAGACGGTTGGTCACATAAATGTAGAACTCGCGGGCTTCCGAGCGAACCAACTTGGGGACAATGAATGACGGGCAAATGAATGATCAGTATGAATAGCCGGGATCCAATCGTGCTATGGACGGACTTCCGTTTCTTGTCCTGCCAGCGGCGCAGGGATTCCTCGTAGGGCGCGCGGGCGAGGCCTTTTTCCGTAATGATCGCGGCCACATACTTTGCGGGCGTCACGTCGAATGCAGGGTTCTCGACCTGGACGCCGTCCGGAACCATCTGCTTGCCGGCGATGTGGGTGACTTCTTTGCTGTTGCGCTGCTCAATGGGAATCTGGCTGCCGTCCGGACACGCCAAGTCAACGGTAGAAATAGGGGCTGCCACGTAGAAAGGGATGTTATGTTCTTTCGCCAGGATCGCGACTGTGTACGTGCCGATCTTGTTGGCGACGTCGCCATTGGCAGCAATGCGGTCGGCACCCACAACGACGGCGCCAATCTTGCCCTGCTTCATCATGGCCCCAGCCATGTTGTCGGAGATGACCGTCGTCGGAATGCCATCTTTCATCAACTCCCAGGCGGTCAGGCGCGATCCTTGCAGGAAGGGCCGGGTTTCATCGGCATAGACATGAATTTTTTTGCCCTGCTCGACCGCTGCCCGGATCACGCCCAACGCCGTGCCGTAACCGGCGGTCGCCAGCGCTCCGGCATTGCAATGCGTGAGCACTCCGCCTTCGCTCGGCATCAGTGTGGCGCCGTGGCGACCCATGGACTGATTGGCAGCGATATCTTCGGCATGCATGCGCTGCGCTTCTTCGATTAAATCCCGTTTGATCTGCGGAATCGGACGGATGCGGATGCGTTCAAATTTTTCCTGCATGCGGTGGATCGCCCAGAAAAGATTTACAGCAGTGGGTCGCGTCTTGCCGATCAGATCGCAGATGGCATCGAAGTCGCGCTTGAGGTCGCCGGTGGTCTCGGCTTTGGAATTATTGACTCCGAGCGCGATGCCCATGGCCGCGGCGACACCGATGGCGGGCGCTCCGCGCACCACCATGTTGCGGATCACGTCGGCGACCTGCTCGTGCGTCTTGCAGGTTACATACACTTCTTCGGTGGGCAGCTTCGTCTGATCGATGAAGCGCACACCCTTGTCAGTCCATTCGAGAGTTTGGATCATAGAAATTTAATCATTGAGTCATTCAGTCATTTAGTCAATAAAGCCCAGTGCACGCACATTGATTAAATGACTAAATGCTTAAATGTCTAAATGTTGTTCAGGCTTTATGTGCCTCGCATCTCGCTCTGGGATTATTGGTCACGGCCGGACGTCCGCACACCTCGCAGGCGGCAGAAATCGCGAAGATGCTGGGCTCGGTGTCGTCATTCTGCAGCACGTGTTCTTTCCGCACATCGGTCGCGGTGAAAATCGAGATGAACGGTGCGGGGGCGGAAGCCTTCTCCACATTCGGACGCCCATTCGCCTCTTCGCGTTCGACCAGGCACATCACGCCAACGATTTCGAATCCGAATTCGCGGGCGGCCTCGATCGCCTGGACGGTGGAAGCTCCGGTCGTGCAGACGTCATCGACGATGACCACGCGCGCACCTTTCTCACGAAAGCCTTCAATGCGCTGTCCGGTGCCGTGCTGCTTTTCAGCCTTGCGCACCAGAAATCCATTCAACTCACCGCTGACCACGGCCACGGCTACGACGATCGGATCTGCGCCCATGGTGAGCCCACCGATGGCTTGCGGCTTCCAGTTGCGATGGCGAATCTCTTCCAGGAAGACTTCTCCGGTAAGGTGCGAACCTTTGGCGTCGAGGGTGGTGGTGCGGCAATCGATGTAATAGTCGCTGGTGCCGCCGGAAGAGAGCTTGAACTCTCCCAGCCGGAATGATTTATGAGCCAGCGTGGTGAGCAACTTCTGATGCGCGGAATGCATGAAAATCTACGATATCACGAGGACCTCTGGCGCATTTAAGGTGACGCCACACGGCGGCTTCTGCGCACTGGGCCCTCTATGCGTGTTACCCTGATATTTCGCCGCTTTCTGAAGAGTTGTCCCAGCCGGCGTCTCCGCGGATTCTACATCGAGGTATGACATTGCACAGTAGGTTGAGGGTACGTGCCGCGCTCAGCGGTTTGTTTCTTCTTTTTGCCGTCTCCAGCCAATCGCTTCCCGCAGCCGCTCAAGGCACGCGCTCGTGGGAACAATCGAAATTCGAAGACCTGACCAAGGGCAATGCCACGGGAGTAGCCATACGCAGTGCGGGCGGACTCGAACTCGCGCCCTCATTCAAGCTGCTCTACGCGACACCTTCGACCTATATCTGGGCGGTGGCCGCCGATGATTCGGGGAACGTCTATGCCGCGACCGGCTCGCCCGCGCGCGTTTACCGCATCACGCCCGATGGCAAATCGAGCATCATCTTTCAGCCGCAGGAACTGCAGGTACAAGCGCTGAGGGTCGGACCCGGCGGCGTGATCTATGCCGCGACGGCTCCGGATGGCAAGGTGTACAAGATCGAGCACAAGGCCGGAAATTCCGAGAAAAGGCCGGAAGAAAAGTCTACAGAGAGCCCGCAGAAAGACTCGAAGCCTGCGCTGGATGCTTCGTGGAGTTCGACGGAATATTTTTCGCCGGGAACGAAATATATATGGGATCTCGCTCTCGACAAGGGTGGAAATCTTTACATCGCTACGGGCGATCACGGGGAAATCTTTGAAGTCACGCCCAAGGGTGAGCATTCGGTTTTCTTCAAGAGCGATGAAACTCACATCCGCGCGCTGGCCGTGGATGCGCAAGGCAATCTGATCGCCGGCACCGATGGCAGCGGACTGGTGTACCGCATTTCTCCGGCGGGCGAAGGATTTGTTCTCTACAGCGCTCCGAAAAAAGAAATCACAGCGCTCGCTCTCGACCATGACGGCAACATTTACGCTGCGGGCGTGGGAGAGAAACGCGCGGGATCAGGCATTGCGTCTGCGGCTTCGATGCTGATGAGCATCCAGTCGAACCCCACTACGGCTCCTCCTGCAGGGGGCGTGACGATGACGCCCGCTCCCACGGCGGTGCCGATCGGATCTTTTCCGGTGTCGACGAACCCCAGTGGAGGGTCTGATGTTTACCGCATCGCAGCGGATGGCTCGCCGACCCGCATATGGTCGTCGCACGACGATCTGGTGTACGCGCTGGCTTTCGATTCGCAAGACAGACTGCTGGCCGGCACTGGGAACCGCGGGCATGTTTTTGCCATTAGCGGCCCCGACGACTTCTCGGACCTGTTGAAGGCTCCTGCTTCACAGGTCACCGGATTTGCCCAAGCTCCTGGCGGGGCCCTCTATGCCGCCACCAGTAACCTGGGCAAGATCTTTGTGCTCGGTCCGGGACCGGAGAAGGAAGGTTCCTACGAGAGCGACGTGTTCGATGCCAAGATTTTTTCGCGCTGGGGGCGCGCAGAGTTCCGCGGCACGGGCAACGTCGACCTGCTTACGCGCAGCGGCAACGTCGACAATCCCGACCGCAATTGGAGCGCATGGAAGAAGGTCGACCTGAACAAGGGTGCCGAGATGGATGCTCCTGCAGCGAGGTACGCACAGTGGAAGGCTGTACTCCATGCGGGAAACACGAAGCCGATGGTGGATTCGGTCACGCTGAACTATCTCTCACGCAACGTCGCGCCGGAAATCGAAGACGTTTCGGTGCAGACCGGAGTGCGCTATCAGCCGATGCCGAAATCAACAGGCTTGAGCCTGGGCCCCGACGTCAGCGGCTCCTCCGGGATTCACTTCGACTCTCCGGTGCCGAGCACGCACGACCGCGACGCGATCGGAGTCAAGTGGAGCGCCCACGACGACAATGACGATCAACTCGTCTACTCAGTCTATTATCGCGGCGACGGTGAGACCCGCTGGCTTTTGCTGAAGGACAATATCACCGACAAAGCCTATTCGTTCGACGCGAGCCTTTTACCTGATGGAGGGTACACGATCAAGGTGGTGGCTTCGGATGCTCCGTCGCATTCGCCGGGCGAAGCGCTGACGTCGTCTCGCGAGACTCGCCGCTTTGAGGTCGATACGACTCCGCCGCGAGTGGAAAATCTTGCGGCGTCGGTTGAGGGCTCGCAAATACGAGTGCACTTCCGGGCCGAAGATGGATTCTCCGATATCAAGCACGCTGAATATTCCGTCGATGCCGGCGACTGGAAGTATGTCGAACCTGTCGGCCAACTGTCGGATTCGAAAGTAGAGGACTACGACTTCAAGGTTGCCCTGGAATCGGCCAAGGATGCGGCTTCGGAGCATGTTGTCGTCGTGCGCGTCTATGACAAGTACGACAATATGGGCGCAGCGAAAACCGTGTTGAGAGCCAAATAAACCGTAAGCTCGTGGCGACGATATCCAGTCCGAATTCGGTCTGCGAATTCGGACATGTCCCATCGGCCTCTTTAGCCACCACGCCTTGTCCGTGACAATAGCCGTACGATGCGTGGTTCCTGTTCAGCTGCGAAATATGTTCTGCCTTTTGTTACGCTGGTCCTCTTGGCAAGCCTGATGGCTTGTTCCGGAGTTTCGAAATCCACAACGAACAACGGCGGATCAGGTGGTTCTGGCTCTGGCGGAAATGGCAGTGGCACCGGCGGCAGCAATCTCGCGTGCAACGTAATGTCCACAGGCCAGACGTCCAGCTTGAACGGCTTCGTTCCATTCTCAAACAGCAGCTTGTGGAACACCGATATCTCCTCTGCGCCAGTTGATCCGAACTCGAACTCGATCATCAGCAACTGGGTTGGCTCGGTAAACTTGCATCCGGACTGGGGCACCGATCCGAGCTACGGCATTCCTTACGTCGTCGTGAATGGCACGCAACCGCTGGTGAATATCGATCTGAACGCCTATGGCAGCGAGAGCGACCCTGGACCGATGCCTGTTCCGGCGAACGCGCCGGTCGAAGGCGGGTCGTCCAGCACCGGCGATCGCCACGTCCTGGTGCTCGATAACGGCAATTGCTTTCTGTACGAGCTGTACAACTCGTCGGTGAATTCCGATGGAAGTTGGAACGCTGATTCGACCGCGGTGTGGGATCTTCTCGGCGACGAGCAGCGACCGTATACGTGGACGTCCGCCGACGCTGCCGGCCTGCCGATCTTCCCTGGTCTGGTGCGCTACGACGAAGTCGCCGCGGGAAAGATTCAGCATGCTTTCCGCTTTACGCTACCTCAAACCAGCGCTGCGTTTACTCCGCCCGCGTCGCACTATGCGGCCACGAGCAGCGATCCGACGGCTCCGCCGATGGGCATGCGTCTGCGCTTGAAATCCAGTTACAACATTTCCGGATTTTCTGCGCAGATGCAGGTCATCCTGACGGCCATGCAGCATTACGGACTAATTCTGGCCGACAACGGCAGTTCTCTGTTTGTGACTGGCGTCTCCGACAGCCGCTGGGGATCAGATCTCGACTCGCTGAAGAGCGTGCCCGCCTCCGCATTTGAAGTTGTCAAGATGAATCCTGTTTACACCGGCTCGAACTATCCGACTGGATCGGCTCCGGCGATTGGCAGCTTCGCGACATCGGCGACGCATATTTCTTCTGGCGGGAATGTGACGTTGTCTTGGAGTGTGAGCAACGCGGATTACGTGATCGTGTCTCCAGGCCCAGGCGCCGCGCGTGGAACCAGCGTGAGCGTCAACCCGACGGCGACCACGACCTACACGCTATACGCCACCAACCAATATGGTCGCACCACTGCAACTGTAACCGTCAGCGTGCCGTAGTTTATCCGGCAGCGAGATACGCATATCGCAAGATGAACAGCAGCGTCAGAATCCAGATCACTGGGCTGATCTGGCGAACCTTTCCAGCCGCTACTTTGACCAGGGTGTAGGAAATTAGACCAAGGCTGAGGCCTGTCGCGATGCTGAAGGTCAGAGGTGTGGCAAGCAATGTCACGAATGCGGGAATCGCCTCGGTGAAGTCATGCCAGTCGACTCTTCCGATGGACTCTGTCATGAGCGCGCCAACGATGATCAGTGCCGGAGCAGTAGCGTATGCGGGAATCGCCGCTGCCAGGGGCGCAAAGAACGCCGCCAGCAGAAATAGGACCGCCACAAACACATTGCTCAATCCGGTTTTTGCTCCGGCAGCGACTCCAGCCGCGCTCTCGATATAGCTCGTTACCGTCGATGTTCCCGTCAGAGCACCGAGGATAGTTCCCACGGCATCGGAAATGAGAGCGCGTCCCACCCGCGGAATCTTGCCATCTTTCACGAATCCGCCCTGCTCGCACACGCCAACCAACGTTCCGACATTGTCGAAGAGGTCCACGAACAGGAATACGAAGATGATCTCGAGCAGGCCGAGGTGCAAGGCGCCGCGCAGGTCGAGTTTCAAGAAAGTCGCCGAGGGATGCGGCATAGAAAAGATCGCCGCCGGCCAGTGCGACATACCGCGCAAAATTCCGACGAGGGTCGTGCCCAGCACTCCAATCAGGATGGCGCCTGCGATCTTGCGCGTCATCAGGATGAGAATGATGGCGAGCCCTAAGCATGCCATTTGCGCTTCGCGGTTCGCGAAGCTGCCGAGACTCACGAAGGTCGCGGGATTGGCCACAACGAGATTGGCGTTACGCAATCCGACAAAGGCAATGAACATGCCGATGCCGCCGGCGGTGGAATGCTTCAAGCATTCTGGGATGCCGTTGACGATCTGCTCCCGCACGCGGCTCACGGTCAAAATCAGGAAGAACACGCCGGAGAAGAAGATGACGCCCAGCGCTGTCTGCCAGGGGACGTGCATCCCCATGCAGACCGAGTAGGTGAAGTACGCGTTGAGCGACATGCCGGGTGCCAGCGCGATGGGATAGTTCGCGTAAAGTCCCATCACGAGCGTGGCCGCCGCCGATGCGACGCAGGTGGCAAAGACCACGCCCTCCACGGGCATGCCTGCTTTGGAGAGAATTTGTGGATTCACCACCACGATGTATGCCATGGTGATGAAGGTCGTCAGCCCACCCAGGAATTCCGCGCGAACCGTTGTCTGGTTTTCCTTGAGACGGAAGTAGCGTTCGATCAAGCTCGGGCCTTGGTGTTCGAGGATAAAGCCGCCATTCTACGGCATACAGCCTTACCCTGTGATCCTCTGTGCTCCCTGTGGTGAAAATTTCAGGCAGGATCGGCTGTCGTCGTGCTCTCCGCGCCAGCGGTAATGGCGTGCAATTCTCCGGCGTTTCTCAATTCGGGGAACCACCAGGCCCACAATGCAATGACGACAAGCGTGCCAACCCCACCAAGGACGACCGCAGGGACCGTCCCGAACCATTGCGCCGTTACTCCCGACTCGAACTGCCCAAATTCATTCGAGGTGCCGATGAAAATCATGTCGACAGCAGTCACGCGCCCGCGCATTTCGTCGGGTGTCGCGAGCTGCGTGAGCGTTGCACGGATGATCACACTGATCATGTCGCTAGCTCCCAGAAGGAAAAGTGCAATCAAGGAAAGCGTCAGGCTGTGAGAAAGGCCGAAAATGATAGTGAAGATTCCGAATCCGGCGACGGCCCACAACAGCGTTGGCCCGGATCGTCCGCGCAGAGGCCAGTGTGCCAGCGCGACTGCCATCACTGCTGCACCTACCCCGGGGGCCGTTCGTAGCAGACCGAGTCCCCACGGACCGGTGTGCAGAATCTCGCGCGCGTAAACGGGAAGCAGCGCGACTGCTCCTCCAAGCAGCACAGCAAATAGATCCAGCGAAATGGCGCCAAGGATTAGCTTCTTATTCCAGATGTAATGCAGCCCGGCAAAAACTGTTTTCATGCTCATCGGCTCGCGCGGCCGGGGCTTCACCTCGGGACGGATGCGGAAGGAAGAAATCGTCGCGCCGACTGCCGTGACCATTGCAATGGCATATACAGCCTCGGGGCCGCGGAATGCCGCGTATACGATGCCGCCGAACGATGGGCCCAGAATTGTTGCCGCCTGAAAGATACTGGCGTTCCAGGCAACGGCGTTGGGGAAGTGCTCTGTTGGGACCAGTTGAGGCAGGATCGCGCGACTGGCCGTACTGTTGAACGAACGCACAATGCCGATGAGCACCAGCACGATGTAAATCCATTCGATCGATGGAGCACGCCGCGAAAGAAGCAGCAACAAGGCGAAGCATATGGCATATCCGCCATAGCATGCAGAGAGCACATGGCGGCGTTCGAATCGATCGGAGGCGTGACCCGAAATAGGGAAGAGAAGAATCGCTGGAAAAACTGCGCCAGCCCGACATAGCCGAGATCGAGCGGACGCTTGGTGATCTCGTAGACCTGCCATCCCACGGCGACTGCCTGCATCTCCACCGCGGCCACGATCAGAAAACGCGCGATCTCAAACAGGACAAATCCCGGGTGGGTGAAAGCGGCGCGTCCGGCTCTGGCGTCGGCGGTCGAAGACATGAGCTTCTAATTTACACAGATTGAGCTGGAGATGGGGTGATCTCTACCTACCGCGATCCGAGAACTTCGTTCTCCTGCTATCCTGTCTCGTTTGGAGGTTTTCCGATGCAGGCGGTCTACATTCTCTCGGCAGTTCGCACGCCGATCGGCAAATTCGGAGGCTCGCTTGCGTCACAAACGGCAGCCGATATGGGTGTAGTTGCGGCGAAAGCTGCAATCGAGCGGGCCGCAGTGCGTCCCGACCAGATCGAAGAAACCATCTTCGGCAACGCGCGCCAGGCCGGAGGCGGACCGAATCCTGCCCGTCAGATTTCGGTTCGTAGCGGCATTCCGCAGGAAGTCCCCGCGTTTACCGTGAATAAAGCCTGCGCTTCGGGGATGAAGTCGATTGCGCTGGCCTACCAGGCGATTCTGCTTGGTGAGTCAAACTGCATCCTGGCTGGTGGCACTGAGTCGATGTCGCGCCTTCCTTATTATCTCGACGGCGCCCGCTGGGGATACCGCCTGGGCAATCAGGAACTGGTTGACGGCATGTATCGCGATGGATTCTTCTGCCCCCTGGCCAAGATGGTCATGGGCGAAACCGCCGAAGTTCTCGCCGAGCAGTACAAGATCACTCGCGACGAACAGGACGAGTTTGCGCTGGTGTCGCAGACTCGTGCGGCTCGCGCCATCGCTGCCGGACGTCTTGATGCAGAAATTGTCCCCGTCACGATCGAAGGTAAGAAGGGAACCACGACGTTCGCACGCGATGAGCACCCGTTCCCCGACGCCAGCGTCGAGAAACTGGCAAAGCTTCCTCCAGTTTTTTCAAAGACCGGAACCATCTCTGCCGGGAACTCCTCTGGCATCACCGACGGGGCGGCTGCCATGGTGATTGCCAGCGAACACTTCGTGAAGCAGAACAATCTCAAGCCGCTGGCAAGGATTGTTGCCGTAAGTTCCGCCGGAGTTGACCCGCGCACCATGGGCATCGGTCCGGTCCCCGCATTAGAGAAACTCGCAGACAAGCATGGCCTTCGCCTGCACGAATTCGGTCTCGTCGAACTCAACGAAGCTTTCGCCGCGCAAGTGCTCGCCTGCGACCGCGTTCTGAACTTTAATCGCGACCGTCTGAACGTCAACGGGGGAGCGATCGCCCTCGGACATCCGATCGGGTGCACCGGCACGCGCATCACCGTCACCCTTCTGCATGAGATGCTCAAGCGCAACACAAAAAAAGGTGTGGCGACGCTTTGCGTCAGCGGCGGCATGGGCATGGCTCTCGCGTTAGAAAACACGGTTTAGGGAAGCGAGCGCTCGTTCAGGTTTTACGCGATGCGCACTAAGCTGGTTGGCTTCTGGTATGCTTTGTCCGGTCAAAAATGCCGCCTACCGTTTGCGGCATACTCAACAATCTCAGGAGCTTCCATATGCTCTCGATAGTCCGAACATTCAGCGCGCTTACTTTGCTTTTTGCCGCCAGTTTCGCGCTGGCCCAGACAGAATTTTCCGCAGAAGTCTACGACAATCAGAAACAAGCGTCCCAGGCCAAGATCTATTTCGGCAAAGACAAATTGCGCTTCGAATCCGCCAACAAGGATCCCCGCGGCGGAGGAGCAATGATCATGAACCTCGCCACCCAGACGTCCACCGTGGTCATGGATCAGCAGCACATGTACATGGAATTGCCGGCCCAGATGGCGAACCAGCGCGTGGCTTACAACTTCTTTCGCACCGGCGACGTCGAGAATGCCTGCTCCGACTGGATGCAGATAGGGGCCAACAAAGGCAGCACATGCCACAAGGTCGGTAACGAAACGGTCAACGGACGCAGCACGGTGAAGTACGAAGACACCGATTCTAAGGGTCAAACCGGTTACTTCTGGCTCGACCCCAAATTACGCTTTCCGGTGAAGTGGCAAGGCAAGAACAATCAAAGCGGCGAACTGCGCAACATCCAGGAAGGTTCGCAACCCGCCAGCCTGTTCGAGATCCCAGCAGGCTACAAAAAATTTGAGATGCCGAACATGGGAAATATGGGTGGGATGCAGCACCAGTAATGTTGATTTGCGGAAATCCTCAGGGCATCGAGTTGCCACAGCCTAACCAATCGCCAATCACTGGTAATGCGCGGGGCAGATGCCGCCGCCCGGGGCGATGGGCAATGGCGTGCCGCCTTCGGTAAGCGCTCCGGAGGTGGCATCGAAATGGAAGAAGTGTATGCTCCCATCGGTCTGCATCGCGTAGACGATTTTGCCACTCTGGTTGAAGACATAACCCGGAGTCTGCGACGTCATTGGCATCGAGTTCTGTGTGTCGACGATCCGGTTTTTCGCGAGATTCATCCACACCACGTGAACCGCCGCCGTGGCCGGATCAGTCAGAAACAAAAACCTTCCCGAGCGATCCAGTTGAATATTCGTAGCGGTCGAACAGTACATGAGCATTGCTTGCGTACAGTGAATTGTCCTCTTCGATTTGGGAACATTAGGAAATATATCGAGATAAGCCTGACCTGGATCGACATCGCTCTGGCGCTGCACAGCAATCACCGATCCAATCACGACGTCTTCATTTCCGCTCAAAGTGATCAGTTGGTTGTCCGCTCCGAGCGTTCCATTGCTCTTGTTTATCGAGCGCTGCCGGTAGACCGACCCCGTCGGAACCGGCGACGTGTCATACAGTTTGTTGCCGTCTGGGCTGAATCCGTACAACTGGGCCGGCCAGAATGGCGCGGGGCCGTAGGTTCCTTGAAACTGCACATTTTCTTTCAGAATTCCATTCGTGCCTTGAACTTCGAACAGGCGAATCTTCGCATAGTACTCATTGTTGTTCTGGGTAATTTGCAACATGTAAGCGAATTGCCCGTTGGGATGCAGGTTAAACTGCGAGAGTGAATCTGCGTCCAGCGTCTGGATTGCGGGAAGTTGCGGCACACCGTAGGAATCGGTAGCGAATACGGACAGATGCTGCACATTCTGCCCATCGGACCAGACGGCATACACAAAATGATCGTGGGGCGAAGGATCGAACTGCATCAGAGATGCAGGAGGCGGCACCAATTCCACAGGTTGCTCCAGGAGCGTGGCTTCCAGGGAGGTTGGATCGACAGAGTAAGTGCTGATTGAGCCGCCATTAAGAACGTAGAGAACTTGTCCGCTTGGAAGGTCGGCAGCGGGATGCGCGCCCGTACCACAACTCAGCAATAAGCCCAAGGCGAGCGCAAAGAGCAATACGGATGCAGACTGCCTGAAATACATAACGCCCTGAAATCGAGCCAGTCTGTCGCGAATCATACCACCAGTCGATGAGTTCTGAAGGTGAAAAGGTTGCGAAAATTGTTTCGCTGGAAAAACTGTATGGCTAACTCGATTGCGCCCGTAAAAGCTGAACACTATACTTCCGATAGCTAAATCTGTGGTTTGCGGAGTAGCGATGGCTTTATCTGCGGTGATCGTGGACGACGAGCAACTTGCCCGCGACGAACTCGCCTACCTCTTGAAAAACGCCGGCGATGTAAGCGTGGTCGCCCAGGGTAAAAACGGTCTGGAAGCCGTAACCCTCATTAAGGAACATAGCCCCGACCTCGTCTTTCTCGATGTTCAAATGCCCGGTCTCGATGGCTTTGGAGTCATCAAGAAACTGTTAGACAAAAAGATCCCGCTCCCCAAAATCGTCTTCGCCACCGCATTCGATCAGTATGCGGTCAAGGCCTTTGAAGTCAATGCCATTGATTATTTGTTGAAACCGTTCGACAAGAAGCGGGTAGGGCAAGCGATTCAGAAGGCTCGCGCACAACAAGATGCGGATGGTGTCCCGTCCGACAAGCTGGAGACCCTGGTCCGCATGCTCGAATCGCAAAAACAGCCTGCCTCAAAAGTTTTGCTGCGGGCTGCCGGTCGTATGTTTCTCGTGGACCAGAAAGACATCTGTTACGCGTGGATCGAAGACGGCGTGATCACAGTTGTGACTGCGGGCGCAGCGGGGATGGAAGGACAATCGAACTGCCGGACACTGGAGGAGTTGCTCGATAGCCTTGACACCAATGTCTTTTGGCGCGCCCACCGCTCGTATCTGGTCAATATCAATCGCATCCGCGAGGTTGTGCCCTGGTTCAAGAGCTCGTACCAACTGCGGATGGACGACAAGAAACAGACCGAGATCCCGGTGAGCCGCGCTCAGACCAGGCGGTTGCGCGAACTCTTCGGACTCTGAAGCCGTCGTTTTGTCGTCAGCCCGATCGTCAAAATGCCTCCAGACGCGTGCTGCCGTCGCTAACAAGTCAGTGATCAACGTGCCTGTGTACATTTCTGCTTCCCGAGCAGTACCCGGCGGGACAAGTAAAACCGGGGGACAGCCTACCGCGCCGTCCCCCGCCTTCTGGGGGAAGGCTATACAGCCAAAGCCTCCAACGCGCTGCGATCCCGAATGACCAACGTCGGACCGTCGAGACGGATCAGACGTTTCTTCCTCAAAATGCTCAGCAACCGGGTTACCGTTTCGCGGGAAGCGCCGATGCGCTGTGCCATCTCTTCATGCGTCATGGGCGTCGTGGGGCAGTAATCCCTGTCGCCCGATTCCAGTTCCCGGCATTGCGACAGCAATAATCTTGCCAACTTGCCAGACGAGGACCGGGTCAGCACCAGATCGTGAATATCGTGATAAGCCGACCGGTAGTCGCGGCTCAGGCACCGGGCCGCGTGCATGCCTACTTCGCTGTGCAGTTGCATGAGCTCGAGAAAGTGCTTCCGGTCCACGAAGTTTACCTGACAGGGGGTGGAAGTTTCAGCGGTCGTCTCGTATCCCATTCCCGAGATAGTTGCGCTCAGTCCCACAGCTTCACCCGCCCCCGCCGTTTTGAGAATCAGAATTTTTCCCTCGCGGGATGTAGTCGAAAGATTTACCCGGCCCGAGCAGATCATGAACATGCCTCGAGGGGCTTGACCCTCCACGAACAAGATCGCTCCCGCCGGCAACGTCGTTTTATGGCTTATCTGATCCAGAGACTGCATCACCGCATCGGATAAATCACAGAAAGACTCGGCGTGGAGATTGGTGCACTCTGCGCAGCTGTCCGTGATCTCCAGCCCATAGGGTCCCTTCACGTCATCCTCCTCAGTGGTTCTCCGCCTTCTTGAAGCTGTGTACTCCTGGCCGATGCCCAATCCGATCCCGCCCAGGTGCCGCGAGTTTGCCAGCAGTGAGCGCGCGTGCGCTCGGGTTTCACTGTCACAACTCTGCGCCGCCGAAATCAATTCCCAGCCCGCGCTGGGTTCCTCGTATCGGTCCCATTGAATATGGCAGGCGAACAGATAAAGCGGGTCGACCTGTTCGGCTTCGCGCGCGACTTCGGCTGACCTGCCGGGGATTGCCCTTCTGTACTCGCTTTGGGGCTTGACGCTATCAAGATTTCTGCAGCGCCAAGTTCTTGGGAAAGTGCCCGAGTTTTCGACGGGCCGGCTCTGGAGGGGTGTAACCAGCACCTGACATCTTTTCGCTTGTAACATTCAACAACTCCGCTCGACGGCGTGGGGGAAGCCTGTATGAAATTCTATGAAGACGAATCTGGGATCCACTTCTCCAAAGGCAGGGAAATCGTAGATGCCGGCCAGAGGCAGAAGACTCTCACCAGTTTGCACGCTCGATTCCAAAACGGCACTGGATTCAGCGGGCCGCAACTTCCCTGAATGGAACGAGTTCCAAATCCGGAAAGACCGCCGACTGGTCCCGACTGCCACGAACCCGGCCACACTGCCGATTAGTCGGCAAGATCCTTTCAGACGCCGCAAACGCTTCCCCAATAAGCGCAATAACGATTCGGTTATAACCGCGAACCGTTTCCCTCGAGAACCCTGACACCGGAAGACTCCGGTCTGCCCCGACCGGAACTATAATCGGAAGATGGCGCGCGGTTGGGAGAGCAAGTCGGTTGAGGCTCAACAAGCCGAAGCCACAGACAAATCAAACAGACCCCGGGCGAGCCTCACCCCGGAGGCTGCAGCCCGGTGCAGAGAGCAGGAAACGCTGCGGCTTTCCCGTCAAAACATCGTTCATCAGATGGAGAAGACGCAGAATCCTCGCCATCGCAAACTGCTGGAAGATACCCTCGCGGATCTCGATCAGAAGCTAAATCGTTTCAATAGTTAGCTCGCGATCCAGCCATCTATGGCGGCTGGTTTCACACCGTCGCTCACGTATAATTGTGCTCTTATGACAGCGTACGTTTACGTTTCACTCAAGAAGAGTGTGCTCGATCCTCAAGGTAAAACCATTCAGGGCGCCCTCAGCAAGATGGGCTACAAGGGTCTGGAGAGCGTCCGTCAAGGAAAGTATTTCGAGCTCACGCTCAACGGAGATCTCTCTCGCGAGCAGGCTCAGTCAGAAGTAGAGCGCATCGCCCGCGAAGTACTGACCAACCCCGTCATCGAAGAATTCCGTTGCTCCCTGGCTGAGTAGTTACAACGCTCTCGAGGTTTCCTCATGTGTGGCATCGTCGGTTATGTCGGCAAGAAAAGTGTTGTTCCCGTCATTATTGAGGGACTGCGTCGCCTCGAATACCGTGGATATGATTCAGCGGGAATCGCTGTCGGCGATCATGGCCAGGGTGGGCTCGACGTCCGGCGCGCCGAAGGCAAGCTGCGCAATCTGGAAGAAGCGATTCGCCAGAAGCCGCTGGAAGGAACTTATGGCATCGGCCACACGCGCTGGGCCACTCACGGACGTCCCACCGAAGAAAATGCCCATCCTCATCGCGATTGCACCGGCAAGATCGTCGTCGTGCACAACGGCATCGTCGAAAACTATCTCAGCCTGAAAAAGAAGCTCATTGAAGAAGGGCACAAGTTCACGACTGAGACCGATACCGAAATCATTGCCCATCTGGTCGAGAAATATTCGGCTACATCCAATGGCAAGCGCCCGCATCTGGAAGACGCGGTTCGGCAGACGGTCAAGCAAATTTCGGGAGTTTTTGCGCTTGCCGTGATCTCGACCGATGAGCCCAACAAGATTGTCGCTGCTCGCAATGGCCCTCCGGCCGTTATCGGTTTGGGCAACGACGAATACTTTGTCGCCTCCGACGTACCCGCCATCCTGCATCACACTCGGGACATTTTCTTTCTCGCCGACGGAGATATGGCCATCGTTACAACCCACGGGGTGCAATTGACCGACTTCGACGGCAAGCCCGTGGTCCGTCAGGTGCAGCACGTTACCTGGGATCCCATTCAGGCGGAAAAGGGCGGCTTCAAGCATTTCATGCTCAAGGAAATCTACGAGCAGCCCAGCGCCGTGCGCGAAACCACTCTCGGCCGTGTATCGCAAGACAGCGGACACATCTTCCTCGAGCAGATGGAGATCACCGAGGCCGAGTTCCGCGAAGCTCAGAAGATCAACATCATCGCCTGTGGAACCAGTTGGCACGCCGGACAGGCCGGCAAGTTTATGATCGAATCTCTGGCGCGTGTGCCAGTCGAAGTCGACTACGCCAGCGAATGGCGCTATCGCGATCCGATCGTTGACCCAAATACGATCACGCTGGTGATCTCGCAATCCGGAGAAACGGCCGATACCATCGCCGCCCAGCGCGAGGCCAAATCAAAGGGCTCAAAGACGCTCGCCATCTGCAACGTCGTCGGATCGATGATTACCCGGGAAGCTGCCGGTACCATCTATACCCACGCCGGTCCTGAGATCGGGGTCGCCTCTACCAAGGCCTTCACCGCCCAACTGACCGCCCTTTACATTTTTGCCATGTATCTCGCGCAGGTGCGTGGCGTGATGAAGCCCGAACAGGCGCGCGCCTCCATGCTGGAACTCACCCGCATTCCGTCGAAGCTCGAAACGGTGATTGCTTCCGATCCAGCTTGCGACGAACTTGCCAAGCGCTATCAGAAAGTGCACGACTTTCTCTTTCTCGGACGCGGCATTCACTATCCGATCGCGCTCGAAGGCGCGCTCAAGCTAAAAGAAATTTCCTACATACACGCCGAGGGCTACCCCGCCGGCGAAATGAAGCATGGTCCTAACGCCCTGATTGACGAGAATCTGCCGGTGGTTGTTATTGCAACTCGCGACGTCGATAATCCTGAGTCTGTCCAGCGCTACGAAAAGACGATTTCCAATCTGAAAGAAGTGAAGGCGCGGTCGGGCGTGGTGATCGCCATCGCGACCGAAGGCGACGAAGAGATCAAGGAGTCCGCCGACCACGTGCTTTATGTTCCGCCGGCTCCCGAGGAACTTTCTCCCATCCTCGAAATCGTTCCCATGCAATTGCTCGCCTATCACATTGCGGTCCGTCGCGGCTGCGATGTGGATCAGCCGAGGAACTTGGCGAAATCTGTCACCGTCGAATAAGCTGTGCAAGGAATGCACGTCCCAGTGATTCCGGCAATCCTCATCCGAGGGGTTGAGTCCTGGATCGGATATGCGCTCGTAGTTCTCCTTCTGGCGTATGGCGTCGCGTTTTGGCTGA
The DNA here is from genome assembly GCA_963711365.1 of Terriglobia bacterium. Lineage (GTDB taxonomy): Bacteria > Acidobacteriota > Terriglobia > Terriglobales > Acidobacteriaceae > Sulfotelmatobacter. Next base: position 306,653 of record CAVQDY010000012.1, on the reverse strand, counting down.
CGCCTTCTCGCGCGAAGAACATGGCTGCCGTCGCCTCCCATCTGCACCTTCACTTCGAGCCCATCATGTCGCGCGCGCAACTGGGGATTCTGGGGACGACTTTTGATGTCGGCTATCCGGGCGAAAATTGCATGACTGGCGTGATCGCGGAACGCGAGACCATGATCTTTGATAAGACCATGTTGGTCGAGCCGCTCAGCCGGCCCGGCGGCGAGAAGACGGCCAGCGAACAAACCATTGTGGGATTCAAGGTTTCCCCTGACACTCCCTGCCGCAGCCGCAAGATCCTCCAGTCGGGCGAGTGGCACGTCGAAAAAATGGGCGACTGGGTTTTTGTCTACGGACGAGACGGTCTGGTCAAACCTCGCGACATTCCCGCTTACGTTGAAGAAGCCCGCGAATGGTTCGAGAAATCGACCGATGCGAAAGCGTGAGAGTTTGCTTTTACCCGCCGCAGAACGGCCAAGGTACGACATTTAGAAAATGCTATCGCACCAACCGTGTCGCGGTGAAAGATTGTCGTACTAACGATGTCATCCTGTGGAGGGCGCAAGCCCTCCGAGGAACCTTACGAGATCATGCACCAGCAGTTCAGTTGGACCAGGCCCCCGTCGCTGCAAATACCATTTTTTCCGTCCCGTCATCGGATACTTTGACGTCGTGCGGTCCTTCTCCGCGGCTCCGCCGCAGTTCAGGATGACATCTGGTTGAGCGTGTCTTCCTGTTTACCATTCAGGAGACTGTCGTCAAGACTCGTTTGAGCTTCCACAAGACGCTTGCGAGTGCCGCGAGCCCAGTTCCCCATACGACGAACGTCACATGCACCACCCACCGCGGTGCCGCTCCTACACGCCGCAGCACGAATGGAAGGAAGTTCCACGTCGTGATATGCGCGTAGTCCCACTGGTCGTATCCCATATCGTCCGTATTCAGTCCCCATGCGCCCATTTTTCCCAGGACAAATGCCACGATATTTTTGAAACGCAGCGCAATCACAAACGTGGGATGCCCGAACGTTTCCATCTGGTAAATCTCGAGCGGCAGCCAGAACGCAAGCGAAGCCACTTGAATCACCAGGCTCACCCCAACGAATACCATGCCCAGTTGCCACACCCAGCGTCCCAGGTGCGCGCGGTAGCGAAGCAGCAGTGGCATCGCGAGAAGTGCCACCATTTCGACCACTGAAGAGACGTACCGGTCGCCCCACGCAAAATCTCCGGCCCAATACGTATAGCGCGCATAAAAGGCGACGTAGCCGGCAAGAAGCACAAGCGAGGTTGCCGCGTACGCGCGTACCTCTGGGTCTAGTCTCCGCCACAGCAGCACAAACAAGAGCAGCGTAAACACCAACAATGGGTCAAACAGGAAGATCGACTTCTCCGGCTTGAACAGAGCCCCCAGAACCCCTTCATGAAGCGGCGTGCTCCAGGGAAAATTCGCTGGCAGACTTGGATCCTGCATCCGCGATTCGCGGGCGAAAATCGGGATGTAGCTATGCAGAAACGATCCAAAGCGGTAGTAGCTGTAAAGCCGCTCCGCGATCGCAAAGCAAATATAAATCGGCACCCCAATCTTGCAGTAGGCCAACACTCGCTGCCACAAACCCACAGTCAGCCGGCGCTCGAACCACAGCACCGCGAATAGAAAGATTCCTGCCGCAATCAGGTCGAGGGCTGTGGTCACGCGTGTCAGCAGGTTCAACCCCAAGGCCGCCGATCCCCAAAACAATGCCTTCCGATTTCCACTCCGCAGCCATTCCAGCTGATAGGAGAATCCAATCAGCGTCAGCAGCATGATGTAGTTGTTCTCTTGCATGTTCTGCGTGTAATGCAGGTGAGTGGTGCAGAACATCAGAGCCAGTATTCCTGCAATCGCCTCGCGCACATCAAATCGCAACTGACGCAAGAATCGAAACGCGATCCACGCCGTCAGCACGTTTACGAGAATGCTCGTGCTGTAGCTCACCACAATGCTGCGCACTGCGGGGTCGTCCTCGTAGTCCGCAAATATCCGCCAGTGCGAGATCCATGTTCCCACCAGATCGGCCGGCAGCATCAGCAATGACTGCCCGATTCCATACCAGCTGTAGATTTTCCCGTCGCGGCCGTGCAGCCCGAACTCGGGATACTCATTGGGAAACACCTGTGGCTGCGAGGTCCACAGCCAATGTGTCGTCTGCAGGCGGTGCATCGTATCGGCGGTACCCAATTCTCCCGACTGCACCACAAAGGCCAGCAGCCCCGCCGTCAGGCACAGAAGAAATAAGGGATTTCGAAACCAATCTCCCCAGCGTGATGTCATTGCATTGGATGGTAACAAACCAGACCTCGGACCTTAGACCTCAGACCTTCGCCATTAGACCTGGAGCCCGAAGCCGGGGGTCCAAGATCAAAGGTCAAGCTAGGGCGGCGAAAGCCCACCACCGAAAGCCGGAGAACGCGTTATCCTGTACGGGGAATTTCCTGCCATGGCCTACTGCTCTTTCTGCGGCACAGAACTATCCAGCCCCAATGTCCGCTTCTGCGCTGCTTGCGGAAAACCGGCATCCAGCACCAGACCGCCTTCGGTCCCAGATGAAATGGCGACCATGGACTATGAAGCCACCGCGACGTATTCGTCGCCTTTGCTGCCGCGGCCGCCTTCTTCTTCCGCCAAACCATCGTCCCGAAGCTCCGCCGTAGCCGAGTATTTACTCAGCGAAGGCCGCTTCCTTCCTGGCCGCCTCCTTGCCGGACGCTATCGCATCATCGCCCTCCTCGGCAAAGGAGGCATGGGCGAGGTATACCGCGCCGACGACCTCACTCTCGGCCAGGCCGTCGCGATGAAGTTTCTTCCCGACCAGGCCACCAGCAATGAAGGCCTGCTTGAGCGCTTCAAGAATGAAGTTCGCATCGCCCGCCGCGTTTCGCATCCCAATGTCTGCCGCGTTTACGACGTCGGCGACGTAGACGGCGCCACCTTCTTCACCATGGAATACGTCGATGGCGAAGATCTCGCATCCTTGCTTCGCCGCATCGGCCGCCTCCCGCAAGACAAAGCTGTCGAAATTGCCCGCCAACTTTGCGCGGGCTTGGCTGCAGCCCATAACAAAGGCGTGCTTCACCGGGATCTCAAGCCCGCCAATATCATGCTAGATGGCCGCGGCCAGGTCATCATCACCGACTTCGGCCTCGCTGGCATTGCTGATGACATTCGTGGTCCCGAAGTCCGCAGCGGCACTCCGGCCTACATGGCGCCTGAACAACTCGCCGGAAAAGAAGTCAGCACGCTGAGCGACATCTACGCGCTGGGCCTCGTGCTGTACGAAATCTTTACGGGCAAGCGCGCTTTCGCCGAGAAAGCTGCAGGAGCTTTGCGGGGAAACGGCGACAACACCCCCAGCCGTCCGTCGTCGGTCGTGAAAGACCTCGATCCCATAATCGAGAAAGTGATTCTCCGGTGCCTCGAAGAGAATCCCACATCTCGTCCCCCAAACGCGCTCGCGATCTCGGCAGCGCTGCCTGGCGGCGATCCGCTGGCTGCCGCTCTCGCCGCCGGGGAAACACCCTCTCCGGAGATGGTTGCCGCCGCGGGCGAAACGGTCGGTCTGCGGCCGCGCGTAGCCATCGCGATCTTTGCCAGCGTCCTTCTCGGTCTGGCGTTCACCATCGGCTACTCCGTTCACTACAACGCCTTCGACAAGATGAACCTTGAAATGACTCCGGAGGTCCTTACCCAGAAGGCGCATGAGATCATCTCCCGTCTCGGATACGAAGGCCGCCCCGCTGACAGCGCATTCGGCCTCGATATCGACGGGGACTTTCAGGATGCAGTCGAGAAGAACGATAAGCCACATCCCGATTGGGACAAGGTTCTGGCATCCCGACCCACCCTATTGCGGTACTGGTATCGGCAGAGTCCCGAAGATATGGTCGCCGATGAATTCCACGACAATCTGCTCACACCCGGCATAATTCAGGAAACCGACCCTCCACCTGTAACCTCAGGGATGATCAATCTGCAGCTCGATTCTCAAGGCCGGTTGACCTATTTCCAGGCAATCGCACCACAGAGAGTAACCAGCGGAGACGCCACCATACGGCAGTCTGCCGCGCCTTATGACTGGAACTGTTCTTTTCAATGCCGCTGCTCTGGACCCCTCGAAATTCCAGCCCACCGCGCCTGCATGGAACTCGCTTGGTGGTTCCGACGCTCGTGCTGCCTGGACTGGAGTCTGGCCCGGTACCACCCGTCCCCTGCGCGTCGAAGCCGCGTCGTTTCAGGGCAAGCCCGTCTTCTTTCGCCTCATCGGCGATTGGACCAAGCCCGCCCGAATGGTCAGCAGCGAGAAGAAACCCTTTGGCGAACAATTCGCAGAGGATCATTTTCCTTCTGGTGCTCATTCTTGGACTGGGCGGAGGTGCCTTTCTCGCCCGGCGCAATTACCTTCGCGGCCGCGCGGACCGTGAAGGTGCTCTACGTCTGGCGATCGTGATGTTCCTGCTCGAGATAGCTCTATTCCTGTCCCGCGGCCATTTTGCCACGATCACCGACTTCATTGGTCTCACCGTCATCTCGATGAGTACAGCCCTGTTCTTGTCGGGTGTCATGTGGGTTTTCTACATGGCGATCGAACCTTGGGTTCGGCGTCAGTGGCCGAAGTCGATCATCTCTTGGAGCCGCTTGCTCGCTGGTAGCTGGCGTGATCCTGTCGTCGGCCGCGACATCCTTGTCGGTATAGCCCTAGGCGTGGTCTGGATTCTCGTCTTTCAGATTCGCTACATCCCCATGATGCACATGGGCGCGTCTCCCGGACTTGTTTCCACCGATGCACTGATGGGCGGACGCGTGGCGCTCGGCAGATGGTTGCGCCAATGGCCCCAATCGATTCAAACGACTCTGGTTTTCTTCCTGGTGTTTTTCGGTCTGAAGGTTGTCCTGCGCAAAGAGTGGATTGCAGCCATTGTTTTTATCACCTCTTTGCCGTTCCACAGGACTGAGTGGTATCTTACAAGATGATCGAGCTTCCGTCCATGGTCCTGGTCTACGCCATAGCTCTGCTTATCGTCATCCGTTTTGGCCTGGTGCCGCTCGCCTGCGCGATCTTCACCATCAATCTGATGGCCAGCGTACCTTTCTCCGCCGATCTTCTCCGCCTGGTATATGACCACCTCAATTCTGGCGCCTCCTGAGTGTGGTCGCCATCGCCGGACCTGGGGCTTCTACCATTCCCTGGGCGGCCAGCCCCTCTGGAAGGTGGAGATGGAGTTTAGCGTCGATCTGATAAGCGCCGATTCCCCTTTAGCCTTTAAAGAGACCACCGAAGTGGCATCCTTCGCTGCTTGGTAGCTCTCTCGAATCGCTCCTGGACGCAGTTCAGGGAGCCCTGTGACCAAGGTTCAGCTCTGTGGCCTCCTCGCCGGTGTTTGCGTGACTGCTGAAATACACGTCCTTGCGCCGCAGCAAGAATTTCCAAATACTCCGGTTCCGCATCCTTATGACTTCAATCCTCATCTAAAAACTTGACAACGATTCACTCAAGCCATATCATCCGGCTGATAACAAAGCAGTTGGACCACAGTAAACGTTGTTGACAAAGGACTTATCAAGTTTAGGAGGCAAGCTCTATGTCCAAGATTATTGGAATCGACCTCGGCACCACCAACTCCTGCGTAGCAGTCATGGAGGGTGGAGAGCCCAAGGTCATTGCAAATGAAGAAGGAGGGCGCACTACGCCCTCGGTAGTTGGATTCACCAAGACCGGCGAGCGGCTCGTCGGGCAGGTCGCCAAACGGCAGGCGATTACCAACCCAGAGAATACGGTTTACTCGATCAAGCGTTTCATGGGACGCCGCTACGACGAGGTTCAGGAAGAAATCAAGATGGTGCCCTACAAGGTTGTCCAGTCGGGTGATCATGTCGCCGTTCTGGCCCAGGGGAAGGAATACACGCCGCCACAGATCTCGGCTTTGATTTTGCAGAAGCTGAAGAAGGCAGCGGAAGACTATCTCGGCGAGAAGGTCACCGAAGCCGTCATCACCGTGCCTGCGTATTTCAATGACGCACAGCGCCAGGCCACGAAAGATGCCGGCCAGATTGCCGGCCTCGAAGTGAAGCGCATCATCAACGAGCCCACGGCAGCCGCGCTGGCTTACGGACTCGACAAGGGAAAAGACGAGACCATCGCCGTCTACGACTTCGGCGGCGGTACGTTCGACATTTCGATTCTCGAAGTCGGCGGAGGCGTGATCGAAGTCAAAGCCACCAACGGTGACACCCATCTCGGCGGCGACAACATCGATCAGCGCCTGGTCGACTGGCTCATCGACGAATTCAAGAAAGATGAAGGCCTCGACCTTCGCGGCAAGGGCAACGAAATGGCTCTGCAGCGTCTGCGTGATGCCGCGGAACGAGCCAAGATCGAGCTCTCCACCACCATGGAGACCGAGATCAATCTGCCCTTCATCACCGCAGATGCCGGCGGGCCCAAGCACCTGGTCAAGAAACTGACCCGCGCCAAGCTCGAAGGCATGATTGAAGACATCATTCAGCGCTCCGTCGGACCGTGCAAGCAGTGCATGAAAGACGCGGGCGTCGATACCGGCAAGATCAACGAAGTCGTTCTGGTCGGCGGACAGACCCGCATGCCTCGCATTCAGACGCTTGTAAAAGAGCTCTTCGGACGCGAAGGCCACAAGGGTGTCAATCCGGACGAAGTGGTGGCGATCGGCGCGGCTATTCAGGGCGGCGTGCTCAAGGGCGAAGTCAAAGACCTGCTCTTGCTCGACGTGACCCCGCTGACGCTCTCGATCGAGACGTTGGGCGGTGTTTCCACGCCGATGATTCCGCGCAACACCACGATTCCGACCAAGAAGACCGAGACTTTTTCTACCGCGGCTGACAGCCAGACCTCGGTTGAAGTTCACGTTCTGCAAGGTGAACGTCCGATGGCGGCGCAGAACCGCACGCTCGGCAAGTTTCACCTGACCGGAATTCCTCCGGCCCCGCGGGGTGTGCCGCAGATCGAAGTCACCTTCGACATCGATGCCAACGGCATCCTGAACGTGACCGCGAAAGACACGGCCACGCAGAAAGATCAGAAGATCACGATCACGTCCTCTTCTGGATTGTCGAAGGAAGAAGTCGAGCGCATGGCGAAAGAAGCCGACGCGCACGCGGCCGAAGACAAAGCAGCCCGCGATTCGATCGAAGCCAAGAACCAGCTCGACTCGATGGTCTACAACATCGAGAAGATGCTGAAGGAGCACGGCGACAAGATCTCCGGCTCGGAACGCGGCGACGTCGAAAACGCGCTGGCCGATGCCAAGAAAGCGCTCGAGTCCAACGACAAGGCGCAGATGGATCGGGCTCGCGAAGCCCTGACCACCGCCTCGCACAAGCTGGCCGAGCAGATGTACAAAGCTGCTCAGCCCGCAGGCGGAGCCCCGGGGGCAGGCCCCACGCCAGACGCGGGCCCGCAACCCGGCGCTAACGGCGGAGGCAGTCAGAAGAAAGACGAAGGAGTGATCGACGCCGAGTACGTCGACGTCGAAGACAAGAAATAAGCGAGTCAATCGCGGCCGCGGATCGGCACAGATCGACACGGATAAAAACAGATCCGTGAAAATTCGTGTGAATCCGTGGCCGGATTTTTCAGGGGGAGATTAAATTGGACTTCCAGGTGAACAACGAGACATATTTCTTAGACCTCTCCGAGGACGAGAGGCAATGGCTGGTCTTTGCGCAGACTCCCACCGGAGTGCGGAGCGTCCCAGTGTACGTCGACGCACCCATCGTGGATGAGCTGCCCGTGCTGGTCGAAGACAAAGACCGGCGCAAGATCATAAATTGATTGGGTGGCGCGGGCGCTCTTGCCCGCGTCCTGCGATTAGCAAGCACTGAAGACGGTAATAATGGCCACAACCACAAAAAAGGACTACTACGAGATCCTTGGCGTTAAGAAATCCGCTTCCGCCGACGACATCCGTAAAGCCTTCCGCAAACTCGCACGCAAGTACCATCCGGACGTCAATCCCGGCGACAAATCCGCGGAGGAAAAATTCAAAGCGCTGTCCGAGGCCAACGAAGTTCTCAGCGATCCCAAGAAGCGCAAGATTTACGATCAAGTCGGCTTCTATTCCGACAACATCGATCCCGCCACAGCCGAGGCTTACGCCCGTGCCGGACAATCCGGGGGCGGATTCCCTGGAGGTTTTCAAGCTGGAGGAAGCCCCCAATCCGGAAATCAAGGCGGCGTCCCCTTCGATTTCGGCGGTTTCGATTTCTCCGATTTCATCAACAACGCGGGCCGTGGCCAACGCACGACAGGAGCGACGGGAGGAGCTGGCGGAAATAGCAGTTTTCGGGATATCTTTTCCGGCATCTTCGGTGGAGGGCGAGGCGCGGCCGCAGCCGACGAAGGCCCTGAGCCCGGCACCGACCTCGAATACCAGGTCAACGCTCCCTTCTGGACGGCGATCCGCGGCGGCGTCATGCGCCTCAACATTACGCGGCAAGATGTCTGCTCCACCTGCCACGGCCAGGGATCGCTCGAAGCCCCGGGCAAATGTCCGGAATGCAACGGTACCGGACAAATCACCCAGACCGGCGGACGCATGAAGTTCAACGTGCAATGTCCGCGTTGCCACGGGACTGGAAAGAATCTGACGACGTGCCCGACCTGCCACGGCGAAGGCACGGTCACGCACACCGAACCGCTCGAAGTCCGCATTAAGCCCGGTACCCGCGACGGCCAGCGCATTCGCATTCCCGGCAAAGGCAACGCCGGAGCTCACGGCGGCGCTCCCGGGGATCTCTACGCCATCATCCGGACCGATGAGCACCCGATCTTTCACCGCGATGGCGACGACATCTCATTAACGGTACCAGTCAGTTCGACAGAAGCCGCTTTGGGAGCGAAGATCGAAGTCCCAACCATCGACGGGCGCGCACTCCTGAAGATTCCGCCCGGCACCCAGTCTGGCCAAAAGCTGCGGCTGCGCGAAAAGGGTGTGCCCTCGGCGACAAAAGAGGGCGCGAGAGGCGACGAAATCGTGGAAATCACGGTGACGGTCCCTATGCCCCGCGACGAGCGCACCAAAGAACTCCTGCGCGAGTTGGCCAAGCTGAACCCGGAAGACCCCAGAGCCGAACTCTGGGCGAAGGTCTAATTCAGTTCCCTGTGTGACCCTGTGTCCCCTCTGTGATCACATCATTCCCAATATGAAACCAAAAGCAACTTTTCACCACAGAGAGGTCACTGAGGAACACAGGTAAGACGTGTTATCCAGTAGGCATGGCCTCTCCAGCCCGCTCGCTTTTCTTTCGCGTAAACGAGATTACCGGTGCGATAGTGAGCTCCGCCATGAAGGTTCACTCCGTCCTCGGCCCCGGTCTGCTCGAGAGCGCATATCAAGCCTGCTTAGCCCACGAACTGAGAAGCCGCGGTTTCGAAGTAGCAACGCAAGTTGCCCTGCCGGTCATCTACGAAGGCCAGAAACTCGAAGTCGGCTACCGCATCGACGTAGTAGTCGAGCATCGAGTCGTAGTCGAAGTAAAAGCGGTAGAAGCAATCCACCCAATCCACGAAGCGCAACTCCTCTCCTACATGCGATTGAGTGGAATCCCTGTGGGCTTACTGATCAACTTCAACGTCCTGCACCTGCGCGACGGAATCAAACGCATGGTCGACGGCAAAGAGTGGCAGAAGTAATTAAGAAGTCCCCTGTGAGCCTCTGTGCCCCCTGTGGTGAAGGCCGTCCGCATTACTCTAGTACCACTCCCGGCGCGTTACAAAAATTTGCAAAATAATTCAAAAAAATCTTGCATCTGTGGAAATTTCCCGTAATCTCACAAATGCGAACTAACTTTACCGACATGTCCGGGAAATCGCATCAAACCCGGGAGCCGCGAAACAGAACGTCTTCGCACCTAGAGGACTCAAGGGAGACGCGGTGGTGAGAGTGAGTCGCTTGAGGAGGCAGACATAGAAATTGGCAACAGCTAGCCGGCAACAACTCCAAACTTCCCAACCCCTCGCCGTCGTCCCGAACCGGAAGAAATTCGTCCGCCTCACGCTTTGGCCCTTGGTCGCCGCCACCTTCTTTATGGTGTCTGGCGGAACCTATGGGACCGAAGATATCGTGCATGGCGCCGGCTACGGACGCGCCATCCTGATTCTGCTCATCACTCCGCTCCTCTGGAGCCTGCCGACCGCGTTCATGATCGGCGAACTCTCGAGTGCGCTCCCCTACGAAGGCGGATACTACGCCTGGGTGCGCCGCGCTATGGGCAACTTCTGGGGATTCCAGGAAGCCTGGCTCTCGCTGGTTGCATCAATTTTCGACATGGCGATCTATCCCACGCTTTTCGTGGCCTACCTCACCAGCATGTTCCCGTATTTCCACGAGAACAATCGCGGATGGTGGGTCGCGTTGTTCGTCGTGGTTGCCTGCGCCCTGCTCAACATCGCCGGAGTCAAGGTCGTCTCCCTGACCTCGCTCTGGTTGTTCCTTGCCCTCTCCGCGCCTTTCGCAGCGGTTGTAATCCTCGCTCCGTTCAAGCTCGGTGCTCTGGCCAACGCCGTCACCAAGCCGACCACATCTACCGTGGACATTCTCGGAGGCCTCCTGATCTGCATGTGGAACTACATGGGATGGGACAACGCCTCCACCATCGCAACCGAAGTCGAGCGTCCGCAGCGGACCTATCCCCGGGCGATGCTGGTCGCAGTCTGCATCGTGGCCGTAAGCTATGTGCTACCCTTCGCCGCGATGTGGATGACCGGTCTGAAATCGACGGCATGGGAAACTGGTTCCTGGGCTGACATTGCCGGGCTTGTTGGCGGGCCGTTGCTCCGCATCGGAGTGGTTCTCGGCGGCATGATCAGCGGTTTCGGCATGTTCAATGCCTTAGTCATGAGCTATTCGCGCCTGCCTTTGGCAATGGCGCAAGATGGCATGCTGCCCAAGGTCTTCGGCAAGCTGCATCCGAAGTCGAAAGCTCCCTGGGTCGCCATCATTGCTTTGGCGATCGGCTGGGCCATGTGTCTCGGCCTGGGCTTCGCACGCCTAGTCACTCTCGACATTCTTCTTTACGGCGGCAGCCTGGGGCTTGAGTTCATTGCGCTCATCGTCCTGCGCTTCCGTGAACCGAAACTGAAGCGTCCGTTCCGGGTCCCGGGCGGATTGCCCGGAGCCATCGCCATCGGCATCCCGCCGGTGATGCTCCTCGTTTTTTCGGTCATCCGCAGCGAGCACGAGTCCATTCTCGGGATGAGTTCGCTGGCGTTCGGCATGATCCTGATCGCAGCCGGAGTCGTCGCTTACTTCGTCAATCTCGCATTGAAGCCCACGGGTTGGGCCGAGACCTCGAAGCAGAAACCGCAACCCGCAGCGTAGGGTCCGACTCGGGGGAGGGTTCTGAGTTCAATGGTAAGGGACCGGAGAGATCCGGTCCCTTTTGTGGATTGCGACAGCCGAAGCGGAAAGCCAGTTCCTACGCCGCTTTGGCCGTATCTCGCAGAGCCTTTACCTTGTCGTGCGCCTGTTCCACACTTGCGGCCTGACGCCGAGCGATTTGCGCGATGTTTTCCGGTAAATCGCTGGCCAGCGCCTTCTCGTAGGCATCTTTCGCGACGTCCTCACCGTGCTCAAGCCAATCCAATATGGTATGGTCGTCGCCGCCCAGAGCGGCTTTGGTGTCAAGCCACGCCCGATGCAGAGCGGCTTCCGTGGAGCCGGATACTCTCTTGTCCGGCTTACCAAGACGCACTAGTTCGTTCTGTAACTCTTCGGCGAACCGTCCGCGCTCCAGGCTGACTTCGTTGAAAAAGGTTTTCAGGTCGGGTCTTTTGACCTTCTCGGCTGCCTCGCGATACCCGTTGTGGCCGTCCCGGCAACGCTCGATCAGATGTTCCAATGCATCAATGCTTTTGTCTCGGTCCATGGATGACCCTCCGTCGGTTCGATGCCGGGCGGCTTTCCGGGTTTGGCGCGCATTTTGCTCCAGCAGTTCGTCATGAACTAGGAAGAAAATCTGCGGTTGCCGTAGAATCGGGGCGAAGCCTATGTTGAGCCGTTTGCTGGGCGTGAGCAGCGCAGCGACGAGAGTCAGCTGGCGAAATCCCGAGCATGCGCGAGGGAACTGGTGACCAAACGAAAATCAAAAGGAGCCTACATGATCTCGGCCGTTGCCGAGATGTACGGCATTCATCCCCAGACCCTGCGGCTCTACGAGCGCGAAGGCCTGCTCAAACCCTCCCGCACGGAAGGCAATACCCGCCTCTACACCGATGAAGATTTGCTTCGCCTCGAGTTCATCCTGTCGCTCGCGCGGGACCTCGGCGTTAATATTGCCGGCATGGCGATCATCCTGCAAATGCGTGAACGCATGGAAGAAATGCAGCGGCAGATTCAGGAGTTCGTGCAATACATCCAGAAAGAAGTTCTCACACGTGCCAACGCGGCCGCCGATCCCTCGAAAGGGGCAATGGTCCCCGTGCGCAGGCCCATGGTCACCGACCAGCCGCCCAAGAAACGCTAGCCGATCCGCTCAGCTCCTCGCAGATGTCATCCTGAGGAGGGCACAAGCCCTCCGAGGGACCGTACGACGGAATGTCCCCCCGGTGCTGCCGTTGGGAACCCCGCACAGCCAGCATGCGCAGCTGTGTCTCGTCCACGCCATCGGAACCCTTGGACGCCGTGCCGTCCCTCACTCCGTCTTCGCCAGAGTTCAGGATGACGAAGTTTCGCGTATGATGTAGGGCTCTCGCATGCTCCCCTTCAAACTTGTCTACGCCGACGCGTATTACCTGCCGATCGGCAATCACGTTTTTCCCGCCGAGAAATACAAACGCGTCCACGACCGCCTCATCTCCACCGGCGTCGCCGAACCCGCAGACTTTCTCGAGCCTCAGCCCGCCACCGACCAGGACATCCTACTCGTCCACAAGCCCGAATACGTGCAGAAGCTCAAGACCGGCACGCTCAGCCCGCGCGAAGAAATGGAGATGGAGATCCCCTACTCTCGCGAGTTGGCAGCTGCCTTCTGGCTCGCTGCCGGCGGATCCATCCTCGCCGCGCGCCAGTCCCTTACCGACAAAGTTTCCATCAGCATCGGCGGCGGATTTCACCACGCCTTTCCCGACCATGGCGAGGGATTCTGCATGATCCACGACGTCGCCGTTGCCATCCGCCGGCTGCAGCGCGACGACAAAATCCGTACCGCCATGACCCTCGACTGCGACGTCCACCAGGGCAACGGTACTGCTCACATCTTCGCCGGTACACGCATGGCCAGCGCTCTGCTGCCTTCGTCTTCTACCTCGACGGTCGAGCCGCCTAAAAACGCGCCCCGCGGCAAGATGCGCGGAGCCCATGCCGGCGATGTCTTCACCATCTCGCTCCACCAGCACAACAACTATCCGTTATGGAAGCCGCCTTCTTCGATTGATGTCGACCTGCCCGATGCCACCAACGATGCTGACTATCTCGCATGGCTCGACAACGCCCTCAGCTCCGGACTTCGCCAGTTCGAGCCCGACCTGCTCTGCTACATCGCAGGTGCCGACCCCTATCGTGAAGACCAGCTGGGAGGACTCGATTTAACCATCGATGGGTTGAAGAAGCGCGACGAACTTGTCTTCCGCGTCGCCCGCGCGCGCAACATTCCCGTGATGGTGACTTACGCCGGCGGCTACGCGCACAACCTGGAGGACACGGTCACAATCCACAGCAACACGGTCGTCGCCGCGAAGGAAGTATTCGCGTAGTACCCTGTGCCCCTCTTTTGTCATCCTGAGCGAGGATTGCTCTTTGCGCGATCAGCGCAAAGAACAACCGCAGTCGAAGGACCCCGTGTCTGCCTGAAGTGAGATGAACGTGGAAAGGCGTTCTCTCGTCGAGCCGCCGGTCAAAGCTATACTCGCCCTATGGACGCCCTTATTTCCCAACTCTCCCACCGAGAGATTTACAGCATTCTTCTACATAGCGTCGCGCCCCGGCCCATTGCGTGGGTCTCGTCGCAGAGCACGGCGGGGCAACCGAACCTTGCTCCGTTCTCTTTCTTCAACTGCGTCTCCGTAGATCCTCCCATGCTCGCATTTTCTCCCGGGCTGCGCGCGCCGAAAGAAGTCCCGTTAAAGCCGCACGGCGAGCCAAAAGACACACTGCGCAACATTCGCGAGACCAAAGAATTCGTCGTCAGCGTCGTGACCTATGATCTGCGCGAGCACATGAACGCGACTAGCGGCGAGTACGACGCTACGGTCAACGAGTTCGAGCTGGCGAAACTCAAACCGGTAGTTTCTCAGGCCGTGCGACCTCCCCGCGTCGGAGAGTCTCCCGTGAGCTTCGAATGCAAACTGCATCAGATTATCGATTTCTCTCCCAAACCAACCGGAAGCAGCCTCGTAATCGGACACGTCGTGGCCGTTCACGTCGACGACGCCCACCTCAAAGACGGACGACTCGACCCAAACTCCCTCGATCTGATCGGCCGTATGGGCGGCCTGCAATACACCCGCACCAGAGACCGCTTTGAGATGATCCGACCGAAGGTGGAGTAAGCAGGTATTTTCACTGCTCATTACTGATTGTCATCCTGAGCGAGGATTGTGCTTTGCGCGAAGCGGCAAAGCACAACCGCAGTCGAAGGACCTCGTGTCGCCCGCATCGTTGCACCGCGCAAGCGTTCTCTGATCGACGCCCGCTTCAAGAAAATTGGCACTCATGCCCGCGTGTCCTGTGCCCGCCCCTTCCACTCCCCACCGCGTCCCATCCAGTACTGGACTGCTGAGTGCACTGTCGCACCCGCATAGAACAGGGCAACCAACGGCAGTGATGCCGCCCATAGCGGGGACAAGCCATAAAATCTCACCATGGGCCAGAAACTGAGAGTCATCAACAGCCACGCGAATCCGCCGAGCAACGCTGCCCATCCGCCGAAGAACACAAGCGTCGGCGGCGCCAGGAAGGTTATCCCCAACCCCAGCAGCGTCCCCATCAGCAACCACACCGAATGTCGCAGCTGATAAAAGGCGTTGCGCGAGATCATGCGCCCGATACCGGCGAATCCTTCGTAGCTCCGGACGCTCGACGCATTCTGCGTCAAGCCTAGCCAAATACGGCCGTTGCGCTTGATCTCCCGCGCCAGCGCACAATCATCGATCAGTTCGGCGCGAATCGTTGCGATCCCGCCCGACTTCGCCAGCGCGTCCGCGCGCACCAGAATGTCTCCGCCGGCCGCCGCCGCGGTTTTCTTTCGACGATCATTCACCCACGCCGGCGGATACAACATGAAAAAGAAATACACGAAGGCGGGAATCAGCGCGCGCTCGGCCAGCGACTCGCATCGCAGCTTCACCATCATCGAGACCATGTCGAGATGGTTGGCCTGGGCCATCGCTACCAGCAATCCGACGCTATCGGGCGCATGCACGATGTCGGCATCCGTGAACAGAAAATATTCCGGAGAGAACTCGTCCGCCCGTCCCACCCCCTGTGCCAGCGCCCACATCTTCCCGGTCCATCCCGGAGGCAGCGGAGCCGACGGGATGACCGTCACCCGATCGCTCCGAGCGCGCGCCGCCTGCGCCACCACACTGGCGGTGCCGTCAGTGCTGTGATCGTCCACAACGAAGATTCGCAGCGCGCCCTGATAGTCCTGTTCGAGCAGCGACAGGACCACCCGGCCTATGACGTCCGCCTCATTTCTCGCCGGCACAACCACCGCAACCCGGGGCGCGGACTCGGCTTGCGCCGTCACCTTCAGCCCTTCTGGGAGAGTCGTGATGCGCCAGAAGCGTCCCCAGGCAGCAATCATCACGATCCATATCAGGCACGAAAGCGCGCCAACCCCAGCTGCGATCATCGTGGTCAATCATCCCATATTCGTACGCGATTGGTTCGCACACTGGCAGTGCACAGCCGCAGTTCGTCATTGCCGTCTCATAGCTCCTGGGCTCGCGGCTCATAGCTCATCGTGACTGCTAAAATAGGTGATTACTTTTATGTTTGAGAATCTTCAGGAAAAACTACAACGCGCTTTCAAGACGCTTCGCGGCCAAGCCAAGCTGACCGAAGAGAACATTGATGAGGCGCTGCGCGAAATCCGGCTGGCGCTGCTAGAGGCCGATGTCAACTTCAAAGTCGTCAAGCAGCTCATCGATCAGATCAGGGCCAAGGCTGTTGGCACCGAAGTGATGACGGCGCTCTCGCCCGGCGAGCAGGTCATCAAGATTCTGCGCGACGAACTGGTTGAGGTCTTGGGCAAAGACACGGCGCGCGTGAAGTTCGCCTCGCAGCCGCCGACCGTCGTGCTCATGGCCGGACTGCAAGGTTCCGGTAAGACGACGACCTCGGGCAAGCTGGCGAACTGGTTCAAGCAGGGCGGCCACCGTCCGCTGCTGGTATCGGTGGACGTATATCGTCCCGCAGCGCGCGAACAGTTGAAGGTGGTCGCCCAAGCCGTCAAGAGCCAGATCTATGAAGGCCAGATCGGCGATGCGAACACTGCGACCGAGCTTACGCAAGCAGTGGAGCGGTTAGTCAAAGAAGCCCGGCGCGAGGCCATCGTCAGCGGATGCGACGTGTTGATCGTCGATACCGCTGGCCGCTTGCACATCGACGACGAGTTGATGAACGAGATGCAGTCGCTGAAGAAGCTGCTGAATCCATCGGAGATTCTGTTCGTCGCCGACGCCATGACCGGACAGGATGCGGTGCGCTCGGCCGAAGAGTTCCACAAGAAATTGTCACTGACCGGAGTTGTGCTGACCAAGATGGATGGCGATGCGCGCGGCGGCGCAGCTCTGTCGATCCGGCAGGTCACCGGGCAGCCCATCAAATTTATCGGCGTGGGCGAGAAGTACGATGCGCTGGAGCCGTTTCATCCCGACCGCATCGTGTCGCGCATTCTCGGCATGGGCGACATCCTATCGCTGATCGAGCGCGCCGAGAAGCAGATCGACAAGAAGAAAGCGGAAGAACTGGCAACCAAGGCGCTGACCGGCGACGGCTTTTCGCTCGAAGACTTCCGCGACCAGTTGCGGCAAGTGAAAAAGATGGGATCGATGAAGAGCATTATGGGCATGCTGCCGTCGATCGGTCCGTTCTCGGGATTGCAGAAGGCGGCGGATAATATTGACGAAAAACAGATCAACCGCGTCGAGGCCATCATTAACTCGATGACCATGCACGAGCGCAATCATCACGAAGTGATTAACGGCAACCGCCGCAAGCGCATCGCCCGCGGCTCGGGGACGACCGTGCAGGAAGTAAATAATCTGCTCCGCCAGTACGCCCAGATGAAGAAAATGTTCAAGCAGATGGGCAAGCCAAGTTTCGCGCGCAGGCTGGCAGGAATGAAACTGCCGGGAATGTAGAAAACCAGTGGTCAGGGATGAGGGGGCAGGGGTCCGCGCCAGCAACAACTGGCCAGAATCTCCACGTTGTCATCCTGCGCGAAGTGGACGCGAGCGAAGCGAGCGGCAACGCAGTCGAAGGATCCCTGCCACCTGCAACTCACCTTGCTGTAAGGGGCATTCCCGCGAGATGTTGCTCACTGCGCCTTCAGCAGCACGTCTCCTGTCTGTCCCTGCATCGTCAGCGTCGGGCCGACTGGATTCCCATTCACATCCACGTACGATCCCGCCGGCAGCGTCACCGTCGCCGTTCCGTAATACGGATTCACCAGCGCCAGCCCTCCCGAATACATGCGAGCCCACACGCCCTCCGTCTTCTTCATCGCGCCCGCTGGATGTCCGATCTGAATCGAGTATTCCGGGAAGGTGATCAGCGAGCCGTAATCCTGGCCTCCGCCTGCGGTGAATCCCGTTATATACATGTACGTACAGCGCTTCTTCACCAGCAGGTAGTTGGCGATCACCCACAGCCGAGCCGATTGCGGAATATCAGCCGTCAGTCCAGATTCTTCACCGTTGGTCATGTAGCAGATGTCTTTGCTCTCGACATATTGCAGCACGCCCATAATCTCTTCCCATTGCGTGGGAGGAGGCACGTCGGGCGGGTTGCCATAGTTAGTGAAACCGCGCTCGTCGAACAATAGATCCGTCGTTGTCATGAGCTGTAGATTCACGTTCATCGGAAAGCCGAACTCGTATGACACGTTGACCTGCATGGTGGCAGTGTTGGAATAGTTATGGACATGCCGGTAGGTGGCGGCTTCCCAGTCAAGCTCGTCGCGCTGATAGACGGGATCGTTGGCCTTTCCGGAATACTGCTGCACCCAATCGCCCGAGAGATTGTAATGGCCGCAGCGTCCCCAGTTGCTGCTGGCCGACATAGTATCGACGGCGATTCCGGCATAGCCTTGCGCGAGCGGAGCGTCCACCCAGTTGGCCCATTGATAGGTGCGCACTTTGGGATTGGCAAAGTCGAGGGGAGCGAGGCTGGTCGAGCCGAACTCGAAGGCCAGGGTCTTGCGGTCGCAGCGAAATTCAAGCCAATCGGGATGATTCCGCAAGTACCACGCCACCGTGTGCGTGAAGTTGTCGACCGAGTACGGAATGTACACGGTGTTGTATACGTCAGCCGGCTGATTCGGATAGTCGGAAGCCCAGACCATGTCGACCACGCCCGACTCCGTGTTAACGTCGGTGACGTTGTAATTGAAGACCATCTCAAGATGGATGTTGTTCGTGGTATCGGGAAAGTATTCGGTGCGGGGCTTGCTGGGTGACTGCGCAAGACAGATCGCAGAACTGCAGACAACCATGAAGAACCTGAGGGAGAGCGGTCGCGACACAGGGCACCTCCGTAAACGATCGAACGCAATCGTAAACATACGACGGCTTCGATCAATATACGCCGATGCCTGTCCCGTCCGTCTCTCTTCGCTCTTTGCAGAGAGACGGACAGGCTGTTGACTTCGATTCGAGCATGCGCCGCTAGCGCTGCGGCGTGCTCATTGGGCTCGAACTCTGCGACATCGCCTGGATTGCCTGCGACTTATCGACCTCTTGTCCGCTTGGACTAATGGCTTCCACGTGAGCCTGTTTCATCGCCACAATGGAGGGTTCCTTCGCCGATTTAGCTGGCTTTGTAATATTGGCAGCATCCTCGTCCCGCATTGAAAGCACAGGATGACCCGTTCGCTTCGCCAATTCGCGAGCTCGGCTTTCGGAGTACACGAATTCGTGGCCATAGTTGTCGCCAGGATAAAACCAGGCCCGCAGCGCCTGCGGTTGATTCGAGGCCCGCTCCTCGAATTTCACCACCGTGTGACCGGGTGCGTGCATTCGTTCGTCCGGCACAGTCAGGATCGTCGCCAGAAGGTGCTGGCGATCGGAGTTCCACACCTGGACCACGTTCCGGTCCGGATCATCCCTCACCAGCGTGAACCAATAGGTCCCGGCGCTGAGAACTCTTCCTGGAATTTCGACTGATTGGCTAAAAGTGACTTTCGTAGCTTGGTTTGACTGATCTGCCTTGGCAAATGGCGCAAATGCCAATACTAGGGCCGCACACAGGCATATGACGGGCAGGCTGGTACGCTTCATCGTAATCTCCTTCTTACAACTTTCTCGACTCAGCGCCCAGCAAACATCTCTGTTACAAGATGCTCCATACAGTAGGAGGCTTGCCCACCGTCGCGAGTTGCCTGTGCCCAAGCTTTCGCGCCGCGATTCTGTGAAATTTTCGATGATCACGAAACTCACGCTAGATTGGCGGCGGCTGTGCTCTTAGGGGATGCCGCGTGCCATCGAAATACACCCTGCAGCGCCCGTGCCTGTAACCTACCGAATCGCTCCGGTCGAGTATTTATACGTTTTAATAGAGTCTGTTTCGGTATTACAATCTGCTGCCACGAAGGAATTGGGCGAATATCAGATGAAGTGGTGGATCGACTCAGTCGTGAAGGCGATTCAACAGATAAAGGCAGATGACGTCAGCCCAAAATTGCAAAAAGAATTCTACGAAAAGAGCACGCACCCGCTCGACACGCAACAGTGAAATCGCAGCGCGCCGCGTCTCCGGTCGCGAGCATCGTTCACGAAGCTCCGTATTTCCCGATCAGCATGCCCGTGATGAAAACCAGCACGCCCCCGAGCCCCACCTGCAGGGCCGCTGAAACCCACGGTGTGTCCATGTAGCGCTTGCGAACCCACGTGATGACTCCCAGTTCCACCAGCACGACCACTCCAGCCGCCCATAGTGCCATCCGGAAGTCACGCAGCAAAAACGGCAGAGTGTGACCGATTCCGCCCAAAGCCGTCATCGCTCCGCAGATCAATCCGCGGACCCATGGATGCCCGCGCCCCGTAAGGCTGCCGTCATCCGAAAGCGCTTCCGCGAATCCCATACTGATTCCCGCTCCCGCTGAGGCGGCCAGACCCACCACGAACGCGTCCGTGCTTTTTTGCGTAGCAAACGCAGCCGCGAAAACTGGCGCCAAGGTCGAGACCGAGCCGTCCATCAAACCGGCGAGTCCCGGCTGCACAATCTGCAGCACAAATAGTCGCCGCTGCGCGACCTCCTCGTCGGCCTTCACGTTGTCCGGAAGCTTCTGCTTATCGAGTTCCTGCGCACGCTCTTCGTGCTCGCGTTCTTCCGTGGCCAGATCGTCCAGCAATTGCCGGATACTCGCGTCCTGCGTCCTTCCCGCAGCCTTCTCATAAAACCGGCGCGTTTCCACTTCCATGGTCGACGCTTCTTTGCGCACCGCCTCAATCCGCAGCGGACGCACCAGCCACAACGCCGGCCGCTCCACAAATCCACGCACATCTTGCCGGCGGATCAGCGGAATATGTTCCCCAAACTTCTTTCGATACAACTCAAGCAGCCTTCGCCGGTGCCCGGACTCCTCTTCGCGCATTCCTTCGAACATCGACGCCGTCGCCGGATAATCCTGTCGCAAGCCTTCCGCGAAGTCGGAGTACACGCGCTCGTCTTCTTCCTCAAGAGCGATTGCAAGTGCCAGAACTTCGCGTTCGGTAAGTTCTTCGAACTTTTTCATGGCCGATAGCTTACCTGCCGAAGGCCAATCGAGACAATGCGCATAATCGTTTTTCCAGGATCAGGACTTCGCCGGTATCTCACTCGGTAATTGCCGGAAGAAAGCGCCATGGGGGCTTCGATGCTACTATCCAGTTCATGAAGCCTCGCAAAGCCCCCCGATCTTTAGGGAGAAGTCCGAAAAAATCAGGCGAAACAACGCAGCCCCCTGAGCTCGTGATCATCACGGGCATGAGCGGCTCCGGCAAGGCTTCGGTACTGAAGGCATTCGAGGATCTTGGTTACTACTGCGTCGACAATCTTCCCGTCGAACTGATTCCGCGCTTCGCCGAACTGGCCGTGCAATCCCGAGATATCCGCCGCACCGCGCTGGTCGTTGACGTACGGGAAGGCTCCAAGCTCGACAAGTTGCCAGACATCTTGAAATCCGTGCGCCGCATGATTCCCACCAAGGTCGTTTTTCTCGAGGCCTCCGATTCGGTGCTCGTCCGACGTTTTAGCGAAACCCGCCGCCCACACCCGCTGGGCAATGATGCTCCGGTGAAGTCCGCGCTCAAGGAAGAGCGCCGTCACCTGGGCGCAATTCGCCGGTTCGCCGATTTCGTAATCGACACTTCGAAGTTCAACGTGCACGAACTGCGAGCACACATCAACGAGCGCTTCCACGAGCAATCGGCCGAGAACAGCATTCTGGTCTCCTGCGTGAGCTTCGGATTTCGTCAGGGTGTCCCCGAAGATGCCGATCTTGTCTTCGACGTTCGCTTCCTGCCCAACCCGCATTTCGTTCCCGAATTCCGTCCGCTCACCGGACGTCATCCGCGCGTAGCCAAATACATTCGCTCGTTCCCGCAGACGCAGGAATTTGTCTCACGCATTTCCGACCTGCTTGTCTACCTGCTTCCTCACTACATCCACGAGGGCAAGAGCTACCTGACCATCGCCTTCGGATGCACGGGAGGCCAGCATCGTAGCGTGATGATTGCCGAGGAAGTCGGTAAGCATCTGCGCCGCGCCGGATACCGCGTCAAAGTCGTTCATCGCGACAGTCCCAAATAGCGAGGAGGGTTCGTGCCCACTGCTCCATATCCACTCCATCCCGAACCGATAACGAGGAGTTGGATCGAACGGCATCCCCTCTGGAAGGTTCCACTTGGCCTGTTGACCCTGCTTTTTCTGATCGCTAGCTTTGGGGCGTTCACCATCGGAATTATTAGCGGGTCTTTCCGCAACAGCGACGTCTACAAACAGGCCATGGTCCAAGCGACGGCGAACTCACAGGTCCGCGATCAGATGGGAGAGCCGATGAAAGCCGGTTGGTTCATCTTCGGAGAGCTGAAGATCGGCGCAACAACCGGACGTGCCAACTTCTCGATCCCGATCTCCGGCCCGCATGGGAAAGGTCGCATTCGCGTGGTTGCGCACAAGAACGGCGGTTGGAGATTCACCTGCCTACAGGTTTCCGTTCAAGGACAAACCCAAATCATCGACGTGCTGGCCGTCCAGCCGCCCGCACGTAGTTTTTGACGCTCGGAGGGTTGTCATGCTGAGCGCAGCCGCGAGAAGCGAGCCGTGGCCGCGGCGCAGCCGAAGCATCCCTGCCTTAATCCGTGTCCTAGCCGAGCATGCGCCCGACGCACCCGAAACGCCATTCTTCTCGTCTCCAACTCAAGTAAAATGAAAGCTTGCTTTTACTCTCCACTTCACCGGTGGCAAGCGATTCTGACCTTCACCGCAGGGGAGTCCTATGCGGCAACTGATGCGCCTCGTGCGCTATGTGGCCCCATTCCTTCTCCAACTACTGCCCGGAGTCTTCCTTCTGGCTGCCGTTGGATTTCTGGAAGCCTTTCGCTTAATGCTGCTCAAGCCGGTCCTTGATCGGGTGCTGAATCCTGCCTCCGGCTCGGAAAACATTGTCCTATTCACAAACCCGCTGAACAACCATCCGATCTATCTTCAGCGCCTCGTACCGACTCAGTTCCACAATGCATGGACTATGGTTGCCTATGCGCTCGTAGCAGCCACTGTGCTGAAGGGGATCTTCGATTACTGCGGAACCTACCTGGTGAACCACGCGGGATTCGGCATGATCACCAACCTGCGCAACGACCTCTACAATTCCGTACTGCGCCGGTCGGCCGCCTTCTTCCAGAAACACACCACCGGCACATTGATCTCGACAATCATCAATGACATCGAGCGCGTTCAGTTTGCCATGTCGACCGTGCTGGCGGAAGGTTTACAGCAATTTTTCACATTTCTCTTCACAGCCGGACTGGTCATCATTCTCGGCCGGAAACTCGCGTGGGTTCTGGTCGTTTTCATTCCGATTATCATCTTCTCCGCCGTGCGCATCGGGCGCCGCGTGCGTTCCACTACCCGTACCGGTCAGGATCAACTCGCAGACGTGCAAAATATCCTGCACGAGACCATCACCGGCAACCGTATCGTCAAAGCTTTCGGCATGGAGTCATGGGAGGTTGCCCGCTTCAAGAAAGCCGCGCAGCGGCTGTTCCGCGCCAACCTACGCTCTGTTGCCGCCGCAGCCATCAGTTCGCCGCTCATGGATATCTTCGGCGCCATCGCCGTCGCCCTGTTGCTGCTCCTCGGCCGCGACCAGATTGCGCACAACGAACTCACGCTTGGCGCATTCATTGCCTTCGTCGCTGCCGTGCTCAGCATGTACAACCCGGTGCGCAAGTTCGCCGTCTTCAACAACAGCTTCCAGCAGGCGCTGGGAGCTTCGTCGCAACTGTTCGACTTCATGGATACCGAGGATGTCGTCACTGAGAAGCCGGGCGCGAAACCGTTGCCACGCTTCGCCGGCACCATCCGTTTCGAAGACGTTTCTTTCTCCTATCAGGAAGATGGCGACGAATCCCGCGAGATCCTTCACAGTATCGATCTTGAAGTAAAGCGCGGCGAGATTCTCGCCATCGTCGGGTCCAGCGGAGCAGGGAAGAGCACGCTCGTGCACCTTATCCCACGCTTCTTCGACGTCACGGGCGGCTGCATCCTCATCGACGGCCACGATGTTCGCGACGCTACTCTGTCCTCTCTGCGCTCGCAGGTCGGCATCGTCACCCAGGAGACCGTTCTCTTTAACGATACCGTCCGCAACAACATCGCCTATGGCCAGCCGCACGTCCATATGAGAGAGGTCGAGGCTGCGGCTCGCGCTGCTCTGGCTCACGACTTCATTCTCGCCCTCCCGGCAGGTTACGATACTGTCATTGGAGAGCGGGGCGTACGGCTTTCCGGTGGCGAGCGCCAGCGCCTGGCCATCGCCCGCGCCCTGCTGAAGAATGCGCCCATTTTGATTTTGGACGAGGCCACCTCGGCTCTCGACAGCGAGTCCGAAGCCCTGGTACAGTCCGCCTTGCATAATCTGATGAGCGGGCGCACCGTCTTTGTCATCGCGCATCGGCTCTCCACTGTTCGACGTGCCGATCGTATCGTGGTGATCGATAATGGTCGCATCGCTGAAACCGGGGCGCACGAGGATTTAATGAAGCAGGTCGGCACCTATCGCCGATTGTACGAACTGCAGTTTTCGAATTTGGAAGCTCCCAAAGCAGTAGCAGAACGGTAAGATTCGGCCCTTATGCAAATACGTTCGATGACAGGCTTCGCGCAGGTAAAGGGCGAAATACGGCAAAACGGTGAAGGTACTTCCGCCACGGCCGGTTTCGCTCATCCCGCAACTCGGCTCGGCTTCACCTTGTCGTTGAAGTCGGTGAACCACCGCTTTCTTGATCTACACTTCCGCCTGCCTTCAGGCACAGACTCTCTCGAAATGCAACTGCGGCGCATTCTGAAAGAGAAGGTTGCTCGCGGACACGTCGAGGTCTCGCTAAGCCTGGATCGCGCTACCAACGAGACTTTTTCGCTCAACCGCGAGCTGATCAGCGGATACATCTCTGCGTTCCGCGCTGCTGCTGCCGAGTTCTCCCTCGCGACTGAACCCGATCTCAATGCCGTCTTGCGTATTCCCGGTGCTCTCGACTCAGCGAACGACAGCGCCGACGGAGAGATCGAAGCTGCGGTCATGGCCAAGGTCAGTGATGTCCTGGAACGGCTGAATGAGATGCGCGAGGAAGAAGGCCGGGGCATCGTCCGCGAGCTTCGCGATCGCATGACTCACCTCGTAGAAGCCGGAAAAAGCGTGCAGCAGCACCGCCGCGCCGTCCTGCAAAACTACATGGAGAGGCTTCATTCCCGTCTGCAGGAATTGCTCGGCTCCAGCATCGATCGCGAACGCGTGATGCAAGAGGCGGCGCTGCTCGTCGATCGCAGCGATATTCAGGAAGAAATCGTGCGCCTCGAAACTCACGTGCAACATTTTCTCGGACTGCTCGATCAAGGCGGCGAGATCGGGAAAAAACTGGATTTCCTGTTACAGGAAATGAATCGCGAGGCCAACACTCTACTTTCGAAGACTTCCGGACTTGCCGGCGAAGCCCTCAAAATTACAGAAGCGGGACTTGCCATGAAGGCGGAAATCGAAAAATCGCGCGAGCAGGTACAAAACCTGGAATGACTGCAACCACCAAACCGCTGGTCTTCATTATCTCGGCTCCCTCAGGTTCGGGAAAATCAACGTTGACGAACGAGCTTCTAAAGCTCGTATCGAATCTTGATTTTTCCATCTCCTATACAACGCGGGCTCTGCGCGGCAGTGAGCAAAACGGCAAGCACTACCACTTCATTACGCTCGCTGAGTTTAACCGCATGATCGAAGCCGAAGAGTTCCTCGAGTACGCCAATGTCCATGGGAATTGCTATGGCACCGCGCGCCAGTTCTTGCGCGATGCCGGACGTAATGGCCACGATCTCCTGCTCGACATCGACGTGCAGGGCGCGGCACAAATCAAACGCACGTTGACTGACGCCATCAGCATCTTTGTTCTGCCTCCGGACCGCGAAACGCTCGAGTGGCGTCTGCGCAATCGCAGTGAAGATCCTGAACAGGTCATCCAGCGCCGACTGCTCGCCGCCAGCCGCGAAATCGCGGAATACGACAAATATGATTACGTTCTGGTGAATGACAAGCTGGAAGAGTCCTGCGAGAAACTGCGGGCCATCGTGGCCTCCGAGCGCTTGCGCCGCTTAGAGCGCCCCATCTCCGAGCAGGAGCGCCAAATCATCGATCTGGCCGAGTCTTGTCGTTTGGCCAACGTTCGCGACCGGGTTCAACCGATTCTGTTGTCCTTTGGTGCGCCCACTCCCTCAGCACACTCCTAGGTTTCGCGGTATGATTGTTGCAATGCTCGTCGAGGGCATTGACCGGAAATACTCTATAGCGGGACAAGCCTGCAAGCTGCTTGGTTCTGTGGAACGTTCGATTTGACGTTCGGCACTGATTACACTTCAAATCGTTTTTTCAAGGGGGATGTCCCAATGAAGTTGATCGAAGGCTTTGACAGCAACTACCGGTACATTCTGGTCGCAGCGCGCCGCGCCCGGCAACTGCAATCCGGTGCGCCTCCGGTGGTCGACACCAACTCCCGCAAACCGTGCCGGATCGCGCAAGATGAAATTCGTGCAGGCAAGGTCAAATGGGAAATGACTGAAACTCGCAGCGCCGCCGAGCAGGCTGCCGAAGCTCTCGACAAGGCCCTCGGGCAAGACTAGCGAATCCTTTGATTTCTTGATGGCTGGTGGTTGGTCGCGCAACATCTGTTTTGAATCGACAATCAGAAATCAGCAATCAAAAATCCATGAAGATCGCTCTTGGCGTTACCGGCGGAATCGCAGCATACAAGGCAGCCGAAGTTCTACGCCTGTTACAGGATCGCGGCATTCGCGTGCAGGTCGTCATGACCCGCGCCGCTCAGGAATTCGTCAAGCCTCTTACCTTTGCCGCGCTCTCCGGAGAAAAAGTGATCACCGGGATGTTCTCGCCCGGCGAAGAGCATGAACCCAACATCGATTCTGCCATCGAGCACATCGCCGTCGCACAATCTATTGATGCGCTCGTCGTGGTTCCGGCTACGGCGGATGTTCTGGCCCACTTCGCGCAGGGCATCGCCACTGACTTCTTGACTACTCTTTACCTCGCCACCACGGCACCGGTCGTGGTCGCGCCGGCCATGAACGTCAACATGTGGAATCATCCGGCAACCCAGTCGAATCTGGAAATCCTGCGCAAGCGGGGTGTGAAAGTGGTCGAGCCCGGCTCCGGATATCTCGCCTGCGGCATGGTGGGCCAGGGACGTCTCGCCGAAAGCGACGCCATTGTCGCTGCTGTCCTTGAAACTCTTGGAGCAACTCAGGATCTCTCTGGAGAAACGCTGCTCATCACCGCTGGTCCCACGCGCGAAAAGATTGATCCCGTTCGATACCTGACGAATCGCTCCAGCGGGCGCATGGGATACGCTCTGGCCGAGTCCGCGCTGCGCCGCGGCGCGCGCGTCCTGCTGGTGAGCGGTCCTACGAATCTGACCCCGCCGGGCGCGGCCGAAGTGACCCGAGTCGAATCCACCGAGCAGATGCGTGATGCCGTCATGACTCTGTTATCGCAGGCCAGCATCGTGATCAAGACCGCTGCCGTTTGCGACTACCGGCCGAAGTCGGCTGCCAGCCAGAAGATCAAACGCAAAGGGCCGATGACTCTGGAACTCGAGGCCACGCCCGACATTCTTCAAGAGCTTTCGCAGAAGAAGAGGAACCAGATCATTGTCGGCTTCGCTGCCGAAACTGAGAACGCCCTCGAGAACGCCCGCCAGAAGCTGGTCTCCAAGAATCTCGATGCGATCGTCGTGAATGACGTATCGCGTGAGGGCGTGGGTTTCGACTCTGACCGCAACGCGGTCACCATCATCACGTCGCGACGAAGTTGTCGACGTTCCAGAAACCACGAAATGGGAAGTGGCCCAGCGCGTGTTAGATCAGATCGCGAAACTCAGGAAGACGCGCAGGTCACCCGTCAAAGCCTGATCGTATTGGTGTCATCCAGAGCACTGTCGAACGATCCCTACCGTCCTGCAGGTCACTTTCGCGATGGGTGCCCCATTTCTCGCGTGCAGTTTGCGCGAGAAGTGGGGATTTTCCCTGACGTCGCCACAACGTATAATCACATCACCGAACATTGCCCACTACCTTGAATCCCGAGCTGCGCCGCGCACTGGCCGAGCGCCTCCGTTACTACAATGAACTCGGAATTTACGATTTTTACCGCCGCGCGGATAATCCAGTGCAACCGGAAGCGTCGGCCGAAGGCGTTCCAGAAATCCCAATAGCTCCCCAGCCGGAACTGCGAGAGGAAATGTCACCCAGGAAATCCGCCGTCCTTGCCAAGCCCGTCGACGAAGACACGTTAGAAATCGTGACCCCAAAGCCCGAGCAGGCCGTCACTGACCCCGTGGCCGCTCTGAAACTGATTCGCGAAGACCTCGGCGACTGCACCCGTTGCAAGCTGCACCAGCAAGGACGCAAGCAGATTGTCTTCGGCGTCGGCAATCCGCATGCCGACTTGATGTTCGTCGGCGAAGGCCCTGGCGCTGATGAAGACATGCAAGGCGAGCCTTTCGTCGGTCGCGCCGGTCAACTGCTCAATAACATGATCAAAGCGATGGGCATTCGCCGCGAAGACGTCTACATCGCCAACATCGTCAAATGCCGGCCACCGGGGAACCGCACTCCCGAGCGCGACGAGTGCGAAACCTGTTCGCCATTCCTCATGCGGCAGATCGCCGTCATCAAGCCGAAAGTTGTTGTTGCCCTGGGCGCCGTCGCAGCCAAGAATCTGCTTGCCATCAACGCACCCATGTCCGAACTCCGCGGACGTTTCTATGACTTCATGCCTTCCGGCGCACGCAGCAGCGATCCGTCTTCTTCCGGGAAGTCATGGCAAGGTGCAAAACTCGCTGTCACCTATCATCCTGCATTTCTCCTCCGTGACCCGCGTCAGAAAGGCGAAGCCTGGAAGGACCTGCAGATGGTCATGAAATATCTCGGCCTCAAGCCGCTAGCTAAAGAAACTGTGTAGCGCCGGACGCCTTCGTCGGTCCCGCGGGCGAAGCCCGCGTCTGGTCTGGAGGCAGTCTCCCTCAAGATATGCTTCGGGATCGCGTTTTTCTCCCAGCCGTCGGGAAGCCCGAAGCAAACTCCTGAGCAGGACAGTTACACTGATTTTGATCCCAATGCCCGACTTCTGCGACGTTGCCCTCCCGGTTCCGCTGGACATGGCTTTCACCTACCGTGTCCCGGCAGATTCGGCTCCTGTCGTCGGCGGACGCGTCCTCGTCCCCTTCCGCCAGCAGCGCCTGATGGGTATCGTAGTCGAACTTCACGATCGCAAGCCTGACGTCACCACAAAGAACATACTCAGCGTGATTGACCCCACGCCGGTTCTTGACCAACAACTCTTGCGTCTCGGCCGCTGGATCGCTGACTACTATCTCGCTCCCATCGGCGAAGTCTTCCGCACCATGCTTCCTCTCACTGCCGAGTTCAAGCGCGTGGTCGGATACCGTATCACCGAACAAGGCCACAAGGCGCTGCACCTCGCGGGAATGTCGGGATCCTCCGCTCGCTCGCAACGAACGCCGGAAGAACAAGCCACAGAGTTCCGCGTGCTCGACTATCTCGCCGCGTCTGACCAAACGGAATGCTGACAGGGTGTCCCACTTCTCCCCGAATTTGGGAGAAGTGGGGGTTCTTCCGCCACGGGCAAATCATCCGAAAGCTCCACTGGAGAGACGGACAACCCCACCGCGTCCGGGACCATGAACGCGGAAGTCGCAACGAACGCGGAAGTCGCCATGAACGCGGAAGGCGCAACAAACGCGGAAGGCCCCATCAACGCGGAACGCACCACGAACGGGAAGGGCACGGCTTCAGCCGTGCCATTAGTCGGCGAAAGTGTCGCGGCTTTAGCCGCTGAGGGAACCACTCTCGTCCGTGAGCAAGCCCTGCGTTCCGCAACCGGCGCCTCCCGCAAAATTCTCGACGGCATGATTCGCAAAAAATGGATCACCCGCGCAGACATCTCCGCCCAACAAGACGCGGCCCGCACAATCAAAATCGCGGTCCTGAACTCCGCCGAAGGCAAGCTGAACAAGAATCAGCAAACCATTATCGATACGCTCGTTGCCACAGGAGGAAGAATTCCCGTCGCGACGCTTCAGTCACTCGAAGTTCCGCGAAGCACTCTAGCACCCTTGTTCGTCGCGGACTGATTCAGTTGATCGATGAACCCGCAGACTTCACCGTCTCTCGCACGAAACCACGCCCGCAGCCTTTCGAGTTCGATTTCACCGCCGCACAAAAATCGGCGCTAAACTGCCTGCGCGAAAAAGTCGATAGCCGCAAATTCTCCGGCATGCTTCTCCATGGCGTTACTGGTTCCGGCAAAACCGCGGTCTATCTCGCTGGCATGCGCTCCGTTCTCGAAGCTGGACGCTCCGCCATTCTCCTCGTCCCCGAAATCGGACTCACTCCCGCCGTCGCCGCCGACCTGCACCAGATATTCGGCGACGAGGTTGCCATCCTCCATTCCGCGCTCTCCGACAAAGAACGCGCGGAGCAATGGCACCGCATCAAGCGCGGAGAAGCCCGCATGATCGTCGGTACTCGCTCGGCCGTCTTTGCCCCCGTCAGCGATCTTGCCCTCATCATCGTCGACGAGGAACACGACGGCTCCTATAAGCAGGAGGAAACGCCGCGCTATCACGCCCGTGACGTCGCCGTTGTACGCGCCAAGATGGCCAACGCCCTCGTCGTCCTCGGCTCCGCCACGCCGTCGCTCGAGTCTTACTTCAACGCGACGAAGAACAAATACACCCTCATCGATCTCCCCGATCGAGTTGAGAAGCGCCCTCTGCCCGAAGTTGAAATCGTCGACATGCGCCAGGAATTTCAGGAGACCGGACACGAGCAGGTCATCTCCCGCAAGCTTGCCGCTGAAATTCAGCAGCGTCTCGACCGCAAGGAGCAGGTCATGGTCCTGCTCAACCGCCGGGGCTACTCGCCCGTGGTCCTCTGCCGCACCTGCGGGAAGAAACTCGAATGCAAGAACTGCGCCATCGCGCTCACGCACCACAAGCGCGAACACAAAATGGTCTGCCACTATTGTGGATACACCGCGCCCGTCCCCAAGGTCTGCGTGCACTGCGGCAGTGAGTACGTCTACTTCCTCGGCACAGGATCAGAAAAGTTGGAAGAGTTGTTGCATGGCATGTTCCCGCAAGCCCGCATCGCCCGCCTTGATCGCGACACGGTCCGCGGCCACGAAGACTTCGAGCGCACCCTCAACGCCCTCAATGAAGGCGAACTGGACGTGCTCGTCGGCACCCAGATGATCGCCAAGGGCCACGATATCCACGGAGTGACCCTGGTCGGTGTTGTCGGAGCCGACGTCGCTCTCGGACTGCCTGACTTTCGCGCCGCCGAGCGCACCTTTCAACTGCTGACCCAGGTCGCCGGTCGAGCGGGACGCGGCCAATCTCCGGGCAAGGTGATTCTGCAAACCTATTTTCAGGATCACTATGCTGTCCAATATGCCGCGCAGCACGATTTTCTCGGCTTTTATGAAAAGGAACTCCGCTTTCGCAGCTGGATGCACTATCCGCCCTACTCCGCGCTAGCCAATGTGCTGGTCCGCAGCGATAACCTCGACGATGCCTTGAACTGGTCAGGCATCTTGGGCAAGTGGTTTAACGAAACGCGGCATGAAAGTGTCCGCGTATTGGGCCCGGCCGCCGCTCCCATCATGCGACTCAAGCGCGACTACCGCTATCACTTTGTCCTGAAATCGCCCAGCCGTGAAAAGCTGAATACGACACTCCGCGCCATGCTCGCTCATGCAGTGCAGCAAAAGATTCCCCGCACCCAGGTCATCGTTGACGTCGATGCTCTTTGGCTGATGTAACGACATTTGCGGTGATCGCGAAGTCCAGCCATAATCTCTTTCCATGCCGTCGAAATCTCCGAAACCTCAATTCTTCGCAACCCCGGCCGACTGGCGTGCCTGGCTTGAAACCCATCATGCCGATACTGAACAGTTCTGGGTGGGCTTCCACAAGCGCGATTCCGGACGCCCCAGCATCACCTGGCCCGAGTCCGTCGACGGAGCGCTCTGCTTCGGTTGGATCGATGGCTTGCGCAAAAGCATCGACGCCACCAGCTATAAAATCCGCTTCACTCCGCGCAAACCGCGAAGCATCTGGAGCGCCATCAATATCAAACGCGCCAGCGAACTGTCGAAGCTAGGACTCATGCATTCCGCCGGCCTGGCAGCCTTTGAGAAGCGCGACGGCGACCGGTCCGCGATCTACGCCTATGAACAGAGAAAGACCGCCAAGCTGCCGCCAGAATTCGAGAAGCCATTCCGCAAGAATTCTCCGGCGTGGAAGTTTTTCCAATCCCAACCGCCGTGGTATCAGAGAACCGCTACCTACTGGGTGATCAGCGCAAAGAAGGAAGAAACGCGAGTGAAACGGCTGGCCACTCTCATCGACTGCTCGACACGCAAACAGAAGATCCCCAGCCTTAACCGAGACGCGTTGCACGGTTCGAAGTAAGGCTGCAACGATCACTAGCTCACTTCAAACGGCGAAACCGTGAAGGTCAGCACTAGCATGATCGCGGCCAGCAGCGCCAACGCCCACCGGTTCAACGGAAGTTCCGGATAGTCTGGTGCCTGTCGTACCCGGTACGTCGCCACGTTCATGACGATAATCAACCCAGCCCATACTCTCCAACTCAAGTGAAAACGGCCGAGATAGACGAGCGCGATCACCGTCATCCACGAAATCACCCGATGCGCCCGGGGCGCGAGAGCATAGATGATGTGGCCGCCATCCAGTTGGCTGCTCGGCAACAGATTCAATGCTGTGGCAAACATTCCGACCCAGGCAGCGATCGCCGTCGGATGCAGATAGACCCGAGCCAGCGGCAGCGCTGCCGTTGCATGTGCGGGTACAAAACTGCGCAACGCATGATGCATCAGAATGAAAATTGCGGGATATCCCAAGCGCAGTTCTGATGGTCCCATTCCCTGTGCCATCGGCTTTGAGAGTGTCAGGGCCACGGCCAAGGTAATGATCGCCACCACAAACCCCGCGATCGGTCCTGCGATCCCAATATCGAACAGCGCCTTCCGCGAACGGATTGGACCTTGGATACGGATCACCGCCCCCAGCGTTCCGATCAGCGTTGGCGCAGGAATGAAGAAGGGAAGCGTCGCCCGCACTCCGTAATACCGGCAGAGCAGGTAATGTCCCATTTCATGCGAGAGCAAAATGGCGAGCAGCGTTGCCGAGAAGGGAATTCCAAGCAGCAGCCGGGACGGGTGAGCGAATACCCACCCAATCGGAAAAAAAGGAATGAATTCATAGTCCGACGCGAACGGCGGCAAATTGTGAAGGAAGTTGAACTCCATCCGCGCCCCTACCACCAATGTGGTGAAGCACGTTGCCAGCAGCAGCAGGGCATAAATCCAATACCGCGGACGCGGCGGCGCCCCCTTCGGCAAAGGCAACGGGTGGTAGTACTCCAGCGTTGAACTGGTAATCGGGGAATTCAGTTCCGACATCGGATTCTTCGGCCCGTTTGCAAACTCAGGCCTTCTTTCTGATGCTACTACGAGATCCGCTTTCGGACGAAGACGTGCGAGCTTGGGTCAGCGACCGGAATGCGAAGTATGATCGACTCGACGTGATCGACTCGAGTGTGGAAGTGATTTCAATCGATCGATTGCAGCTCTTTGCCTGGCTTGAAGCGCACGGCCCTTCCTGGTGGAATGGAAACCTCGGCGCCAGTACGCGGGTTGCGCCCTATGCCCGTCTTGCGCGGACGCACGTTGAATACTCCAAATCCCCGCAGCTCAATCCGGTTTCCCGCGGCCAGCGACTTCTTCATGCTATCGAAAACGGTTTCCACGGCCAGTTCGGCCTTGGTCTTGGTAATGCCAGTCTTCGCCACTACTTCATTGATGATGTCGAGCTTGATCACGCGCGGCTCCGGGGTGCAGGCTCAAAATGGTCTTTCAAGTTATTGATGCTATGGAAGATAACTGAGATTGTCAACCCGAGCATCAATCCCGTAAACTAGCCAGCAACCCAGCCAAACAAGATTGAGTAATTGTGTGATTTGGCAATTGTGGAATTGTAGTGTGCCCAAAACTTTGGCTTGTTGCGAATCAGCTTTCAATTGCTCAATTACAAAATTATCCAATTACCAAATTCCCAAGGAGTTTCATGCTGAAGAGCGATCGCTGGATCCGCAAGATGTCCAAAGAACACGACATGATCAACCCGTTCTCGGAGAAGCAGGTGCGCGACGGCGTGATCTCCTACGGCTTGTCATCCTATGGCTACGATCTGCGCGTGGCTGACGAGTTCAAGATTTTCACCAATGTAAATTCTTCCATCGTCGATCCCAAACACTTTGACGAGAAATCGTTTGTCACCATACAGACCGACATCTGCATCGTTCCCCCGAATTCGTTCGCTCTGGCGCGCTCCGTGGAGTATTTCAAGATTCCGCGCAGCGTGCTGACCATCTGCGTCGGAAAGAGCACCTATGCGCGTTGCGGCATCATCGTCAACGTGACGCCGTTTGAGCCCGAGTGGGAAGGATTCGTCACTCTGGAAATCTCGAACACCACACCACTTCCTGCGCGTATCTATGCGAACGAAGGGCTGTGCCAGATCATCTTCTTCGAGTCCGATGAAATCTGCGAAACCAGTTACGCAGATCGCAAAGGGAAGTATCAGGCCCAGAAGGGGATCGTCCTGCCGAAGCTGTAAACCTGTCGGCGAAAGTGGCTGCGGCATTTTTTCGCGCAGTTTGCGTGCGAAATGGGCGACGTTCGTTGGGGCCACGACAAGCAAGCTGAAGGGGCCTTAACTTCTTGTTCTGGACATGAACCAATGGCTGCCGACTCTACTGCGCTGCTCTGTGGAAACTCAGGTAAAGAGGGTATTCACAATTCCCATTAGCAGCTTACAATCCCGACTTGAGACGTCGTTTTGCAGCCACGGCTCTTGACGGAAGCGGGACCTTTTAAGGGGATTGAAGGTCCTGCTTCATTCAAATACCCGTTCCTTTCGACGTGACAGCGGATGTCATCCTTGTCACTTTCCTCCATATCACTGGAAATTGCCCAAAGACCTTCGCAGCGACAAGTGAAAGCTAGAAGCTAGCCCCTGCCCCCTGCTACACTCATCCGTTTGCCGCGTAGAGTCGTCGCTTGCAATGTCTTGCCCGTAGCATCGGCGCTGCCGGCCGGACTTGCCAAGCTACATCTCGGCCAATTGAACGGAGGAGTTCTCCATGCGCCGTCTTCTTCTCTCTCTCCTTGTTCTTGCTCTTGCCATTCCCGCATTTGCACAAGCCAAGCATCCCTTCACCTTCGACGACATGATGAAGCTGAAGCGCGCCGGCGATCCGCAGGTCTCACCCGACGGCAAGTGGGTGATCTTCAGCGTGGTCGATGTCGATCTCGCCGCCAACACCAAAACGCCGCACATCTGGATCGTGCCAACGGCGGGAGGTCAGGAAACAGAGATCATCTCCGATCAGGACGCAGATCGCCCGCGCTGGGCGCCCGATGGGAAGCGGTTCGCATTTTTGTCGACGAAAGAAGGTGGCTCGCAGGTTTGGATTGCAGAATTCGATCCCACAGCAGGGGCTGTGATCGGCAAAAGCAAGCTGACCTCTATTGCTACGGAGGCAGGCGGCGAGCTTTGGTCTCCGGACGGCAAGAACATCCTCTTCACTTCAGACGTCTATCCTGAATGCGACGGCACTGCTCAGGCGGAAAACGACTGCAATGCCCGGAAGGTGAAGGCTGTTGAGCAGTCAAAAGTCAAAGCGCTGATTTTTGATCACCTTCTGTACCGTCACTGGAACGCCTACAGAGAAGGCAAGCGCACACATATTCTCGTGGTTCGTGCTCCGAAGGCGTCCACTGAGGCTGCTTCCGAAGGCGAATCGCTGCTGGAAGATTTCCCTCGTGACCTGACCCATGGGGACTACGACGCCCCGGTCTTCTCCCTGGGCGGGCAGGATGACTACGCCTTCTCTCCGGATGGCAAGGAGATTTGCTACGCCTCGAATCACGACAAGAATCCGGCGGCTTCGACCAACAACGACCTTTGGATCGTCCCGGTCAGCGGAGGCGCGGCCGCCTCTGTCCAAGCCAAGAACATCACCGCCGATAATCCCGCCAGCGACACGTCTCCGCTCTATTCGCCCGATGGACGCTACATCGCCTACCGCGCCCAGCAGCGTCCCGGATACGAGAGCGACCGCTTCCGCCTCATGCTCTACGACCGCAAGACGGGCGAGAAAAAAAACCTGACGGGGGATTTTGATCGTTGGGTGGGAACGTTCGCTTGGTCGCCGAATTCTTCGGAGATCTTTTTCAGCGCAGAAGACAAAGGCGAACAGCCGATCTTCGTTTTCGATTTGGATTCAAAGAAGTACTCGGCTAAAGATTACTTTCCGTGCGACCTATGCACCGAGTCGATTCACATGCTGCCGACTGGCCCCGGTTACAACGACGATATTGCCGTCAGTTCGAACAACTCAGTCTTCTTCACTAAGATGACAGCAATGATGCCGATTTCTATCTGGCGGCTCTCACCCGGCAGAGTGTGTGTCGACAACGCTGCGAAACCCGGAGAGACACAGAAAGCAGGTGATTTGGGGTGTGTTGACGTGCGCTTTGGGCCGCAGCCGCCCATCGTGTCCCTCAATCAGGCAGTTTTCGGAAATGCCCCCGAACCTTTTTGGTTCACGGGTGCCGGTGGTGACAAAGTCGAAGGTTTCTTGGTGAAGCCGCCATTTTTGAATCCAGAAAGGAAATATCCCGTGAAGTTCCTCATCCACGGCGGGCCGCAAGGCGCCTGGGGAGACGACTGGTCGTATCGCTGGAATCCCGAACTATTCGCGGCGAATGGCTACGTCGTCATCATGATCAACTTCCACGGCTCGACCGGATACGGACAGAAGTTCATCGACGCCATCAACGGAGACTGGGGCGGCGCTCCGTTTGAAGACCTGATGAAAGGCCTCGACTACGCGGAGAAGACTTATCCGTTCATCGACAAAAACCGCGAGTGCGCACTGGGCGCAAGCTATGGCGGATACATGGCCAACTGGATCCTCGGCCACACCGACCGCTTCAAATGCATCGTGACGCACGATGGCATGTTCAACGCCGAGTCCGCCTGGGGTACCACCGAAGAACTCTGGTTTAACGATTGGGAGTTCAAAGGCACTCCCTACGACAATCGAGCCAGCTATGAAAAGTGGTCGCCGCACCAGTACGCCAGGAATTTCAAGACGCCGACGCTGGTGATCCACGGCCAGCGCGATTATCGGCTTGATGTCAGCGAAGGCCTGCAACTCTTCACCACGCTGCAGATGGAAGGCGTGCCGTCAGAGATGCTCTACTTCCTCGACGAAGGCCACTGGGTCCTGAAGCCGCAAAACTCGCAGCTCTGGTACAAGACGGTGAACGATTGGGTCGACCGCTGGACGAAGTGAGACCACCGCCTCGGGCTATCAGGCTTCCGACCGAGGACCTTGGACCTCAGCAAGGCTCATGTGGCGACAGCCGCCCTCGGAATCAGCAGCATAGATTCCTTGTTTAACGAGCCTCACTAGTCTCGACAGGTCGAGTCTCTCGCTTCGTGGGCTCGGCAAGAGCCTCTGAGATGTCGACCAACACCCAGGCCGAGCCAGCGAACAGAAAAAGCGCCAGCGCGGCACCGACGATGCCCACATTCATTCCCATATTCGCACTGCCATCGGCGAAAAAGGCGGCGGTACCTAACGCAAAAGTTAGTGCGCTGAGGAAGATCGCAACGGATGCGGCGAGCCTAACGACGCTTTTCATTAAGTGATAGCCTCCTTGATCTTTTACAGGTGCCTCCACTATCGGTTCAGGTCAACCGAGTGCGCGGCGGATGGTCCACCGCTGCTGCCACTCGAACATCGGTTCCATTTTGCCGCCTTCGAACTCGTTCACCGCAAATCCCACACGCCTCCGACGTGCAAACGATGCTCGTTCTCCGGCGGGAGTTTGGTTTTCGGAAGAGTATTCTGGTTCAACTGAGGCTGCAGGACCTGCAACGGATAGTCGAGCGCAGAGTCTCCCGCTGTCACGGATACGTCCACTTCCACCGGCGCGCCAAACCCTGAAGCCGAAGGCACGATGTTCGCGAGTCCGTTCATGTCGCTGTTCGTGTTGGTCTGACTGACTGCGAGGATCACCGGCTGCACCGGATTTCCATCATTTCCTCCAGAGCCGGTCCCGTTGCGTAACACTGTCATAAAGAAGTTTACGGGCGCGGCCATAACCGCATCGGGCGGCGAGGAAGAGTCCGTTACGCGGACGATCACCGGCTGAAATGCCTGCCCAGTCGAGATCTGTCCGCCGCCCGAGATTGGTTCCAGCACCTGTTGTGCCAGCGGCACCACATTCGCATAGAACAGGCTGCACGGTGAATTGGACGGCGCGACGCACGCGCTTACCCGCAATGCCGCCAGCACCTGGTTCACGTTCAGCGTTACTCCGGCGTAGCCTCCGGAGTTCGTAAGCGCGCTGCCTGCACTGAGGGTTCCGGTTCCCGTTACGATGCTGAAGTTCACTTGCACATTATTAAGAGGCGACCCGTTGCTCAGAACTCGCGCCGTGATCGGAATCCCGACCGTCGCGCCGTATGAGATCCAGACATTGGATGTAAGCAATCCGATGTCAGTCGAGTGCTCGACGGCGTTCAGCGTCGCACTCACTGATTTCGACGGACTGTAAACGCCGGGGGCCAGCGTTGCCGTAATATTCGCAACGCCTACCGCAATCGGCGTAAGCCCCGTGGAGGCATAACCGCTCTGGTCGCTGGTAACGATGCAGGACTGCGCCCCTCCGCAGGCGGAGAGCTGCACATTGCTGCTCGCGTTCCATCCGATGGTCGCGCCGCCGACCGGAACTCCGCCGGAAGTGAGCACGCGCACGACCAACGGGCTCGCGGCCGGCACGCCCACCGGAGTAGACGGGTTCAGGCCGGAGAGCAACACAATATTGTCGGTAGCCGCCGCGCCATAGATGAGGGCATTAGTGATGGTGCTCGAAGCCCCGCTCACCGAATCGCTGATGGTCAGGTTCTGCGCGCCGTCGCCTTGCGCCGATGCGGACAGGGTGAGTTGTGTGGAACTAGTCGCGAGTTGAGACGCAGCCGAGTTCCCAATCGTCGCCGTAAATCCCGAGGCGAATCCGATTCCTTGCACCAGAACCGGCGCTCCGCTTACCGGAATCCGCGACGGTGAAACTGAGCCCGCATAAAGAAAATGCGCGTGATAGTGATAATCGGGACGGCCGTCGCCGCGCAGGTCAGAGATCCCAACGATGAAGTTGCCCCCCGTATTCACCACCACGTCAAGCCGCGTCAGAGCAAACGGCAGTTCATTAAAAGGCGATGGCGTATACACTGGGGGCGCGGTGCCGGGTGGATCCAGAGCCGACCACATGCCGATGACGGGCTGCGCTTTTGATTCTGTCGGATTCGCGGATTCATCCAACGCCGTGACTCCAACCGATAAGGTCCGATTTGACTGGGCCGAGACCAGAAAGTACTGCATATCGCCGTAGCCCGAGAGCGACGAATTCCAATCGCCACTCGAAGCCATTGTCGCCGGCGTGCTCCATGACGAAGGATTCTGTGGCAGCGGCTGCGCGCTGCCCACCATCAGTAAGTCTTGCTCCACATCGTTCCCCGGCGTCACCGTGACCGTGATCGGCGAGGCAGTGCCCGATGGCGCGACCGGACCCGGCGAGTACGAGCCGACTCCGGCCGACCATGTGGGATCAAGGGCCTCGATGCTCAGTTGGTATTGCGCGCCAGTCCCCGGAGGCGCAAGGCCAGCGAGGTCAAAGAAACCTTCAACGCTCGAACTCGTGGACCCCCAATCCGAGAAAGGATTTCCCATCAAATCGGTAAGTCCCGTGATCGGATTCCCGGCATTCCCGGTGAATAGAAATCCTGATACAGACGACGCCGTGTACCTGTGCGAGGGCTGTCCGGTATTAGGATCGATCCAGCGCGCGACCACGTTCACGCCCTGCATCGGCTGCGTTGCGCTGCCATGCGAATCGGTGAAATAAACCGATCCATGGATGCGGGCCGTTGTGCTCGCAAATATCTTCTTGCCGGGAAAGCCGGACTGATTCTGCGCCGTCACAGGATAAAGCCGCGAGGTGGCGGCCGTGTCGTCCATCGAGAGTTGGTATGGATTCGCGTAGCATAAAGTAATCGGAACACAGTTCATCGGATCGCTGAAATGCATCACCGGAAATCCGGCATAGTCATCGGCAGTCGGATGGGGCGATCCGGTGATGACATTGACGTTGAGCTGCGACCATCCCACGCCGAGCACGTTGCCGATCGCCCGCACCAACCGGTACTCCACATCATTGAGCTGCGACGATTGCTGCACGCACTGCCCATTGATGACGATGAGCGCATGCTGATAGGTAGCGAAAGTCCCGAAATTGTCGTCACCGCCGAACACGGCGTTGAAGAAGCATTCGCCCGCGTCCCCGGCGCCCTGGCCCAGTAGAGCGTCGGTAACAGAGCCATCGTAGTCATAGACAATGCCCACGGGCGTGCCGGTCGCTGTCGGCTGAATGTCGGCAGGCATCGAGATCGTTCCGTCGGAATTCACCGTGACGTTGGTTCCGTTCACGTCTTCGGCCAGCGAGCCGCCGCTGCTGGCCGCGAGTGCAGCCGTCGGCACAGACGTCCACACGCCGAATGCGCCGGCGACGAAACTGTTGGCCGACGCGTTCGGCAGAATCGGGCTGAGGTCGCCTTGATCGGTGTAATACGTGATCAATCCTCCCGGCCACACCAGCGGCTGTCCCGTAGTCGATGGATCAAAATAGCTGGAGCCCGCGACCAACTTCGGACCTCCCGCTCTCGACGTCAGCGCGAACAGCAACACGATCCCTATGCCCCAAGCCAGCCTGAGGAGGAAAAGGCGAATGCTCAATGCCATGTCTGTTGTCATGGTCACCTCGTTCTTCACTTATTCCTCCCCACCGGCCCGTCGCACCGCGAAGGCGAAATCGCTGAAAGGAACACGCGACCTCCCACCCAGGACGGGATCTGCGCGGAAAACGGAAAGATGTTGCGCCGAGAGCAAGACGCGTCCCCAGGAATCGACGCTAAAACGTCCAACCTGCCCGCCCACGCAACTGGTCAGGCCCAGCTTGCTTTTTGGATAAAGGAATAGCAGCACGCGCTCGCCCACCCGGTAGCGCTGGCCCGCCGACCACAGGCCAATCCACTGCGAGATCGTGATGTTCTCACCCGGCGTGGCACCGCGGATCGCCTTCTCGACATGGAAGCTGATCGAAACCGTTTCGACCGGCTGTGCGCTATTGCCCGCATGACGTTCGACGCTGGTCACGGTTCCGGAAAAGATTATTCCCGCCGAACTGGCGAACTGCGGCAGCCCCAGCGTTCCCGGGCTCGCAACGGGATAGCGCGTGAAATGGTTGACCGGTGGCACCGGCCCTTCAGGAATGTCAGGAAGCCGGATGTGAACGTCGGGCGCAACCCCAGCAGGTGGGAACGTTCGATCACTCTGGCTTTCCATCAACTGCGCCAGGGCGAGTAACGAAATGAAGAGCAGACAAGCGGGACTTCTCCCAAACATTTGGGGAGACCTCAACTTTAGAATGTCTGCTCGGAGAGAACCGGGAAACGGGTTAGCC
This sequence comes from Terriglobia bacterium, assembly GCA_963711365.1. Lineage (GTDB taxonomy): Bacteria > Acidobacteriota > Terriglobia > Terriglobales > Acidobacteriaceae > Sulfotelmatobacter. The sequence continues at coordinate 264,971 of CAVQDY010000012.1, read as the reverse complement.
TAGACCAACGGTGAAAACAAAAGCTGTGACAGATGTCACAACACCCTGTGGATAACATCGTCCAAAAATCAATAACCGCAACCTCATTGCGATTTTACCAATTCGTTCCAGACCTTAAAAATTGCGATGACAACCAACTTGCGTGCATGGCCGCTCTGACTAGGGCCTGTCTCAGAAGAAAAATATTCTCCCGCGATCCGTAGCCTTCCTCACTCTCGCCAATAAGCGCGCCGATTGGATGAGCGCGGATTGAATGAGTGGATCAGCGATCGTGCTACGAGCCCTTTTTAAACTCCACGGACGGCGTGCGCCACGTTTGCGGATCGTTCACAGCCCCGCGGCTGTAGTTCAGCACGTCCATGCGCTCGGGAGTTACTTTGATTAGCACCAGGTTCTTGAACCCGGGAAACGCCGTATCCCAATAAGCGCGCTTGCGCTTAATCATCTCCGCCCGGTCGTCGACTAGTTCTGCCCTTCCGGTGATCGCGACGTAACCGGTGGCCTGGGCGTGGTTCGCATAGTAGAGGGTCACATTCGGATTATTCCGCATGTGCTGTACTTTTCGAGTCAGCGTACTCGTGGCGATCCACACGGTCATATCCTCTTCCGGCGGGAAGGGATTCATCGTCCTGATTTGCGGTCGTCCATCCTTATCTTGCGTAGCAAGCGCGCAATAGGTCTGGCCCGCGATGATTTCCCGCGCAGCTGCAATTAATTCAGGACGGCCCAGCGGCGGATGAGGTTCTTCTTGTACGGTTTCAGCATGAATCAATTTTGAAAAATACGGAAACATGAGCGCGGCGAGTGCACCTTTGAATGTGTCTTTTAAGAACTCCTTGCGGTTCATGACCTGCTCCTTGCTATTACGACAGATGACTTTCTTCGGACGCCCCAACTCCAGGGCCCTACATGGAGCACTCTACGCTTCTCCCAGGCACCTCTCAATGCCTTCGCCCGGATAACTCGATGGCCCATTCAAGCCCGATTTTGGCTTGACTGGGGATCTTCACATCACAGACTTGCGGGGTGGCCCAGCCTTAGAGTTGCCAATGCCACCACGAACTCCAAGAGCCGGCACGGGCGTTTTCAGAAGTAGCTTTTCAATTTGACGAACGGCTAAGACGACTGCTTCCCTGTGCAAGCCTCCGCGTACACACGCAGAACTCGTCGAATGTAGTACTGAATCATTTGCCGCGGCGCAGCGCTCAATTCTCCTGTCCGGATAGCGTCGTATTCCAGCGGCAAATACTGGCTAATAAGCGTAAGAGGAATCGGTTTTGCCCCGACGTTGTCGAGCAATCGCGCGATCTCCTCTTGGACTGCCGGCTGGTTCCAATAGTATCGGCAACGATCACTGTACCCATAGATGCGGTCGCGGCGCACCTCGTCTTCGTCGCCGTGATAATACGACCGCCAGTGAGACGGGTCGCGCAACATTGCCGCCTCCAGAGCTTCGCGTACCTGCGAGACCCGATGCGCTGGCGTCTTTCCGAACAGCTCGCGTTCTATGGCGCTCAAGGCCAACACCGCTTCGCGAAAAGCAAAGGTCAGCCATGGACCCACCTTCAAGATCGCGAAATGATCCTCGACCATCCGTTTTAAAGCTTCTGCAGACTGATAATCCGTCGAATGCGCTTCAAAGACGATTCCTGGATGTGAAGAAAGTGCCGCCGATAGTGACGCCGCCTTTACCGGATCGTAATCGAAGATCGAATTGGATCCGAAGTCAACTCCTGGTTGAACAACCAGAGCAATCACTCTTTCCCAAGCCAACCCCAAACCCAGTTTTGCGAATGCCTCCCGGAACACTTCCAGCGTCCGATGAACGTCTTCGGCCTTGGTAACCGTGAGCCCGCCTGTATCGTTCGATTCTCCGCCGGGCGCAGGCACTTCAGTTCCAACCACATAAAGTGGTGGGGGCGAGCCTGGCGGCAATTCCCGATGCGCTTCTTCGGCTGCTTGACACAACATCGCGGCTCGCTCTGCAACGGTCCGCTCGGGGATTCCAGTTTCTCCGTCGTCGGCGCAAGCCATGCTCGCGTCGAGATGAATCTTCTGGTAGCCGGCAGCCACGCAGTCACGCACCAGTTTGCAGGCTTTCTCTAGTGCTGATTGGGACGCTTCATTTCGCCACGGGAACGGTCCAAGGTGATCGCCGCCAAGCAAGACCTGCTCCGCGGATAGTCCGGCATTCTTTGCGGCGGAATAGATCCATTGCGCGAACTGTCCCGGCGTCGAGCCCGTGTAGCCGCCGAACTGATTGACTTGGCTCGATGTTGATTCAACGTGCAGCAGCGAGCCATCCGCGAACGACTGCTGGATCGCGGCCTCGATTACTGCGGGGTGAGCCGAGCAGACCGCATATGTGCCACCTTTTCCAGACTGGCGATTGCCCCGTAACACTTTCTGCAGTCGCGTCGACGCATCATCGTATTTCGTATTTAGAGATGCCGTGTTCCGTGCCCCTTTCGCTGTTTCTGCCTAACCACAGCCCATCAATGTGCTTCTCGTTTTTGGTCTCTGTCTTGAGTCTCAGCCCGGAGTGATTTGACCACCATTTGTGGATCATTCAAAGGAAACTAAACATAATAAATCGTAATACGGGGAAGCCTCCGATCCTTTTTGCGGAACTCCATGGATAGTAGTCGGGCCCCGCCTTCGAGCTGGCGACGCCACCGATGCCGGTGGCCTACTCAAGCTCGGTGTTGGCTTGAGTGGGAATCCTCACACCTCCTCGATCTAAGAAGTTTCAGTAGCCCCAAGCTTGGCACCGCGGTTTGCGGAGTCCCCGTGGCTCCCCAGCCTCCCTCGTTTGCCCATCTCTCCCATAGGATGGGACAATAAGACCTATGCAAAAACCGCTCAGAACATTGGTAGTTCCATTCTTCGCGGCCGGGGCGCTGCTCATGGGCCAGGCCCTGGCGCAAGATTCCCCGGCAAGCACGACATCCAAGCCAGCCCAGTCAACAACTTCGGGAACGGCGAAAACATCAACCACGACAAAGAAGCCCACTACCGGCACGAGGACAGCAACAACTCTCACCTTGAAAACTCAAAAAGAAAAGAACAGTTATGCGCTCGGCATGAGCATCGGAACCGGGCTGAAAAAGCAGGGAGTCGGCGCTTCCGTCGATCCCGCGCTGGTTTCCCGCGGCCTTCGCGATGCGATTAGCGGCGGCAAGACTTCCATGACGGAAGATGAGATGCGCGCCGCCCTGCAGCAGCTCCGCACCCAGGTCCAAGGCGCACAGCAGGCCAAGGCCCATGCGGAAGGCGCGTCCTCCCGCAAAGAGGGTGAGGCCTTCCTCGCAGCCAACAAGACGAAAGAAGGAGTGCAGACTCTTCCTGATGGCTTGCAATACAAGATTCTGCAACAGGGCAACGGCCCCAAGCCCACGGCCAATGACACGGTGACAGTGAATTATCGGGGCACGCTCATCAATGGAAAAGAGTTTGACAGCTCGTACAAGCGCGGCCAGCCAATCTCATTTCCGGTGAGCGGAGTTATCAAGGGCTGGACGGAAGCGCTGCAGCTGATGCCCGTCGGATCGAAGTGGCAGCTCTACATTCCGTCGGATCTCGCTTATGGAGACCAGGGCGCTGGCGCGGATATCGGTCCCGGTCAGACTTTGATTTTCGATGTGGAACTTCTCGGAATCGGAGATCAGACGCAGAAGAAATAATTACCACAGAAATATTTACGACTTGGTCCGCATGCAGGCCGCCAGCTCAGGTTGGCGGCTTTCTTGTGTTTGGATTAAAAGATTCTCTGCGCCGCGCATCGCGAGCCCTTGCCTTACAGGTTTCGCTGCACGGCTGACGTCGGCAGTGCGCGTAAATGTTCTTCCGCAGAAAGATTGGCGCCCGCCAGCAGCAACAGTCCCGACAAGAATGCCCAGAACATCATCGTCACCGATAGCGCGAATGGACCGTACACTTCCTGAAAATTCAACCAGGGCAGCGCCAGGATGTAGGCGTACTTCAACGCCTCGGAAAGAAGTCCCATGATGATCGCCACCGGAAGCACGGTGCGAGCCGGAACCTTGCCGTTGGGCAGAATCCAGTAAATCAGGAAAAAGATAGCGATGCTGGCCGCAATGGCGAACACCTTCATCACCAGAAATCCTACGACCCGCACAAAGCCTGTCCCGTAGCCGCGCAGGATGAACTGCATGAACGCGACCGGTCCCGCCGTCAGCGCGATCGAGAGCAGCGCCAGCGCCCCGCAAGCGAAGGCCAGTCCAAATGAGACGAGTTGATTCCCCAGATAAGAGCGGTTGGTGTCGAAGCGCCAGATGCGGTTGAGCGCGACTTCCAGCGGCAGGAACACTCCCGAAGATGTCACCAGCAGGATCGCTAGCGAGGCAAACTGCACGCTCTGCCGCGAATTTACCATCGAGTTCAGATTACGGATGACGAATTCCTGCCCCGCCGGAAGATAGTCGCGCAGCAGCTCCAGTACGACGTCATACATCACGCGCGAATGAAAGACCCGCCGGATCAGCGTCATCATCAGCACGACGAACGGAAAAAACGACAGAATCGAATTGGCGGCCACCGAGAACGCAAACGTATGCACATCGGTGCGCATGAGGTACTTCACGGTCGCGAGTATCAGCCCGGGCGAGCGCCGTCGGCGAAAGCGAGCAGCCGGCTTGGAGCCTGCCGGTGGGGCAGGGACGGGCAGAATCGAGGTGGGCGGAGTCACCACGGTAGAACTAAATCGTATCAGACGACTCCAGGAAAGCTCGCAGCCGGGCCAAACCGAAGTGACCGGAGGTAATTACCGGCTTATTTCTTTATCCGCGTTAAAGCTACGCGGAAATGACCTTAGGTCATGTTTCGATTCCCTTCTAATTTCCCTTGCGAAACGTTTTAATACTGCTTATTATCTGTTGCTCGACACCGGGAAACGGTCCGGTGGTGAGACCAGAGGTTGGTTGACGTTTGTTGGCTGTGGTGGAAAAGCGCCAAATCGCCGGACTCCTGAATTTCCCGCAGCAGCTGCTCACTGCATTCGGGGATATGGAGTCTTTTCCTTTTTGGAAGTAATCCTTCCGCATGTCTTGGACGCAACCGAAAATTCTACCGGTTTCTCTGAGGGGGGCTCCGGCGTGCCGGGGCGCAATCCGGGAATCTGGAGAATTCATTCTTCGCGATTAGTGAAAGGAGTAGTTTCCGTGAGAGAGAAGGGAACAGTGAAGTGGTTCAACGGGGCGAAAGGATATGGATTCATCCAACGCTCTACAGGGGAAGATGTGTTCGTGCACTTCTCCGCCATACAAGAGAACGGCTACCGCACCCTCAATGAGGGTGAGACCGTGGAGTTTGACCTGCTCAAGGGCCCCAAAGGCTTTCAAGCGGCAAACGTAGTCCGCGCATAATACCTGCGAACCATTTGAGAACCCTCCCGGTCCCAGCGGGAGGGTTTTTTATTGCGTCAAACTTCTCGATAAAAAAAAACAAAAGCAGCGCTCGCATTCCCGGCGGATTTAAGACTCTTGTCCGGCCGCGCCCCCAGCGGAAGTGGCGTTCCGGGCGGGATCCAGCTCGAATCAAGCTGAATCTGGAATCGGATTGCCTCGATTAGGCAAGAATTTGCAACTTCACGCCAATTTTTACAATGTCTTCTTTCCATTGCGCTTGTATCGTCCCTCTGCACGTGATTTACTTCCAAAACAGACTGGGGCGGCTCAAGGAATATCGCATGAAGAAGTTCTCGGAATCCTGCTGGTGGCGCCCCTTTGCGCTGGTAGTCGCGGTTCTCGCTGTAAGCGGTCTCGCTACGGCTGCAACGCAATACGTTGTCACCAACGATGATTCGGTCTTTCCCTTTCGTACCGGCGTCAGCTTTTATACGATTGGCGCCAACGGCCTCGTCTTTCAGCAGCAAGTGCAGACAGGAAACTTTGGTATTGGCGGCGGATACTTTGGAATGAACCGCGTCGCCGTGCTCAACAATGCTGAGCAGCAGTGTGTCTATGCCTCCGAAGCGGCGAACGACGATGTTGTGGGAATCGTCATCAGCACGCTGACTGTCGGCGGCAGCGCGAATGGATCGTCCACCGATGGCGGCACCACCAACGGCATCGGCCTGGCGATGAACAGCAACTACCTTTACGCCAGTTTCAGCGACTCCAACACTATCGGAACGTTCCAGGTAGAGCCCGGATGCGGCCTGACATTTCTGAACGATACCGCCGTTATCGGATTACGGAGTGGAGTAATCAATGGCATGGCCGTGCACGGCTCCATGCTGATCGCCAGCTATACCGATGGCTCGATCGAATCCTTTAATATTTCCACCGGATCGCCGCTCTCCAATGGCGACAAGCAGTACTCGACCGCGACCGTAAAGTCGCAGGATGCCACGTACGCAAATTCCATCGACATCACCAGCGATGGTCACTACGCCATCTTCGGGGATACCTCTACCCAAGTCAGCATCGAAGTTTCCGATATTTCCTCCGGCAAGTTGACCAAGACGAAGACTTACCAATCTCTGGCCAGCATCAGCGCGAGCACCATCATCTTGAGTCCTGATGAGACCGTCCTCTATGCGATCAATACGCAGGGGGACACGGTCAGCGCGTTTGCCTTCGATAAGGCCACGGGAATTGTGTCACCCGGTTGCCGGTCGGGACGGTTGCGCGGCGTCTCGCAAAACTGGTCATACCTCGCCGGTGTCGCCTTGATCAGCCAAACCGGCAATGGTGGCGGAGTCTACGTCGCCGAGTTCGGCAGCGTTTCGGGAATCGCTACCGTCACGCTCACTTTGTCCGGAAAAACATGTTCCATGCAGGAAGCATCGGGCTCGCCACTTTCTGATCCGAACAGTCCCGGACTACTCTCGATTGGTACTTTCCCCCCTCGATCTTTCTAGATCCAATCGTACGTGTGGGGTGCGATCGCTCGCGTTGAGCTCATAAGAATGAAGGAGTCGGATATGCGGTGTTTGTCGAAGTCGTTGCTGCTCGTCGCAATGTGCGGATTCTCTTTTCTCAACCTGGTGGCCCAGGATTGTCCCCCTCGTCCTGCCTCGGGGACGGTGGTCGGCAATCCCTACAGCATTTATTCGCAGAACGGCTCTCTGAACGCCGAATTTGTGATGGCCCACTCGGTCGATGAGATGGGGTATACCCACTATTGCTACAACTATCAGGCGCCTAACAGGATCGTCGAGGCTCCCACCTTGCATGTCAAGGCAGGCGATGTGCTGAACCTGAAAGTCGTCGACAGGATTCAGAGCACCGAGTCGATGAAGATGAACATGGCTCCTCCGTCCGGCCCCACTTGCGGTGACACTGGCACTGCGACCCTCAATTCGACCAATGTTCACTTCCACGGCATGAACGTCCCACCGGTCTGTCATCAGGATGATGTCATCAACACCCTCATCCAGCCCGGCACACCGGGCTTTCAATATAGTGTGCATGTTCCGACGTATCAGCCGCCGGGCCTTTATTGGTACCATCCGCACATTCACGGCTTCACTGAATTTCAAGTCAACGGAGGCGCGGCCGGAGCGCTGGTTGTCGACGGAATGGAAAAGGTGCGTCCCGAAGTCGCGGGACTGAGCGAGCGCGTTTTTGTGATTCGCCAGCAGTACCTCGTTCCCTGGATTCCCGGTCCTTACCAGCTTTCCATCAACTACGAAGTCTCGCCATTGCTCGGGGCCAAGCCAATCATTCAAATGAAGCCTGGAGAAAAACAATTCTGGCGGGTGGCCAACGCGACCATTCAGGATTTCCTGCAACTCCAGATCCAGGAGAACGGCACACTGCAACCGATGGAGTTGGTCGCACTCGACGGTTATCCTCTCACCCAGACCAGAAAGGAAACCACGATTCTGATTCCGCCGGCGGGGCGCGCCGAGTTTATCGTGCAAGCGCCTCCCGCGGGAGGCAGCGCCGTCTTCTTCACCAACGCCTACAACACCGGCCCAACGGGAAACCTGGATACGTCGGAAAGTATCGCCAACATCCTGACCAGCAACAACGCGATTGCCGAGCAGATGCCTAAGGCGACCCCTCCCTCTGCCGACGGAACAAAGTTCTTCAGCACCGCCCTGCAGCCCGCTACCATCCAGCGCAAACTTTATTTCTCGGAAGAATTTGGCGGCACCAACGGCCCCATCCAGTTCTACATCACGGTCGACGGACAAAAGCAGAAAGTATTTGAGCCCAATGAAAAGCCGGTCATTACGACCAAGGTGGGAGCGATTGAAGATTGGACCATCGAAAACCGTGCGCTCGAAACTCACGCTTTCCACATCCATCAAATCCATTTCCGGGTGCTGGAGATCGATGGCAAGCCCGCTCCGAACAATGATTTGATGGACACAATCGCGATTCCTTACTGGGACGGCAAAGGGCCATTCCACAGCGTGAAGCTGCGCATGGATTTCAGTGATCCCAACATCGCGGGCACATTCGTGTTTCACTGCCACATCCTGCTGCACGAGGATCTCGGCATGATGCACAAAATCCTGGTTGAGCCGTAGCCATTGTTCAGTCATAACGTTAGTTCAGTCATAACGTTAGTTCAGCCATAACGTTGGTTCAGCCATAACGTTAGTTCAGCCATAACCATTCTTCAGCAGCCATTGCTAGCCCATATCGAGAGAGGCATAAGACTCATGCGCAGACGCATTCTGTTTGTGATCGGAAGTGCATTTTTGCTCGTCAGCGGATATCTGGCCGGAACCCAAACAGGAACCCAGGCTGCGACCCAGAAATATGACGAGGTGCATGGCACCGTTCCCAAATCCTACGGCAGGCTCGCCGCCGTGATCCCGGACAACATCGGCACCGGGCTGGTTTTTGAAGGCTCCGACGGGACGATCCGGTTTGTCAGCGTCACCGGCATGAAGGAAGGCGAACTGGCTCGCTACGACCAGACCCCGGTTCGCGGCGGCATCCCAAAATCGTACGGTCATCTCGTCAGCGCAGTCGTCAACCACGGCTCGACCGGACTCGTCTTCGAGGACACCAACGGAGTAATCCGCTTCGTGACCTTGACGGGCGTAACGGAAAGCGAACTGACCCGCGAATAATCCTCGAAGATCTTCACCCGAATACCGCGTGTTCGTGTGGAGCGGGCGCTCTCGCCCGCTGCCGGTGACTTTTTGGCGAGATCCAGATCCTCACACTGTTTTGGAAGGCGTCATCCCTCACCCGCTGAGAGGCAGCGGCACCATCCCAAGTACCGTCTTGAGCCTGTATCCGTTGTAAACTACTGCTTCCCCGCCCGAAGGCATGTCCCTCGATCTCAAGCCGACGCACGCCAGCGTTAAGGCGTATTACGAGACTCTGCACCAGTTCGGACAGCTCTACATCGACCACGAAGGAGCCGTCCGCAGCGCATTTCAAGCCCTGCTCGCGAAATGCGGCCAGCGCGCCGAACCCAAGCTCACCCTCGTTCCCGAGTACCGCATCAAGCGCACGAAATCTTCCGTCATCGTCGACGGTGCTCTCGTCGATCTCTACCATCTCCCGCACGGCTACTGGGAGGCCAAGGACGAAAAAGACGACTTGCTGAAAGAAGTCCAGCGCAAGCTCGACAAGGGATACCCCGCCGACAACACCATCTTCCAAGCCCCTGAGCGAGCCATTCTTTATCAGGGCGGAACGCGTATCTTCGACGAAAACATCTCTCGACCCGAAGCTCTCGTCTCCGTCGTCAACCAGTTCTTCACCTACAAAGCGCCCCGGATTGAGGAATGGCTGAAGGCGGTTGACGAGTTTTCCCAGCGCGTCCCGGAACTCTCACAACAAGTCGAAAGCCTGATTAAGGACGAGCGCCGCAGGAACGCTTCATTCCGCACCGTCTTCGACGACTTCTACGCGCTCTGTCGCCAGGCCATCAATCCCAATCTGTCGGAAGAGGCCGTCGAGCGCATGTTGGTCCAACATCTTCTGACCGAACGCATCTTCCGCAAGATCTTCAACAATCCCGACTTTTCCCATCGCAATGTCGTGGCCGCCGAAATCGAAAAGGTCATCGCCGAACTTACCAAGCGTTCGCTCAATCGCGACGACTTCCTCAAGAAACTCGAGCCTTTCTACCACGCCATCGAGCGCAACGCCGAAAACGCCACGGACTACAGCGAGAAGCAAGACTTCCTTAATACCGTCTACATGCGCTTCTTTCAGGGATTCTCCCCGAAAGAAGCCGACACCCACGGCATCGTCTATACGCCGCAGCCCATCGTCAATTTCATGGTGCGCAGCGTCCAAGAGATCCTGCAGAAAGAATTCGGACGCTCGCTCAGCGACAAAGGCGTCCACATCCTTGATCCCTTCGTCGGCACCGGCAACTTCATCACGCGCGTCATGCAGGAGATCAAAACCACCGATCTTCCCTACAAGTTTGAAAACGAACTGCACTGCAATGAGGTCATGCTCCTGCCGTACTACATCGCCAGCATGAACATCGAGCATGCCTATTTTGAGCGCGTGGGCGAGTACAGAGCTTTCCCGGGAATTTGCTTAGTGGACACGTTCGAGTTGGCAGAGCCAAAACAGTCCGAGCTAAGCTTTATGACTGCCGAAAATGCGACGCGTGTAAAGAAGCAGAAGGAGTCTCCGATTTTTGTAGTCATCGGAAACCCCCCATATAACGCGGGGCAGGTAAACGAAAACGATAATAATCGAAACCGAAAATATCCTGAAGTGGACCGGCGCATATCCGAGACCTACGGTTCTGCGTCGTCAGCATCGACAGTGAATAAAAGCCGTGATCCATTCATCCGGGCTTTCAGGTGGGCGTCGGACAGAATCGGCGAGGAAGGGGTCATCGCGCTGATTACAAATAACAGCTATCTGGAGCAAGTCGCGTCGGATGGAATCCGCAAATACCTCGCCCAAGAATTCAGCGCGATCCACATCCTCAATCTGGGTGGAAACGTGCGGCACAATCCGAAGATCTCGGGTACGACGCACAATGTCTTCGGAATCAAGCTCGGCGTTGCAATTGCTTTGTTAGTTAGACAGCGAAGGAAATCGGCGGCCGCAATTCAGTACGCGACGGTTAACGACAACCTGCGCCGCCAACAACGACTGGGGGTTTTAGATCAATGGCAATCGATTTCAGATGTGCCGTGGGAGCCGTTAGCCGCAACCAATGACGGGACGTGGCTTTCAGGCCCGCCCACTCCGGAATACGGACGGTTTATTCCCATCGCGAATAAGCAAACAAAAGCTGGAGTAGCCACGTCCGCGATATTCCGAAATTTCAGTCTTGGGGCAAACACGAATCGAGACGCATGGGTCTACGCCTGCGACCCGAACGAACTAGAGCAAAAAGTGTCCCGGCTAATCGCAACCTACAATTCGGAGGCCAGGAGGTGGGCGGCATCCGATAAGACAAAGGACCTCGATTCCTTTCTGATCAGCGATCCGAAGTTGATTCAGTGGAGCAGCAGGTTGAAGGAGTGCTTAGCTGCAAACAAACTGGCTGCGTACATTCATGGGAACATCAGACCAGCGGTGTACCGGCCCTTCACAGCCACCCGAATCTATTTCGACGAAATCCTCATTCATCGCCGCGGTCGACTTCCGGAATTCCTTCCCACAGCGGCAACCGAACGCGAAAACCCTATGCTATGCGCCACTGGTGCAGGTGCTGAACGGCCATTCGCATCCATGATGGCGCAGGTTACTCCCGACCTCAATTTTTTCGGCCCGGGCACGGTGCCTCAGTGGTTTCCCTTCTACACCTACGCCGAAGACGGCACCCACCGCCGCGAGAACATCACCGACTGGGCGCTCGAACAATTCCGCTCCCACTATGCCAACCCGTCCATCACCAAGTGGGACATCTTCCACTACGTCTACGCCGTCCTTCACCACCCGGAGTATCGCGAGCGCTACGCCGCCAACCTCCGCCGCGAACTCCCGCGCATCCCGTTCGCGGGCACGGGGGCTAAAGCCCTCGATAATCTCGCGCCGGACGCCGGGCTGAAACCCGGCTCTTCCACGGAAGTTGCCTATGACACCGCTCCGGAGGCTGCCGCAGTCGCTGGAACAGCCGTGGAAGAGCGGCCCTTCAAGGGCCGCGTTAAGAATCACAAAAAAGAAAACAACACCGCTCTGCCGAAGGCCGTTGCCGTAGAGCGAAGCTCGCAGGCAACCTCGGCCACCACCAACGCCGATGTCTTCCGCGCATTCGTCAAAGCAGGCCAACGCCTCGCCGAAATCCATGTCCACTACGAGCAACAACCCGAATACCCGCTGAATAAAATTGAGAAGACAGGCGAAAAACTCGACTACCGGGTCGAAAAGATGAAGCTAAGCAAAGACAAAAGCCAGATCATCTATAACAAGTTCCTGACCCTCAACGGCATCCCACCCGAAACCTACGAATACCGCCTCGGCAACCGCTCCGCCCTTGAATGGATCGTCGATCAATACCAGGTTTCCACCGACAAACGCAGCGGCATCACCAACGATCCCAACCGCGAAGACGATCCGACGTATATCCTTCGCCTGATCGGCCAGGTCATCACCGTCGGCCTCGAAACCGTGAACATTGTGAAGACGCTCCCCGAACTTGGCATCCAAAAAGTTTTCCACAGCCCACCCCCAAAAATAAATCCCATTCTTGTGACATCTAACCTTTACTCAGGATTCTCATCGTTCAGAATTGGGACTATGCCCAACCAAAGTCCCAACGCTGCTGTAAGTGGTGACGTAGCTGGTGTGCCTCCGGACGCAGCTTGCCCCGATGAAAGCCCAAGCCTCCGCCCCGCTCGCCAAGCGATCATGCCACCCCGCGCAGAACCAGAAGTTCCCCCGTGCTCCTCTGTGCCCCCTGTGGTGAACGAATTCCCAAATCGGGAAACCATCGACCATCCCAATCCGACCTCCAAGGCGTCATCCCGACCGAGCCGCCTTTCCGGCGGAGGAGAGATCTCCCCTGCAACACAAACCCGTCAGCCGCCACCGGCCAGCCGTCCTGACAACGATCTCCCCGCCCTCCGCGCCAACATTAAGTCCTTAGTTATCAAGAATTTACTCGCAAGTCCTTTCCTTACAAGATTTTACGTCGATTCCGTCATCTCCAATTTCCCTAACTCCAATGCTGCCAAGATTTTAGCTCGCAACTACCAAAAAATCATGAACAGGATCTCTATGCCAAATCCAAAATCGTGCACTCATATCAAAGTCACCGGCGTCCGCTGCCAAGCTCCAGCTCTCCGCGGAGAACAATTCTGCTACTTCCACCAGCACGCCCACCGCGGTGTGCGCCGTCCGGCACATTCGCGACTGCATCCCATCGCGCTGATCGAAAGCGAAGAGGCCATTCAGGCCTCCCTGATGGAAGTGATCAACGGACTCATTCGCAACACCCTCGACGTGAAGCGCGCCGAATTGATCATCCGCGCGCTGCATATTGCCGTGAAAAATGCGCGGCACACGCGCTTCGATAGCAACGTCTATCCCAAGGTGAGAGAGGTCCCGCAGTACGCTGAGCCGCAAACGGACAATGTGGACGCCGCCGCCATCGCGGCCGACGAATACCTGCCGGCGGTAGCGGCCGTGCCGTATAAACCGGTGGACCCGCGCGATCCACATTTCTTGGAGCGCATGGAAGAGGGCGGACGCGTACTCGCCCGTCAGGCCGCCGAACGCCAAGCCGCCGCACTTCGCGATGACGCACGCCGCGCCGCGGAAGCAAAAGCCGCACAGGCCGTCATTACCCCTGCTGGCTCTGCTCATGTGGGGACAGCCGCCCCCGGCTGTCCCGGTCGCGAAGCGACCGCATCCATCGCCGAGGCACAAAGGCTGCCCCACCCTTCCCGTCCTTCGAAGGGTGGGAATCCCGAAGCACAACGGCCGCAACGCAAGCCACCGGTGAATGTGAAAGCAGTCGCCAGGACAACCGCAGCTACGAAGGAGCGAAAGAATGCAGCCCAGCGCGCAAGCGCTGGGTAGGACGCGCGAGGAATGGGGCGCCCCATCGAGATTATTTTCGATAAACGAAAGTAATGGACGATGTGAGATCGATCACCGCATTTGGAAGGCGAAGCGCAGTCCAATGTAGACGAGGGCTCGTCTCTTGCGTTGCTGGATTAGAGGGACATTCGTTGTACTTGCTTTACTGGCCGCGCAGGCCGCGGCCGCACCATTTGTCGTTTTTCCAAAAGCAGGCAGACTGATTTCGCCGGACGGGCGGTATGAAGTGCGCGACGCGGATCGTACCGCAGCGTCTGCAGATTTCAGTGGGACGTTCCATTCGCTATGGCTCACCGAACTTGCGACTGGACGGTCGCGCAAACTATGCGACTATCTCGGCGTCTCGGCGGTCGCGTGGGCGGGCAATGATTTTCTGGTCGCAACGCAGTATGTGGGAAAGAAGACGTCCCGAGCGCTGGTGTTTGCGATTGCTGGCAGCGAAGATCCGGTGATTCTGGATCGGTCTACGTTAATTCAACTCCTCGCGCCCGAATTCCGAGAACATCTACGCGGGAACGATCACGCATTCGTCGAGGCTTCGCGCCTCGAAAGTGACATCTTCTATTTCGGAGTTTGGGGTTATGGGCAGCAGGACCCTCACGGCTTTCGCTGGACGTGCCAATACAGCTTGCGCGTCTCGAAGGCCTCGTGCGATTTCGGTAAATAAGACTACCTTTGGGCGGCGGAACGCATCTCAGCTGCACCTTGTTTGCATTTACCGTTTCGCTGTGAGGTCCTTTGCCCCGGTTTTTGGTCGGATGCGCTTTCCTGGTAATCTCCCTGGCGGTTCTGAACGGTTGTGGAGGAGGCACGATGCCTGCGCCGACTCCCACGCCTGCGTCATTTCAATTAAGGGTGACAGCACCGGCTGCCGGATCCGGCACGATTACCAGCAGTCCGGCGGGCATCCATTGTCCGACGAATTGCACGGCGACGTTTCCGCAAAACACACAGGTGAAACTGACTGCATCGGCAGCCGCGAATTATTTTTTTGAAGGATGGAGCGGGGCATGTTCGGGGAACACCAACTGCAGCGTGACCATGACAGGAAACGAAACTCTCGGTGCGACGTTCTCTCCGGGAGTGACGCTCACCGTTTCGATCAGCGGCTCGGGAGCAGGCACGGTTACCAGCAATCCTCCGGGGATTGACTGTCCAACGACGTGCACGGCAGTTTTTCCGCAAGATACAAGTGTGACGCTGAGCGAGTCGGCGGGATCGAATGGCGTGTTCAGTTCATGGGCCGGAGCTTGTTCGGGGAGTTCGAGTTGTAGCGTGATGCTGAGTAGCGCGGATTCCGTCATCGCTACTTTTGCAACCGTGCCGCCGCCCGCGCCGTCGGCGTTTGTGTATGTGTCGAGCACGGTGAGTGGAAGCGGGACGTCGCAGATCAATGGATTCAGCGCCGATTCGAGTGGACAGTTGACACCGCTTACCGGCTCGCCCTTTGCCGTGAACATGGTTTCTCTGGTGGCAAGCGGGAAATATTTATTTGGCACGGATGATACCAATCTTTATTCCTATGCGATTGCGTCGGATGGATCGATCAGCCAAGCCAGTTCGATCGATGTGAAGCAGTACAACAATCCGGAGAGCTGCAGCGGCGGGCCGGCCTTTCTTTTTCTCGATCGCACGGGCGCGACGGTCTATAACCTCGATTACCTGAGCGACTGCGCGAACAACAGCTATCAATCGAGCAGCCTCGACAGTGCGAACGGAGCACTCAATTATCTGGGGATGACTTCGGCGGTGAGCCCGGTATTCCAGCGAGCGCTTTCCTTTATCGGTAACAATGAATACGGCATGGGCGCGAGTTGCCTTCGCGATCTGCCGGAAATTTACGGATTCAAGCGGAATAGCGATGGGACGTTAACTCTGGCAACAAACCTTGGCCAGATCGCTCCGGTGCCTGCGGGCGGGTATTACTGTACGTGGTGGGCGGCGGCCGATTCGACGAACCATTTGGCAGTGTCGCTCACTCCGCTGAACACGACTAGTTCCATACCCGAGCTCGCCGTGTACACCGTCGACGCCACGGGGAATGTGACCCTGAACAGCACGGCAACCGATATGCCGAGCATTGCGGGCACTGCGGTGAACGAGTTGAGCATGTCGCCTTCGGGGCAATTTCTAGCAGTCGCGGAGTTATCAGGATTGGAAGTGTTCAACTTCAACGGAGCGAATCCGATTACGAAGTTGACTGGTGTGCTGACCAGCGACACGATCGACGAGGTGAGATGGGATAACCAGAATCATCTCTACGCGGTAAGCGACGCCACCGGAAAGGTCTATGCTTTCAGCGTCACCGCGAGCGGAGCAACGCCCATTGCCGGATCGCCTTATAGGATTCCGAACGCGGTGGATATGGCTGTGTTGCCGCTGGCACAATAGACAGTCAATCAGACGCAGAACTCTATCGCATCTCCAGCGAAACTAAGTCGCCATCCGCTGCGCCGCGAGGCTTGTAATTGGCGGTGACCTGGCGATCTCTCCAGGAGCAGGAAAAGTCATCGGCGCCGATCAGAAGCAGGGATTTATAGTCGGCGGCGCGCAACTTGAGCGTGCCCGCCGCGGAGTTCACCGTTAACACGGCGGCCGGAGCCATGGAACAATCGATGGCCACGAGTCGCCCTTTCACGAACTTTGTGGTTCGTGTATCGGACGGGGAATCAGGCAGTTTTTCGGCGGCGTCCCGCTTCTCCGCATCCTGTTCGAGCACATCAAATGGAGACTTCTGCTCCTCATACCTGGGTTGAGAGGATCCTGGGACACCGGCAACGGCGCCATATTTGCGTTGGTTCCCGACATGAGAAGTGAGGTCTTGCGCGAGAGCGACGATCTGGGGATTGTCACTAGTTTTGAGGTGATCGAGCAGGGCTCCGGCGGCTTCCCACTTCTTGGCACTGATGTAAATTTCTGCGAGATGGATCTTGTAGCGCTGATTGCGCGGACTGAGTCCGATCGCCGCGCGCTCCGATTGCATGGCCGTAGTGGGACTGCCTCCGGCATTGCGCGCGACTCCAAGCAGATCGTAGGCATCGGACATCTGCGGATACCACTCGAGCACGCCCCGGAGATCAAGCATCATGTTGGCGAGCCCCATGATCTCCGCGTGCGTGGCCTGCGCCATGCGATACTTCGCGATGCAAAGGTAGTAGCGAACCCACATATCCTGCGGATTAAGCGCGGCAGCGTCGCCCATCTCGGAGTATGCTTCCTGAAATTGACTGTGCTCGATGTGATCCCAGGCAAGTATGCGATGAGCGAGTTGATCGCCGATTGCATTGCTGGGGAGTTGCTCTAAATCTTCGCCGACGCGCTTGCTTTGTTGCCGGGTCTCAAGCTTCTTATCCGCTTCGGTCGGAGTAGTGGCGAGATCGTTCAATGTCTTAAGGCCGGCTTCGCGGCGCTCGGGAATGCGAACTTGCACTGCGGCGTACATAGCGCGCCCGTCGGCATCGGACATGGGCAGCACGGTGATGGTTGAATCGTCTTGAGTGACGGGAACGGGGAAGTGATCGGTTTTGCTGGACACGTGGTTGGTGGGATGGGCCGGATCAACCTGCGTCTGGCGAGCTGCATCGAGCGCCGTTTGAGGCGGCGCCAGGGTGCGGAAGTAATCCTTGACCGCCTGCTCGAGTTGCGAGGAACTCATTCCATAGGCTTGCTTGATGGCATCTTCGATAGGGATGTGCTGGTTGAGATAAAGGCCGAAGTATTGGCCCGTCTCCGGCAGTTTCTTTTGATGCAGCAGGTAGTGCATCACCATCCAGGATTCGGCGTAGTAGAGCGTGTGGTGCGTGCTCTCATCTTTTGTTGAAGGATCGTGCTTCGCCGCGAACAAGTCGGGAAGTGGAAGCCATTCCTGCGCGGCCAGGAGTTCGGTGAAGGATTTTGCAGATTGCGTCTCGGGCTGATGTTCAACCTGGTTCGCGGCAACCTGGCTCGCGGCGAGGATGGGTTGAAGGTCGGGATCGCCGCCGATTTCAACCTGCCTGTTGTTGATCTGGATGGAGCTGAAATACTCGGCCAGGCCTTCATCGAACCATGGTTGTGCGGGAGGATAGTTGTCGTTCAGGAGCCGGATGGCGAAGTCGTGCGCGACGGCGCGCCAGGGATCAGTTTCGAACAGGTTCAGAGCGATGAAATCCTGATCGTCGCCGGGAAGAAAAAATCCAGGCGCCTGGATGGGTTGACCCTGCTGGAGCGGCGCCAACTGGTAATAGGACTGGTCATTCTTAAAGGCGAGAATGGTGAGCGGGCGAGATTCGTTGAGCCGGTCTTTTCCGAGCAGAATGGCGAACACGGCGCGCATCTGCTCGAAGCGGAGAGCGACTTCGCGCCCTCGTTTCTCGCCGGCGTCGGTGATGACGGTGTAATGGACGGAATGGAGTTCGAGCCAAGGCGGCTCAGCCGAGCGTGATACAGGGCACAGGATCAGAGCTGGAACGGCGGTGCACAGAATCAAGAACAGTTTGGGAACAGTGCGGGTCATCGGCATTGAGCACAATGGGCTGCTGCAACTATGATGAACTCGCTCCGTTAAAAAATCCACCCGCTGTATCCGGCGTCACGCGCCGTTTACGGCTCCAGCCTTATAATGCCCGTTCGTGCCCAGAGACCGGAAAAAACGTTTTTTTGGCCTGCTTGCGGTCTGCCTGCTTGCGGTCGCATCGGCAGCATCGGCTACCTCGTGGAATGGACGGCTGACTGATGGTTCCGGAAAACCGGTTGCCGGTGCTGTGGTGCGACTGCATGCGATGTCTGGGACGCACGATTATCGGGCCACAACTGCGGTCGATGGAGAGTTCTCGTTCACGGAGATCGAACCGGTCTCGTATGAGCTTTCGATCATCACCGCGCTTAAGGAATCGAAGGCCGCGACTCCGTTGGTGATTCGGGGCGCCGCCATGAGTGTATCGCTGCAGATTTCTTCGGCGGGCGAAGTAGTGCTGAAGCCGGAAAAGCCTGCGAAAGATTCGGCAGCGCAAGCCAGCGGTGGTGAACATCTATCCAGTTCCGAGGTTTCGAACCTTCCGCTGAATGCGCGTGATTTCAGCAAGCTGCTTCTGTTGGCCGCAGGGACGATGACCGACACCAACGGCGCGGCAAATTTCACGCAGCAATTTGCGGTGAACGGGCAGCGCGGGGTCACGACCGTTTTCGCGATGGACGGATTCGATACGACTGATCCTGAGATGGGTGGAGCGACGTTTTCGAATTTCAACGTCGACGCGATCCAGGAAGTTCAATCGAATTCAGGAGTGATGACGGCAGATATCGGGCATGGGGCGGCGAGCTACACGAATGTCGTGACCAAGTCGGGCACAAATGATATCCATGGAAGCCTGTTCGAGTTTCTGCGCAATGCATCACTTGATGCGCGAAACTACTTCGATCCCTCTCCCGCGCTTAGCGGCCATAGAATTCCTCCTTTCCAGCGAAACGAATTTGGATTTACCAACGGTGGGCCGATCATTCTCCCGGGAATCTATAACGGGCGGAATCGAACATTCTATTTTGGCGAGTACCAGGGATTCCGGCAGGTGCTGGGGACAACGCAGGTGATTCCGGTGCCGACCGCGGCCGAGCGGCAAGGAATCGACACAACAACTTTCGCGGGAGACACGCTGACGGTACCGGTGAATCCGGCGGTGGCTGGAGTTCTGAATGGGTATCCGCTGCCCAATGAGCCTGCGGGAGCCTTCGGGGATCGGACCTATGCAGCGTCATCGAAGGTGGTGACGACGACCGATCAGTTTTCGATCCGCGTCGATCATAAGATTTCGGAGAAGGCATCGCTGGTGGCGCGGTTCAGCCTGGATCAGGTGACGGGACCGCTCACGAATCCGGATCAGACGGCGATTAATCCGACGTTTGGCATTCAGTTTTTCGATCACCAGCGCAATGCGGGCGTGCACTACACGCGAGCGATTTCGCCGCATATGACATCGGATACGTGGGTGAGCTACATCCGGAGCACGCCGTTTTTCCCGGCAGACAACCACTTGCAACCGGGCATTACTTTTGCCGATGGGGTATATCAGCCATATAACCAGCCAGCGGGATCGATCTTTGGTTCGTACGGCAATCTGTATCAGGTCAGGCAAGATTTTTCGTGGATTCACGGAGCGCACACCTTCAAGTGGGGGACGGAAATTCGGGTCAACCGCGATTCAACGATCTTTGGGGTGAATCCGAATGGAATTTACGAATTCGGCGGAGGGAGCGCATATTCACCGGTGAAGATCGCTTCGGCGAGTGGAACCCACGATATTCAGGCAGGCGAGGCACTGCCAGATTCGTTGACGGGATTACTGACGGGCACTCCATATTCCTACAACATCATGGCGGCGGCGAGCATTACGCCAGTGGGCGGCAAGTTCAACGAGGCGGGCGTTCGCCGGGAAGCTTACAACTTTTATTTTGAGGATGCGTGGAAGGCGACGCCGAATCTGAGCATTAACTACGGATTGCGTTACGAAGTGAACAGCCGGATTCACGAGGCGACGAAGCGGACTTCGTTGCCGATATTTCTGGGAGCGAGCGGCCAGTCCGTCGGTTATGGGGATCGGGCGGCGCATCAGAAAATCCTGATCAATCCGCAGCCGCCATACGATCAGGACTGGAATGGTTGGGGACCGAGGCTGGGGGTGGATTATGCACTCGGCCGGCATACTGTGTTGCATGCGGGCGGATCGATCACGACGCTGATCCCGAACTTGTGGCAGGACAATTTCCTGACGGCGGGAATTCCATACGTGTTTTCACCGTCCATTTATGCGCAACCAAACGAGCCGATTCATTTCCAGAATGCGTTTGTGCCGCTGACGCTACCGACAGCGTATAACACTGCCGGTCAACCCATTTTCGCGACTGGCCGGTCACAGGATGTTCCGGCGAACACCGAGTTTGACTATGCGCGGTTCCAATCGGATCTAAATGCGCTGGCGCCGGGCAATGTGCAATTGTTAAGTGTCACGGGAATTGCGAAGAACTTTGGCAATGGATACGTCGGCAGCTGGACCGCCGGCGTGGATCACGACTTCGGAGATTTCAAGTTCAACGCGTCGTATGTGGCGACGGCGGGAATTCATCTGGCGCGGGCGTATAACCCGAATGGATACGGCGGAGCGTGCCAGGGATTCGCGCCTTTCACGCAGTTCAATTCTCCGTGCCATGCGACCGGAGGTTTCGGGCCGGAGTCCATTATCTCGAGCGGCTCGCATTCGAGCTATCATGCGCTGCAGACGAGCCTGACGAAGAACTCGCCGAAATACGGATTGGGACTGCAGGCGAGTTATACGTATTCCAAATCGCTGGACGATACCAGCGCGGTGTTGGGCGGGTTACTGGGAGCGTCGGGAACGATTTTGCAGACGGCGCCGCAGAATCCGTGGGACCCGTCAGCCGAAAAAGGGCCATCGACCTTTGATGTGACACACGTATTTGCCGCGAGCGCGATTCAGTTGCTACCTTTTGACAAGGTGAGATTTCTGCGGCCGCTGGGTCGAAGCGTCACCAAGGGCTGGCAGTTTTTGAATATCACGACGCTCACCACGGGATCGCCTTTTACGATTTTTTCGGGAGTGCAGCAGACGGGAGCGGGGTTTGGAGGAGGGGACCGTCCGGATCTGGTTGCGCTGCCGCATTTGTCGACGAGCCGCGCGATGCGCGACGACTACTTCGGGATGGGCGCGATCGGGAATCGGTCGTTCTTCAGCATTCCGATTGATATTCCAGGCGGGACGGGGCCAAATCAGGGTCGATTTGGAACATTGGGGCGCAATACCTTTCGCGGGCCCGCATATCACGATTTCGATATCGCACTGATCAAAGACACTCCATTCGGGCACCGCGGAAATGCGGAGATGGGAACTGTGGAGTTCCGCGCCGAGTTTTTCAACATCTTTAATATGGTTGATTTCGGACTACCGTC
The DNA here is from genome assembly GCA_963711365.1 of Terriglobia bacterium. GTDB lineage: Bacteria > Acidobacteriota > Terriglobia > Terriglobales > Acidobacteriaceae > Sulfotelmatobacter. The sequence goes on along the minus strand of CAVQDY010000012.1, from coordinate 243,074 downwards.
CAACATCGTGAGCGGGAGCGGCTTCGGCATCATCAGCAAGACTGCGGGCACGTCGCGACAGATTCAGTTTTCTTTGAAAATCATCTACTGAAAATCAGTGATTACAGTCCTTTCAAAAGCAATGGGATTGGCCTACGCTAGTGCATTCTTTCAAGCGAACTTCGGAAGGTCATCATGAGAGGGTATCTGCTTTCATTCGTACTGTGCGGTTTGTTGGCGGGCTTCAGTGTAGTGTCCTTTGCTGCGGAAGCGAAAAATTCCCAGTTCTCCCAGAATCAGGGAGAAGTGGGGCACCCGAAGATTCTTACCAACCATCTGGGATACGAACCGAACGGGCCGAAACATGCGGTCGTGCTCGCACAATCAGGTCAGGTGATTGCTAACTGTGCGCTGAAGAATTACGGGGACGATCAAGATGTTCTTTCGGTCCCGGCGAAGGCATCGGGAGCCGTACAGAAGTGGCGAGACTGGTATTTCTGGACGCTGGATTTCGATTCGTTCGCAAGCGAAGGCAAGTACTACCTGCAGTGCAGTTACGGCAATGGATATGTGCGTTCGTTCCCGTTTGCGATTCAGCGCGATGTGCTGGAGCGCAACACGATGTCAGATGTCGTCTACTACTTCAAAGACGAGCGCAGTTCAGGGGAGTCCGACAAAGCCGACCGGCATTTGAAGTTTGAGGGGACGAAGCCCGGGACGGTTGACGCGCATGGCGGTTGGTGGGACGCGACTGGCGACTACGGCAAACACTTCTCACATCTGTCGTTTTCGACGTATTTCAATCCGCAGCAGATCCCATTTGTGGTGTACAGCCTGCTGAAAAGTTATGAGCAAACGAAGCTGCGCGGAAACCCGAATTTCGATCGCTATCAGGCGCATTTGGTGGACGAGGCGATGTTCGGGGCGGACTACATGGTTCGGATGAAAGCTCCGGGCGGATCGTTTTATCGATCGGTGAGTACAGGTGGAGTGGATCAAACTCCGCGGGGGCGCATGATTGCCGGCGAGATGAAACGCTTTGGGATTGAGTCGCAGCCGGGGCAGGGCGCGAAGGACATGGTCGAGTCGGCGAACAACGATCGCGAGTACGAAGTCAGCTACCGGTCTGGCGGCGGGATCGCGATTGCGGCGCTGGCCATGGCGAGCACGTATCCGGTATCGGGGGAATTTTCCAGCGCAAATTATCTGAAAGCAGCCGAGGATGCATTCGACTACCTGGAGAAGAACAATCTGAAGCTGACGAATGACGGCAGGGAAAACATTGTCGACGATTACTGCGCGCTGGCGGCGGCTACGGAACTGTACCGGGCCACGAAAAAGGATATCTACAAGTCAGCGGCGGATCGACGGGCGAAGAACTTGATGGCGCGGCAGATCAGCGCTGGTGGCTACAACAATTACTGGCGGGCCGATGACGGGACGCGTCCGTTCTTTCATGCGTCGGATGGAGGATTGCCGGTGGTCAGCCTGCTGTATTACGCGGAGATTGCCGATGCGGCGACGAAGCAGCATGTTTTGGCGACGGTGAGGAAGTCACTGGAGTTTGAATTGGCGATCACGGCGGAGGTCAACAATCCATTCGGCTACAGCCGCGAGTATGTGCAGGACAAGACGGGTGCACGTCGTACGAGCTTCTTCTTTCCGCATAACAGCGATGCGGCTCCGTGGTGGCAGGGAGAGAATGCGAGGCTGGCGTCGGTCGCGGCGGCTGCGCGACTGGCTGAGAGAGTCTTCTCGGAGGATGCGGAGTTTCGGGCGAAGCTTGAGGCGTTCGCGGCGAATCAACTGAACTGGATTCTCGGGCTGAATCCGTTTGACTCGTGCATGCTGAATGGCGTGGGTCGGAACAATCCTGCGTACATGTATTTCGATTCATGGGCGTTCACGAATGCGCCGGGCGGGATCTCAAACGGCATTACGGGCGGATTCAAGGATGAGAACGATATTGATTTCCTGGTGCCGTATCGCGTGACGGGCGCGGACAATGACTGGCGCTGGGGAGAGCAGTGGCTGCCACATGCGTCGTGGTATCTGCTGGCGGTGGCGAGCGGAGGAGAGAAGCGGTAAATCGAACGGGAATCCGCCCTGCCCCGAAGGACCTTGCGCGTCACGCTCTCCGGCAATGCTTTGTTGGAGAACCCTGGCGCCGCAGGCATTTTAGACGTTCCCAGCCTCGACACCGACAGCTTCTGGGGAGGTGCGGTCCTTCACTCCGGCCTTTGCCGGAGTTCAGGAGGACAAGCTTTCGGCGTTGCGATCTTGCGATGCGTTAGTCGCCGCTGGCGTGATTGTGCGTGGGGACGAGCGTCAGGCGCGCACGAGCCGGGGCCGGTTCTGGACGAGAGGGCTCACCTAACGTGCTGAGAATCCCGAAGACTGCGATGTAGGCGGCGAGAACACCAAGTCCGACGGAGGCGATGACGGTGAAACAGAGGATCATGGGCATCAAGAGCGAAATCACGGTCGAAATCCTTCTATCTTTTATCTTTAGACTGTTTGCTGAAGCTGGCTACTTCCGCCCGTCGGTTTTAGGTCCGCGTCTTCAATCTACCTTCGTTGACGCTCCGCGCTATTGACGACTAAGATACGGAGTAGAGCTGTGCATTCCTACTTTCGGACAATTCTGGATCCCTGTCGACGTTACGGAAGGGGTATCACCCTGGGCGGATAATGGCGATTACCAAGATCTCTGTCCGGGGCGCCCGGCAGCACAATCTGAAAAACATCAGCGTTGAGATCCCGCGGAACACGCTCACAGTGGTGACCGGCCTCAGTGGTTCGGGGAAGTCATCGCTCGCCTTCGACACGATTTATGCCGAGGGACAGCGCCGGTATGTGGAGACTTTGTCGGCTTACGCGCGGCAGTTTCTGGATCAGATGGAACGTCCCGATGTTGATGGAATTGATGGACTTAGCCCGTCGATCTCGATTGAGCAGAAGACCACAAGCCGCAGCCCGCGATCGACCGTAGGAACGATCACCGAGATTTACGACTATCTTCGCCTGTTATTCGCTTCGATCGGGGTGCCGCATTGCCCCAAGTGCGGGCGCGCGATCAGCCGGCAGTCAGCAGATCAGATCGTCCAGCGAGTGATGGCGCTGACGCCCGAGGATCGGGTCATGGTGATGGCGCCGATCGTCCGCGGGCGCAAAGGCGAGTTCAAGAAAGAGATGGAAACGCTGGTCAAGCATGGCTACACGCGGGCGCGCATTGACGGCGAGTTGGTGAGCCTGGACGATGACTCTGTCATTAATCTCGACAAGCGGAAGAACCACACGATTGAAGTCGTCATCGACCGGCTCTTGGTGAAGCCGGGGATTGAGCACCGTCTGGAAATGTCGGTCGGGCTGGCGATGAAGTTGGCGGGCGGGTTAGTGCAGGTTGCGGTGGTGGGAGGGGAAGAGCAGCTTTATTCGGAAAGGCTGGCTTGTCCGGATTGCGGCATCAACGTTCCGCAACTGGAGCCGCGATCGTTTTCGTTTAACAGTATGTATGGAGCTTGCCCGGAGTGCCACGGGCTGGGGAGTAAGTATGATTTCGATCCGGCGAAGGTGATCAGTGATTGGTCGAAGCCGCTGCTCGATGGCGGGCTGGGGCCGGGATCGGCATCGCAGAACTTGATCCATCAATTGCAGGTCGTTTCTGCGGCGTATGGAATCGATCTGAGCACGCCGTTTGAGAAGCTGCCCGAGAAGATTCAGGATTTTCTGCTGAATGGCGAACAGGGGCGCGGGGGGAAGACGGGATTTCACGGCATCTTCGGATATCTCAAGCAGAATCTGGAGGAGTCGACTTCGGAAGGTTATCGCGACTGGCTGATGGATCATATGTCGGCGACGGAGTGTCCGGCGTGTCATGGAAAGCGGCTGCGGCCGGAAAGTCTGGCGGTCAAGGTGAATGGGATGTCGATCGCGGACTTTACGGCGATGCCGGTATCGAAAGCGCTAGAGGTCGCCCAGGGAATCAAGTTGGCAGGGCGCGAGGCGGCGATTGCCGGACGCGTTATGCATGAAGTTGTAGAGAGGCTGCAGTTCCTGAATGCGGTGGGGCTGAATTACATCTCGTTGTCGCGATCTGCGGCGACGTTGTCGGGCGGCGAAGGACAGCGCATTCGTCTGGCGACGCAAATTGGATCGAAGCTGCGTGGCGTGTTGTACGTGCTGGATGAGCCGTCGATCGGATTGCATCATCGGGACAATGGCCGGCTGCTGAACGCGCTGGAGAATTTGCGCGATCTGGGCAACACCGTGCTGGTGGTGGAGCACGATGAGGAGACGATCCGGCGCGCGGATTATGTCGTGGACCTCGGCCCGGGTGCGGGTCGGCACGGTGGAATGTTGGTGGCGCAGGGCACCCCGGAAGAGATCATGCGCGATCCGAACTCGCTGACTGGCGCTTACATTTCGGGGCGAACGCAGATCGAGATGCGTGCGGAGCGGCGCCAGAAAAATGGAGCAGCGCTCACGATCCTCGGAGCGAAGGAAAACAATCTCAAGAATCTGGATGTTGTCTTCCCGCTTGGCGTCATGACGGTTGTGACCGGCGTTTCGGGATCAGGGAAATCGACGCTGGTGAATGACATTCTGTATCGCGCGCTGGCGCGGCAGTTGTATCGCTCGCGGGAGAAAGCTGGAGAGCATAAAGCGATTTCGGGCGCGGAGAACATCGACAAGGTGATCCGGATTGACCAGTCGCCGATAGGACGCACGCCGCGATCGAATCCGGCGACCTACACGGGAGTCTTCACCGCGATTCGCGATTTGTATGCCATGCTGCCGGAATCGCGGGAACGTGGTTACAAGGCGGGGCGATTCTCGTTCAACGTTACGGGTGGACGCTGTGAGGCGTGCCAGGGCGAAGGACAGCGGCGGATTGAGATGAATTTTCTGCCCGACGTGTATGTGCTGTGCGAAGTGTGCGGGGGACGGCGGTATAACCACGAGACGCTGGCGGTGAAGTACAACGGGTATTCGATTGCGGATCTGCTGGAGATGCCGGTTTCAGACGCGCTGCCGATTCTGGAGAACATTCCACAGGTAAAGCAGAAGCTGCAGACTCTGGCGGACGTCGGATTAGGGTACATTCATTTGGGACAGTCAGCGGTGACGTTGTCGGGCGGCGAGGCGCAGCGCATCAAATTGGCGCGGGAGTTGAGCAAACGGCAGACGGGCAAGACGCTTTATCTGCTGGACGAGCCGACGACCGGGCTGCACTTTGACGATGTAAGGAAGCTTCTCGATGTACTTCATCGGTTAACCGACCTCGGGAATTCGATCATCATCATCGAGCACAATCTGGATGTGATCCGGAACGCAGACTGGATCATCGATCTCGGGCCGGAAGGTGGAGAAGATGGTGGACGGCTTGTGGCCCAAGGGACGCCGGAGCAGGTAGCGCGGATGAAGAAGTCGTATACGGGTCAGGCGCTGGCAGGATATTTCGGAAACGGTAAACGCTCTGCTGAAACCGGTACCGAGTACCGTGTACCGAGTAGCGAGACCACTGCTTCAACCAGCGTAGAGAAGGGATGCGGTTAGCTTGTCAACATCCGAGAATCCGCAGTTGGATCCGAAGACGACGGTGAGTGGCGAGCCAGCGGCACCGACTCCTGTAAACGGGCCTGATCCTGCCGTGACAGGCTCCCCTCTCCCGGAATCGATCATCACTACGCCGGCGGGGCCGCTACCGGTGGAGAATCCGGTCTGGAATGGGTGGGATGTGCTGATGATTGTGGGCCTGACCTTGGCCACGATCTTCTTATCGCAGCTCTGCATTCTTTTTGGGGCGCACTTCTTTCTTTATCCACGCACACCGCTGGCGGCGCTGGCGCAGCGACCTCTTTTGCTGCTGGTCTCTCAATTCATCATCGATGGGGCGGTCGGGGTATTTTTGATTCTTCTGATCGAGGGCAAGTATCACACGCGATTCTGGGCCGCGATCCGGTGGAATTGGCCGGAGGGCATCTGGAGATGGCTGGCGCTGGGTGCGGTCATGCTGCTGACGTTGAGCATGCTGGAGAATATTCTTCCCATGCCCAAGGAGGTTCCTTTCGACAAGCTATTTTCGCGGCCGCGAGACGCATATCTGCTGGCGATCATCGCCGTCACGCTCGGTCCACTGGTCGAGGAATTATTCTTCCGCGGATTCTTTTACCCGGTAATAGCACGGCGATGGGGCGCGGCTTGGGGAATCTTTTTGACCGCTCTGCCATTTGCGGTGATGCACATGCCGCAGTACGGTTACGCGTGGGGCGTGCTGCTGGTGATCATGATTGTGGGCGTGGTCTGCGGCGTGGTGCGGGCAGCCACGAAATCGGTGGGGGCAAGTTTTCTAGTGCACGCGGGATATAACGGTACACAGATGTTGATTGCTGTTCTTTGGACCCGAGGCTTTACACACATGCCCAAGGGGCTGGCGTTCCTGCCGTTTTGATCTCGAATTGGGAATTCTGTTACTTCCGCGGTGTTCCTCTTCCAAGTCGAGTATAGTAGGCGGACTGTTCTGTGGGAGAAGTATGGTCGAGCCGTCGTTTATTAATCCGGAAAGGGACAATAGCAGCCAGAAGCATATGGCTGAGACGCTACTTTCGACCTCAATTCTTGAGGCGATTCCGGACGCGGTGGCGGCTGTGAATCGCCAGGGCGTCATCATTCAGGTGAATTCGCAGGCAGAAGCGATGTTCGGGTACACGCGCGACGAATTGATCGGCCAGAGCGTCGAGATACTGGTGCCGGAGCGGCAGCGGGGCAGCCACGATCAGCATCGCGAGGAGTTTCACCGGCGGCCAAAAATTCGGCGCATGGGATCCGGTCTGGATCTTTACGGCAGGAGGCGCGACGGATCGGAGTTTCCGGTTGAGATCAGCCTGAGTCCCATTGCCACGGGGAATGGCTCTGTCGTTCTGAGCGTGATTCGCGACATCAGCGATCGCAAGCACATTGAAGAAGAATTGCGGCGAGTCAACGAGGAGTTGGAGCGCAGAAAGAATCGCGAGCTACGGGATTCGCAAAACCGGCTCGCGCTGATCGTGGACTCGTCGCAGGATGCGATCATCGGGAAGAATCTCGATGGGATTATCACGCAATGGAACAAGGGCGCGGAGCAGATGTACGGTTATACGGCAGCGGAGATTATCGGGCGGCATATTTCAACACTGGCGCTGCCGGACCGCGCGGACGAGATTCAACAGATCCTCGACAGAATTCGAAAAGGAGAACAAGTCCCGTACTTCGAATCGATTCGCATTACCAAGGACAAACGGAAGTTACATGTTTCGGTTTCAGTTTCTCCCATTTACGATTCGGACGGGAAAGTGGCCGGGGCGTCCACTATTGCCCGGAATATTACGGCGCAGAAAAAGATTGAAGATCAGTTGCGGCAGTCGCAAAAGATGGAAGCCATTGGACGGTTGGCGGGAGGAGTGGCGCACGATTTTAATAACCTGCTGGGAATCGTTACGGCATGTACGGAACTGCTGAGCAGTCAGGTCGAGAACGACGCTGTGGAATATCTGGACAATATCCGGGAGGCGGCAAAGCGGGGAGCGTCGCTGACGCGCCAGTTGCTTGCATTCAGCCGGCGCCAGCCGGTGCAGACTCAGATGCTGGATCTGAACGAGCGGCTCAAGGAGGTCACCAAGCTGCTGAGACCTCTGATGGGAGACGATGTTGATGTCCTGCTGCTGCCGCGGTCGTCGGCTGCCGTGGTCGAAGCCGATCCGGGCCAGCTTGACCAGATCGTGATGAATCTTGCGGTGAATGCCCGCGATGCCATGCCGCACGGGGGAAAGCTGGTCATCGAGACGGGCGTATTCGATCTGGATGAGGCTTTTGGGCGCGAGCATTCGATGACTGCAGGACGCTATGTGATGATGGCTGTTAGCGATAACGGGACCGGGATGGATGAAGGGACACGCACCCGGATATTCGAGCCTTTCTTCACCACAAAAGAGACCGGGAAGGGAAGTGGCCTGGGACTGGCCACCGTGTACGGCATCGTCAAGCAATTCGGCGGGCACGTTTGGGTCTACAGCGAGATCGGCCACGGGACGACATTCAAGATCTATCTGCCGAGCGCCGAGCATAAGTTGGGGTTAGAAGCCGAGGAGCGGACTGAAGCGTTGCCCGAAAGGCGCGAAGGAGTAACGATCCTGTTGGCGGAGGATGATCCGATCATGCGCAAGCTGACGCGCCGAATGCTCGAGGAGCATGGTTATAGGGTGCTGGAAGCCATTGATGGGCAAGCAGCGTTGGACGTGATCGCCAAGAACTCGGGCCGCATCGACCTGGCGCTGACCGACGTGGTCATGAAGGGGATGAATGGTCCGGAATTGGTGTTGCGGCTGATGGACTCGCATCCGGAGATGAAGGTGGTGTACATGTCGGGCTATACCGGGGAGTTGGTTGCACACCAGGGACTGCAAGGCAGCATCCGGCTACTGGAGAAGCCGTTCACGCGAGCGGCACTGCTGAAGATGATTGACGAGGCGTTAGTCGCCGCGTAGAGCAAGAATCTCATACGCCTGCGATCACGGGAGCCATCGTTCATCCTGTCCGCTTGCTCTCCACACTTTCTTTTGCGATACTCGGGGCGCTATGAAAGGCAATCCTAAAGTCATTGCTGAGCTGAACAAGGCACTGCGCGAAGAGCTGACGGCAATCAACCAGTACTTTCTGCACGCGGAGATGTGCGAGAACTGGGGATATCACAAGCTTTCCGAATTCATCAAGAAACAATCCATCGGCGAGATGAAGCACGCCGAAGTGCTGATCGAGAGGATTCTGTTTCTGGATGGCAGCCCGTCGATGCAACCGTTGGAATTGACGGTCGGGGGAACGGTCAAAGGGATGCTCGAAAGCGATCTGGCGCTGGAGCTTGGTGCGGTGAAGCAATACAACGACGCGGTCGCCCTCGCCACGAAAGAAGCAGACAACGGATCGCGGGATCTGTTTGTCCAGCTATTAAAAGATGAGGAAGAGCACGTGGACTTTCTCGAAGCCCAGATGCATCTGATCAAGGAAGTCGGCTACGAGCGGTATCTGACCATGCAGATGGGTGAGGACGAAGAATAGTCGCTGGAAATCAAAAACCCTCAGTGGTGAGCTGAGGGCCAGCTGTCGTCTCCTGAACCTACTTTACCGTCACGGTCAGTAGTTGCGCTCCGCTGACCACGTAGTCCAGCGCCGGCGTCGCGGTCTCATCTACGTTGGATTCGCCGCTGACGATCATCTCCTGATTGCCACGCATTCCATCCATGACATTCATGACGCTGAGAGGCAGCGTGGGCATGACTTTATCGGCCACGCGAGCTTCGGGATCAGCTTCGAGCAATGAGATGTACAGGCGGTTGTTCGAGTGCTCTTTGTTGAGGAGCGCGATAGTGGATGCCAGGTCGAGCTTGCGTCCAAATGCGGGACTGGTGTGGCTCATGCGATCGAGCGTATCGCCGTCGCTGACCAGGATGTGCAGACTCCCTTTGCTCGCGGAGGTGGGTATCTTGACTGGAATCTGGCGAACGACGCGCTCACCGCGATAGGGGGCGAGCACGGTCTCAACCATGATTTCGTCTCCCGGGCGTACCTCGTTTACGTCTGTGCGGGCACTCTCGAGGCGTGCCCAGCGGCGCTCGCGAACGAGATCAAAGTCGAGTTTCACGCTGTTGACCGCGGGAGCGTTGTAAGGATTGTCGTAGATGCGTCCGAAACGCTCGCCGAGAGAAAGAGCGGCGGCCATGGCGGCGGGCTGTCCGCTTTCGGTGGGAACGAACATGTTGCGCAAGCCGACTTCCGGGAATCCCTTTACGTTAATGCTGCCATTCAGGCGATACGTGATTTCCTCGCCATATTCATTGACGCCATGCAGCGCGTTGTAGACGGTCGCCATGATCGCAACCGGGCTGAGGCGTGGATTGTTTAACACTTCATAGTGAAATTCTTTTGTGCCGCTGCCGCCGTGGATGCTTAGCGTCACAGGAATCATGTCGGGCTGTTTGCCGAAGACTCCCATGATTCCGGTATGGCGGTCCTGCACAAACGCTCCAGCGCGCTCGGTGGTGTTTACGATCTTGAACGCATTGAGCGGTGAGGGAAGAGTGGCCAGCACCTGCGCCTTGTTCATGGGCAGATCGACCGAGCCAAACTGAAGCAGCGGATGTCCGCAGGCGAGCAAGCGTTGCGGGTCGATGTAGGTGACGGTGCAGGTGGCAGCAATGTCCATGTCGCCGCGAACGAGAATCGCGCTGACGGCAGAGCCGGCTTCCAGTGGTTCGGGCTGTTTTTCTTCGCTGACCGATCCGGCACCCATGACCGGAACAATTCCGGCAGAGGCGAACTGGGGAGCGAATTGACGTACAGCATCTTCCGAGAATCCGTTGAACACCAATGGAGTTTCAATCGGCTTCAGATAGTTAGCGAAATTCTGGACTGAGCCAGAGAGTGACGCTCCATCTCCCGGCGAAGCCGTTTTTCCGGCGGCATTCGTGACCTCGGGCTTGATGGCGGCAGTTTCTTCGGCGGGAGACTTGTCGAGGGCGTTGATCTCGAGCATGTCGGCGATCGGCGTAACACCTGCGATGGGTTCTTTGGAGAACTCGCCGATGCGGAAGGCAAGCGCTCCCGCAAGCTTTCCGTCGAGATAGACCGGACTGCCACTCATACCGGCGACGACTCCGGTGTACTCCACCTTTTGGCCGTGCAAGCGAACGAGAATAATGTCGCCCTTCGGTCCATTCACATTGCGCAGAACGCCCAGGACTTCCACGTCCATCGACTCCGGCTTTACACCTTGGAATACGGTGTAAGCCACGCCGCGCATTCCGGCGTGGATCTGATTGATGGGAATGGTGGGCTGAGAGGTTTGAGCGACCAGCAGAATTGAAGATAGGGATAGACCGGTGAGCAGAGAGAGAACAACTTTTCTCATGTGAAATCCCGACAGGGCCGGATTAGGGTCCCGATATGCTTAGATCCAGACCAATTGCGACGCGTTGTACGGATGGGGGAATGACTGGGACCAGCCAAAACATCCCAATTGCGAATCCTTGCGTCTATACTAGCACAGGGTCTTTCGCGGGTTCATTATGTTTAGCGGTCTATTGAAGAGCATTGTAAACAGTGTGTGTGGGCGCTTAATTGTCGTTTGCGGTGATGGCCAGCCTGGCAGTTACGGGCGGGACGTTGAGGGCGATCGCACAGGATTCCTCGGCTCCTTCGAGCAGCCAGGATAATGGCAAGCCGAAGCAGGACGTTCCGGATGAAGCCGGAGGTCCGACTGACAACGTCGGGCCCTACGCAATTCCAAAAAAGAAGACGGAAGACGCGCCTCCGCCGACACCCCCGCCCGCTCCGAAAAAGGCGGAAGACCAGCCGGACTATTCGCTGAAAGTGAACGTCCCTCTGGTGAACGTGGACGTGATGGTGACCACGAAAAACGGGCAGTTTGTGCCAGGGCTGAAGCAGGAGAATTTCCGGATTGCCGAAGATGGCGTGCCGCAGAAAGTGACTCACTTCAGCGTATCGAAGGCCCCGATCACGGCGGTGTTGCTGGTCGAGTTCGCCTCGACGAACTACATATTCATGATTGACGCGCTGCGGGCTTCCTATGCATTTGCCAACTCGCTGCAAAAAGATGACTGGGTAGCGGTAGCGTACTACGATATGCAACCCCATATCCTGGTGGATTTTACCCAGGACAAGAAAGCGGTCTATGGAGCTCTGAACGAAATGCGCATTCCGGGGTTCTCTGAGACCAATGAGTTCGACGCACTTTATGACACGCTCGACCGGTTGGACCGTGTGGAAGGCAAGAAGTACGTCATCCTGGTAACCACTGGAATCGACTCCTTCAGCAAACTCACGTACGACAAGATCCTGAAGAAGGTTAAAGACACCAAGGATGTGACGATCTTTCCCATCAGCGTTGGATTCATGATGCGCGAGTACTGCGAGACTCATCCGAGTTATTACTGCAGGAACATGGCGCATGGGATGGGCATCGAGGTTCATAACATCGACTACCTGCAAGCCGATAATGAGGTGCGCACATTCGCGGCGATGACCGGCGGGCGCGCCTACTTCCCTCGTTTTCAGGCGGAGTACGCAGAAGAATTTGCGGATATTTCCAGCGACATCCGCAACCAGTACTCGCTGTCTTATTCGCCCACGAACACCAAGCTGGACGGGACGTACCGCAAGCTGAAGGTGCAGGTGGTGGCTCCCGATGGCGGGCCGCTGAAGGTCCGGGATCAGAAGGGAAAAGACCTGAAGATCGAGGTTGTGGCGCGCGAGGGGTATACCGCCAAGCACACCGTCGACTAGCAGGGTTCAAGTGGCTAAAGACCGCAATTCTTTTCACACCTTGTAAAAGCAGTGTTAAATCTGTCAGTAGTGTGCTCCGCCCAGGCAAAGTGTTGTATCCTTCCGAGGCTTGTTCTACGGGGTTCTGATCGAAGTTTAAAAATAGATAGTCTGCTGAAGGAGCATCCCTTTGCCCAGGAAATTTCTCTTTGCCGCTGTGGTGTTACTGTTTTCCGCTGTAAACCTCTTCTCGCAAAGCATCCATCTTTTGAAGAACCAGCCGCCCGACGGCGCCGTTATTGGATTCCAGTTGACTGACGGCACGGTTTTGTATCAAGGCAATCAGGAGTCGGACTGGTGGAAGCTTACCCCTGATAATACGGGCAGCTATGAGAACGGCACGTGGTCTCAGATGGCTAATCTGCCTGCGGGATACGTACCGGACGCCTTTGCGTCAGCGGTGCTGGCTGACGGCCGGCTGGTCATCACGGGCGGCGAATATCTGAACGGTAACTTCACACTGACGAACCTTGGGGCGATCTACGATCCCGCGAAAAACACGTGGACAAATCTGCCCGCTCCCTCCGTCTGGCCCTACATTGGCGACTCGCCATCGGTAGTTCTGCCGAACGGGCTATTCCTGGTTGGCAATAAATTGGCTGAGAGCATGGCGGCTTTGAACCCGAAGACGCTGAAGTGGACAGTTCTGCCAGAGAAGGGCAAAGCCGATTTCAATGCCGAAGAAGGATGGACTTTATTGGCCGACGGGTCTGTGCTGACTATGGACGTGAAAGATGCTCCGAACTCAGAGCGTCTGTCTGAGAAAACGCGATCATGGTCAACGGCTGGAAGCACGATCGTGGACCTGCATTCTCCTTCGCCATTTGGATGCCTGCAGTTTGGCCCGAATGGAAAGTATTGCTACTATCCGCCGGGGGAAATCGGGCCGGCGATTCTGCGTCCGGATGGAACGGTATTTGCCACCGGGTCTTACAGCAGCACGGGAAGCGGCGCCGGACACACGGCGATTTTTGACACCAAGACCGGGAAGTGGACCGTTGGTCCTGACTTTCCAAATGCGGATAACGCCGGAGATAACTTTGCAGCTCTACTGCCGAATGGGGATGTATTGGTCGAAGGTTCGTTCGGTTCTTATCTGTGGAACGGGACAACTTTTACTGAAACACTGGCCACGTTTGGCAGTCTGATGATGCTGCCTACGGGACAGGTTCTCGTAGGCGGTACCCAAGTCTACGATCCTGCAGGCACTTATGAGGCTGCATGGGCACCGACGATTACCACGGCGCCTTCCAGCGTGAACCGCGGTTCCACGTACAAAATCTCAGGGACGCAGTTCAACGGGTTGTCGCAAGCCGCAGCTTTCGGCGATGAGTACCAGACAGCAACGAATTATCCGCTGGTGCGCATTACCAACACCGCGACCGGCCACGTCTTCTACGCGAAAACACACGACCACAGCACGATGGGAGTGGCGACGGGATCGGCGAGCGTGTCAACGAACTTCGACGTGCCGAAGACGATGGAAACCGGCGCCAGCACGCTGGAAGTTGTGGCGAACGGAATTCCATCGCAGCCGGTGAGCATCACGGTGAACTAAAGGAAGTTCGGTCGAAACGAGCCCCGGCTTGGGCCGGGGCTTTTTCTCTGTTCTAGAGCATGTGGAAGAAATGGTCGAGCAGGAAGAATAAAGCGGATCCGACGAAGACTAAGAGGGCCATTTTCATGGCAGGCTCCTTGTTGACTTCGGGGATGAGATCGGAAGCGGCGACGTAGATTGTGACTCCGGCGGAAAGAGGCAATCCGGCTCCGACGTGATGACGGAAAATCGCCATCGTCAACACCCCCGCGAGAGTCGATCCTCCCAGTACCACTGATGCGCCCCATGCAGTGCCTCGGCTGCGTCCGCTGGCCAGCATGACGGAACTCACGGTGAAGCCTTCCGGGATTTTGTGCAGGAAGATGGCAAGAAAAATCAGCCAGCCCAGCCAATTGGAAACCAGAAACCCCGAGGCGATCGCGATCCCGTCGAAAAAAGTATGAATGATGAGGCCCAACAGGACTGAGTAACTTTTGTGCGAATGAACGAACTCATCGCGGTGAGTCTCTTCGCCGAAGTGAAAGTGCGGGGTGACGGTGTGCTCGAAGAAGTGAATGATCAGATAGCCGACTAGAACGAGCAGGGCGGCGGATCTGCCGCGCAACTCGAGGCTTTCTGGAACCATCTCGACGAGAGCGGTGGCCAGCATGAATCCCGCGCCGAGCGCGACGAAGTAGCGAAGATATCGCCGCTCCCAGTTCCGCTGGACAATAATTGCGCCGCCAAAGACGTTGGCGGCGGCAGCCGTCAAGCCGAGAAAAACGCTAGTCAGTATGGGGTTCATTGACAGGTCAGGCGAGATCATAGCAGCTTCACCTTGAAGTCCCACAATCATTTACCACAGAGACACAGAGTCACAGAGTCACAGAGAAAAGCAACTTATTGGGTTATCTCTGTGACTCTGTGTCTCTGTGGTAAAAAAAGATTCAACCGGAATGCCGAATGTGCATCACGTCGCCGTCCTGGACGATGTAGTCTTTGCCTTCGAGACGGAGCGTGCCCTTGGCGCGGGCGTTAGCTTCGGATCCGGCGTCCAGCAGTTGGTCCCATCGGATGGTTTCGGCGCGGATGAAATGTTTTTCCAGATCGGAGTGTATGGCGCCGGCGGCTTCTTGCGCGCGAGAGTGAGCCGGAACTTGCCAGGCGCGGCATTCGTCTTCGCCGGCGGTGAAGAATGAGATCAGGCCGAGGAGTTGATAAGTGGTGCGAATGAGACGGGTCAACCCGCTTTCTTTCAAGCCGTAGCTTGAAAGAAACTCGGCGGCATCGGCGTCGCTCATCTCGGAGAGTTCGGCTTCGACTTTGCCACAGATTGCGGTGGCGCCGGCATTCGGCCGGGCGGCGATTTCGGAAAGTTTGTATTTACCGACCGCTTCGTCGAGCTCTTTGCCGAGCTCGGTAGACTCTCCGATATTGAGCACGAAAAGGATCGGCTTCTCACTCAGGAACATAAATCCACGAAGGCGCTTCTTGTCCTCGGGAGTCATCTGCATTTCGCGCAGCGGCTTCTCGGTGCCGAGATGGACGTTGGCGCGCTTGAGCAGTTCGAATTCTTTCTCCAGATCAGGCGTCTTCATCTTCTTCAGATCTTTTTCCAGGCGCTCGAGACGTTTTTCGATCTGGCCGAGATCGCTGACCATGAGATCGAATTCGACGTTCCTGATGTCGCGCAGTGGATCGATTTCAGCCACGAGCGGGACCGATGGATCTTCGAAAACTCTGACCACGTGGGCGAGCGCGTCGACCTGACGCAAATGGCCAATGTAGGTGGACTCTTTCAGGGCATCCTGACCGATAGCGCCGAGATCGACGTATTCCACGGAGGTATGGGTCAATTTCTTGGGGTTGTAGAGGGCGGCCAGACGGTCGAGGCGGTCGTCGGGAACTTTGGCAACACCGATGTGAGCTTCGCGCGGATTCGCAGACTGCGCCGACACGTGCGCTTTGGTGAGGATTTGAAACAGAGACGTCTTGCCTACCTGGGGCAGGCCAATGATTCCAGTTTTCATAAATGGCTCGTGGCTTTAGCTCGTGGCTCTTATTCAGTGCTTCGCTGAAATGAGGACAGGTGAATCGGATGCTTCAGCGAGCGGGAGACAACATCTCAGGATAAATGAGAGGGCGCGAAATTCCCAAGCCCGTCAGTGTTGTTCCGCGGGGAAATTCATGCGCAGTCCGATGCGATAGAGAAGAGGAGGGCCGATGTTGAAGAGTGATCCTGTGACGGTAGGAGTGTTGGCGACGTTGTAGCGTTCGTCGAGCAGGTTCTCGGCGACGGCGAAGACTTCGAGATTGCGGGTGATGTTGCGGGCGATCTGGAGATCCATGGTATAGAAGCGGCCGAGCGGGTACTGGTTCTGGTCATCGTCGAACTGATTGCCGATGAAGCGGCCTTGCACGCTCAGCATGATGCGCGACGGATTCCAGTAACGAGCCTCCCAGGTGAAGACATTGCGGGGCACCTGCGCGACATCGTTTCCGAGCAAGGAAGGTTCGCCGGGCGGGACGGTGTAGTTCACTACGGTTGCGCCGGTGAAGGCGTATCCGGCGGAGATTTGTATGTCTCGCCTCACATGGATCGACGCCATCGAGTTCCACGCCACGGGAGCGGATGCGGCCCAGGTTCTGCTTTTGCCGGAGCACGGGAGAGGACGTCGGGTTAGTGGTCACGTTCTCCACAGGATCGACGATGTCGCTCCAGAAGAATGTTCCACGGAGATCGAGCTTGCGATCGAACGCGGTTACATTCACACCGGCTTCGGCCCCGGTGAGGCGTTCGGCATTTAGAAAAGGATTGTTCAGCGTCAGGACGTTGGCCAGACGGAACGATCGGTAGAGTTCGTTGAGCGTGGGCGCGCGAAAGGCCCGGTACATGGAGGCAGTAACTGACACGTGCTGAGTCAGCGATCGAAGCACCGATAAACGTGGGCTAAGAGCAAGGTCGCTGCGGGAAGGATATAAAACGCTGGGAGATGTGCAAGCACCATCGAGCGGGGTGCAGATGGAACTGGCGTTGAAGTTATTCCAATTGTCTACGCGAGCACCGAGAATGATGGTCCAGTTCTTGATGCGGAACAAATCTTCTCCGAAGAGTCCGACAATGCGCTGCCTGCCACCGGCTGCGTTATTGCGGGTATGAACGCCGGAAGAAAAAAACTGTTCATCGCTGGCGCCCATGACTTCCATCGCATCGGCGCCTCCGACGAGCGTCTGATATTTGCCCAGCAGATGCATCCACTGGCCGGCGCCTCCGACGACCTGCTCGGGGACGTACTGCAGGTCGGTAAGTGATTCAGTGTTGCGATCGGCGGCGACTGAGGAAAAACGTTGGTCGTATCCCTGTACTTGTCCGTAACCGCGGAGCATGAGGGAATCGTTGCTTCCGAACTGCTGATCGAGGCCGAGAGCACCTTCGCCCATAGTCGTGTCGTTGGTTTGGATGGGCGTGCCATTGTGGCGGAACTCGGTATAGAAGCTGCCTCGGCCAAACAAGCGGCCTTTGTCTCCGAGTTGGTGGCCGACGGTGAATTCCAGGGACGCATCTTTTGAATTTGCGGGGGCGTCTGCGGTTCCGCGCTGCCAGGTAGGAACGAGGACATAGCCGTCAGTGCGGAACATTTCGGAAGCGAGCGAGAAATCCCATTTCCCGGCACGAGTTCCGGTCCAGAACGATAGGTCGGGAGTGCGCTCATTGCCGTATGAAGTCTCCAGGGAGAATGCTGGAAACTGCGGTTGGCGGGTGATGAACTGGACGACTCCGCCGAGCGCGTCGCTGCCGTAGAGGTTCGAGGCGCCACCGCGAAAGACTTCCACACTTTGAATGGATTCGCGCGGCACGCGATCCCAGTAGACCCAACCGCCGAATGCGTCGACCAGCGGCAGGCCGTCTTCGAGCACCAGCGCGCGGCTCGAGGCCGATCCGCCCAGACCGCGGAGAGACACGCCCTGATTCGAGGCATTCGCAACTCTGCTGTCGGAGCGGCGATAGAGGGAGAAGCCTGGTACCTGACGGAGCACGTCATCGACACGAAGAGCAGGCGTGGCCGAGACGTCTGTGTTCGACAGCAATATTGTGCTGCCGGGAGTATCGGCAAGCCGCGTCTCGGTTCGCGTCGCCGACACAGTCACTTCTTCACTAGTGGAGGCAAGCTGCAGCACGATGTCGAGCGAGATGTTTGCAGTTGCTCCAGCGGTCCAAGTTTGTTCCGTCAAGCGGAATCCTTGGTGACTTACCTGGATGGCGCCTGAGGTTACGGGAATCGCAGAGAACGAGAAATGTCCGCGGGGATCGGTTGTGACCGTAGCCTGAAACGAACCAGCGCGCAGGGTTACGGCTGCCCCGGATACGACTGCGCCGCCGGGGTCCCGGACGATGCCCGCGACTGAAGCGGACTGGGCGGAAATGTGGCCCAGCATCGAGACGAAGAAGAACAGCAGGATAGGGTATTTGCGGTTGAACATTGGGCAAAAAAGACTATCGATACCTTAGCAGACCGGGCCATGCCGGCACGGCGGCGGAGGTGACTGCCCCAGTATTTACGAGGGTTCCGGCGTATGTGATTTAAATCACACGTCGACGTGATGGCTAGGCTAGAGTGAACCTTCCATCCGCAATAGTCTCGCTTCAGATGCAGTTCCACCAGTGGTTGAAGCCCAAGTGGAATTGGTTGAGTTGAAGTCTGGAGGTTGCGCCATGTTCGCCAAGCCCGCGCCCGGTTGGTATCACAGCAATCAATACAATGCACAAGCGACGTGCGAACATTGCGGTGGGGTCATCCGCCACGAGAAGTGGTGCATTACCCGCAACCTGGTAATGCAGTACGCCTATGGAGTGGTAAACGAACCTGGCAGGCTGACGCTGCGGGACCGGCTGATCCTTCACGCCCTGGGAGTGGCCTGGGAAAACACCCCGTACGAAGAGGAGTTTCAACAAAAGACGAAGACGCAGGAGACTGTCGCCTAAAGACGTCTAACGGCCGGCACTTTGCGCCGCGGCTTGCACCGGCGCCGAGATCTTGACGGAATCCGGCTGGGTCCAAACCGGTTTGCCCGACGAGAGATCGAGACGATTCATCGTGATCGTCAATTGTTTTTGATCCACCTGAACCAGAAGGTAGTGATAGTTGATCTCTTTGCTCTGGAAGGGGTCACTAGGAGCGCGCTCGATCGGGTAGGCATGCGCCGCTCCTCCACCCGAGACGAAATAGGTTATGCCGCCATGCTCGTGGCGCTCGTAGTTGTGAACGTGTCCGTTGAACACGACCATGCGATACGGAGCATGAGCTTGACGAGCCTCGAGCATCTTGGCCAGCGCCAGTTCTTTGGGACGAGCGGAGTGCCCACCGCCGAACATCTTATTGTCGGAGGAACTGGTATACGGCGGATGATGAAACATTAGGAAGACGAAATCCACGTCTGCGGGAACATGATCGAGTTTCGAGGTTAGCCAGTCGGCTTGCGGACCGGAAGTTTCGTCGAGAGAGCTATCGAGGACTAACAAGAGCGTGTTGGCAGCGCGCACTGAATAGTAGCGGCTATTCTTCAGCTCGGGGAAGCGTGCGAAGTAGTTGCCGAGGGCGACAGCCGGATCTCCGTGCAGATCATGATTGCCCAGTGCGGGATAGACCGTGATCTTCTTCTCGCGAAAGATCGCGGTTTCGCTGTCCCAGACCTTCCAGTCGTTGGCGTCGTTGCCGTTGTAGACGATGTCTCCGGTAAAACAGACGAACGCGGGATCTACGTCGGCAATGGCCTCGACGAGCGCCACTCGCACCGGTGGATTGGCGGCCTCGGTATCTTTCGGATCATGGAATCGCGTGTCGCCGTAAGCGATGAAACGGAAAGGAGTCTTCACATCCTGCTTGAGGTCAACGGTTGTAGTTTGCGCGCTCGACTGCTTGGTGCAGCCGGGGACGGCGAAGATGATTGCGGTGGCACAAGTAATCGCCACCGCGCGCGAAAGAGCTCTAAAACGAAAATTCATAAGGAGCCTCTATTTTCCCACGACCAGCACCTCGAATTGTCCATTTTCAGCCGTAGAGAGGAAGAGGCGGTGAGTTTTCGGATCGAGGGCCATGGTCTTAGCCCGGGGCAGTGTTTTCACGGTCTCGACCGCAGAGTAACTGTCGGGGCTGTCCTGGTGAATCACGCTGATAGTGCCCTCTCCATTTGAGTTGAAGATCAGTTTGGTCTCGGGATCGAAAGCGGTGGCGTCAACGTGATCGCCGATAGGGAGTGCGGTGATCACCTTGCCGGAATCGGCATTGACCACGGCCATTACCTTACTGCGGCATCCGAGGAAGAGCCGGCGATTGGGCTGATCCATGGCCATGCTGCTGGGAGAAGAGCAAGGAGCCGTGGGCCAGCGCTGTTCAACCTTCAGTTCGCGAGAATTGATCTTCAGAAGCTGGCTCTTCGTCTTCCAAATTATCAAAGACGTATCCCTTGCCGTCCGCGGCGGCAAATTCTGGGCCACCTCCGAGATCGACGGTGCCTGCGACTTTGCCAGTCTCAGCATCAATAGCTGTCGCGCTGTTGCCGCCGCCGTTAAATGCGAAGACGCGGTGGGTGGCGGGATCATAGATGATCGCATCCGGTTTTTGCCCGGTGGAGACTTCTGTGATTGGCTTCAAAGTCTTCAGGTCAAAGATGGTGACGGTCGAAGACTGACCGTTGCTGATGAATCCGCGGCCGAACTCGGGAGCGATGGCGATGCCATGGACGCCCGGAGTTTTGGGGATAGTGCCGACGAGGCTAAGCGAGTCGATGTCCACTACTTCGACCTGTGTTCCGTGAGAAACATAAAGCCAGCGGGCCGCAGAATCGACAGTGAGATAGTCCCAACTGCCGGAGCCAGGGATCGGAATCTTTTTGATGATGGAGTAGCCGCCGTTTTGGGGAGCGGCAAAAGTAACGCAACTCAAGACAACGACGACAACAAAGCAGAAAACGCGAGTTCGCATTTGATTTCCTCTCGCCCAACAGCTTACGGGGTGCGCCTGAAGTTTGCCTGAAGCTTACGCGCTTTCGCTCAGAATCTCGCCCGAACCATGAATTGAAGCTGCCGGGGCAAGCCCGTCCCGGTGTTCGGTGAAGCGGCGTTGTCGTTGTTGTTGTTGAAATTCACCGTAGAACTTATGACACCAAAGTCTCCCTCCGGCGAAAGGGAACCGGAACTTGCTGCCGTGGGATCGTAGGCCAGGTTCAGGGCGCCGGGATCGCCAAACTGCACGTGGTTGAAGATGTTAAATGCCTGCACAGCGAACAGAAGCGAAACCCGCTCAGTGAGCTTCGTTTCCTTGGTGAGGGCGAGATCGATCTGCCAGTAAGGCAAGGCGCGAATGATTCCATTCGGTTCATTGCCGAAGCGAGTAAAGTTCCCGTTGGCGTCTACGGGAGGCGCCTGGAAGGCCGCAGCGTTGATGTAAGGCAAACCGGGATTATTTCCAACAGCCGGATGCTGACCCGGCAAGGTCAACGGCACCCCGGGGATGATGTCGGGACGTTGATTGGTCTGATCATTCCCGTCAGGAAGAAGGTAATAATCCGAAAGTCCAAAGAACGGATTATTCGGATTGATAATGGTGTTCTTGCCGGGATCCATAAAGACCGTCAACGGATGGCCGGTGTGCCAAAGGCCAATGCTGCTCAGTTCCCAGCCTCCAATAAACTTTCCCATGATTCCGGGAGCGTTCACGAACGGCTTTCCCGGTCCAAAGGGCAGTTCGTACACGGCATTGACGGCGACATTGTTGCGGATGTCGAAAACGCTTGGTCCCTTGTCGCATGCCAGACAGTTCACATTTTCTGGTCCGGACGATTCGCCGCCGCCCACTGAACCGTCGTTAATCGAATGAGACCATGTGTATCGCGCTTGGAATTCAAGTCCCGCGCTGAACCGGCGCTCCAGAGCGAGTCCCAGACCGTTATACGTGCTCGATCCAATATCACTCTTGTAGTCGACGGACCCGAAGGGATTTCCGCCGGGATAGTAGGGGTCGAGGGTGCGGACGCAATCAGCCCCGTTTGTGTTCGAGGTATTGAGGGTCACCGGCTCGGTGCAGAGATTTACGGCGCCGCGCGAGAATAAGCGCACACCGCGGCTGCCGAGATACTGAGCCGAAGCCAGGAAATTATTGGGTAGCTGATGCTCCACGCCTAGAGTCCACGTCTCCACATAAAGATCTCGCCGACCATGCCGCTGCAAAGCTCGGGGGTGGCTGGCTTGCTTGCCGACATTAAGTCCTGTAAAGGTGGGATCCTGTTGCAAGAATTGAGGCTGTAAATTGGGGCAGGGCGGAATATTGCACGGGCCAAAGCTGTTGACCGTAACACGGAACGTGTCACTTTCCAGTCCGGCATTTAGATCGTCATTCTGCGCGGCGCCATGGTAGATGCCGAAGCCCGAGCGGAAAACGGTTTTTCCATGCAGCGCACCGGGAGCCCAAGCTAACGACAAGCGCGGATCGAAATTCACATAGCTTGCGTTGTACAAGGCTGGGTTCGCCGGACAAGGCGCGGTATTGATGGGGCCGGGATTCGGCGCTACGTTAAAAGATCCTGTTCCGAGGCAAACGCCGTGGAACTGGCTTACATCGAACACCGTCGTACGGTTGGTTGCTTCGTGGGCTACTCCGTAATAGTCCCAGCGCAAGCCCGCGGTCAGGGTCAGAGTGGGAGTGGCTTTCCACTCGTCCTGAAAATACGGCATGAAGAAATTGCGGCGCAAGCGATGGCAGCACCAGGGAGCGATGTAGTCGACGCTGGTCAGCGAAGCCTGCGACAGCGAGTAGTCATCACCGAACGTCAGGCCATTATTTGAGGTTTGGCCCTGATTCAAGCGCACTCGGCGGTACTCCATGCCTGCTTTGAAGGTATGGCGACCGCGAGACCAGATCAGGTTGTCGATCACGCCATAAGTAGTCCCAACCTCGATGTCAGCGCTGTTGTTGTTGAGTCCCACGAAGTTGTCGGTGCTCACCGCATAGGGGAGAGCACTCGATTGCGGATTGTGAAAGGGCGCGCGATTGATGTAAAACTTCACTTCGTTGAAAAGAGTTGGACGGAAGGTATGCTCCAGCGCCAACATATAATTTGCTGGATGATTAATGGTTTGCAGCTTATCCGACGCAAGACTGGAGCTGCCATTTGGCGCATCGACCAGGCTGATGTCACGTTGCGCGCGGCCGTAGAGCAAAGTGTTCTCATTAATCTTATGATCAATGCGTACGAGCCATGTGTCTTCGTGCACGGTGGTAGGAGCGGCAAACGTGACCAGATCCTGGTTGCCGCCTTGGTACTGGAAAGCGGTATCGGGAAACACAAATCGGGGCGAGCAGCCATTGATTGATCCTACGGAGGCGCGCCAAGCGAATCCTTGCATGATTTGACACATCTGCGGTCCGTAACCCAACTTTGTTGCTTGACTCAGGACATATTGCTGATAGGGAACAGTGATGTTCTGGGGTTCGCCCGTAGAAAAAGCGGCGGTGCCGATACCAGCCGGCACCGTGACCTGTTCCGTGGTCGACTGTAACTGACGCAATCCCTCGTAGCTGATGAAGAAAAAGGTATTGTCTTTCTTGATGGGACCACCGAAAGTCAACCCGTACTGTCCGAGACGAAAAGGCGGGATGGCGGGATTTCCAGCCAGGTTGTAATCGTTGTAGTTGCGTGCATCGAAAACGGAATTGCGTAAGTAACCGAAAACCGAGCCGTGGTAGTCGTTCGTCCCGCTCTTAGTTTCAACGTCGATCTGTCCGCCTGACTGGGTCCCATATTCGGCATCGTACACAGCGCTATTGACGCGGTATTCCTCAATCGCATCCTGGGAAATCTGGAGGCGGGTCTGCGATTTCTGCGCTTGCTCCTGGATGCCGCCGGCGTCTACACCGTCGATCGAGAAGTTATTATCGTCACGAGCTCGGCCGGCGAAGCGGATGGTACGCTGATCGCCACCGCCGTCGTCCTGCGCAAACGGCGCGAGCAGGGTGAAACTGGACCAGTCTCGTCCGTTGTTTGGAAGGTCGGCAATCTGCGTCGTGTCGATGACGGTCGAGGCTGCAGCTGAGACCCGGTCCGCCGGGGACAGCGTTGCCTTAACTTCAACCTGTTCGTTAGTCGTTCCAACCGCCAGCTCGACGTCGAGAGTTCGGATCTGACCAACGCGGAGTACGACATCCTCGACAACCTTCGTGGTAAATCCCATGCCCGAAGTAGTTACCTTGTACTTTCCAACTGCCAGCCCGGGAAACCGGTAATACCCCTTTGAGTTCGTCGGCTGCGCCTGGGTTAGCCCGGTATCGACAGCGAGCAGCTTCACCGTGGCGCCCACAATTACGCTGCCAGAAGGATCAGTCACCGTGCCTTCGAGTTCGGATCGATCGACCTGGGCAAAGGAGGATTGCGAGATCGCAACTACAAATGCAAAGGCCAGCGAAAGCGACAGTAGAAATCGAAGAAAAGTGAGGGCGATCTGGCGAGAATGCATAAAGTGCTCCTTGGCGCGATGAGAAGATCCCGCTCGGAGCAGACCCTCAAATCTGAGGATCCGCTGGAGGCTGGCATCTCCCATCACCGCTTAGACTGAGGGCTTCTGGATGACCTTGGATCGTAGAGTTGGAGTGTGACGGAGGAATGAACGTCACGTTAAAATTTCTTCAGGTTGGCTTCATGCAGTCGCTCTAGACTGAACGTGGCCGGCGTGGACGGCTTCTGGCTGATGAAACTACTGATCGTTGAAGACGAAGCGCGCATGGCGGACCTGCTCCGCAAAGGGTTAACCGAGGAAGGGCACATGGTAACGTGTGCCTCCGACGGCGCGGAAGGCCTGGCTCTGGCGAAGGACTATGAGTTCGACATCATCATT
The DNA here is from genome assembly GCA_963711365.1 of Terriglobia bacterium. GTDB lineage: Bacteria > Acidobacteriota > Terriglobia > Terriglobales > Acidobacteriaceae > Sulfotelmatobacter. Next base: position 218,295 of record CAVQDY010000012.1, on the reverse strand, counting down.
CTTGATGTCATGATGCCGAAGCTCAGCGGATATGAGGTGGCGAAGCGTCTGCGTGCGGAAAAGATGCGGACGCCGATCCTGATGCTGACGGCGCGCGACTCGGTGCCAGATATCGTCAAGGGCCTTGATCTGGGGGCCGATGACTACATGACCAAACCGTTTTCCTTTGAGGAACTGGTCGCGAGGCTGCGCTCGGTAAAACGCCGGGCGCTCGCAGCGGAGGACACGCACCTGAGAGTAGGTGACTTAGTGATCGATCCGGCTAGCAGGGAAGTCAGAAGAGGCGAAGAACGAGTTTTGCTGACGCGCACGGAATACAGTCTTCTTGAGCGGTTGATGTATCGCAGCGGCAAGGTGGTATCGCGGCGCTCGCTGATTGAATCGGTCTGGGGCTTTGATCGCGATATCGAGGAAAACACGCTGGACGCGTTTATGCACCTGCTACGCAACAAGATCGATTCGCCGGGACGGCCAAAACTGATTCAAACGGTGCGCGGGGTCGGGTACATGATCCGGGCGGAAGAACAGGCATGAAGAAACTCTCCATCGGAGTGCGGCTGACGATCTGGTATCTGGTGATTTTCGCCCTTGGAGAACTCGTCTTTGGCGCAGGTATGTGGTTTATTCTGCGCGAGAGCCTGTTCGATATTGTGGACGACGGTCTGGAGAGTCAGGTCGAAGATCTCAAGAGTTTTCTTGAGGCGCAAAAGAAAGACGCGTCCGTCGCGAAACTTCAGGAGGAAGTCGATGAGAGTTATGGCATTGAGCATTCCGGCGATTTCCTGCAGATCTACGGCGAAAACGGAGATCTGATTTACCGCTCAGCCTTTCTGCGAGCCCATCCATCCATTGTGATTCCGTCCGACCAAATCAACGGGCAGTTCTTTCGCGTGCGTCGTGTTGAACATCAGCACTTGCGTTTTCTGTGTGAGGAACTAACCGCGAACGGGCACGTTTATGCCGTGCAGATGGGGGCTTCGTCCGATGATGCGGTAGAGACTCTTCGGCTTTTTCGCTACTACCTGTGGCTTTTCGCTCCTCTGCTTCTTCTGGTCGCGGCCATCGTGGGTTACTGGATGAGCCGAAGGGCGCTGGCCCCGGTCGATGCTCTGGTGCGGACGGCGCGTAATATCGGCGGAGCGAACCTGAGCAGTCGATTGCATAAGCTCGAAACCGGCGACGAGTTGCAGCGCCTCTCGGACACGCTGAACGAAATGCTCGACCGGATCGAGACTGCATTTTCTCGCGTCACGCAATTCACGGCGGATGCGTCGCATGAACTGCGCACCCCGGTATCACTCATTCGAACCGAGGCGGAGTTGGCCCTGCGGCGTTCGCGTGGAGAAGAGGAATACAAGGAATCGCTGCGGCACATCCTGCTGGAGGCCGAGCGCACGACGAGTTTGATTGAACAGTTATTGGCTCTGGCTCGCGCCGACTCCGGGCGCGAAATGCTGCGCGTCCAGCCCGTGGACCTGCGTCAGGTAATGCGGAGCGTAATCGAAGGATGGCAGCAGGTGTCCACCATTCGTAATCTACAGTTCACGTCGAGCGTTCACGAGCAAAGCACGTTTGTGATGGGCGACGAGACACTGCTTCGGCGTCTGGCCGATATTCTTCTCGACAACGCGTTCAAATACACGGCGTCGCCAGGTTCGGTGCGGTTATCATTGGAGCAACATGACGGGTCTGCGGTGATCCGGGTGCAGGATTCAGGCGTGGGGATCGCGCAAGAAGATCAGAGCAAGATTTTTGAGCGCTTCTACCGGGTCGATAAAGCTCGCAGCCGCGACCAGGGAGGTAGCGGTCTCGGCCTCGCGATTGCACAATGGATCGTGATGCAGCACCGGGGTTCGATCACGGTCGAAAGTCGTCCGGGGGAAGGCGCGACTTTCAGGGTGGAATTGCCAATGATTGCGGCGCCTGTGCCGAGTCCGCAGCCAGCGTGACGCTGTGGCGATTCGTCCGTGCTCTTCTAGGATCGAAAATAGCGTTCCACGCTATTTTCACAATCTATGATAATCGAAAATAGCGAGATTGGCTATTCGCACGGGTGAAAGCGTCCCTAGTGGTTTCGTAACGCTCGAAAATCTACGAGGTAAAGATGTGCTTACCGTTGCATGCCCGCAATGACTCCGGAAAGGTGCTCGGGCGCGAACGTCCCCGAATAGGAGCGCGTCATCATTTAGAGATGGGGCTATGACTGCGTTGGGTGGTAAAATCTCGTACGGATGTCCTCGTTACTGCTTGGCCAGGGGGACATCGTCGCCCGAGAAGAGCCGCAAGGCACTTCACAGGCATATGACAAGGATCTGTGGGAATCCATGAATACTTCCGCATTTACTTGCACAGTTTCACAATCGTTGTCTTGGATGAAAAAGACAAAGAATGTGAAATAAGCTGTAGAACCAAGCACTTCTACGAAGCGCCGGGATGGCGGAACTGGCAGACGCAGCGGACTCAAAATCCGCCGGGCTTCGGCCCTTGGGGGTTCGACTCCCCCTCCCGGCACCAAGGATAATGAATTTAGGCTGAGCGGTCCGCGGCGATCCCGCAGCGGAAGACCTTAGAAGCCACGATCTGCTGGCTGTTCTAGGCAAAGGTATGCTCGGCCTGGAGGCTTGAGCCCCAGAGCTACGCTGGCTTAGCGGGAAGAGCGAGATCCTTAGCAACTTCGCGCGCCAGGTCGTCGGGAACAAATTTGGCTACGTAGCCATTCGCCCCCCGCCCGGTTGGCGTGCGATTCGTTGGCCGATCCCGATAGCGAAGAATGGATCACCACGGGAACGGCCCGCAGTACGTCATCTTCTTTCATCTGGCGCGTCAGGGTAAAACCGTCCATCTCCGGCATCTCCAGATCGGTGAGAACCATGGCCACCTTGTCGCGCATCGGGACGCCGGCCTTGCGCGCTTGATGTGCGAGGATGTTCAGGCGGTCCCAAGCTTCTTTACCGGTCTTGGTGCCGATAAAGTTTAAGCCCAGCCGCGTCAGCACGGTCTCAATCTGGTTGCGCGCCACGCTCGAACGACCAGCCAAGCGATTCCTAAATATGGGTAAAGCCGAGGAGCCACCTGCCTGGAAACGGTTACCTTTGGGCGCACCTAGGAGAGTGATCCGTCGTCCAAACATGCCTTCTGATACACTACTGATGACGCTGGTGTACGGTTTGCTTGTTTACGCGGTAATCCTGCTTTGGATTAGTAGTATCTCCGCTTTTCCTGCCTGCCGGTTCGTTTAGCGCCAAATCTAAAAAACGTGAGTGGCGTGGACACTCTGATGTGTGTCTGGGTGCGTGACGACAGCCCCTCCAAGAAAGAACAAAAAGAGAATGACTAAGTTTTCAGAACTGCCGCTTTCTGCCGCCCTGCAGCAGAAGCTGGCGGCAGCCCAATTTACAACCTTAACCCCCATACAGGAGCGCGCGATCGCTCCTGCGCTCGAAGGCAAAGACATCATCGGTACGGCACAAACCGGCACTGGAAAGACGTTGGCGTTTCTGATTCCGCTGATGGAAATGATGAACAGGGATGTCTCGCGCCGGCCGATGGCTTTGGTGCTGCTGCCGACGCGTGAACTCGCGATGCAAGTGGAGGAGCAGTATGAACAGCTCCGCAGCAACCGGCTGAAAAAAGCTGCGCTGATCGTTGGCGGCGTCTCTGAGAAGACGCAGATTCAGGCAGTGCGGAACGGTGCATCCCTGGTCGTGGCCACTCCCGGACGACTGCAGGACCTTATCGGGCGCAACCTCATCGATTTGCGCGAAATCAAAGTGCTGGTACTGGACGAAGCGGATCGCATGCTCGATATGGGCTTTCTTCCAGCGATCCAGCGGATTCTCGGTATTCTTCCGACGAAGCGGCAGACTCTGTGCTTTTCGGCAACCATGGAGCAATCGGTTGCGGCGTTGGTGAATGAATACACCCGGCAGCCGGTGCGAATTGCTCTGGGATCGGTTCTTAAGCCAGCCGCCAGTGTTGCACTGCAGGCGTATGAAGTTCGTCCTAACGAAAAGATGAATCTGTTGCGGCAGCTTCTGGGCGCGCACAAAGGGCAGACACTGATCTTTACGCGAACGAAGCGCGGCACGGAAAGGCTCGCCCGGGAGCTCGGGCGTGATGGTTACAACGTAGCAATGATCCACGGCGACCGTTCGCAATCGCAGCGCAATGGCGCTTTGAACGGGTTCCAGGAAGGGCGTTACCAGATTCTTGTGGCCACCGATATTGCGGCGCGCGGGTTACACATCGATGATGTGGCGCACGTGATCAACTACGATTTGCCGAAGATGGCAGAGGATTTCATCCATCGCGTAGGACGCACGGGCCGCGCCGGGTCTGAGGGATGCGCTTCGACGATCGTGACCGCAGCCGAGATTCCGGATCTGCGGAGTATTGAACGTGCTCTGCAGCTTCGGATCGAACGTAAACAGTTCGACGTTGGATCTTGCGAGATATCGGCGCGACTGGTGCAGAACACGCTGGCCAGCCGCACGCTGACCGCGCTTCCCGGTGAGGTTTTCGTCTAAGGTTCAAGTGAGGGTATTGGGCTCACGGATCTGCGGTTTCAGCAGATCCGTGACTGCTGACTGCAATCCTGCAGTCGGGTTACACGTCCATTTCACGCGAGCGAGCGTTGATCAGAGAGCGGGCTGCGATTCGTCGCCGGACGATCTGCGCCACGGTTCGTGTGTATCGGGACCTGCTTTCGGGCTTCCCGAGCGTGCGCGAGGGTGGTTTGCACTAATGTCTGAATCCGAAGCAAAGCCTCGTTAACATTTGGCGCAGGCTCATTCGTCTCAACGGCTCGTTCGAGCTGCAATACATTCTGCAACAAGTCGTTATAAAACAGGACGAGCCATTGGGGCTGAGAATCGAGCTGTGTGCGCGAGATAGGGGTCGATGTGGAGAGCTGTTGGCGCCCTGTTCGGGCCTGTTGCAACCAGTGGTCAATTTCGTGCTGGTAAGCAAAGACGGGCGCGAGTTGGCCGGTGCCAACGCGATGCACCGGCAATTTCAACATTCGCTCCCAGCGCTGCACGGTGCGGACGCCACGGTCGAGGTACGCCGCTATGTTCTTCCAGGAAGTAAGTAATCCGGCGGCGCGCTGATGGGGAGATGTCCTGGCGACGGGGAATCGAACAACCTCACCAGCGGTGCGCTGTCGAGGACCGACCAAACGATTATTCGGCGGATAGAGAGCTGCAGATGCAGCTGTAACGTCGGAAGAATTCGAGGGAAGGGCTGAAGCAATACGCATACGGCTCTCGCAGGTTAGGGAATGCGATCTATCCATTAACGGTACACAGATGCCGCGGAGAAGTCGGTCCCCAGAAGAACTTCTCTAGGTGCGCTGGCGTACGGTAACTAGTCGTCCTCGGAGAGCCACTTTTTACTCTGTTGTCGCAGCAGGCCATAGCAGTCGCAAGCTGCTTGTTCTAAGCGTCGGCGGTTGAGAATGGTTACGCTGCCCCGAGTGTAAGAGATCAACCCGGCCTTCTGCAGCGTGCCCGCGGAGACGGTGACACTGGACCGGCGGGTACCAAGCATCTGGGCGATGAAATCTTGCGTGAGCGGGAGCGAACTAGAACTGAGGCGATCTTCCGTCATGAGAAGCCATCGTGCCAGCCGCTCATCGACCTCGTGGAGGCGGTTGCATGCGGCGATCTGCACAGCCTGCAGGGCCAATAGCTGTGCGTATCGTTGCAACTGTCGCTCCAGGACTGGACACTCAGGCAAAACGCTTCGCAGGACACCGGCATCGACTCGGAATGCGGTGCCTTCGCCCTGAACGACGGTTCTGGTGTTCGCGGTACGAAAGCCGGCAACCAAGGGGACGGCTGAGAACCCTTCTTTACCCACGAGACCGACTTCGACACTCTTGCCATCGGGCATGACGCTTACGACGGAGAAGATGCCGGAGTTGCAGAAATATCCGGATTTCAGGGTCTCGCCAGCTTCGTGAAGCACCAGGCGCAGCGTGAGTCGAACAAACTCAAGATGGGAGAGGAGCCGTTCGAATTCTTTCCGTGGAAGGCGGAGAAGAATCTCGTTATGAATCGGATGACCGTCTGCGTCTCGCTTAGGCGTCGAAGAGTCTCCTTCTTTCTGGCCAGGCACACTCATCGTTCGCGGGCTCCTTGCACAGCAGCGTAGAACGCTGTCTGATTTCGCAAGGAACCGGTTTGCGCGAGAGCGCCACGGCAAGTTGCTATAAGAGACAGAAATGCTTCAGCCGGGATTGTACCGGGGCCGCACGGAAACGTCGGTACGAGGATGCACGCGCTAATGTGCGATAGCGGACGAAAGGCTAATCGTTTTGATTCTGCCAAACTTTAATCAGCTCGCGCAGATGCCCGTAACAGTCGCAGGAGGCGCTTTCCAGCCTGCCTCGGTCAAGTATCGTCACACTTCCGCGCGCGTAGGAGATCAACCCTGCCTTCTGCAAAGTGCCGGCAGCTACGGTGACGCTGGAACGGCGTGTGCCCAACATGTGCGCCATAAAGTCTTGAGTCAACGGAAGCGAGTTGGAGCCCATACGGTCATGGGTCATTAATAACCAGCGGGCCAGTCGTTCATTCACTTCGTGAAGGCGATTACAGGTTGCGACCTGAGTGACCTGCAGTCCAAGCAATTGAGAGTACCTTTGCAGTTCTCTTTCGAGCCTGGGGCATTGCTCGAGCGCTGCCCGAAGAGGTTCGGCGCCGATCCGGTGTGCAGTCGCATCGGCCTGCACGACGGCTCGGGTGTTGCTAGTGCGAAAGCCCGCAATCAGGGGCAGACCCAGGAAGCCTTCTTTGCCGACCAGACCCACCTCGACGTTGCTGCCATCTGACATGACATTCAATATCGAGAACATTCCGGAATCGCAGAAATAGCCGGATTTCAGCGTGTCTCCAGCCTCGGAGAGCACCTGGTGCAGTTTCAATCGGACGAACTCCAATTTCGGTAACAAGCGTTCGCGCTCCTTGGGCGGGAGAGCGAGCAAGATTTCATTGGAAATTGGGTTTCCATCGGCATCCTGCACGGATGGCGAGGCGATGTTGAACCGGCCGAACGCAATTTTATTGGTCATAATCTTCCTTGCGCAGCGAGGAGCTGTCAGATTACGCAAGGAACCGTCACCCGAAGGGCGCGGCGGAAAGATGCGGAAGGGACACTTTCAGACTACTCTCTCGCGGCGCGGCGCGGGAGAAAATCGTGCGGAAAGTGCGCTATCGCAAATAACAGTGTGCTCTGTATCGAACGCTCGTGTGTGCGATGCCGTACAGTGTTACACCGATTGCTGTTTGTGCGAGAGAGCATAGTGTCGAAGCAGTAATCCTTTCCTCGTCGCCGTCCTCCGCCGCGATTACGTGGCTGGCCAGCAACCTGCCAAAGGTGCCTGGGGGCGACTGTAATGCCGAAAATTCTCATCGTCGATGACAACCCAACGATCCGCCATTGCGTGCGTCGCTGCATTGAAGCGAACACGGATTGGCGAGTGTGTGATGAAGCGGAAAATGGCAAAGTGGCAGTGGAGAAAGTGATGCAGCACGTTCCAGAGATGGTGATTTTGGATTTTCAAATGCCCGTCATGAATGGGCTAGAGGCGGCGCGGCAAATCACACAAATTGCCCCCCAGACGGTCATGATCATGTTCACCATGCATCAATCCGAGCACCTCGTGGAGGCCGCAAAGGCGGTCGGGATCACGGAAGTGATTCCGAAAGATGGCAATATCACGGAACATCTGCTTGCCATCCTGCAGGGCATCTCGACAGGAAGCTGAGCGGCGGGCAAGGTCCGATGTGGAAATCGATGTAGTTCGCTAACCTCTGTGTTTGCACCGATGCGCCTCCAGTGATTAGGGGTTTCTGCGGATACAGGGTAGTATGGATGTGGCTCGGATTGATTGGGATGTGATTGGTATCCCGTATTATTGAACTCTTAACCTCGAAGACACTCTCTGAATACACTGCGCCTTCGAATTGAGAAACCAGCCAAGAGGCGCGTGACCATCTCTGATAGCGACGAATAATCCGGTATCTGGCCGGGCCCGGGCTCTTGCATTGCACAGATGCGCGTAGTACCGCGATCGTTTCTTTGGCGGCAAAAGGAGTTTAACGATGTCTGGAAAGAATGGCGACAAGGCCAGGTTCCACCGGCTGCGCAAACAAAAACTTGCCCGTCGCTCACGACAACGGGTGATGCTCGAGTCGTCGTCGAAGCAGGTCGCAACGGTTTCCCATGCTAAAGCAAGAGAGAAATCGGCGTGAGTGGGATCCTGGTTTTGCGTACTTGTCGCGGGCTTGCAGAATCCATCTGTCAATTTGCATCAGAACTATAAGGATAGGAGCTGTTATGAAAAATCTGTATGTTGGTAATCTGCCTCACAGCGCGACTGAAACGGATTTGCGAGGTCTTTTCGAGCCGCATGGCGGAGTGGAAAAAGTTACCATGGTGACCGACCGCGATACTGGCCGCTCGCGTGGGTTTGCTTTCGTCGAGATGACTGATTCCGGCGAAGCGGAGAAGGCCATCGCGGCTCTCAACGGATCTGATATGGGCGGTCGGGCCTTGACTGTCAATGAGGCGAAGCCGAAGACTGACCGTCCGCGAGGTGGTGGCGGCGGGGGACGGCGCTTTGGCGGTGGTGGTGGTGGACGCGGGCGAGACGATCATCGCGGCCAGGCGCGGCAACCGCGCGAACCACGTTGGTAGTTTTCGATCCCATTTTCAGGAGGGCCAGATTATGCCAAGAGGGCGATCTACGTTTACGAAGCGTCAGAAAGAACAAACGCGTCAACAGCGCCAGCGGGATAAAGCTGAGCGCCGAACCCAGCGCAAGCAGGAAAAGAGTGAACCGGGTTCCGTGGATGATTTGAGTCTGCTGCACGAGGCCGCCAGAGAGCAGGCCGCCTTATTTGGCGATGCCTCCGGCTTAGATACCGGAGAGGCGTCCGATGACGATCGGGACACGAGCCACGATCGCTGAAGCCTCACGGATGTTTAAGGACGTTGAAATAGAGTGCAGGAGTGCGGTATTGGCTCGCGATGGTCAGGAAGTGAGCGTTATTGTGCGCCATTCGACGACATCGCTGTTTTATCGAGAAGAGGTTTCAGCTTCAGAGAGCGTGAGGGATGACGCAGCTTACGCAGCGCTTTCGCCTCGATCTGCCGTATCCGCTCGCGCGTCACATTGAAAACCTGGCCAACTTCCTCAAGCGTATGCTCTGAGCCGTCTTCCAGACCAAAGCGCATGCGAACAATCTTCTCTTCCCGCGGACTCAGCGTACGCAGCACACGCTCGGTCTGTTCTCTGACATTCAGATTGATGGCTGATTCTGCGGGAGAGACACTGGTGCGGTCTTCAATGAGATCGCCGAGGTGAGAATCCGCCTCGACTCCGATAGGAGTTTCAAGAGAGACCGGGGCTCGCATGATCTTGAGGACCTTGCGCACTTTTGCCTCTGGAATATCCATCTGCTTGGCAATCTCATTGGACGAGGGCTCATGTCCCAGTGCCTGCACCAGTTGCCGCGAAGTGCGAATCAACTTATTGACGATCTCGTTCATGTGCACGGGCAGGCGGATGGTGCGAGCCTGGTCGGCGATTGCCCGGCTGATGCCCTGACGAATCCACCATGTGGCGTAGGTGGAGAACTTGTAACCTCGCCGATAGTCGAACTTATCGACCGCCTTCATCAGACCGATGTTGCCTTCCTGGATGAGATCCAGAAACGGCAATCCGCGATTGGCGTACTTCTTGGCGATGGAAACGACGAGCCGCAGGTTGGCTTCGACCAGTTCGTGTTTGCCCTGGTCCGCGTCCATTTGTCCTTGAATGATTGCGCGCTGCGTTCGGCGAAGATCGGAGAACGTCGCTGCGGCCTCTGTTTCCAGTTCTTGCAGGTTCGAACGTAACTGTCGCTGGCGGGCTTTGTACTGTTTCTTGAGCTGCTCGCTTCGGGTGCGCGCCGTTTCTTTTTCCAGATGAGTGATTTCGCGATCCAGCGCGCGCATGGCGTCGGCAGTCTTGCTCACTCGTTCGGCCAGCCGCTTGCGCTCGGACTGGTTACATCCGAGAGTGCGGACCATGAGAGAAACCCGGACGATCTCGCGGCCTAATTGGAATCGCCATCGGCGATAGGTACGCGTCTTCTCTTTCGACCCCGCAGTTTCGAGGCGCCCTGCCAACAGGCGACCTTTGCTGTAATGCTTCTGCAGTTCGTCAATCTGGCAGATCAGTTCGTGCGCGCGTTTCTCGAGGATCTTCTCAGTGATCTCTTCCTCTTCGAAGACGACGATTTCAGAGATGGAACGCAGCCCACGTTTCAGATCGTCACGCATCGCGAGAACCTGCTGGATGACAACGGGTGAGCGCGATAGCGCCTTGAGCATAGTGAGTTGCCCGCGCTCAATGCGCTTGGCAATCTGCACCTCTCCTTCGCGGGTCAGCAGGCTGGAGGCGCCCATTTCGCGGAGGTAAACACGAACCGGATCACTGGCGTGATCTGGCACATCCGGAGTTGTCCGGATGTCGATGTTATCTGCGTTCTCAGTTTCGGCAAGCTTTCCCTTTCAGGAGGGAGTCCGCCAAGGAGGGTTCGTGTTCGAGCAAATCAAGTCCACGGCCACCGATAACGGTTACCAGTTCGTCAACGTCTTCTTCCGAGCGCAAGTCCTCTGAAGTCAGGGTATTTCCTCTTTCATTCGTCGCGAATCGCGGAAGCAGGGCGTAGTTCGACATATCCGAACCGGTGCCGACTTTTATCGTGGAGCGATTTCCGAACGTGGGACGGGAGTCTTACTGTCCTCGATCGCTTTTGATTCTCGTAGATCCAATTCAGCCTGACGCTGGTGGGTCGCTTCTGCGGGATCGATTCCCGCCTTCATGCTGGTCTTCTCGATGAAGTAACGCCAGCCCTCGTGGCGGTCGTCAGAAGGCTGAGCAGACTCCAGGTTTCCCAGTTCCGATTCCGCATTCTCCTTGCCCTTGACCACCAAGACTACTCCAGCGGACTGGTAGGTGCGGACGTTATGACGAATGATTGCGTAGGACGCGCTGGATTTGTCGTTTGTCAAAGAATCCATTCACCCAGATAGCCGAAAGGCGGTCTCCCGACGGAAACCGCCTTTTCGCATGATTCGGTCGCTTAGAGCGCCTGCACGTTTTCAGCTTGCCAACCCTTGGGGCCCTTCGTTACATCGAACTGCACCGTCTGGCCTTCTTGCAGGCTCTTGAACCCGCCCGCCTGGATCGCCGAGAAGTGCACAAAAACATCCTCGCCATTCTGGCGGCTGATGAAACCATAGCCCTTGGCGTCGTTGAACCACTTTACTGTTCCTTTTTCCATATACGTGTTTCTTTTCCTTGTTTGTTAGTTACGCTGGAGAGAGTCGGAAGAAACTTGTGCAGGTTGCTTGCTGTTGAGGCGAGAACTGCTCACGACCGATTCGGTCTAACGCACACCTGATCGTACGCGGACGGCACCCAATTAGCAAGCCTATTCGCCAACGTCCAGCGCAAGCAATGCCTGCGAGATTGGTGAGATCTCGGCGTTTCAAAAGCAACGTTCGCAATTCGATGATTGCTCTTAGCAGCTCTGGAGAGATTTCCCTTGCTTTGGTTCTATATTTCTACTAATATCGAAATATGCCAACGCGCCAGCTCAACAAAACGGCGGAGCAAGTCGCAAGATATGCGGACATGTTTTCGGCTATGGGGACAGAAGCGAGACTTCGGATTATGCAATTGCTGTTATCGGCGCACCCGGAGGGACTGGTCGTGGGCGAGATCCAGGAAGAACTGGAAATCCCCAACTCAACTCTCTCCCACCATCTGGACAAGCTGAAAAATGAAGGCTTGGTTGAAGTCCGCCGCGAAAGCACGTTTCTTCGCTACACAGCGAATACCGACGCCCTTCAGGAACTGTTGCAGTTTCTCTATGCCGAGTGCTGCACCAGGAATAAGGCACTCAAGCCACAGGACATCGTCCAGATTTGCAGATAGGAGACCCAATGAGTACGACAGACATTCCGACGTCCGCCACAGATATCAAGGAAGTCGTAAAGGAAAAATATGGACAAGCTGCTCTTCGTGTGAAAAGCGGAGGAAGCAGTTGTTGTGGAGCATCGCCGGGAATTGGTCGGGGCTGCGATCCGATCACTTCGAACCTTTATGACTCGTCCCAAGGTGAGCAAGTTCCCGAAGAAGCCATGCTGGCCTCGCTCGGATGCGGCAATCCGACGGCGCTCGCCCAACTCAGTCCGGGCGAAGTCGTGCTCGACTTGGGCTCGGGTGGCGGCATTGACGTTCTGCTGTCAGCCAAACGCGTCGGTCCAACCGGGAAAGCCTATGGCCTTGATATGACGGACGAGATGCTCGCGCTTGCCAATGAGAACAGACGCAAAGCGGGAGCCGGGAATGTGGAGTTCTTGAAGGGCGAGATCGAGAAGATTCCTCTCCCCGATCAGTCGGTGGATGTCATTATCTCCAATTGCGTCATCAATCTTTCCGCCGATAAAGATCGCGTATTGCGCGAGGCGTTTCGTGTATTAAAACCCGGCGGACGATTTGCCGTATCCGACGTGGTGACGCGCGGAGCGATTCCTGACGAAATTCGACAAAAGGTTCTGTTGTGGGTGGGCTGCATTGCTGGTGCCCTCGAAGAAACTCAATATCGATCGAAGCTGAATGCCGCAGGTTTTGAGCAGATCGAAGTTGAACCAACACGCATTTACCGCGTGGAAGAAGCGAGAGAATTCCTCTCTTCTGCCGGAGTGAATGTCGACGCAATCGCCTCACAAGTGGACGGGAAGTTTATGAGCGCATTCATTCGCGCCGTCAAACCCGCTGACGCAGCGTCGAAGACATGTTGCGGGCCGACTTGCTGCAACTAACGCAGTCGGTGAGCCATGATGTCGGTGAGCGATGATGAAAGATCACTACAACGTTCTATTTCTGTGCACGGGCAATTCGGCGCGTTCGATCATGGCAGAAGCCATTCTGAATTCCAAAGGGCAACCAACCTTCACCGCCTATAGTGCGGGAAGCCATCCCACTGGCACAGTCCGGCCGGAAGCGTTGCGCCAACTCGAAAGGGCGCATCTTCCGCTTAAAGACCTGCGAAGCAAGAGTTGGGAAGAGTTCTCCGCGCCGGGCGCTCCACCGCTCGACTTCGTTTTCACCGTTTGTGACAACGCAGCCAATGAAGTCTGCCCCATATGGCCGGGGCAGCCTTTAACCGCGCACTGGGGCATTCCTGATCCGGCCGCCGTTCGTGGCAGCGAAGCCGACATCGAGCGCGCATTCCGCGACGCCTTTTTCCTCCTGGACCGAAGGATCACTCTGTTCCTCTCTCTTCCGTTCAAGGCTCTTGACAATCTGGCGCTTCAGAGAGAACTGCACAAGATCGGGCAGTCGAACCCGTCTATTAAGCAGCACAAATGAGTGAGGACCGTGGCATGAAGACGAGCAGCCGCCTCAAATTCCTTGACCGCTATCTTACGGCTTGGATCTTCTCGGCCATGGCGCTGGGCGTTGCACTCGGGTCACTCGTTCCCGGGATCGTGCCGTTTCTCAATCGCTTCAGCATTGGCACGACATCGATTCCAATTGCAGTCGGACTGATTGTCATGATGTATCCGCCGTTCACCAAGGTGCGGTACGAAGAAGTGCCAGAGGTCTTCCGCAATAAAAGAGTCCTTGGGCTGTCGCTGATACAGAACTGGGTGGTAGGGCCGATCCTGATGTTCGTCCTGGCGATCGTGTTCCTGCGCGGCTATCCGGAATATATGGCGGGACTGATCATGATCGGCCTGGCACGATGCATTGCGATGGTCATCGTGTGGAATGAACTCGCCAAAGGTGACACAGACTACGCTGCCGGCCTGGTCGCCTTCAATTCACTCTTTCAGGTCTTCTTCTATTCTGTCTACGCCTGGGTGTTCATCACCGTGCTTCCGGCGAAAATAGGTCTCCGCGGAGCTGTCGTCAACGTTTCCATCGCGGAGATCGCAAAGAGCGTCCTCATTTACCTAGGCATTCCGTGCCTCGCCGGATTCGCAACCCGGGCGATTCTTGTTCGCGCCCGCGAGCGAGAATGGTATGAACACAACTTCGTTCCGCGGGTGAGTCCGCTAACGTTGATCGCCCTGCTTTTCACGATCGTGGTGATGTTCTCTCTGAAAGGTGAGTACATCGTTCGCCTGCCGCTGGATGTTTTGCGAATCGCGATTCCGTTGCTTATCTATTTCCTGCTGATGTTTCTTGTGTCGTTTTACATGGGCAAGAAGTTGGGTGCGGACTACTCGAAGACGACGACGCTTTCATTCACCGCGGCTTCGAACAACTTTGAACTGGCGATTGCGGTTGCGGTCTCGGTCTTTGGGATCAACTCAGGAGCCGCTTTCGCCGCAGTCATCGGCCCGCTCGTCGAGGTACCAGTAATGATTGGACTGGTAAACGTGGCGTTGTATTTTCAGAAACGCTATTTCGCGAGTCCGGAATCCCCCGATGTCAAACCGGACGTCTCCCTGCAGCCACAATAACAGCCTACACAGGCGAAACATTGGAGGTACAGGCGTCAGTGACGATCGTCACTGACGCGGCCACTCATACCGCAGGTAGAATTGAAATATGCCTGACTGGGTTTGGCTAATTGTTTTTTTCGCCGTTTGGCTACTGCTGACGCAGTGGCTCTTGCCGAAACTCGGCGTCCCAACTTGAAGAACAAGCGGCTGCGCCGGGTCGCGGCGCGATAGCGATAATCTCTCGCAGGAAACGAGCACCAGCAAGATCGTGGAGAGGCCGAAGTAGGGAAGTTCTCGACGCCGAAAACCGAGGCTGAAGTCCAATTCTGGAGTCCTGGCCCAGCGTCCCGATCCAGGCGGCCAGGTCCGACCCCTCCCGTTGTATACTCAATTTTTCTCGCCGCACGATCCTCGATCCCGGCAACCAGGAGACGCCCAATGCAGAGTCGTATTACTGGCACCACAATGCCCGTTCTGGAGTTCATCCTCGAGAACAACGAGTCGATTATCTCCGAAGCTGGAGAGCTTTCCTGGATGGGCCCGTCTATCGAGATGACCACCCACACGCAGTTTGGCGGGGGCGGGGGGCTATTTGGCGTGATCAAGCGCGTCGCCGGCGGCGGATCGATCTTCATGACTGAGTACCGGGCCACGGGCGGACCGGGAGAACTGGCCTTTGCGACAAAGCTTCCCGGACACATTGTCCCTGTGGAAGTCGCGCCTGGACACGAGTACATGATTCATCGCCAGGGATTTCTCTGCGCCACACCGCAGATTCAGGTCGGCGTTGGCTTTCAGCAGTCGCTTGGCGCAGGGATTTTTGGGGGCGACGGATTTCTGCTGCAACGAGTCAGCGGACAAGGGATGGCGTGGCTTGAGCTCTCGGGCGAACTGGTCGTCCGCGACCTTCAGCCCGGCGAGAACCTACGGGTGCATCCCGGACACGTTGGAGCATTTCAATCGGGCGTTTCGTTCCAGATCACAACCGTGCCGGGCATCAAGAACATGATTTTCGGGGGAGATGGCATCTTCCTCGCGTCGCTCACCGGCCCCGGACGAATATGGCTGCAGACGTTGCCGATCTCCAAACTCGCCCACGCGATCGAAAGATACTTGCCGCGCGAAGCTTCAAAACAGACCGTCGAAGGGGGCGTGGTCGGAGGGATTGTGGGATCGATCCTGGACAACATGCGATAGAGCCAATCGGCGCGCCCTCGATTAGCGTAAGGGCGAGTGAACGCCAATAATCTTGACGGAATACCCTTCTACTCCAGGCGTTTCACAGCTTACCGTTTGGGCTGCGATACGCTCAGAGGGTAGGATTCAATCAAATATTTCGCTTCGTCACTGTCGACCGGATCAATATTCAAGAGCTGATCCTTCGCCCAGAAAGGTCGCGTGCGGAAGTAATACACCTTCCCCGCTTCCGCTGTGAAATGTGCAACGGCCACTGTAGAGGGCGAGAAATGCGGGCTTAGGTTCGCACAGACGTGATGCTCCCCCGGTTCCACGGAAACCGAGAAATAAGAATTTTGCTT
The DNA here is from genome assembly GCA_963711365.1 of Terriglobia bacterium. Classification (GTDB taxonomy): domain Bacteria; phylum Acidobacteriota; class Terriglobia; order Terriglobales; family Acidobacteriaceae; genus Sulfotelmatobacter. Next base: position 202,243 of record CAVQDY010000012.1, on the reverse strand, counting down.
GTTGGCGCCTACCCATGCTCCATCCAGCCCGATCTTCGTCCCGCAGGCTCCAAGGCAGTTCACCACTCCGATGTCCTGAATGAAGTAAACACGCGCCTTCCCGGTTTCGGGCCGCGCGAGGGCGTGCTGAGATTGATCGAGCTTTACCTCATAGGGTTCCTTGGGACCGCAGGCTGCAGCAACGGCGCCCGGCTGTTCTTGGGCGAATGCCGATACTGCCAGAAGCACCGGGGCAAGAACGCTTCTCATGGCTTTCCTCCAACTGACACTCTGCTTCTTGCACTGACTATAGTCTTTTCAAGTACCGTTGGGTTGAGCACGCCATTTTGCCTATTGCTCCTGCTGCCTCCGCTATCTTCAATATCCGCACTCCGGACGCGGTATCGGCAATGCTTCTGCTCCCGGGCGTCTCAGGTAAACTATCCTTAGTTCCCGTCTCTGCAAAATGATCAACGGCAAACGCATCGCGGTTGTTATGCCCGCTTACAATGCGGAGAAGACGCTTGAGGCGACCGTGGGGGAAGTTCCCGACCTCGTCGATATTCGCATTCTTGTGGACGACCAGAGCCGCGACCGGACTGTGGAGATTGCCCGCCGCCTTGGCCTCTACGTTTTTCAGCATGATCGCAATTATGGTTATGGGCGTAATCAGCAAACCTGCTACCGCGAAGCGCTGGCCGCTGGCGCTGACGTCGTGATCATGCTGCATCCGGACTATCAGTACACGCCGCTGCTCATCACCGCGATGGCGAGCATGGTCGCCTACGATGTGTACGACGTTGTGCTGGGATCGCGCATTATCGGAGGCCGCGCGCTGCTTGGCGGCATGCCTGTGTATAAGTACATTTCCAACCGTCTCCTCACTGCCTTTGAGAATCTTTTCCTGCGTGTGAAGCTCTCGGAATATCACACCGGATATCGGGCCTTCGGCCGCAAGGTGCTGACCGAGTTGCCGCTGCTCGAGAACTCCGACGACTTCGTCTTCGACAATCAGATGCTGGCGCAGTGTGTGCACTTCGGGTTCCGCATTGGAGAAGTTTCTTGCCCGACGAAATATTTCGAGGAGGCTTCGTCGATTAATTTCCGTCGCAGTGTGAAGTACGGGCTCGGAGTGCTGGCCACGACCCTGCAGTTCGCGCTGCAAAAAGCCGGCCTGCTTCATCTGCCACGATTCAGCCCGCAAGGCCGCAAGCTTGAAGCGGGACGCGAAACCTACTACGCTTCCCGCACGGAGCCTGCAAGCTCCGCCTAGTGATCGCAAACCACATCACGAATTCGGGTACCACTTCGAAGAAATTTTCTGCAATGCCGGAGATTCCACGAGCCCGCCAGATCTCCCCGCGACGCGGCGATTACGCACTAAACAATCTGCTATGGCTCGCTTTAATAACGGCATTCGCTTTTTTGGTCATGGGCTACCACCCCGGCCTCGAAGACGATTCGTTCTATCTGGCCGCGATCAAGCGAAATCTGAATCCGGCGTTGTTTCCGCATGACGCTGATTTCTTCCGGCTGCAGTTTCAGGCGACGATCTTCGATAAGCTGATCGCTTGGTCCGTCCGCCTCACGCACTTGCCTTTGATGTGGATGGTGCTGCTGTGGCAGATCGTCGCCATCTTCGTTCTGCTACATGGCTGCTGGCGGATCGCGCGACGTTGCTTTGTAAGACCAGAGGCGCATTGGGCCGCCACCGCTCTGATTGCTACGCTCCTTACTATGCCGATTGGCGGTATCGCTATTAACCTTGCCGATCAATATCTGCATCCCCGTACGCTGGCGACTGCGGCGATTCTAGCGGCGGTGGTCGAAGTCATCGATGGCAGTCTATGGCTTGGGGGAGTATTGCTCGCGGTGGCCTTCGCCATCCACGCGATCATGGCGAGCTTTGGGATTTCGTTTTGCATATTTCTGTTTTGGACACTGAACAAACGAGATCGCGTGCAAGCTTCCGTAGCAGCGCTCCTGATCCCTCTGGGATGGTTGTTCGAGCCCGCGTCCGATGCCTGGCGCCAGGCTGCATCTACACGGGGGTTTTATTTTCTTGGCCGATGGGCATGGTATGAGTGGCTGGGAGTATTTGCGCCACTCATTGTGCTGTTCGCGTTTCATCGTTGGCTGCGATCGCACGAAGCAGTCCCGGCCCAACCAACCGTGCTCGTGCCTTTTATGACTGCTCTTCTCTATTACGGCGCATTTCAAACTTTGGGTGGGTTGCTCATCATGCTTCCGCCAAGTCTCGAGCGCCTGCGGCCGTTTGAACCCATGCGTTACCTGCACCTGCTATACATTCTCTTTTTCTTGATCGCGGGAGGGCTGGTCGGCAGCTATGTGCTCGACAAACGGATCTATCGTTGGGCGTTGCTGTTCGTCCCGCTGGGAGCTGGCATGTTCTATGCGCAGAGACAGATGTATCCCGCATCTCCGCATCTGGAGTTGCCGTTCGTACATGCGCAAGACGGATGGCTCGAGGCATTCACATGGATTCGGCAGAACACGCCGGCCGACGATTTGTTTGCCATCGATCCGCATTATGAGACGCTGCCGGGAGAAGATCAGCATGGCTTTCGCGCGCTCGCGGAACGAAGTGTACTCGCCGACTATGAGAAAGATGCCGGCATGGCTGCACGCGTGCCCCGCCTCGCACCGCGTTGGCTGAAAGAAGTGACGGCGCTGAACGGCTGGCGGCATTTTGAGCCAGCGGATTTCGATCGTCTCAGTCAAGATTTTGGGGTGACGTGGTTTGTGTTCTCCCGAGCCGATCAACAGTTCTCTACCAAGCAGGCGAGTCATCTATGGTGCCCGTATCAGAATGATGACGTGAAGGTGTGCCATCTTGGGGGGCCATCCTGGATACCAGAGCAAAAGCCCGGCAAGTCGTGAGCGAATCATTCATGGAGAGAGAAGCTCAGACAGCGAAACGCTTCGAGCCATACATTTGGATGACTGCTGTCGCGCTGGCTGTGCGCCTCGCCGTTATCCCGTTCGTTTATCGCGACTGGTTAGATCCGTTTGTCCTTCAGCATTGGGCCTTCGGGTTGGTCGCGCGCTCGATGGTTTCGGGACACGGTTTCGGAAATGTGTTTGCACCGAACACAGGTGCCACTGCTGTTCTGCCGCCGATCTACTCCTATCTGCTGGCCGGCATCTTCAAAATCTTCGGCATCGAGACGAAGGCGTCGGTGCTCGCGGCGCTTTCGCTGAACAGTTTGTTTTCGGCGCTCACTTGCGTCCCAGTTTTTCTAATTGCGAAGAGAGCGTTTGGCGAGCGCGTCGCCCAATGGGCTGGCTGGGGATGGGCCTTCTCTCCCTACGGAGTGTATTACGGCGCGGACTGGGCATGGTCGACCTGTCTCGTGACGCTCGAGCTCGCTTGGCTTTTCTGGTTCGCATGGCGTCTCGAGGGTTCTAGCCGCACTCGCGACTGGCTGCTGTTCGGCCTGTTTGGAGGATTCGCTGCGCTCACCGAGCCGGTCGTGCTCTCGGTGGTTCCGCTGCTTGCGATGTGGACTCTCTACCGGCGCCATCGCCGCGGGCAATCCTGGACTGCTCCCTTGCTCGGCGGAGCGCTGGGCGCGCTTGCCATCATGTCGCCGTGGCTGGTGCGCAACTATGAGGTCTTCCATAAATTTATTCCGGTGCGCAGCGGCTTCGGTCTGGAGCTTTATATCGGCAACAACGGATACTCCACTCGCTGGGTCAATAGCAGCTTGCATCCGAATCACAGCGACGCGGAGTTGAACGAATACGAGCGCGACGGCGAGATCGCCTACATGGGTCACAAACTGCAACAGGCGAAGGCGTACATCCGCAGCCATCCGGGATGGTATGTGTGGATGACTGGCCGGCGCATGCTCTACATGTGGACCGGTTACTGGAGCTTCTCGCGTGAGTATTTGAAAGATGAGCCGCTCGATCCGCCGAATATTTTTGTGGACACGACGATGACGATACTCGGCCTGCTGGGTTTGCGCCGGGTCTTCCGGCGGGACTCCTCGGTGGGCATGCGCTTTGCAGTTGTGCTTTTCTTTTTTCCGCTGGCTTATTACTTTTCGCATCCCGAGACATATTATTTCCGTCCGGTTGATCCGCTGATCGTAATTCTCGCGGCAGTGGCCGTGGCTGGAGGCGTGAAGAGGGAGGCCCCGTCACCTCAGGGGCTGAAGCTCCGTGGGGAGCACTTTGACGCGGCGCTAAAGCGCCGCTCTTCCACGTGGCCGCAACAATATTCTGGCGGGTTCAACACAAAGAGATCTCATGCACTCTCTAAGCCTTTTTAGAAAATGCAGGTCTCATTGCAGCCCTTATTGCGCCACTCAGATTCGGCTCGTCCGCAAAATGCGCCATCCAGGCTCGGCCTCGTGCCCGAAAAAAGAGGTGCCGTTGCGGGCGTCATCGAGCGAGGTTTAACATCTAATACCTAGATGGCCACCGCGACATCTACAGCCCTCGCAACTCAACGCCGCATCACGATCGGCCTGAACGAGACTCTGAACTTTGCTTATGATGCTTTCTGCAGCAACAAGCTGCAGTTTTCGCTGACGGCGCTAGCTATGGCTGTGGGTACGGCGTCAGTGATCCTGGTCGCGACCATCGGGCTGACGGGAAAGCAATACATTCTGCGGCAACTGCAATCGATCGGCACGAACATGATTTATGCCGACTATCAGGGAGGGTCCCAGCGCATTGATTCCACTCCAGACCCGATGACGGCAGAGGATGTACGCGCCGTCCGGCAGCAAGTCTCGAGCGTGGTTGCCGCGTCGCCGACGGTGGCGCTGACCGATCGTATCAGCATCGGCAGCGGCAAACAGAGTGACATCCTGGTGCTTGGGGCGGATCCGGACTACATGCGCGTGCGCAATCTCAAAATTGTGGTCGGGCGATTCTTTGATTCGGAGGATTCCGCGGCGCGCAACAAGGTCGGCGTAATCACGGAGAAGCTGGCGCAAAAGATGTTTGGCTCGGCTCAGTCGTCGATCGGGCAGACCATCAAGCTGAGCGGCGGGCTACCCTTCACCATCATCGGCGTGTTCAAAGAGAGCGTCGATACATTTGGCCAGTCGGAAATTCAGGAAGACACGATGCTGATTCCGTACACGGTCAGCCGTTTCTTCACGCCGACCTCCGCCGTGTATCAGATTTATTTTTCTGTGGCAACGCCACAGGATGTCATCCCGGCGACGGAAGCCATCAGGCGAGTGCTGCACTCGCGGCATCGCCCCGAGTCGGTGTACAGCGTTCAGAACCTAACGCAGTTGCTTACGGTCGCGGGGAAGGTTGCGGACGCGCTGACGTTGATCCTGATGCTGGTAGCGTTCGTCACGCTGCTGGTGAGCGGGATCGGCATCATGAACATCATGCTGGCAACAGTGACCTCGCGCATCCGCGAGATAGGAATTCGGAAGGCCATTGGCGCGACCAACCGCGAGATACGCTTTCAGTTTTTGGCTGAGGCCATTGTGATTTCTGTGACCGGAGGCATTGCCGGCATTGTGTTTGGATTGGCGATCCCGTATTCAGTGCGCTTCTTCACCGATTTCCGCCTGCCTATCTCGGGACTGTCGGCGATCATCGCGATCGTGGTGTCTTCGATCGTCGGGATCATCTTCGGGACCGTACCCGCCACCCGGGCATCTCAGCTCGATCCGGTGGAAAGCTTGCGTTACGAGTAGTTAGAACTTCTGCTGAGAAGACACGCCTTAAATTTCAGGTCTTCAGAGGACCTGAGACTGCCTCGACCTTAGACCTCGGACCTCAGACTTATGTTCCTTCACCGGCCTTACTAGATCTCTGCGACTACGGCTTTACCAGCGCGACGTTGAGTGTGCATGGGCCTGCGGTGGGCGTGAAGGTACAGAATGGATTCAGGTAGTTGGGCAGGTTGGGGAATGGAACCTGGTATAAGTCTGCGCCCCCAGTAGCGGTTCCGAGCTCGTGGAGCAGGCCATCGCTGCCGACGATCACGATGGTGCCTCCGTCAGCAGACATATCTGAGCTGAGCGGCGTGGCGTTGCCCAGAATCTCGATGCCTCCGACGGGAGCTCCGGCGATGAAGTTGTAAATGAGGACACTGGAGCTTCCGGGATTGACGACATAGAGTTGCGTGCCGTCGGGCGAGGCGAAAAAGTTCGCCGACGAATTAATCTGCTGGCCAAGTTCGATGCGTTGCACTGGCAAAAATGTCAAGGCTTGCGGGCACAAGGTTCCCAGGACGGGTGGCCCAACCGTCGAGGTCACAATATCGACGCCGGTTCGATCGAGCACCAGCAGGTGGACGCCGTCTGGGATAGGGAGGCCAGAGGAGTCGGTTCCGTCGAGGTGAAAGTTCGGCAGGATCCTCATCAAAAGGGGATTCGCCGGGAGGGTGGTGCTGCCGACCTGTTGATTGCTGCACGTAGCGAATGCCGTGATATTGGCGCTGCCGCTACTGGCGGCCGATTCTGCGACGTAGGCAAAGGCGCCGTTGGGAGAGAATGCAATGGCCTCCGCCGGACCGGCTAAGTTGAATTGTGGATTGGTCGGAGGAGTGGTAGTGGGGATGTATTGCTGCAATGCTTGCAACGGGGAAAAGACGTAGAGCGAACTGGCAGTTGTGCCGCCCACGATGAAGGCTTTCAATCCGTCGGGTGAGAATGCGGCCACGGTTGCCGAGGAGATATTCAGGGGTGTCGTGACCGACGTAGGAGCGGTTTGCGCGACGTAGACCTGATTCGGCGTGTGGATGGTATCGGAAAAGATCGCAGAATTTCCGTCACTGGAAACCGCCAAGACCTTACCCGTCACAGTACCGAGAGAGCCGAAGGGACTGGTGCTGCTGCCGAAGTTGGTGGGATTGATGGTCTCAGCGCCGAAATCGCTTCCCATGTAAAGTTTGTCGCCGGCGGGATCGAACAGAAAGGAGTTCGGCGAAGCCGGAATCGCAGTTTCACTTCCAGCGGATGCTTTGGCGGTGACAAGATAATAGGCAGAGGTGCTGCAATCAGCCGGCAACACGTGGGCACATCCAAAACTTGAGGCGAAGACGTTCGCGGTAGAAGTAGCTCCGGTAATCTGTGCGGAAATTGCGGCGGCTGGAGACAGTGGAGTCGTCTGATTCGGGGGAACAAGAAATTCATTCGATGAATAGACGGGCGTTGGAATCAGGAGCTGGCATCCAGCGAAATTGGGGTAAATGGCCTGGAAATATGTAGTGCAATCCGTGATCTGCTTTTGAGTTGCCAGCGTAGCGGGAACGACCGGGAATCCCACGTTACAGGTGGGTGGCGAACAGGATGCGGTGATGGTTCCGGCTCCGGGAGAAGTAAGCGATACGGTGCAGGATTGAGTACACCCGGTGCCGATGCCGACGGCCCCAGGCTGCGAGGCGCTCCAGGTCAACGGAATTTTGCTGAGCACGACTCCGGCATCGGTGTTCGGCAAGGAGCTGTTGTCCATAATGTCGGTCAATGTGGCAACGATGGATTGCGAGGTGCCACCTTTGGCGGCAACAAGATTCGTTTGTCCCGAGCCAGCGGTTCCAACTTCGAGGGCGATGTTCTGGATGGCACAGGTCGCGAAGAAGTCCAGCACAGGCGAGGTAGCGCCCGAAGCATTGGTCAGTGTGGGCTGCTGGAACGAGGTGTTGGTGGCGCCACCGGCTGTAGCGTAGATGTAGGTGATGCCGGGTGTCACGGCTGTCGCCGTCGCCTGATTTGTCGGGAAATTGTATCTAGTTTTGTTAATAGGATCGATGCCCGTGTTGGGGAGCGGAGTGAGCGTCACGACGGTGGGATTCGTGGCAGTCCAGGTAAACGGTCCAACCGATGCTGTTATGTCGGCTCCCTGGCTGAATGCGTGAGCCTCGACGGTCATAGTCTGAGATTGCGAGAGGCAGGGCTCCTGCACGGGCACACCAGTCAGGAGAATGCCGCTCACGGTAACGTTGTCGATGGGGGGATGAACAAAAACGTAGGTAGGCACGCTGGTTCCCCCGAGTGCGCTGGCCGTAACTAAGGCTACGCCCGAAGCTCCCGGAGTACAGCTGGCAAATCCAACATCCCAATGTCCGGCGCAAGCGACGCCGTTGGGGGCGAGATTCACGATCGACGTATCGCTGGAAGTATAGGTAATGGTGGTGCCCAGGTTCGTGCCCGAGGCAGTCTGCACAGCGGCAGTGAAATTCAAAGTGCTCCCAAGCTCCAGAGAAGTCGTCGCGCTGGGGATGAGCGTCACCTTTCCCGGATAAAGGGGTGCTCCGGCCTTGCCTCCTCCGCACGCCGGCAGGCCCAACAACGAACAGATTGCAACTGCCAACCACAGACCAGTCGAGCGGAACCTACCCATGGACTCCTCTTTAGTCATCAGGCCTTGACCATTACAGTTGGGACTTTGTTCAGGGTCGAACCCATGCATTGCAAGACAAGCTGTTCATTAAAGAATTGGGAAACCTGTAGTGTAGAGCGTGAAGCAGGAATCAGCAAGCGAGAGGCCGCTGAAACTAAATTTGGCTCGCTTGTGATGTAGCCGCTGCCAGAGACGAATGCTCTATACCAACGGAATGTGGGATGCGGGATCGGGTGTGTAGAGTTCCCTTACCCGAAAGAAATGCCGACCTTCGCTGGGAAAAGCCCGTCACTGCTGTATTCACACTTCGCGGGCGAGTCGGTTTCGAGGTAAGAACGATCAAGCCGAGGTGCTGGCATGAATGCAGGGGCCTTGCAGAAACATAAAGTTGACGATGAGTAGAGTGTTTGTTACATTAGATTGGTTCCGCGAGTTCATCCAGGCTTGTTGTGCGCCGCGACTTTTTGTGGGAGTGTGTGCAAAGGGTAGCGGTAGAGCTTTAGAGAAACGGGTTTCCGAATTAAAAGAAGTAAAGTTCGGAAACATTCCTCGCTGAAACGTGCCTGCGGCGCCTTTCGCCCTTATGTGAAAGGATATGCAGGGCAAGGCTGACGAAACGGAGTGCCCCCGGAGTTTGGCCGGGCGCCACCGTCGGCGGCGTAAGTCTTAAAGGGAATCCAGAATCTCTCGTTCGCGGGCGGTGCTGTGCGACGGGAAGTAATGGCTGGCAGTTAGCCGGTCATGCCTACGGATGCGCAATCCGAAACTTTGGATTTTATAGCTGCGCGCCAGTGCGAGTGTGCGGCTGAGGAGTGGCAAGAGTGCCTACGTTTAATCAATTGGTGGCCCAAGGCCGGAAGAGGCCTCGTTACAAGACGGCGAGCCCTGCATTGCAGGGATGTCCGCAAAAGCGCGGCGTTTGCACGCGCGTGTACACGCAGACTCCGAAGAAGCCGAACTCGGCGCTGCGGAAGGTGGCCCGTGTGCGACTGACCAACGGCATTGAAGTCACGACGTACATCCCTGGAGTCGGGCACAACCTGCAGGAGCACTCGATTGTGCTGATCCGCGGTGGTCGTGTGAAGGATCTGCCGGGCGTGCGTTACCACGTGATTCGCGGAACGCTGGATGCGGTGGGCGTTGCCGGGCGTATGCAAGGACGCTCGAAGTACGGAGCGAAGAGACCGAAGAAAGGCTAGTGGCCAGCGGTCAGTGGCCAGTAAAGCTCAAGCTAGAAGCTGTGAGCCAGGAGCTAGAAGCTGAATGCCTCGTAAAGGACATATCGCAAAGCGGACCGTACCGGCCGATGCTGTGTATCAATCGGATCTGGTAACGAAGTTTATCAACTCGATGATGTGGCAGGGAAAGCGTTCGACGGCTGAGGGTATCTTTTATGAAGCCCTCACGAAGCTGGAGTCGAAGGGTGGGGATGAGGCCCTTAAGCTTTTCAAGAAAGCTGTTGAGAACACGAAGCCGTTGCTCGAGGTGAAGACCCGGCGCGTCGGTGGGGCGAACTACCAAGTCCCCGTCGAGGTGAATGCCGACCGGAGAACGTCGCTGGGGATCCGCTGGATCATTACTTATGCGCGGGCTCGCGGCGAAAAGGGAATGGTCGACAAGTTGAGTAATGAGTTGCTGGACGCAGCCAACGGACGCGGCGCCGCCATCAAGAAGAAAGAAGACGTGCATCGCATGGCGGAAGCGAACAAGGCGTTTGCACACTACCGCTGGTAAGAAAATTGCGTCATTGAGTCATTGAGTGATTGGAAGTTGAGTCCAATTTGAGTTTTTCAATCGCCAAATCACTCAATCGCACAATCGCTAAATCAGAAACGAAATTGGAGCCCAGAAAGAGTCGAGACGAGTCGTGCCAAGAACAGTCCCATTAGATCGTTGCAGGAATATCGGCATCATGGCCCACATCGATGCCGGTAAGACCACTACGACGGAGCGCATCCTGTTTTATACGGGCCGGACGCACCGCATCGGAGAGGTGCATGAAGGCACCGCAACCATGGATTGGATGGAGCAGGAGCAGGAGCGGGGGATTACGATTACGTCCGCTGCAACCACTTGCACCTGGCGCGATATCCGGATCAACATTATCGATACGCCCGGACACGTAGATTTTACGGCTGAGGTGGAGCGTTCGCTGCGCGTGCTCGACGGCGCGGTTGCGGTGTTCGACGCGGTGCATGGCGTGCAGCCGCAGTCTGAAAAAGTCTGGCGCCAGGCCGATAAATACGGTGTCCCGCGCATTTGCTTCATTAATAAAATCGATAAGATGGGTGCTGATTTCGAGCATGCCGTCGATACCATCCGCAAGCGTCTCAGTGCCAAGCCGGTCGCGATTCAGTTTCCGATTGGGCAGGAAGATAAGTTCAAAGGCGTGGTTGACCTGATCGGCATGAAATCGATCGTGTGGCAGGACGATACCATTGGGGCCGAATATCTCACTGAAGAGATTCCCGCGGATCTGAAGAAAAAAGCGGAAGCCTTCCACGCACAGCTTGTGGAGACGATTGCTGAGAACGACGATGAGATTCTGCACAAGTTTCTCGAGGGCGAAGAGATTACTGCGGACGAACTGCGGGCTTCGCTGCGCAAGTCAACCATTGCGTTAAAGGTGTTCCCGGTTGTGGTGGGCACGGCATTCAAGAACAAGGGTGTGCAACCGCTGCTGGATGCGGTTGTGGATTACCTGCCTTCGCCGCTCGATATTGGTGAGACGCATGGAAAGAATCCGTAACAATGGGCAGGAAGTAACACGCAAGCCCGACGATAAAGAACCGTTTTCGGCGCTGGCATTCAAAATCATGGCGGATCCGTTTGTCGGCCAGTTGACCTTCATTCGTGTCTATTCCGGGCAGCTTAAGACCGGCGACTCCGTACTGAACGTGCGTACGGGAAAGACAGAGCGTATTGGCCGCCTGCTGAAGATGCACGCCAACAAGCGCGAAGAGATCAGCGAGATTCTGGCGGGCGACATTTGCGCCGCGGTGGGATTGAAGAACGTTTCCACCGGCGATACGATCTGTAACGACGATCATCCGATTGCACTGGAGTCGATTGTGTTTGCCGCTCCGGTCATTTCGGTTGCGGTCGAACCCAAGACTAAGGCCGATCAGGAAAAGATGGGCATGGCGCTCGGACGCCTAGCCCAGGAAGATCCCACCTTCAAGGTCCACACCGATCCCGATAGCGGGCAGACGATTATCAGCGGAATGGGCGAGTTGCATCTGGAAATCATCGTCGACCGCATGATGCGCGAGTACAAAGTTGAGGCCAATGTCGGCAAGCCGCAGGTGGCGTATCGTGAGACCATTCGCAAGCACGCCGAGGCGGAAGGCAAGTACATTCGGCAGACCGGTGGTCGCGGACAGTACGGACACGCGAAGATTTATCTCGATCCTCAACCGCCGGGGACAGGCTACGAATTCGTCAACGACATTGTGGGCGGTTCGGTGCCGAAGGAATTCATCAAGCCGATCGACCAGGGCATTCAGGAAGCGCTCGAAGGCGGCGTGTTGGCCGGCTATCCGATGGTCGATGTGAAGGCGACACTGTTCGACGGCAGCTATCATGATGTCGACTCGAACGAAATGGCGTTCAAGATTGCCGGGTCGATGGCTTTCAAAGAGGCGGCACGCAAGGCTTCTCCGGTGCTGCTTGAGCCGGTAATGGCAGTCGAAGTGGTGACGCCGGAAGATTACGCCGGAACGATCATGGGTGATTTGAGCTCGCGGCGTGGACGCATTGAAGGCATGGAGCACCGGGCGGGATCGCAAGTGATCAAGGCGATTGTTCCGCTGGCCGAGATGTTTGGCTACGCGACGCACATGCGTTCGTCGACGCAGGGCCGCGCGGAATACTCGATGCACTTTGCGCGCTATGAGGAGGCTCCGCGATCTGTCGCGGAAGAAATCATCGCGAAGGTGCAAGGAACAGCGAAGTAACTGTTGGTTGAGAGTTAAGAGGAAAAGGAAATGGCGAAAGAGAAATTTGAACGGAATAAGCCGCACTGCAACGTAGGGACGATTGGTCACATTGATCACGGCAAGACGACGTTGACGGCGGCGATCACGAAGGTATTGTCGAAGCACAATCCGAGCATCAAGTTCCGGTCTTTTGACAGCATTGATAACGCTCCGGAAGAGAAGGCTCGTGGCATCACGATCGCGACGGCGCACGTGGAGTACGAGACGGCGAACCGTCACTACGCACACGTCGATTGCCCGGGCCACGCCGACTACATCAAGAACATGATTACGGGCGCGGCGCAGATGGATGGCGCGATTCTCGTGGTCGCGGCGACGGATGGTCCGATGCCGCAGACGCGCGAGCACGTGCTGCTGGCGCGCCAGGTGGGTGTGCCGTACATCGTAGTGGCGCTGAACAAGTGCGATGCGGTGGATGATCCCGAGCTGCTGGATCTGGTGGAACTGGAAGTTCGCGAGTTGCTGAAGAGCTACAAGTTTCCGGGCGATGACGTGCCGGTGATCCGGCTGTCGGCGCTTGGCGCACTGAATGGAGAAGAGAAGTGGGAAAAGCAGATTGACGCGCTGATGGAAGCGGTGGATAAGAGTGTGCCGCAGCCGGCGCGCGAACTGGACAAGCCGTTCCTGATGCCGATCGAAGATATTTTCTCGATCTCGGGCCGGGGGACGGTGGTGACGGGCCGTATCGAGCGCGGCAAGGTGAAGGTTGGCGAAGAAGTGGAAATCGTCGGCTTCCGCGAGACGCGCAAGACGGTGGTGACGGGCGTCGAAATGTTCAAGAAGCAACTGGACGAAGGCATGGCGGGCGATAACGCCGGCCTGCTGCTGCGCGGCATTGGCAAAGACGATGTGGAGCGCGGCATGGTGCTGGCGAAGGGTGGATCGATCACGCCGCACACGAAGTTCAAGGCCGAGGTGTACATCCTGACGAAGGAAGAGGGCGGACGACATACGCCGTTCTTCAAGGGATACCGTCCGCAGTTTTACTTGCGAACGACCGACGTGACGGGAGTGGCGGAGTTGCCGGCGGGCACCGAGATGGTGATGCCGGGAGACAACGTGAGCCTGGTGATCGAGCTGATCACGCCGGTGGCGATGGAGAAGGGCTTGCGGTTTGCGATTCGTGAAGGCGGCCACACGGTGGGAGCCGGAACGATCGCGGAAATTATTCAGTAACAAGGCCGTGTGGAGTGGAGTGTCCGCTCCACGCGAGCAATAGTTCTTTCCTTCCGGAGATGCCGGGAGGGGTCAGCGAGATGAAACGGTGAATGGAAAAGAGAGAATTCGGATTCGATTGAAAGCCTACGACTATCGCATTCTGGATCAGTCGACAGGCGAGATCGTGGAGACCGCGCGGCGCACGGGGGCACAGATTGCGGGACCGATTCCGCTACCCACGATGAAGAATAAGTACTGCGTGTTGCGTTCGCCGCACGTGGATAAGAAATCGCGGGAGCAGTTTGAGATCCGCACCCACAAGCGCCTGCTTGACATTCTCGAGCCGACGCAGCAGACGGTCGATGCGCTGATGAAGCTTGATCTGCCGGCCGGCGTGGATGTGGAGATTAAGGCGTTCGGGAAAGAGCATAAATAGCTTCGAGCCTCGAGTTTTGAGCTACGAGCAGGAAGCTCCCAGCCAATAGCCACTGAGCCACGCTGGGCATGGAGAAGGAAATGGCAACGAAGATCGCAGGAATTTTGGGCAAGAAGGTCGGAATGACGCAACTGTTTGACTCGAAGGGCGACGTTCGTCCGGTCACAGTTTTGCAGGCCGGTCCTTGCGTGGTGACGCAGCATAAGAGCGCGGTGAAGGATGGATACGAGTCGGCGCAGATCGGCCTGGTGGAGTTTGTGAAGGAGTCGCGGCTATCGAAGCCGGAGCGCGGGCACCTGGGCAAGAACAATCTTCCTCCGGTGAAGTTTCTGCGGGAGGTTCCACTTGAAGTCGATGCTGCTACAGATGGCGACGGCAAAGTGAAGGTTGGCGACCGCGTGCTGGTTGAGATTTTCGAGGGCGAGAAGTTTGTCGATATCGTCGGAATCAGCAAGGGGCGCGGGTTTCAGGGTGTGGTGAAGCGGCATCATTTTGCTGGCGGTCCGAAGTCGCACGGTTCGATGTTTCAGATTACAGGTTCGATTGGTTCGTCGGCCTTTCCGTCGCGCGTGTTCAAAGGCATGCGAATGTCGGGACATATGGGCAATCAGCAGGTGACGGCGCGGAACCTGCGGGTGCTGGGCGTTGATAAAGACGAGAACCTGCTGGTGGTCGAAGGCAGCGTGCCGGGGACGAATGGCGGATATATCGTGATTACGAAAGCGAAAAAGCCGCCCAGAGAGCGTCGTGGATTCGCAGGTTCGGCGACGGTCGATCCGTTGAAGGCAGCGAAGAGGGCGGCGAAGAAGGCATAAATTCAGTGATCATTGGCCAGTGGCCAGTGGTCAGAAATGCAAAGACATGGCAACGATTGATATTCATAATTTGAGCGGCGAAAAGGTCGGGACATTCGATCTCGCCGACGAGGTGTTCGGCGCGGTCAATGAAGATCTGCTCTGGGAGGCGGTGAAACACTACCGCGCCAGCCAGCGCGCCGGAACGCACAAGACCAAGGGCCGCTGGGAAGTTTCCGGTTCCGGCAAGAAGCTGTGGAAGCAGAAGGGGACTGGGCGAGCTCGCATTGGATCGATCCGTTCGCCACTCTGGCGGCATGGTTACACGGTGCATGGTCCGGTGCCGCGGTCTTATGACTACACCTTCCCTAAGAAAAAGCTGATGGGCGCGTTGCGCTCGGCGCTGGCCTCCAAATTTGCCGACGGCAAGCTCATCGTGGTGAATGCCTTCGATTTAAAAGAGCCGAAGACCAAGGAATTCCAGAAAGCGCTCGAGGCTCTGAAGGTCGACAAGACGGTTCTGATTGTGGAAGCGCCAAAGCATGAGAACCGCAATCTGGAGCTGAGCGCGCGGAATATCGAGGGACTCGAACTGGTGCGGGGGAATGAAGTGCATCCCTATCACCTGCTGCGGCATGAGCGCGTGATCTTCTCGCATCCGGCAATCGAGAAACTGCAGATTTCGCTGAAAGACTCGGTCTCGAAGAAGCATCGTAAGTCCGGAGCGGGTGAAGAAGAAGGCGCGAAGAAGCCGACGAAAGAGCGGCGGCGCCGGCAGCGGAATGAAAAAGCGGCGGAGGTGGCGTAATGAAGAGCGCATACCAGATCATTCGCCGTCCGGTGATTACCGAAAAGGGTCTCGCGATTAAGGAGAACCAGAACACGTTGGTGTTCCAGGTGGCTCCGAAGGCGACCAAGACGGAAATCAAGGAAGCGGTGCAGTCGATCTTCAAAGTGAAAGTGCATTCGGTGCGCACGGCCACATATCCAGGGAAAGAGCGGCGGAGAGGGAAGTTCGCCGGCTATCGTCCGGATTGGAAGAAGGCGTACGTGCGGCTGCGTAGCGGCGAGAAGATGCCGGAATACGCGCAGAATTTGTAAGAAAGCAGCTATCAGCTATCAGCCGTCGGCTTTCAGCAAGGCCGACGGCGGAGAAAAAACATGCTGATGGCTGATAGCAGAGAGCTTTTTTATGCCGATTAAGACATACAGACCGACGACGCAGACGCTGCGATATCGCACAACGCTCGTCAACGATGACATCACGACGAAGCATCCGCATAAGCCGCTGGTTGAGCCCAAGCCGAGGACCGGTGGACGGCGCAATTCGGGTGACACGACGATGCGGTTCATCGGTGGTGGCCACAAGCGGAAACTGCGGATCATTGATTTCAAGCGCGACAAGACCGGGATTCCGGCGACAGTCACGACGATCGAATACGATCCGAATCGTTCTTCGCGCATTGCGCTGCTCGCCTATGCCGATGGCGAAAAGCGGTACATCCTGCAGCCCGAAGGCTTGAAGGTTGGGCAGAAAGTTCTCAGTGGACCGGAAGCCGACATTCTTGTGGGCAATGCTCTGCCGCTGCGGAACATTCCACCAGGCACGGTGATCCACAACTTGGAATTGAAGCCCGGCAAGGGCGCACAGATGGTGCGGTCGGCGGGCGGATCGGCGCAGTTGGTCGCCAAGGAAGAAGAATACGCGCTGGTGAAATTGCCTTCGGGCGAGACGCGCAAGATTTCGCAAGACTGTATGGCGACCATAGGACAGGTCGGCAATATTGATCACGAGAACGTGACCATCGGGAAGGCTGGACGGTCACGCTGGCTGGGCAAGCGTCCTCATAACCGCGGCGTGTCAATGAACCCGGTGGACCATCCGCATGGCGGCGGCGAAGGCAAGACTTCCGGCGGACGGCATCCGGTGACGCCATGGGGCCAGCCGACGCGCGGGTACAAGACGCGGAATAACAAGCGCACGGACAAATTTATTGTGAGCCGTAGATCGAAGTAGGTTTTGGCGCAAGCTGTGGTTGGAGCTGCGCGACTGCAGTGGTGGTTCTGATTGACGTACGGTCCTTCACCCGCGCTTTGCGCGTGTTCAGGATGACAGGATTTTAGAAGCCGTTGGCTGAAAGCTGACGGCTGAAAGCTGAGAGCTGAATTTATGGCGCGTTCAACGAAAAAGGGTGCATTCGTCGATGGCTACCTGCAGACGCGGGTAGAGGGAATGAATGCGCGTAATGAGAAGAAAGTCGTACGTACCTGGTCGCGACGTTCCACGGTGGTTCCTGAGATGGTGGGGCACACGATCGCGGTTCACAACGGGAAAAAGTTTATTCCGGTGTATGTGACCGAGAATATGGTGGGCCACAAGCTGGGCGAATTCAGCTTCACACGCACCTTCAAGGG
Organism: Terriglobia bacterium; assembly: GCA_963711365.1. Taxonomy (GTDB): domain Bacteria; phylum Acidobacteriota; class Terriglobia; order Terriglobales; family Acidobacteriaceae; genus Sulfotelmatobacter. Next base: position 185,120 of record CAVQDY010000012.1, on the reverse strand, counting down.
GCACTCGATGAAGGCGGCAACGGAAGTGGCAGCGAGGCCGGCGGGTATCCCAGGTGGTCCGGGAGCTCCGGCTCCGGCGGCAGCGCCCGCGGCGCCCAAGGCATAGAAAACAGCTTTTAGTCATTAGCTTTTAGCCCTGAGCTAAGAGCCGAGAGCTAAGAGCTAAAGGCTGAGATTACGATTATGGAATTTCGAGCAAAAAAAATGTTCTTGCGGGTTTCGCCACAAAAGGCGCGGCTGGTGCTGGAATTGATCAAGGGCCGCCGGGTGGAAGAGGCGCGCAACACGCTGATGTTTACCAAGAAGCGCGTGGCGGAGCACGTTAGCAAGCTGCTTCAGTCGGCGCTCGACAATGCAAACTTCCTCGCCACCGAGAAGGGGCTGGATGTCGAGATCGACAATCTCTATGTGAAGAGCGCGGTGGCGAACGATGGCCCGCGCATGAAGCGGATTCGTCCCGCACCGCAAGGACGCGCGTACCGGTATCAACGGCGTATTGCGCATATCGAGCTGGTCTTGGCCGAGCGCGGGAAGAACGGGCAAGTGGCGACGGTCGTTGGAGAGGAGTCGACTCCAGCGGCTCCGGCGAAGGCACGCCGTAGAGTTCCGGCAGCGAAATCGGCTGGCAAGAAGAAAGCGGCCGCGAAATAAGTTTCGAGCAGTTTGGTTGAAGGATTGGGATTAGGAGAAGCAATGGGACAAAAAGTCCATCCTTATGGTTTTCGGCTTGGGTTCACGAAGCCGTGGAAGTCGCGCTGGTTTGCGGAGCGAGACTACGACAAACAGTTGCATGAGGACGTCAAACTGAAGAACGAGCTGAAGGATAAGCTCAAGTCGGCGGGCGTCAGCGCGATCGAGATCGAACGTCCAGGCAACAAGCTGCGCATCATTATCAAGACGGCGCGGCCGGGCATCATCATAGGACGCAAGGGCGCGGAAATCGACAAGCTGAAGGCAGAACTGCAGAAGCGCACCGGCGGGAAAGACATTTTCGTGGATATCCAGGAAGTGCATAAACCGGAACTGGATGCGCAACTGGTATCGGAGTCGATTGCGCTGCAGTTGGAGAAGCGCGTTGGCTTCCGGCGAGCGATGCGCAAAGCGGTCGATTCGGCGCTGCGTTTCGGATGCAAAGGAATCAAAGTTCGCGTGAGCGGACGGTTGAACGGCAACGAAATCGCGCGGTCGGAGTGGTATCTACAGGGACGGCTGCCGCTGCATACGTTGCGCGCTGACATCGATTTCGGATTTACGGAAGCCCGCACCACCTATGGCGTGATCGGAGTGAAGTGCTGGGTGTACAAAGGCGAAATCCTGCAGCAGAAGAAGCGCGAGCCACAGGCTGCGGTGGGCGGATTCTAACGAGAGATTCTGGCTAAGAGCTAAAGGCTAAGGGCTGATTTTATGTTGATGCCAAAGAAAGTGAAGTATCGGAAACAGCAGCGCGGGCGCATGACGGGCAAGGCGTGGCGCGGATCAACACTGTCATTCGGTGATTTCGGGTTGAAGGTGCTCGAACCGGGATGGGTAACCGACCGCCAGATCGAGGCGAGCCGCGTGGCCATGACGCGTTTTGTGAAGCGCGGCGGAAAGATCTGGATTCGCGTGTTTCCCGATAAGCCGGTCACGAAGAAGCCGGCTGAAACCCGTATGGGTAAGGGCAAAGGCGCGCCGGATCACTGGGTCGCGGTCGTGAAGCCAGGGAAGATCCTGTTCGAGATGGAAGGCGTGTCGCATCAGGACGCGAGCGAAGCGATGCGGCTGGCATCGCACAAGCTGTCACTACGAACGACGCTGGTGAAGCGCGAGGGAGCGCACTAAAACCGCGGGCTTCAGGGCTCTGGGCTTCCGGCTCACGGACTGAAAAGACGCTACAGAGATTGAGAAATTTATGAAGATGGACAAAATCAGAAACCTAACGGAAGTGGAGCTAGGCCATCAGGAGCGCGAGCTGGCCGATGAGCTTTTCAAGCTGAAGTTCCAGCTAAACATGGGACAGACGGAAAGCCTTAAGAAAATTCGCGGGTTGCGTAAAGATATCGCGCGGGTGAAGACGATCATGATTGAGCGTAAGCGGACGGCGGCAACGGAGAAACGATAATGGCGGAAACGATACAGAAGGCGCAGGGCCGCCGCAAAGAGGTGGTGGGCGAAGTGGTTGCGAATCGCATGCAGAAGACGATCGTGGTACAGGTGACGCGGAAAAAGGCTCACCCGTTCTACGGCCGCGTAATCGCTCGGAACAAGAAGTTTTACGCGCATGACGAGACGAACCAGGCGCACGTAGGTGATGTCGTGCGGATCGAGGAGACGCGTCCACTATCGAAGCTGAAGCGCTGGAAATTGAAAGACATTGTGCGCAAAGCGGCGCTCGTGCCGGAAGCGGCAGTGGACGCAGCTCGCTAAGCGCGCGGGATACGCCCAATTCCTCTGGCCTTAAGGAAGCAGGAGCCGAGGAACGACAAGAGAAACAGGGAGATGATGCCATGGCTGTGATGATGAGATCGATGCTGGAGGTCGCCGACAATTCCGGCGCGCGCAAGCTGCAGATGATTCTGCCGCTGGGCGGCTCGACCGGACTGAATGCCGGGCTGGGCGACATAATCACCGCTGCGGTCAAAGAGTCGGTGCCCGAAGGCCAGGTGCAGAAAGGCAAAGTCGTGAAAGCTGTGATCGTGCGGACCCGCAAGGAGCACCGGCGTCGCGACGGAACTTATATCCGCTTCGATCAGAACGCGGCGGTGCTGATCAACGAAGCGGGGGAGCCAGTCGGGACGCGCGTATTCGGTCCGGTAGCGCGCGAGTTGCGGGAGAAAAGATTTTTGAAGATCGTATCGCTGGCGCCGGAAGTCATTTGAAGAAATTGGGTAATCGGGTGATTGAGTAATTTGGTAATTGAAAACCGGCTCCGATCGTGATTCTCAGTTTCCCAATTACTCAATTACCCAAATTACGAAATAGGTTTTGAATATGAGAACAGTTAGCACCGAAAACAAACGAGTCGATCTCCGGCGGAATGATACCGTGAAAGTGATCACCGGCAGGGACAAGGGTAAAGAAGGGCGCGTACTGCGCGTGTTTCCTAATGATGCGAAGCTCCTGGTGGAGCACGTGATGATGGTGAAGAAACACGTGCGTCCGAATCCGCAGCGCAACATCAAGGGTGGCATCGCCGAGCAGGAGAGCCGGATTGCGATTTCGAACGTGCAACTGGTTTGTTCTACGTGCGGACCGGTACGGATCGGTCACGAAGTGCGCGGGGACCGGAAGGTTCGTGTGTGCAAGAAGTGCGGAACGACTTTAGATAAGTAATTGAGTCACTGAGTGAGTGAGTTTTTGAGCGATTGAAACTCTGGTTTGGAATCGCGCAATGACCCGATCACACGATCACTCAATTCTCACGAACCGGTAACCACTCCGAAACCGTGAGTAAGGATTGAAGGACATGGCAAAAGATAAAAAAGGGCAGAAGGAATCGGCTTCCGAGCAGAAAGGGCCGGAGCAGGCGCGGCATAGTGCGAAGGAAAGGCCGCGGCTGCGCGCAAGATTCGAGAAAGAAGTGGCTCCTGCGCTGCTGAAAGAGCTGGAGCTGAAGAATGTGATGGCGGTTCCACGGCTGCACAAGATCGTCGTGAACATGGGTGTGGGCGAAGCGACGCAGAACGCGAAAGTGCTTGATCCGGCGGTGAATGAACTGGGGCAGATCACGGGACAGAAGCCGGTGGTGACGCGAGCAAAAAAATCTATTGCCGCGTTCAAGGTGCGTCAGGGACAGTCGATTGGCGCGATGGTAACGCTGCGCGGCGACCGCATGTACGAGTTCTTTGACCGCCTGGTGAATATCGTGCTGCCACGAGTGCGCGACTTCAAAGGAGTGTCGAGCAAGTCGTTTGACGGGCGCGGCAATTACACGATTGGCTTGCATGACCAGTTGATTTTTCCAGAGATCTCGTACGAGAAGGTCGACAAACTGAAGGGCATGAACGTCACCATAGTGACGACCGCAGCGAATGACAACCAGGCACGGTCGCTGCTGAAGCATATGGGAATGCCGTTCCGGGCCTAAGTTTCGAAGTTTAACGTTTGCGAATGAGAAGGATGTACACGAAGGATTGAATGGCGACTACAGCAAAGAGAGTTAAGGACGCGAGAAAGCCCAAGTTTTCCACGCGCAAGCACAACCGCTGCAAGCTCTGCGGACGTCCGCGCGCCTTTCTGCGCAAGTTCGGCATTTGCCGCTTGTGCTTCCGGCAGCTGGCGCTGCGGGGGGAGATTCCAGGGGTTTCGAAATCGTCGTGGTAAACGTTTGAAGCCCAGTCCTCGCAGGAATGCGAGTGTCGCGATCAGGGCAGGGATTCTTCGCGAGAGATAGAACGTCGCTCCGGACAACAATCCGGAGTAAGCAGTAACCGCAAGACGCAGTAACCAGCTGCTGCAGGTTCTCCGCGATAGGCGGAGCGAACGGGTGGCTCAAGGAGAAGCAGACGATGAGGTTGACCGATCCGGTCGCAGATATGCTGACAAGAGTGCGGAACGCGCTCCAGGCCCGGCACCAGAAAGTGGATATTCCGGCTTCGAGGTTGAAGCTGGAGATTGCCCGCATTTTGAAAGAGGAAGGCTACATCTCCAATTTCAAGGCGACGGAGGAAGAGGGCCACAAGATCATCCGTGTTTACCTGAAGTATGGCGCCAACAATGAGGCGGCCATCTCGAAGGTCGAACGCGTGTCGCGCCCGGGATGCCGCGTGTATGTGCGGCGCACCGAGATTCCACGTGTCCTGGGCGGGATGGGCATCAACATCCTGACCACACCGCGGGGCGTGATGACTGGCCGTCAGGCGCGCAAAGAAGGCGTAGGCGGCGAATTGCTGTGCGAGATTTACTAGAAAAGCAGCTATCAGGCTCTCAGCCGTCAGCTATCAGTAAAAGACGACGACCGTGAGCGAAAACTGATGGCTCAAAGCTGAAGGCTGAGAGCTAAGAACTTATGTCACGAATTGGAAAAAAGCCGATTGCGATTCCCAAGGGGGTCACGATCAAAGTTGAAGGGAATACGGTCCTGGTGCAGGGGCCGAAGGGCAGGGTTGACACTCCGCTGCCGGCCGGGATCAAGGTCGAACAGAAGGACGGGCATCTGCTCGCGGTCCGCGAAAACGATTCGCAGTCAGCCGTTCACGGGTTGGCGCGGGCTTTGGTCAACAATGCTGTCGAAGGCGTGACCAAGGGGTGGACGCGGGAACTGGAAATCGTCGGTATTGGATATCGCGCCGAGATGAAGGGCAAGCTCACCGTCGTCTTCAGCCTGGGCTATTCGCATCCGATCGAGTATCCGCTGCCAACCGGCGTGGATGCCGCGGTGGATCCGAAACAGACACGCATCACGCTGACGGGAATCGACCGGCAGAAGGTGGGCCAGGTTGCGGCGGAGATGCGCTCGCTGCGTCCACCGGACCCATACAAGAATAAGGGCGTGCGCTATGCGGGCGAGCGGCTGAAGAAGAAGGTTGGGAAGACAGGAGCAAAATAAGCTTTCAGCTTTCAGTTTTCAGCTTTTAGCCTTCGGGCTTGGGAATTTGCTGATAGCTGACGGCTGATAGCTGAGGGCTTTACTCATGCTGACGAAGATTACAAAGAACGAAAAGCGTGGACACGTACACGAGCGTATCCGCAAGAAGATGCAGGGAACGGCGGAACGTCCGCGGCTGAATGTGTACCGTTCGCTGAATCACATTTACGTGCAGGTCATTGACGATCTGCATGGCAAGACGCTGGTTTCTGCCAGCACTGCGGAAGGCAAGAAGGAAGAGCGGCGGACTGGTGGGAACGTGGCCTCGGCAAAGGTGGTCGGAAAGACGATCGCAGAGCGCCTAAAGGCCAAAGGTGTGACCAAGGTCGTGTTCGACCGCGGCGGGTACATCTATCACGGACGTGTGAAGGCGCTGGCCGATGCGGCCCGTGAAGCGGGATTGCAGTTCTAGCTGCGAGCTTTGAGCCGTGAGCTAAGAGCAAATCAATTTTGCTTGTGGCTCGAAACTCGAAGCTCGGGACTCGAAGCTGAAAAATTATGCCAACAGTGATTAAGAAACTCGATGCAGGGGCGTACCAGCTGAAGGATCAGGTGGTCGCCATTAACCGCGTGACCAAGGTGGTCAAGGGCGGAAAGAATCTTTCGTTTGCGGCGCTGGTCGTGGTGGGCGATCCGTCTGCGGGTGTGGTCGGCTACGGGTCTGGCAAGGCGAAAGAAGTGCCGCAAGCCATCCGCAAGGGAATCGAGTCGGCGAAGAAGAACCTGATGAAGGTGAATCTGACGCAGACCAGCATTGCGCATCTTGTGCTGGGACGCTACGGTTCCGGCAAGGTCCTGCTGAAACCTGCTCCGGAAGGCACGGGAGTGATTGCCGGTGGCGCTGTCCGCGCCGTCATGACGTCAGCAGGTGTCCAGAATGTTTTGACCAAGTCGATCGGGACGACAAACCCCCATAACGTGATCAAGGCGACGTTCGACGCGCTGAAGCAGTTGAAGAACCGCGAGAGTGTGGCGACTCTTCGCGGCAAGACCGCGCAAGAGCTTTAAAACAACTGGCCAGTGATCCGTTGTCAGTGGCCAGCAAAACATACCACAGCAATTTCGGACGCTGGCCATTGATCACTGGCTACCGGCCACTGAGGTTTTAAGATGACGGCGAAGAAGACCAATGCGGGCGGCGGGAAAGTGCAGCTGAAATGGGTGCGCTCCGCGATTTGTGCCCCAGAAAAACAAAAGCTGGTAATCAAGGGATTGGGATTTACTCGGCTGAATCAGGTGATTGAGCGTCCAGACACGCAGGCCATCCGTGGGATGGTGGCGAAGGTGCCGCACCTGATAGAGATTGTGGACTAATAGCCATTCAGCGATTCAGCGATTCAGCCGTCAGCGAAAATCGCTTGGCTGAAAGCTGACGGCTAGGAGCTGAGAGCTTACTTATGAATTTATCCAATATACACGCACCGAAGAAGGCGACCGAGAAGCGCAAGCGCGTGGGGCGCGGCATGGGCTCCGGCATGGGAAAGACATCGACACGCGGGCACAAGGGGCAGCGCTCGCGTACCGGATCGCGCATGATCCGCGGCTTTGAAGGCGGCCAGATGCCGCTGCATCGGCGCATGCCGAAGCGCGGCTTCACCAACATCTTCCGTAAGGAATACAACATCGTAAGCTTGGAACGACTGGCCGAGCTTGGGGAAACGACGATCAATCCCGAGATCCTGCGGAAAGCGGGTGTGATCAAGACGAAGCATCCGGTGAAGATTCTGGGCGATGGCGAATTGAAAGTTGCCCTCACCGTCAGCGCGCACAAGTTTTCAAAGACAGCGCAGGAAAAGATCACAAAGGCAGGCGGCAAGGTCGAGGTCTTGCAGTAATGTTTGACAAGCTGGCGAATATCTTTCGAATTCCGGATCTGCGCAAGCGGATCATATTCACGCTCGCGATGCTGTTTGTCTATCGGCTGGGTGGACACCTGCCTACACCCGGGATCGATACGGCCAAGCTGGAGCAGTTCTTTACGCAAGGCAGCACGAGCGGCTCGCTATTGGGATTCGTCGATCTGTTCTCAGGCGGCCAGCTGCGGCGCATGACAATTTTCGCGCTGGGGATCATGCCGTACATTACGGCGTCCATCATCCTGCAGTTACTGACCGTGGTCTATGAGCCGTTGGCCAAGCTGCAGAAGGAAGGCGAACTCGGGCGCAAGAAGATTACGCAGTGGACGCGGTACATCACGGTCATCCTCAGCGCGGTTCAGTCGTTTGGTATCGCGATTGGGTTGGAAAAGGGTGGGTTTGCGCTGAGTCCCGGCTGGGGCTTCCGGCTGATGACGATGTTGACATTGACTACCGGCAGCGCTTTCATCATGTGGCTGGGCGAGCAGATTACTGATCGCGGCGTGGGCAACGGGATGTCGTTGCTGATCTTTGCCGGCATCGTGGTTGGCCTGCCGCGTGGCGTCGTCGAGTTGATTGATAAGGCCCGGAACGCCTCGTGGGGAGCGATGACGTTCCCGTTGATGGTCGGGCTGATCATCTTCATGATTGTGGTGGTGGCGTTCATTGTGTACGTGGAACGCAGCGAGCGCCGAATCCCTGTGCAGTACGCCAAGCGGGTAGTGGGGCGCAAAGTGATGGGTGGCCAGTCGACGCACTTGCCGTTGCGCGTGAACGCGGGTGGTGTCATGCCGGTCATCTTCGCCTCCTCGATTCTGACGCTGCCGCAGACGATCGGTTATGGATTTCGCTCGAGCCGGTACTTCGGTCCCCTGTTTGAATCCTTACGCTGGGGCGAGCCGCTGTACGAATTGCTCTACGCTGTTGGAATCGTTTTTTTTGCATACTTCTACGTCTCGATCGTATTCAATCCGAGCGAAGTCGCGGATAACATGCGGAAGTACGGCGGATTCATTCCCGGCATTCGTCCGGGAAAACGCACGGCAGACTTTATTAACGAAGTTCTGACGCGAATCACGCTGGTGGGCGCGCTATACCTGATAGTCATCTCATTTATTCCGGAATGGATGATTACCGGTATTCATCTCAACCACTTGTATGGGCCTTTCGGACGATTTTTCGAGAATTTGCCGACCTTCGTCACGAACGGACTGGGCGTAAACTTTTATTTCGGGGGCACGTCCCTGTTGATCGTGGTAGGCGTAGCCATGGATACGGTGACACAGATTGAGGCGCAGCTGATCATGCGTCATTACGACGGGTTTACGCCACGCAGTGGAAGAGTTCGTGGCCGCCGCTGGTAATCTGGTGGGTTTGCAAAGAGGTGGGTTTGCTGCACCTTGGCGTTCCATGACGCGCGCCAGGGAGTCTGAGCTCGGGAGGCTTTTGCCAAGCCGATGGCGCAGGAAACCTCGTGTGCAGTAGGTCCCGTGGTGCTGCTTGGACCACCGGGTGCCGGAAAAGGCACTCAATCCAAGCGGATCATGGAACGCTATGGAATTCCCCAGGTTTCAACGGGTGACCTGCTTCGAGAGCATGTATCCCGGGGCACTGAGTTGGGGATCATCGCCAAATCGATAATGGCACGTGGCGAGCTGGTTTCCGACGACTTGGTCTGCAATATGGTGCAGCAGCGGCTAATGCAGCCGGACTGTAAGCGCGGATACATACTCGATGGATTTCCCCGGACTGCGGCCCAGGCCGGGTGGCTCGATGCATTGCTCGAGCACGAGCTCTTTGACAATTCGTGTCCGACGAAGGTGTGGCCGATTGTGATCCGGCTCGTCGTCGACTATAATCAATTACTGCTCCGGATTACTGGACGACGTTCTTGTCCTACCTGTGGACGGATCTATAACGTCCACTTCCAGCCGCCCCGTGTCGACGAAGTCTGCGACGAAGCGCATGGAACGAAGTTGGTAGCCCGCAATGATGACCGGTTGGAAGTAATTCAGCCACGACTCACGGCATTCGAGGAGCAGACGCGCCCGGTGGCAGACTATTACCAGCAAACAGGCAGACTGATCTCGGTGAACGGTGATCAGCCGGTAGACGAGGTTACGGCTGAAATCATCAAGATCATCGAACATCATCAGGCGTGAGAAGGAAGCATGGCGATCGTTTGCAAGTCAGCCAGTGAGATCGAAAAGATGCGGCATAGCGGCCACATTGTTCGTCAGGTGCTGGATCATGTGAAGGCGATGGTGGCGCCGGGCGTCTCGACCATGGATTTGGAACGGTCCGCCGAGAAGAAGATCAGGGAACTTGGCGCTAAGCCGGCGTTCAAGGGTTATTACGATTATCCGTGTGTGCTATGTACCTCGGTGAATGAGGAGATTGTGCACGGAATTCCCTCAGAAAAACGACAGCTGAAAGAGGGAGACATCGTGTCGATCGACTGTGGGGTAGTACTGGACGGCTATTACGGAGATGCAGCCATCACCGTGCCGGTCGGCAATGGACTGAAGCCGGAGTTGAAGAAGCTGTTGGACGTTACGGAAGCTTCGCTATACCGCGGCATTGAGCAGGCGCGGATTGGGAATTCGATTGGCGACGTTGGCGCGGCCGTGCAGGAGCATGTGGAAGCTGCCGGATTCAGCGTGGTGCGCGAGTTCGTGGGACACGGCATAGGAACGCGGTTGCACGAAGAGCCGCAAGTTCCGAATTTTGGCGCACGCGGGCACGGCGCGAAGCTGCGAGAAGGCATGGTGATCGCAATCGAGCCGATGGTGAATTATGGCAAGCCAGAGACGCGCGTTTTGGGCGACAAGTGGACGGCGGTCACTGCTGACGGAAGTTTCAGTGCCCACTTCGAGCATTGTGTCGCGGTGACGAAAGACGGGCCGGTGATTTTGACGCAGTAGGCTGTGAGTCATGAGCTGCGAGCCGTGAGCAAAACGGGTTGCATGAAGCTCATGCCTCGAAGCTGACCTAAGGAGTCGATGAGCAAAGAAGACGCGATTGAAGTGATGGCGGTGGTGCTGGAGCCGCTGCCTAATGCGATGTTCCGGGTCGAACTGGAAAACAAGCATCAGGTGCTGGCGCACGTTTCCGGAAAGATGCGCAAGAATTTCATCCGCATTTTGCCGGGAGACAAAGTCGCAGTAGAGCTTTCGCCGTACGACTTGAATCGTGGTCGGATCGTTTATCGGTACAAGTAAGAAAACCTCACCACAGAGGACACAGGGAGCACAGAGGGATTCTGGACTTATGAAGGTACGAGCGTCGGTCAAAAAGATTTGCGACAAGTGCAAGATCATCCATCGCAAAGGTGTAGTACGGGTGATCTGTGTGAACTCGAAACATAAACAGCGCCAGGGCTAAGGCGCGGGAGTCAAGGAATGGCACGTATTGCAGGCGTGGATCTTCCCCGCCAAAAGCACATTAACATTGCATTGACCTATATTTACGGGATTGGACATCCGCGCGCTAGTCGAATTCTGGATGAAGCGAACGTTGATCCGATGAAGAAGGTCCAGGACCTGAGCGAAGAAGAGGTCAACCGTATTCGTACGGTCATTGAACAGGAGGGGCTGGTCGAGGGCGATCTGCGCAAAGAAGTTTCGATGAATATCAAGCGTCTCATCGAAATTGGCTCTTACCGCGGATTCCGACACCGCCGCAACCTGCCGGTTCGCGGACAGCGCACACATACGAACGCCCGGACGAGAAAAGGTCCGCGTAAGGGAACGGTTGCACAGAAGAAGAAGGCGACAGCAAAAACATAAGAACCAGCTTCTGGCTTCTAGCTGATAGCTAGAAGCTAAAAGCTAGGAGCTAAGAGCTACTATGGCAAAACCAGCAGCAGCGGGCGGCACCGGAGCCGCGCCGGAGAAAAAGGGCAAGAAGAAGACCTTCAAAAAGAAGGAACGCAAGCATGTGCCGCATGGATTGGCGTATGTGCAGGCGTCCTTCAATAACACGATCGTGACCATTTCCGACATGAACGGGAACGTTCTGTCATGGAAGAGTTCGGGATCGCTCGGCTTCCGCGGATCGCGCAAGGGCACACCGTTTGCCGCGCAACAGGCCGCGTCGAATGCCGCGAACATGGCTCGCGATCATGGAGTGCGCAGCGTGGATGTGCGGGTGAGCGGTCCGGGATCCGGCCGCGAGTCGGCTGTGCGCGCGCTGGCCGCCGCTGGGATTGAGGTGCGCTCGATTCGTGACGTCACCCCGATTCCTCATAACGGCTGCCGTCCGCCTAAACGTCGCAGAGTCTAAGCAAGAGGTTAGGGGTTAGGGCCAGGGATCAGAGAGCTTTCGAGACTGATTACTGAGCCCTAGCCCCTGCCCCCTGATTTTCGTCCGGGACGAAGGGTGAAGCCAAACCTGTAAACCGGTCATCTAAAGGAGAAGAAACTTGGCGCGTTATACCGATGCAGTCTGCCGTCTGTGCCGCCGCGAGGGCATGAAGCTGTTCCTCAAAGGCGCGAAGTGCTTCAGCGATAAATGTCCTATCGAGAAGCGCAATTTTGCTCCCGGACAACATGGAAAGGACCGCAAGGCCAAGATCGTTGGCTACGGTCTGCAACTGCGTGAAAAGCAGAAAGCGAAACGCATCTACTTCACGCAGGAAGGCCAGTTCCGCAACTATTTCGAGAAGGCGGCACGCTCGAAGGGCGTGACCGGCGAGAAGCTGTTGCAGCAACTGGAGCGGCGTCTTGACAACGTTGTGTTCCGGCTCGGATTCGCGCAATCGCGGCGACAGGCACGTCAGCTGGTCCGTCACGGACACGTGGCAGTCAACAACCGGAAGGTGAACATTCCTTCGTATGAAGTGAGCGCGGGCGAAGAGATCTCGATTCGCGAGAACAGCAAGAAGCTGACCGTGTTGGAACTGGCGAAGGAATTCGCAAGTCACGGCACATTGCCAAGCTGGCTGGAAGTGGATCGCGATAATTACAAGGCGCGGGTGCTAAGTCTGCCCAAGCGCGAAGATATCCAGCTGCCAGTGAACGAGCAGTTGATCGTTGAGTTGTATAGCAAATAGCAGGATCGGTTAATTGGGAAATTTAGTAATTGAGTAATTGAAAATGGAAACGCAGTGTTGGGTTCAAGTTACCCAATTACCAAATTTCTCAATTACTCAATCGGTTCAAACATTTCGAGCCAGATCAGCCTTTCCTGATATTGACCTGAGTTGGACCACTCAGCGAGTCAGGATTGAGCCATATGGCCGAAGGAGACACACATGCTTTGGAAAGGTTTTCAGAAACCGAAACGTCTTGCAGTTGACACCTCCACCCTCACCGACAAATACGGTATCTTCTGGGCTCAGCCGTTTGAGCGCGGATTCGGTACGACGATCGGCAACTCTCTGCGTCGCGTACTGCTGAGCTCGATTGAAGGCGCGGCCGTGACTGCGGTGAAGATGGAAGGCGTATTGCACGAGTTCCAGTCGATACCAGGAGTTGTCGAAGACGCGACCGACATCATCCTGAACCTGAAGCAGATTCCGTTCAAGCTGGCAGGCGATGCGCCCAAAGCGATCTATCTGCGCGCCGATCAGCCGGGCGTTGTAACCAGCGGCATGATCGAAGCTGACGGCGACGTCGAAGTGCTTGACAAAGACGTCTACATCGCGACGGTCAGCGAGGGCGGCAAGCTCGACATGGAAATGCGGTTGAAGCGCGGCCGCGGCTACGTTTCTGCGGACAAGAATTTCGACGAGGACCTCGGCATCGGATTTATTCCGATCGACTCGGTACACTCGCCGGTGCGCAAGTGCAATTACACCGTCGAAGCTGCCCGTCTCGGACAGATCACCGACTACGATAAGCTTACGCTCGAAGTCTGGACCAACGGCTCCATCACGCCGGCTGACTCGATCGGCCTGGCGGCGAAGCTGCTGAAGGACCATATGAACATCTTCATCAACTTCGAGGAAGAAATCGAAACTGGATCTTCGTCGTCGGACGATCGCAAGCCCGAGATTCACAACGAGAATCTCAACCGGTCGGTAGAAGAGCTGGAGCTTTCGGTGCGCAGTTACAACTGCCTGAAGAATGCGAACATCCAGACGATCGGCGAGCTCGTGCAGAAGACCGAAGCTGAGATGCTGAAGACAAAGAATTTCGGCCGCAAATCGCTGAATGAGATCAAAGAGATTCTATCGTCAATGGGATTGAGTCTCGGCATGAAGATCGACGAGCATGGCAATGCCGTGCCCGGACCGACTTCGAACGTACCGTTGCCGGCGTCGGCGTACGGACCGGACGATCAACTCTAGAAATGCAGGGGGCAGAGGCTAGGGGTCAGGGATCAGCAAGACACCTAGCAGCTGGCCCCTGATCTCTGGCCCTGGGCCACTGAGGATTCTCATGCGTCATAAAAAAGCGGGATATAAACTCGGGCGGAACACATCGCATCGGCGCTCGCTGTTGCGCAATCTGGTCACCTCAGTGCTCGTCGAAGAGCGCATCGAGACGACTGTTCCGAAGGCGAAGGCTGCGCGTCCACTGGTGGAGAAAATGATTACGCTTGGCAAGCGTGGCGATCTGGCGGCGCGCCGATTGGCAGCTTCCTATCTGATGACCGACGAGGCCGTTGTGAAATTGTTCGATACCGTTGGTCCTCGGTTTGGCGATCGCAATGGCGGATACACCCGCATCATCCGCACGGCGTGGAATAAGGGTGATGGCGCCGACAAGGCATTTCTCGAACTACTCGGCAGCGAAAAGATTCTTGACGAGAAGAAGGAGAAGCGCGCTGAAGCTCGCGCGAAGAAGGCCGCCGAAGCTAAGAAAGCCATGGAAGAGGCCGAAGCGCAGGCCGCGCACGATGGCGGCGTGGAGCCAGTAAAGGACGAAGAAAAGAAAGAATAGTCTTCCTCGGCAACGACTTACAAGGGCACGGCTTCGGCCGTGCCTTTTTCTTTTAACCACTCGTACATGTCCTGTTGCGTTTCGCGGTAATCTTGCCCGCTTCTCTGACGAGTCCATAAACTTTTACTAATGGGCTTCACAAAGACACAGATCGGCATTGCTGTCGGCGCAGGTGCGCTAATAGTCTTCGTCTTTGTGGGCTACCTGTGGTGGCTGAGCAATCAGGGCCCTGTGCTGGCGCGGTCGGAAGATCATGATCCACTGACCGGATTGCCGATCACGATCAAGATGAATCCACTGCGCGACCGTTCGACCGAGAAGGCTGCGAACAAGTTTCTCCGCGAGATGCGCGACGGCCACTGCGACGAACTTCTACAGAAGTGGGAGCACGATTATCACAAGAAGTACGCCAAGTACATCTGCCAGTCGGAGGAGCAGCATCCTTTACTTTCGTGGGAACTGGCTGATTGGGAAGACGCCCCGCCGTTGATTATCCTGCACTATCGCGGAACCCGCCCGAGTAACGCGGGCCCGGGACAATCGGGAATCGATCACGATCAGTTCACCCTCACTGTCGAGAATCAGGCCGGGCAGTGGGTCGTGACGAAGTACGACGCGATGTACTAGAGAGCGGTTCTGAGCTTTCAGCTCTCACCCCATTTCAGTGCATTCTGCGTGCCCTCCGTGCCTCCGTGGTACAAACATTGTATGCTCGACCGCTCTCCCCAGCCTGAGACTTCCTCAGCCCGGAATATCTACGCGTTCGGACTCACGTCCTTCTTTAATGACACCGCGACCGAGATGGCGTACTGGGTGTTGCCGGCGTTTCTAGTCTCGTTGGGCGCCGGGCCGGCGCAGTTGGGAGTGATCGAGGGAATCGCCGAGAGTGTCGCTTCATTTGCCAAACTGTTCTCCGGATATCTGGCGGACCGCATGGAACGCCGCAAGCCGCTGGTGGTTGCCGGATACTTCGTGGCGAATGCAGTCAAGCCTCTGCTCGCGTTTGTCACCGCCTGGTGGCACATCCTTCTGATTCGATTTTCGGACCGACTGGCAAAAGGCGTCCGGGGAGCGCCGCGCGATGTGATGGTGGCCGAGTCGGTCGGGAAGGAGCGGCTGGGATCGGCCTACGGGCTGATTCAGTCACTGGATTCAGCGGGCGCGATTGCTGGCCCGCTGCTGGCCCTGGTGCTGCTGGCACGATTTGGAATCCGGCATGTATTCCTGGCTGCGGCGATTCCGGGAGCGCTGGCCGTGCTGGTGGCGTTGTTTGGGATTCGGGAAACGAAAAATCCCGCGGTCGATCAAGATCAAAGTCCCCACTTCTCTCAAAACCAGGGAGAAGTGGGGCACCCTTATTCTGAAATCGGTGCAGGTGGTACAGCCAGGCTGCCGATGACGTTTTACTTTGTGCTGGCCGCAGTCACTCTGTTTTCGCTCGGCAATTCAAGTGACATGTTCCTGGTCATGCGCGCACAGAATGTTGGGATTCGCGTCTCGCTGGCGCCTCTCTTGGGGTTAGTTTTCAACGTGACGTATACGCTGGGCTCATGGCCGGCAGGGTGGTTCAGCGATCATTTCTCGCGCCGCTGGATTGCGGCTGCTGGATACCTGATCTTCGCTGTCGTCTATTTTGTATTTGGCCGCGCACCATCGACTAAGGCTATCTGGATCACAATGGCAGTGTACGGCTTCTATTACGCGCTGACACAACCGGTGTTGAAAGCGCTTGTGGTCGATACCGTGGCCAAAGACATTCGCGGCCGAGCTCTGGGCATTTATTTTTTCGTCACGAGTGTGGCCACGCTGGCCGCGAGTTTGATCACCGGCGAGTTGTGGAAGCGGCACGGCGCGGCTGTTCCGTTTTATCTTTCCGCCGGATTGGCGCTGGTTTCCGCGATGATGTTAGCCATTAGTCCCTCGCCCACTGAGACGAGCGGCGCCTGAAGCGAGTTACAGACTCGCACCGTGCGAGCCATCTGGTTCGGGCTGCGCTTTGCCATTCTTGACTGCCTCGTCGAAGAGTGCTTTCGTTTTCTTGGTGGCTTCCTCGGCCAGTCTTCCTTGTTCCTCGCCGAGTTTTCCTTGTTCTTCTCCGAGCTTGCCCTGCTGCTCTCCTAACTTGCCTTGCTCTTCTCCGAGTTTGCCCTGCTGTTCGCCGGCTCGACCTTGAATGTCGCCAACTTGGCCCTGTAGTTCACCGATCTCAGATTGCAGGTCACCAATCTCCTCCATCGTTGCGCTTGGGCCAAGCTTCTGTAATCTCGCTTTCAGCGCGTCCAGCTTGGCAGTTAGGTCAGGTGGGACATTGACGCGGACCTGCTCCATCTTTTCCCCCAGAGCTTCCTGTTGCTTGCCCAGAGCTTCCTGCTGCTTCCCGAGTGCCGCTTGCTTCTTCCCAAGTTCCTCCTGAGGAGCCCAGAATGCTTTGGCACGATCGATAGTGGCCTGGTCGCGGATGATGTAGGACTTCTCATCACGCTGGAACCAGATGAAATCTCCTGGGATCTGTTTCTTAAGGCGCTCGACATGATGGATGTCCTGCGCCGATCCCGACATGGTGAAGGAGTCGGATTTGCCCGAGACGATAATGAAACGGTCCTCGTCGTCGTAGCCGTACGCGTAGGAATTTTCCTGTCCCGAGGAGTAGGACTTGGCAGACAGTGCGTACGACGAAACAGGAGCAACAGGCACGACCACAGAATTGGGAGCCACTGTCGCGACAGACATCAAGGGAGCGACAGTCCCAGCAGGGCGAGGTCTGCTGACTGAAACGCCGTCTGCAGGTGCACCAAGGTTAGGCTCCACAACAGAAGGAGGTGCGGGTATCTGGGTTGAGATTCTATCTGCAGTCTGAGATTCCGGCACCTGAGAGGCTAGCTCGCCTTGACCGGCGGGACGGACCGAGGCTACAAGGTAAACCGCAGGGATGGAAACCACAGCGATTGCGACCACAAGAGACTTTTTTAGATTCATGGTAACCGGTCCTCTCCAAGACATAATTTTTTCCAGCCGCTGTTCCGCCTGACCTCGCTGTGCCATCGAGACACCTTGCCACCACACGCGTCCCGGCGCGGTTTGCAGATCTTCAAAAAATCCTAGTACGGTTCTGGCATAGTCCTCGCGATCCGCACCCTTCACCAAAGCTGCCTCGTCGCTGGCTTCCTCAGCTAGCTCGGAAAGGTGGCGATCCAGCCACCACGCGAGCGGGCTGAACCAGAAGATTGCGCGATGAAGCAAAGAAATATGTTGCACCATGGCATCGTGGCGCACCACGTGCGAAACCTCGTGGGCGATAACGGCGTTGACCTTGGAATCGTCCCATTCGCGCCAGCAGGTGGGTAGGAGCACGGTTGGCCGGAATATGCCGACGGTCACAGGAACTGAAACCAGAGCGGATTCGCCGATTCGTGGAGGCGATTTCCGTT
Organism: Terriglobia bacterium; assembly: GCA_963711365.1. Lineage (GTDB taxonomy): Bacteria > Acidobacteriota > Terriglobia > Terriglobales > Acidobacteriaceae > Sulfotelmatobacter. The sequence continues at coordinate 167,383 of CAVQDY010000012.1, read as the reverse complement.
TGTGGGAGTCGAGCGTCGGGCAGAGCTTTGGGTCGGTGACGATTACCGACGTGCGAACCAGCCTCCGAGACAGCACGCAGCCCAGAATCAAGCGAGCCAGGAAAATGCATGCAACGATCAGATAGATCGCGACAATCAGCACGCTCCACATAGTCAAGGTCCATCTGAATTGAAAGCTTGAGGTTGGACGCGGCTGTTCCGTCGGCGTAGGCGGCGCAACTGATGGAAGTGATGCAAGTGCTGCGTCCGCAGACTGTGCCTGAGTGCCGTCTGTTTCTAATCGAGTCGCAACGGAATCGTTGGGCGAGGACTCCTCAATAATCTGCCGGATCGTTGGCTGCAGGGTGGCCAATTGGGCGAATGCCGGTATAGAAATACTCAGCGGGGGCGCCAGTTGCCCAAGGAACGGCATGGCGAGAGCTAACATCAGAACTGCTCTCCAGACAAATATGCGCGCAGAAGTCGATTTAGCCCGCAAGCCTGAGATTGCCAGAGCCGCGATCCCAGCCAGACAGATGGCGCGGAGCGCCGAAATCGCGAGGGTAAAGAGCGCAGTATTCATCGCATGCATCATGGCTTTCTTTCCTTTTTTTCGGAACTCGCTTCGCCTGTGGATTTTCCTTGCGAGATTTTTCGCGCGAGACGTTCGAGTTGTTTGCTGTCGAGAACGTCATTGTCCACCATGCCAAGCACCAGGGCCTCCGCCGAGCCGCCGCAGAACCGGTCAATGATGCTCTTTACGGCACGGACCGCAACGTTCTGCCGCTGATCCGAAGGCTGGTAGATAAAGGTGCGGCCTTCGACTTCATGGGTGAGATACCGCTTTTCCTCGAGACGCCGGAGAACCGTGCGAATCGTCGAGTCTTTCATCGGACGCGTTGCGGCCAGCGCTTCGCGACATGCTTCCGCAGTGGTTGACCCATGCGTCCAGATGTAATCCATGACAGCTTGCTCGACCTCTCCCAGATTCTTTAGACGTGCTGGCTTTGAGTTAGTCATTGTAACGTTACAGACTGTAACAGTACGGAGTGCACCTGTCAAGAGCTAAAAGGTTTGTCGACTTAGTTCAGGTGGGAATCGACTTCTGCGGATTCAGTCGAGCTAGGGCGAGTTCGCTGGTGATAGAGGAATATCGCCACCAGAGCCGCAAGGCCGGCGCATGTGTCGAGGATAACGTCGCGGTATGTGCCAGTGCGAGTGGGAATGAAGCTCTGGTGCCACTCGTCGAGGGTGGCCACAAATGCCGTGCCAAATATCGCGATGGCTGCCCACCGCGCACTCCACTTGGCGCCATCGAAGCGAGGGAGGGTTTCGCGCCAGGCGCGAAACAGTAGGATACACAGCAACCCGTAGCCGAAGACGTGGCCACACTTACGCAGGAAAGCGTGCAGGGGTTCGAATGTAGCGTAGTCGATGCCAAAGAGAAAATGCAGTACTGGATACAAAAAACGGCTGGTGTTGTCGGAAGAGAGATAGGTCGTCGACTCGATCGCGATGACGATGAGCCACAGGATCAACGCGATCCAGGCCTTCAGGACGTGGTGGCGGTCGCGGCTCAAGTGTTCCGGACCTCCGCTCGCAGTGTGGCCGGCAGCATCGTGGGAACTCTTTTTTGCGTCCGGGGTCCCATGTAGGAGTTGAGATCCTTTGGCCGCGTGACCGTCCCGCTTCCCGAACTAGTTACTTCGCTCAGGATGAAAGATGTATTAACGCGTGACGCCCCCGACCATCTATTCGATCGCATAGTTAGGGGCTTCGCGCGTGATCATAACGTCATGGACGTGGCTTTCGCGCAGGCCAGCGCCGCTGATGCGCACGAATCGTGTCTTCTGCAGCAATTCCGGAATCGTCGCGCACCCGCAGTAGCCCATGCCGGACTTCAGGCCCCCGACCATCTGGTAGATGATCATCGCGACCGAGCCGCGGTAGGGCACGCGCCCTTCGATGCCTTCAGGAACAAGCTTCGCCAATCGGTTCGACTCACCGTCTGAGGCAGACACTGATGTCGAAGAATCGCTGTCGGTATTCTGAAAATAGCGCTCGCTGGAGCCTTGCGCCATCGCGCCCAGAGATCCCATGCCACGGTACGACTTGAACGAGCGGCCTTGATACAGGATCATCTCGCCGGGACTTTCATCGGTGCCGGCGAAGAGTGATCCGATCATGACCGCGCTCGCGCCAGCTGCGAGAGCCTTGGTTACATCTCCGGAATACTTGATACCGCCGTCGGCGATGACGGGAACGCCCGAATCTTTCGTGGCGCGATAGGCCTCGGCAATCGCGGTGATCTGCGGCACGCCTGCGCCGGTGACGACCCGGGTGGTGCAGATGGATCCCGGACCGATGCCGACTTTAATGCCATCCGCGCCGGCACGGGCCAACTCGCAGGCACCGTCGAAAGTGGCAACATTCCCAGCGAGTAACTGCACTTCGGGCAATTTCGATTTGATCAGTTTCACCGCTTCGAGAACTTTGGAGGAGTGGCCGTGAGCGCTGTCGATGGCGAGCACGTCGACTTTGGCTTCGGCCAATTCCTGGGCGCGTTCCAGAAAATCCCCGGTAGCGCCAATGGCTGCGCCGACGCGCAGTCGGCCCTGAGAATCTTTGGCAGCGTTGGGATATTTCAGCTTCTTCTGGATGTCTTTGACTGTGATCAGGCCCTTTAGGTTGTACTTGTCATCGACAACCAGAAGCTTCTCGACGCGGTGCTGGTGAAGGATCTTCTCGGCTTCTTCGAGCGTGGTGCCGACTGGGACGGTGATGAGATTTCTTTTGGTCATCACGCTATCGATGGGAATGTCGAAGCGCGTTTCGAATCGCAAATCGCGGTTGGTGAGAATGCCGACCAGTTTTCCGTGATCGGTGATGGGCACGCCGGAAATCTTGTACTTGCGCATGATCTCAAGCGCATCGCTCACCTTATCCGTCGCGTGCATAGTAACCGGGTCGACAATCATCCCGCTTTCCGAGCGCTTCACTTTATCGACTTCATTGGCTTGCTGCTCAATGGTCAGATTGCGATGAATGATGCCGAGGCCACCTTGCTGTGCGAGCGCGATCGCCATGTGCGATTCGGTGACAGTGTCCATAGCGGCGCTGACGATGGGAATATTGATACTGATCTTGCGGGTGAGCTGCGTCTGGGTAGTGGCGTTCGCCGGGACAACGTCGGAGCGGGCCGGCAGCAGCAGAACGTCGTCGAAAGTAAGAGCCTCAGGAACGGGAAAATGGATCATAAATGTCTCGGGATTCCAGCGCTGTGGGTAAAATCTCATTCTAGAGATGGGAAGGGGATTAGGGCAAATGCTTGCTCCGTGACATAATTCTGCGATTCATGACCGGATTGTACGACAATCGTTCCGTAGGAACTTCTCACCTATTCGGATGTTAGGCCAGTATAGACAGGTCGACCGGAGGTCATCTATGCCGAGACCCTGGATTTTAGCGGTGACGGTGGTGTCGGCTCTCTTCACGAGCGTTGCGCTCGGACAGCAGGGCCAAGTGGGTACGACCGCGTCGAATGGCAGCACAGAGAGCGAGATATCGACCAAGGACTCAAATGCAGCCATTAAGGTCGAGGTCAATCTGGTGCTGGTGCCCGTTGTGGTCAAGGATTCTAGCGGGAACCCCATTTCTGGCTTAAAGAAGGAAGATTTTCAGTTGTTTGACAACGGTAAGCCGCAGTCGATTTCGACCTTCACGGTGGAGACTGCAGAAAGTCGGACCGAAAGCGGTAAAACGACATCCGAAGCAAAACCCTCAGAACCCGACACTAGCAAAGCCACGACCGAAGTAGCCCGTCCGAGCGTCAGTAAGCCCTTCGAACTGCCGCGTCGATTTGTGGCGCTGGTGTTCGATGATTCACACATGAAAGTTGCCGAAGCGATGGCGGTGCATGCGGCTGCGGAAAAGCTGTTTGCCAGCCTGGCACCAACCGATCGCGTAGCGATTTACTCAACCCAAGGAGACGTGCAGCAGGACTATACGGGCGACGCAGCGACGCTGCGGAAAACGCTCGCGAACATCGTTCCCATTCTTCGAGGTACGAAGGAAAATACGAGTGCCCGAATATCACCTATCACCAGGCAGAACTGATCGAATACCAGAACGATCAGGAGGCGATAGCCGTGGCCAAGGCCGATTCGATCATTAACGAATGTCCAGCCGACATAGAAGCAACGGTGCGGCGGATTTTGCAGGAGGGGGATAACTGGACGCGTGCTACCTATGATTACCTCAACGACGTCGTCAGGAAATTGGCTTCCATGCCCGGCCAGCGAGTATTGGTGTACGTTTCGCCAGGATTCGTTGTAGGCGTCCCCTTACAGAACGACAACGCGGATTGGATCGACCGGGCGGTGCGCGCTGGAGTCGTAGTGAACACGATTGATGCGCGCGGTTTGTACACGCCTCAAGGACTGCCGGAAATCGACTCAGCTCCACAAAAGGCACCGTTCAAACATCGTGATGCGAACGGGAACTTAGTTGACGATTCCAAGATCGACTACCAGGGAATCGAGGGGACGTACCGCATGCAAACCCAATTCGACTCGGGGTCGGTGCTTCAGGGTATGGCGGCCGGCACAGGCGGAACGTATTTCCATAACCGGAATGATCTGGATGTAGGGATGCGTCAGGCCTTGGCGGCGCCGACCATTACCTACATCCTCGGTTTCAAACCCCAGAACGCCGAAGCGAACGGGAAACTCCACAACCTGAAGGTGAAAATCGCAGACGGAGGCAAGTACTCGATTCAAGCTAGAAACGGATACTACGCCACGAAGAAGTCAGCCGATCCGGAAGAGCAGGCGAAGCAGGAGGTCACAGAAACGTTGTTCTCGCGCGAGGAGATATCTGGTATCCCGATGCAGTTGAAAACGGAGTTCTTCAAGACAGATGACGCCTCGGCAGAATTAAGAGTACTGACACGGCTCGATACGCGAGGGGTTAAATTTCGAAAGATCGACGGACGGAGTTGCGACAACGTCGTTTTGGCGACTGGAGTCTTCGACATCAACGGACAGTTGGTCGATGGCAAAATCAAAGAGATCACGCTCAAATTGCAGGACTCCACTGTGGAGAAGATGAACCGAACCGGAATTACGGTTAAGACCGTGTTCAAGGTCAAGCCAGGGATGTATGTGATCCGAGGCGTGGTGCGGGGATCGGAGGGGCAACAGTTGACTTCGCAGAATTTGACCACCGAAATTCCGCGGTAAGAAAGCAGAGAACGAGAAGATCGAACGACAAGATAACCGCTCAAAACCTGTTGCGGAGCGCCAGGTTTGCACACGAGGCCCACGATTGGGCTGGGCTAAGTCAAATGAATTCCCCGTCGCCCGCGTTTGTCTTTTACCCCTCTCCGGGCGTATATTAAGACACTGAGAACTGCTGTGTACCGGCTTTTGGCGAAGCACACCAGTGGGCGCAAGCCCACATTTTAGTTTGGAGCCCTTCGGTGCGGCCGCCATCCGCCAGTAAGTCATTGGATCCATGGCGCTTGACGTTGAACGTGTGCGGGAAATAGCGGACCGGGTTGCAGCCTCAAAGGGACTCGAAGTCATCGAGATCGAGTTTCTGGGCGGAGGCAAGGCGCGGATGCTGCGGGTGTTTCTGGATAAGCCTGCGGCGGGAACTGATCCGCTGGCAGGAGTGACGCATGAGGATTGTGCGAACTTCAGCCGCGAGTTTGGCACGATCCTTGACGTAGAAGATGTGATGCCGGGTTCGTACACGCTGGAAGTTTCGTCGCCCGGACTGGACCGGAAGTTGGTAAGGGCCGCGGATTTCACGCGCTTCACCGGAAGCCGGATGAAGCTGACGACGCGGCTGCCAGTGAATGATAACCGGCATTTTGAAGGCCGGTTGGAGAGTTTTCAGGACGGACGTTTGACGCTGGATCTGAGCGTGGCCAGCCACAAGTCGCGCAAGAAGATGGGCGAGGCGGCTGGACAGAAAATTGAGATCGAATTCGCCAACGTGGAGAAGGCGAATCTGGTACCGGAGATTTGAAAGTAATTGGGAAATTTAGTAATTGAGTAATTGAGAGGCAACAGCCCAAGCGGGATTTTCAATTACGAAATTACTCAATTGCACAATTACCAAATTGTTTTCTTATGGCTAGCGAGCTCTACAACATCATCGAAGGCGTGAGCCGGGAAAAAGGGATTGATCCGCAGATTGTAGTCAGCGCGGTGGAAGACGCCATTGTTATGGCTACGCGCAAGCACTACAAATCCCAGGAAAATTTCCGGGCAAAGTTAGACAAAGACAGTGGCAAGATCAGCGCTTATGCGGTGAAGAGCGTCGTGGAAACTCCGGAACAGGTCGAAGATCCTAACCTGCAGATCACGGTCGAGGATGCCCAGCGCGTTGATCCCACTCTGGTCGCCGGTGGGGAGTTGCTGATTCCCAAGCCCATCGATGGAATCCTCGGGCGCATTGCGGCGCAGCTTGCCAAGCAGGTGATCTTCCAGAAGGTGCGCGAAGCCGAGCGCGACACCGTCTACAACGAATACATCGGGCGCGTCGGGGAAATCGTCAACGCGACCGTGAAGCGCGTGGAAGGGCCGGATGTGATTTTCGACATCGGTAAGGCTGAAGCACGCATGCCGCGAAAAGAACAGTCGCGGCTGGAGTCGTTCGCCGTGGGCGAGCGCCTTCGCGTGGTGATTGCCCGCGTCGAGAGAGCGTCGAAGGGGCCCGGGGTTGTGGTTTCGCGCGCGGCACCGGACTTGGTGCAACACCTGTTCCAGACGGAAGTTCCGGAGATCTACGATGGCACAGTGGTGATCCGTGCCATTGCGCGCGAGGCCGGTGAGCGCACCAAGATCGCGGTCATGTCGAAAGACAAAGACGTGGATGCCGTCGGCGCCTGTGTCGGTATGAAGGGTATGCGCGTGCAATCGATCATCCGGGAGTTGCGCGGAGAGAAGATCGACATTATCGAATTTCACGAAGATGCGGTGACGTTCGCCGAGAAGGCGCTACAGCCGGCAAAAGTGAGCCGCGTCACGATTGTCGACAGTGGCGAAAAGCATCTTGAAGTTGTCGTCGACGACAGCCAACTCTCCCTGGCCATTGGCAAGAAAGGGCAGAACGTCCGTCTCGCGGCGAAGCTTCTGGGCTGGAAGATCGACATCAAGAGCGAGGAAGAAAAACGTCAGGAAGTCGAGTTGCAGATGGCGGCTATGGCTCCTCAAGCAACCACTCCGCTGGAAAACGTTCCCGGACTCGGTGAAGGCGTGCTTGAAAAGTTGACGGCCGCGGGCGTCACGACCGTGGAAGCGCTTGCTGATATGACGCCGGAACAGCTTGAGGCCATTGAAGGCATCGGTCCGAAGACGGTGGAAAAAATCAGTCTAGCGGTGAATAATTATTTCGCCAGCCTGGAGCAGGGCGCTGAAGCTATGCCCGCTGAAGGCACGGACGCAGAAGCCGTTTCGGAAGAAGTCCCTGCAGAAGGCACTGAAACAATCCAGGCTTCCGCGGAAGAGGCTGCGCCGGAAGCGACCACTGAAGAAGCGGTCACAACAGAACCCGGGCAGGGCCAAAAAGAAGGCTCTGTTCACGAAACAACCGAATAAGCATGGCACGCACGAATAAGTTCGTTTGCGTGCGAGTCCAAGAAGTTGACTCCGTGAGGCTGCAATGAAGACCTAGCACAACGCGGGGAAAAGAAAGGCCGGATGAGTAAGGTTCGAATCAACGATCTCGCCAGGGAGCTGGAAGTTAAAAGCAAAGCCATTCTCGATGCGCTACCGCTCGTCGGGGTGACGGAGAAGAAGACCCATTCCAGTTCGTTGGAAGAGCATGAAGCAGAAAAAGTGCGGGCCCACATCCGCGGCTCGTCTGAAGCACAGTCCCCGTCTGCGCGTTCCGCGCGCACCCTGCGCGGCGAAGAAGAAATCAGGACCAAGATTGATCTGTCGCACATCTCTCGTCCGGGCGATGTGCTGAAGGCGATTACTCAGAAGAAGGAAGCTGCGGCGGTCCCGCCCCTTCCCCCGCGCCCAGCAGTACCGCCAGTTGCGCCGCGGCCGATTGTGGTACCGGCGGCGGCTAAGCCGGCGTCTGCTGCACCTTCTGCGCCGCCCCCTGCGGTGGCTGCGCCCGTCCCGCCTGCTGCGGTTACGCGTCCGGCGATTGTTGCACCTGCGGCCGAGAAACCTGCTGCACCCATTGCGCCGCCCGTTCCTCCAGTTGCCCCCGCGGTGGCAGCGCCACCCGTGCGTCCTGTGCCTGCGGCACCACCTCAAGCCCCAGTCGCAGTTCCGCATGCTCCGGCACCGCCTTCGATGACTGTTTCCCCCGTGCCCGCAGCGCCTCCGTCGAGTGCGCCGCGTCTGGCGACTCCGCCGGTTGCCGCCACACCCCAACCACCCGCCCCGCGCATGATTGTTCCGCAGACCGGGCCACGCCCTGTTTACAAGGCACCACCGCCGCGTCCGGCTCCGCCTGCGCCAACCGCGCAGGCAGGCATGCGTCCGGCACCCGGTCGTCCGGTTCCGGGTCAACCGATCTTCCAGCGCCCGCGTCCGCAAGGAGCGCCCGGAATGGGCGGGCCACGTCCGCCGCTACGTCCGGGCGAGCGCCGACCCATGCATCCAACTCGCACGGGGTCGGCAGGACCGCGCCCCCTCGGTGTAGGCCCAGGTGGGCCGCCTCCGGGACCGGTTCGTCCCGGCGCGCGTCCAGGCGCGCCTGCGCGCAGGCCGGGACAGCGCTATGTTCCGCGCGGCGTAAAAGAAGGCCCAATGAAGGGCTACACGCCACCGCCGCGCATGGTGGTGTCGAACGAGCCGATGCCGATCACGCGCAATATCACGATCACCGAAGGCATCAGCGTAAAAGATCTCGCCGAGAAGCTCGATATTCGCGCCAAGGATCTGATCTCCCGCCTGCTGTCTCGCGGTGTCTTCGCCACGATCAATCAGACACTCGACGCGGAACTGGCCAGTGAAATGGCGCGGTTCTTCGGGGCTGACACGAACGTGATCACGTTCGAAGAGCAGGCCTCGAAAGATATTGATGCGGCCGCTGGCGCCGGAGAAGATTCCGCCGTCGAAGCTACCCCGCGTCCTCCTGTGGTCACGATCATGGGCCACGTCGATCACGGCAAGACCACGCTTCTCGACTCGATTCGCCTGACCAATGTCGCTGAAGGCGAGGCGGGTGGCATCACGCAGCACATTGGTGCGTACAAAGTGCGCATCACCGATAAGGAATCTCCGGCTTACGGACGCGAGATCGTTTTCCTAGATACTCCCGGTCACGAAGCGTTCACCCGCATGCGTTCGCGTGGTGCAAAGGCCACCGACATCGTGGTGCTGGTGGTGGCGGCGGATGACGGCGTGATGCCGCAAACGCTCGAAGCCATCGACCATGCGCACGCTGCGGAAGTGCCCATAATCGTTGCGGTGAACAAGATCGACAAGCCCGAAGCCCTACCCGATCGCGTCAAGAAACAATTGGCCGATCGCGGGCTGGTTCCGGAAGAGTGGGGAGGCAAGACCGTTTTCGTCGATGTTTCTGCGAAAAAGAAAACCAATCTCAACCTGCTGATGGAGATGATCTGTCTGGTTGCGGATCTGGCCGAACTGAAAGCGACTCCGGAACGTGCCGCTACCGGCGTTGTGCTCGAAGCGAAACTTGATCGCGGCCGTGGACCGGTGGCTACCGTACTCGTACAGAACGGTACGCTCAGCGCCAGCGACAATTTCGTGGTGGGCAACGTTTTTGGAAAAGTTCGTGCCATGTTCGATGATCGTGGAGCCGCGCTCGAATCTGCTCCACCTTCGACCCCAGTCGAAATCTTAGGGCTGGAAGGCCTGCCGCAGGCTGGCGATCAATTTGTGGTCGTTGCCGATCGCGACAAGGCGCGCGCTATCTCGGAGTACCGCGAGCAGAAGGCCCGCGAAGCTGCGCTGGCCAAGAGTTCGCGCGTTTCCCTCGAAGGACTGGCGGAGCAAATCAAAACTGCAGGTACCAAGGAACTGAACATCATCCTGAAGGGCGATGTGCAGGGTTCCGTCGAGGTGCTCAGCGACTTGTTGTCCAAGCTTTCAAACGACAAGGTACGGTTGAAGTTGTTGCGATCCGGTGTGGGGGCGATTACCGAGACCGACGTGCTGCTGGCCTCGGCTTCGAACGCGATCATCATCGGCTTCAACGTGCGCCCGGAGCGCAAGGCGCAGGAATTGGCCGAGCAGGAAGAAGTCGACATCCGGCTGCACTCGATCATTTACGAGTTGCAGGACGAGATCAAGCGTGCGATGACTGGCTTGCTCGAACCGACCATCAAAGAAACGTACCAGGGACGAGCCGAGGTGCTCGAAACCTTCCGCATTCCGAAGGTTGGAACCGTGGCTGGTTGCCGAGTGACTGACGGCTTAATTAAGCGCGACGCTGAAGTTCGCCTGCTGCGGGACAACGTTGTGGTCTTCAAGGGAAAGATCGGATCACTGCGGCGCTTTAAGGACGATACCAAGGAAGTTACCAACGGCATGGAGTGCGGCATCTCGATCGCGAATTACGGTGATATCAAAGCGCGCGACGTGATCGAGGCATTCACCACGACACGCGTGGCCGCAGAAGTGATTGCCTAAGGGCAGGGGTCAGGGACCAGAGACCAGAAATAGCTTTCTGGACCTGATCTCTGACCGCTAGTCCCTGTATGATTGCTTTTCTTACCCTCGAGCTTCACATCGAAGCGGCTCAGTCCATCAAAGATCGTCGCCAGGTTGTTCGCAGTCTGAAAGACCGGCTGCGCACCAGTTTCAACGTGTCTGTTGCCGAACTCGATGGCGCAGAACTTTGGAATCGCGCGACAGTTGGCGTAGTCAGCGTCTCAAATTCCCGCGATTATCTTGATGGACTGATGAAAAACGTGGAACGCGCGGCCACCCGCATCGCTAACAATCACGGCGCGGAGCTTGCCGATTCCTTCGTCGAGTACTACTGAAATCTAAGGTTTGTTCCACTTTTCCTAAACATATTTAGTCTGTGATGCCCTTCGCAACACCGCTAAATTACTGTTACCTCCGTACTTACCGCACTTCTGCAAAATAGAGGGACAATGGCGCAGTCATGGCGCATGGCGGCGCAACACGCGTAACCATTTTTCTGATATTCTCAACCGTTTTACCCGAGGTGCAGAGTGGAGAAGCGCGGGCTCAAATATCATCGTGGTCGGGTCGGCGAGGCTCTGCGCGAAGAGATCGAAACTCTGGTTGAAGGCGAACTGGCTGATCCCCGAATTGGACTAGTCAGCGTGACTGCAGTGCATATCGCCGACGATGGGCGGTCCGCCGAGGTCTGGGTCAACGTGGAAGGCGATGACACGGAGGCCGACCAAAGCATCGAGGGCCTGGAAGCAGCGCGGGAGTACATCCGGCACGAATTGGTGGAGCGGTTGCGCCTCCGGCGCGCTCCCGAGTTGTACTTCAGGCTTGATCGCGCGGAGCAGGATAAAGCCCGGGTGGAAGAATTGTTAGGGCGGGCGAAAAAGAAAAATAAAGCCCGCAAGGACGCAAGTGGAGAGAAGGCATAGCGATATGCTCGAAGATGTACTGCGGCAGATCGGACAGCACGATCGGTTCGTGTTGACGTCGCACGCGCGCCCTGATGGCGATGCCGTGGGTTCTGCGCTCGCCTTTTGCCAGGTCTTACGGGCGATGGGCAAGCATGCCGACGTGGTTCTGCATGATGGGGTGCCGCGCATCTATCGCTCGCTTCCTTTCGCCGATCAGGTGGTTCAGTCGGACCGTGTCATCGGAAGGTACGAGGCCGCGATCATCCTCGAGTGCGACAGCATTCATCGCACGCGTTTGGAAGGATTGGAAAATCATTTTCTCATCAGCATCGATCACCATGTGAGCGGCCGGCCTTTCGCGCATGTGAACTGGATTGATCCGCACGCCGTAGCTACGGCGGAGATGGTATTTCGTCTGGCACGAGAGGCGGGAGTCAAGTTTTCTCCCGAGATTGCGACTTGCCTTTACACGGCGTTGATGACCGATACGGGTTCATTCATGTTTCAAGGAACGAACGAGAACACTTTCGCACTCGCACGCGAACTCGTGCTGGCCGGTGCCGATCCGGCGCATTGTGCTCGCGGAATTTATTTCGCGCATTCGGCGGCGAAGATCCGCTTATTGGGAGAAGCTCTTCGCAATTTGAATATTGAAGGGCACATTGGCTACTTCTGGGTGACCCGGAAGCAGATGGAACGCTGCAACGCGATCGAGGAGGACTGCGAAGGACTGGTGAACTATGTTCTCTCGATTGGTGGCGTCGAGGTGGCTGCGTTCTTCCGGGAGTTGCCGGATGGCCGATACCGGGTAAGTCTGCGGAGTAAGGGCAAGATTGATGTGGCACACGTAGCTGAAACTTTCGGCGGCGGAGGTCACGAGTGCGCCAGTGGTTGCTCTGTCGATGGACCACTCGCCGAGGCCGTTCGTGGCATAATTCTTCAGGTGCGCCGCGGACCTTCCATACAATAAGCTGTCCTGTTCCCCATGACCGCTCGTACCCGCACAGATGTTCTGTTGCTTGCCGGTTTCTGCGCATTTCTTTTTTTCTATGGGATCGGCCAATTCGGTTTGATCGGCGCCGACGAGCCCCGCTACGCTCAGGTGGCGCGCGAAATGCTCGAACGGCACGACTGGATTACGCCGGTGCTCGGCGGTCATGCCTGGCTGGAAAAGCCTCCGCTGTATTACTGGCAGGCCACGCTGGCGTATTCCGTATTCGGTGTAAGCGACGCCGCCGCCCGCATCCCTTCCGCGTTCGATGCCACTCTTCTCGTTGTCGCTGTCTACTTTTTCTTCCGCAAGTTTCGCCGAGGAGTGGAAGTCGACGCTGCCCTCATCACCGCTTCTTGCGCGGGAATCATCGGCTATGCTCGGGCCGCCTCTATGGATACGGCCCTGACGTCCGCATTCGGGATCGGGCTGCTGGCATGGTGGGCCTGGCGCGAAAGCGGGAGGCGGATTTATCTGGCAGCGTTTTACATTTGTATGGCGCTGGGCATGCTCGCGAAGGGGCCCATCGCACCTTTCCTCGCTGTGCTGGTCATTGTTGTGTTCGCGGGCGCCGTTAAGGAATGGCACCTCGTTCTGAAAACCCTATGGCTGCCCGGAATTCTGTTGTTCTGTGCCGTCGCACTGCCGTGGTATATCGCCGTGCAGCTGGCCAACCCTCAGTTCTTCCGCGAGTTCATTCTTGAACATAACTTGGCCCGTTTCTCCACCAACATTTATCACCATCCGGAGCCGTTCTGGTATTACGTTCCCGTGATGGTTCTCTCGCTGGTGCCATGGGTCGTGTTTGTCTCTGCTGCGATTACAGAATCCGTTCAAGCTTGGTGGAACGAACGGAAGGCCACCCTACCGGAGCCCGATTTCCAATTGCAGTTTCGTATTTTTACGTGTTGCTGGCTGCTTTTACCCGTCCTGTTCTTTTCCATCTCGCAGTCAAAGCTTCCCGGCTACATTCTTCCGGCGATTCCTGCTGGAGCGATCCTGTTGGCGGACTATTTGCGGAGTGGATTCGAATTCAACGAGCCCATCCCGAGGTCGTTGGTTATGCTGCATGCACTCGTCGCCTGTGCTCCGATTGTCCCTGCCATTCTGGTTGGTTTCATTGTGAGCCAACATCGGCTGCCCGCGGGGCGTCCCTTGCTGTTTGCCCTGGTGGTCGCTTTCGTTGTCTGTGTAGCGATTGCGTTGACCCTGGTTAGCCGGATGCGCCTGCGTATGCTGCGTTTCGTAACGCTAGTTCCAGTTGTGCTCGTCGTCGCGGCTGTACTCAAGCTGGGGACGACTGCGATCGATCAGAAGCTATCGGCGCGCCCGCTGGCGATTGAGTTGGCAAGTGTCGAGACCCACAAGTTGCCAATTGCAGTCTTCGGAGCATCACGCGAAGTGGAATATGGCCTCGCGTTTTATCGGAATCAGGTTATTGCGCGTTATGAAACCGGAGGCGTTCCGGCCGAAGAACATTTACTCGTTGTTCCGACGACATGGATGGACAATGTCGCGAAGGAAACGGCCGGGCGCCACGTTTCGCTTCTAGGACATTACGCCCCGCAAGAGCTGGATTATTACTGGGTTTCGGCGGCGAGTGCGAAGCCGTGAGCCAGTGATCTCATGCTGTAACTACCGGCGCTTGTTAATCGCCGACGTTGCTACTCTTGTGCGTATCCGACTTCTTCCAGTTCCGGCGGAGCGCCGGCTTTTGCGGTCAAGCCGTATTCGTATCCTTTGTCGAAGGCCTTCAGATTCAGCTCTCGGAAGCTTGGGGGGACCGAGTCGGCGACCGCTTTGCGCACCGCATCGGCCGTCAGCAGTTTGGTAACGGCGGTGAAGAACCCGACCATCACGGAGTTCAGGACCATGCGCTTGCCGAGTTCTTCGGCGATCCGGGTCGCCGGGATCGCGTAAACCTGCTTGTCGTGATTGAGATTGGAAACTCGCACCAGGTCCTCTTCCACGATTAGAATGCCCTGAGGTTTTAGTTCCGGCGCGAAACGGTTATAGGCCTCTTGCGACATGAGCACCATAATGTCGGGGAGTGTGGTGTACGGATAGAGGACCGGTGAGTCGGATACGACCAATTGCGCGCTGCACGCGCCACCGCGCGCTTCCGGGCCGAAGTTTTGCGTCATGGTGGCGAAGCCGTTCTCGTAAATCGATGCGGCCTTGCCCAACACTACGGCCGAGAGGATGACTCCCTGACCGCCGAAGCCTGCGATTCGAATTTCAGTTACCCGCATACGCACTCCGTTTCCGACTCTTCGATGTAACGTTCACCGAGGGATTCGACATACTGCGCGCGCATCATTGATTGATAATCCGGCCGGTCGCGGTCGACAAACTTCCCGACAATGATCTCGCCGTTCAGCGTGAGCCCTACTTCGCTGGTGGGCGCGCCGTTCTTCACTTTGCTCTTCTCCTTGTAGTACTTCATCGTGTCGAGGCCATCGCCCATTTTGTTGCGGCGCTGATAAAGCGTCGGACAAGGCGAAATGACTTCGATGAACGAGAATCCCTTCTTCTGGAAGGCCTCGCTGATCGAACGCGCCAACTGCCGAACGTGGAAGGTGGTCCAGCGCGCAACATACACAGCGCCCGCTGCTTCGACGAGATGTGGCAGGTTGAATGCCGGTTCAAATGTTCCGTAGGGGTTGGTCGAAGTTGTTGCGTGGCCGGGTGTGGTCGGCGCAGTCTGGCCCCCCGTCATCGCATAGATAAGGTTGTTCACGCAGATGACCTTCAGATCGATATTGCGGCGTGCCGCGTGGATCAGATGATTCCCGCCAATCGCAGAGAGATCACCGTCACCGGAGTAAACCACCACGTTCAGCCGTGGATTCGCCAGCTTCAGCCCGGTGGCAAACGGAATGGCTCGGCCATGGGTTGTGTGAAACGAATCAAGCTTCACGTAGCCAGCAACGCGGCCGGTGCAGCCAATCCCCGATACCAGCGCGAGTGACTCGAGATCGATCTTCGAATCGATCAGCGCGCGCGAAAAGGAGTTGACCGTGGTGCCGATACCGCATCCGGGGCACCAGATGTGAGGCATGCGGTCCGTGCGAAGGAACTGTTCTACCGGGCTCACAGTGTCGTCGAGAATATTCAGCATCGGCTTGCCTCCACGATGGCTTTCAGAATTTCGTCAGGGTTGTGGACCCCACCTCCGGCATGCGGTATGGCGATGGTCTTCGCCTTACCGCCCGCGGCACGCTCCACTTCGCGGACCATCTGTCCGAGATTGAGTTCAGGCACGACAAAGGCCTTCACCTGCGCGGCAAGGTCAGCAATCTTTTTATCGGGGAAGGGCCATGCTGTAATTAGCCGCAGTTTGCCGACCTTCAGACCGCGCTCGTGCGCCAAATCAATCGCGCGTTGCGCTACACGAGAAGTAATTCCGTAGGAAATGACCACTACGTCGGCATCGTCGAGCCGGTCTTCCTCAAATAAACAGATGCGATCGGCGGCGTTGCGAATCTTGTTTTGCAGGCGCCTCACCAGTTTGTCTTGCGTCTGCGGTGTCATGTTGGGATAGCCGCGCTCATCGTGCGTAAGACCCGTGACGTGAAATTTGTAACCTTCACCGGCATGCGCCATCTCGGGAACCATATCTCCATTCGTTGCGTAAGGAAGATATTCTTCAATGGACTTCTGAGTATGTTTGCGGGGTACAACTTCGATCTGGTCTGCCGGAGGAATCACGACCTTTTCCGTCATGTGGCCGACCACCTCATCCATCATGAACATCACGGGCACGCGGAACTCTTCCGCCATATTGAAGGCCTTGATCGTCAGATCGAAGCACTCCTGCGGTGAGTTCGGACACAGCGCGATGATCTCGTAATCGCCATGCGATCCCCAGCGAGCTTGCATCATGTCAGCCTGAGCGGGAAGTGTCGGCAAGCCAGTTGAGGGGCCGCCGCGCTGCACGTCCACAAACACGCATGGTGTCTCGGTCATGGCCGCATAGCCAATGTGCTCCATCATCAACGAGAAACCCGGGCCCGATGTAACCGTAAAGGCCTTGGCTCCGCCCCAGACCCCGCCTTGCAGTGCGATCGAAGCGGCCAACTCGTCTTCCATCTGTATGAAAGTACCTCCGACCGTGGGGACACGGGCAGCGAAGCGCTCGACTACTTCCGTCGATGGAGTAATTGGATATCCCGCCGCGAAACGTGCTCCAGCGGCCAGCGCGCCTTCACAGCAGGCATGATCGCCGTCAATGAAGTGGGTGCCGGTGAGAACGCCATGAGGATCGGCTTTCATTTTGTACCTCCAGCCGTTCTTTCGCTTTTTGCGGACTCCACATTCTTTGGTTCGGCGGCCTTCGAGCCGTATATGGCGAAATCCGGGCAGTACATGCCGCACAGGTCGCAGCCGCTGCATTTTTCCGGATGCACGACATGGGGCGGATGATAGCCCTTGGAATTGAAGGCGGAAGAGAGCGCCAATACATGCGTGGGACAAAACTCCACGCAAAAGCCACAAGCTTTGCAGCGCTCGACGACGATCGAAACACGTCCTTTTGCCACGAGAGCCCCCAGCTAGGAGTAACCATCACTCCGGGTTCAACTGCGGAGATGTGATTATGCGTGGAATCACACGAATCGTGGTGTGATGGCAGTCACAGATCATCGTGAGGCGAAGCACGATACCTTGCTCGACCTCTACCGCGTAAATGATTGATTGTAAGATGTTTATTTAGTATTTAGACCGTACAATGTGCGGCTGGCTACGGCCGGAAAATACGAAGTCCGTGACTCTGATCACGCTTTCCTGTGAGATCAAACGCCGGGACCCGAGTTGCTGATGCTGCCGTCCGGTAGCGTTGAAATAATCGCTGTGTTCGCCATCCTACCCGGACCTTCCGCCACGCTGCCGGCAACATTTATTTCGCGCTGAAGGCTGCCTTCTAAGGATTTTCGAGGGAGAACCGGACAGGATGAGCCCGAGCCGACGCGACAAGCGGCATTGAGCGACCTCGGTGCGATGGTGGTCTTTCGGCTCGAAGCTGATTTGCGGAAGCTGCTCCTAGCAGCCCGAATCGACTTCGCGCTGCTATTGCCGCTGCTTGTTCTCGCTGTTTGCCTCTATTCGCCGAAACCAACTACACTCGATTTTCACTACGGTCTTTGCCGCTATTTGCCAGCGCATGCCGCTGCAGGAGCCCTTTTGGAGATCCTCGACCTCAGGCACTTTTCTTCCCTGGATTTGCGTCCCCTGCTGGATGATGAGACGCAGATCTGGTCGCGCCTGCTTTCCTGGGACTACTCCAGTTCAGCCGAGATGATTCTGCGTTACGTCGATGCCAAGATTCTGCCCGGGTACGCCGCCGTCGACCGTGGCCGCGTCTTCGGATATTCCTTCTTCGTGTATGAGGGCAGCAAAGGCGTGATTGGAGATCTTTACGTCACCAATGGAACTCGCCTGCCCGATTCGCGCAACGTCGAACTGAAGTTGCTGACGCATGTCATCGAGACTCTGCAACAGTCGCCAGGAATCCACCGGGTCGAGGCGCAATTGCTCGCCCACGAGGCAAATGCCGTGTCCCGCCCGTTTCTGGAAACGGGATTCCAGCGTCATCCGCGGCTATTTATGGTGCTGAGGCTGCCGAGCAATGAGCCGGCAAAAACGACGGTACAGCCCGAAATTGAGATTCGGCCCTGGGCTGAATCGGACTACCAACCCTCCGCCGCTGTCATCACCGCGGCGTATCGGGGTCACGTCGATGCCCAGATCAATGATCAATACCACACTCTAAGCGGGTCACTGCGCTTTCTGAACAATATCGTCCGATTTCCCGGCTGCGGTATTTTTGATGCGGATTCGTCCTTTGTGGCGATGGATCGCAGGTCGAAGACCCTGATTGGGATCATCTTATGTTCGCGCGTGCGGCACGACGTCGGCCACGTCACCCAGGTCTGCGTTCTTCCGGAGTATCGCGGACGCGGCATTGGAGAGGCGTTGATCGCTGCCAGCCAGGCGAATCTGCGCAAGAGGAACTTCTCCATGTTGTCGTTGACGGTGACTGAGGCCAATGCTCGGGCTGTGGCGCTTTACCGCCGCCTCAATTTCGATTCAAAGCGAGTATTTGATGCGTTCGTGTGGGAGGGGTGAAGAACCGGCCTCGGGCCTGGCCCCTCGGACCTCAGCTAGGTCTGATCATCGAGGCAGCTCTGATTAATGTAGGAATTCAGGAAATGCAAAGAATTGCCACGGTCCGAGTATTGATCTACCTTCTCAGCAGCCACATAGCCCAGCCGGCGACGAAGACGCCGCCGAGGAACATTGCAAAGCAATAGAGCCCATAGCGCACCATGTCGCGCGTTGTCTCGCGATGCGTGATGCCGAAGACGATCGAGGCGAAGAGCGAGAAGACTAACGCCGCGCTGAAATGATTCAGAGTAATCGTCACTTTTTCCGTCCCCAGAGAGATCGTCCGCCTGAATGCTGATGACTGAGCGCTGAAACCTGCTTCATTGCTTCTTCCCAATCGCAATGTGGTATGCGTCGGCGATCGCAATAAAGTTCAGCAGCCCGGCGACGATCATAAACTTCGTTCCATAATCTGCAGTTGCGAAAGCGATCGCTCCCTGGCCCCAATCCTGCGCCAGCGTGATGATATAGAAGGCACCTGCGCCGACATCCCCGACGAAGCCAAGAATGTCGAGGATATCGCCGCCATTGGCCTTATAGATCCGACCCTGCATCGCGAGCCCCAGCAGAAACAATGACGCGATCGAGATGAAAAGCAGCAGGCCGCGTATCCAGCGCTTCTGAATCATGTGTCCTGCGCCCGGGACTAGCCAGCCGAGAGCGGGCGCGAGCACGCTCATCAAAGTCAGCGGCGTCGCCTCGGCCGCCTTTGCCTTTTCTGTGGTCGAATTTGCCATTTATATCGTCACAATCTCGCGTTGAATTTTCCCGGTCACTTCCGCCGACTTGGCGCGCACCAACACGTTCACTTCGCTGCGCACACCGAACTCCGGCAGATAAATGCCGGGTTCGATCGAGAAGCAGGAATTGGGAAGAATCTGCCGCTCGTCGTGAATCTCAAGATCGTCCATGTTGGCGCCATTGGAATGGACGTCCGTGCCAATGGAATGTCCGGTGCGGTGAATGAAATAGTTTCCGTAGCCGGCCTTCTGAATGTGGCCGCGCGTGGCGCGATCGACTTCCCAACCGGCAAGATGCCGTCCGGCGCTGATGGCGTCCGTTACTGCCTTTACGCCCGCATCCCGCGCATCGCGCACGATCTCGAAGACTTCGCGCACTCGATCAGACGGTGCCCCGCCTACGAAGCCCATCCAGGTTATGTCGTAATAAACAGCACCAGAAGTGTTCTTCTTGCCCCATACATCGAGCAAAATCAGGTCGCCTTCGCGGATCGGCACCGGATGGCCGGCATGGGGTTCGTAGTGTGGATTGCCTGCGTTCTGATTCACGGCCACGATCGGAGGATCGTCGGTCAGCAAATTCTCGCGCGCGAAGGCTTCCATGAACCACTGCTGGATCTCGTGTTCTTTTGTGCCGCCATTGCGCACGCGCCGGCTGATCTCTTTGAATGCAGAGGCCACAATCGCGTCGACGCTATCACGCGCGGCGAAATGCGACAGGATTTGCTCTTCCGTCCAGGTGGATTCGAACTGCGCGACCAGATCGGCCGAACTGACGATGTTCTTTCCGAGTCCACGCAGCAGGTCGACCGTGCCGGCATCGACCAGGGAAATGGTGAACACACTGTTATTCGGCGAGTACTGCATAGCTAAGTCGAGATGCTTGGCCAGGATCGACTTCAGCTGTTCGAATAGTTCCTGCCAGCCGGAATATTGATACTTTTTGCCGGGCAGGGAATCGAGATGTCCGGCCTCGATTTTGTGCACTAGCTTCACCGGATCGCCTTCGGCCGGGATCAGATAAAACCAGCGCCGGGTCACCATCATGCTCTCCGGCAAGCCCAGCACGCGGTAAGCAATGGGATCGCGGTGATGGTGATCGTAAAATAGCCAGCCGTCGATATTGCGCTCGCGCAAGGCGGACTGGATCGCAGGAAGGTTCATAGACAAACTTCTATTGTAAACAAGAGGAAGGAGTTTGGGCGAATCCCTGACCTGCTTTGCGAGAATGCCCCGATGTCGTCGCTAGCTGTATCTCGTACGCCAGAGACGCAACGACGCGTGGCTCAGCTAGTTCTGAGGCAGGACTTTCTTCCTGACAGCGACTGCCAAGGCCTCACACGCGGGTGCGCAGATGAGGCGGCCTGTGCGGCCGCCTCTGAATCATATCGACTTCTGGCCCAGTTTTATGCAGCCCGCGTCGCGACCGTAGCCGGGTGGTATCCGCATTCTTTCGCCTTGCGTAGCGCCTGTGTGGCTTCTTCGGGAGAAATCAGCGGCGTCGTCTGCACCGATTTGCAAGCCCCGCCCGCACCGAACGCGATGGCAATCGCTGCGGCGCTCACGTTGTCGGGTAGATCCGCAATCACCACGACGTCGTAGTCTCCGAATGAGAACCACGCGGATTCAATTTTTCCTCCGAGCTTTTCGATCGCGGGCCGGACAGCTTCAATGCGATTCTGCGGATTCGCAACCAGTGCCTCCCATCCTTCCTGAGAATACGCAACTTGCTGTAGGTAATGTGGCATGGAGCCTCCTTGCGATTCGCTAACTGGGGGCGAATCATGCTCCTCGATTGAGGTGAAGTCAAGCGTCTACTTCTTCGGCGCGTACCAGTTTGTCATAGACCCAAAGCAAAAGCGTCGTCGCGATTCCTACGCTGATTACCCACCACCACACCATTTGGGGCCGGTGCAGTTCCTCGCCGTAATGGTGCATGAGCCATCCACTGAACCTGCCGGCGACGAATGATCCGATGCCAAGCGGAAGAAAGGCAAATCCCATGTAGGTTCCTTGCTGGTCCGGGGGCGCCAGCCGCGAGATGTAGTCATAGTAGCGTGGCGCCTGGATGATCTCGCCGATCGCGACTACTACCAGCGTAGCCACCGCCATCCACACTGATGGATGCACGATCAATAGAATCCACGCGACGCTTGAGACGAGTGTCCCCAACACGATGGCGTGAAAGGCGTGCATGCGCTTGGTGAGAAAACCGATCAGCATCGTAAAGCAAATGACGACCAGGGGATCTGTTACGAGAATCAGTTCTGTGTCAGCTTTTGGATTGATGTAAGTGGAGATGTAGAGCGGCAGGGCGATAAATTCCTGCCAGAACACGACCCAGTATCCGGTGAAGATCAGCAAGAACAGCATGAAGCGCGGATTGGAAAGAACCGTGAGGAAATTCTTTCCCACTTGGCCAAGACTGGCCGAGGCTGCGTCGTCCGCACGGCGCGGTTCTTTGAAGAAAAGGAGAACGACGAAAAGCATAGCAAAAACGCTGATGGCTGCCATGCGAAAAACACTTTCCATGCTTCGGTGCTGATGAACCCACGAAGCCAGATACGGGCCGGCTGTGCTGCCGACATTGACTAGCGTGTAATAGATCGAATATCCCACCGATCGGACGTTTTCTTTAGAAGCGCGGGCTGTCGTGCCCACGACACTAGGCTTCACCAGCGCCACGCCCAGAGCGGGCAGCATGAGGATGAAGGCGACCAATGGGACAAGTGGCACGGCGTTGCGAATCGGAGCGAACCAGTCTGCCCCGATCGATCCCAAAGTGAAGTACGCGATGCTCAAAAACAAGTAAGCAAGTGAAAGCGCGCGCCGGAAGCCCAGCCGATCGGCTATCGCGCCACCGACTACGGCAAGAAACCACACCCATCCGCCGAACATTCCCGTGAGGCTGCTGGCGCGCTCCACATCGAAGTGCAAACCCTCGTGCAGGTAGCGAGCGAGCACCGCAAAAACCGCGTAGTACGACAGCCTTTCAAAGAGCTCGCTGATGTTGGCAACCCAGAAAGGCCGCTCGAATCCAGTCCGAATCTCGTGAAAACGTTCCGAGAAGGTCAAATTGGCTCCTGTTCTTGTGTGGCGCGGGACACTCTTGTCCGCGACCCTCGCCTCTCAATCATCCGCTCAGTCTCTCCCGCACTTGTTGAATGCTCAAGCCCGTGACGCGGATGACTTTATTGCAGCTGGTCTGGCCGGACGCAATGGTAACGGAAGATCGCGGCACCTTCAAAAGTTTTGCGAAGAACTCGACGCAGGCCTCGTTGGCGCGGCCTTCGATAGGAGGAGCCGTGAGTGAGAGTTTGAGGACGTCGCCGAGTTCGCCGGTAATGGCGTTCTTCTTCGCGCGTGGATGAACGCGGACCGCGAAGGTAACGCTGCCGCCGGTTTCCAGTACGGAGATCAATGTGCTAATGGCTCAGAACTGCAATTCCGATAGCAACGGCAACGACTCCGATGCCAACGCCGATGTAGATTGCATAATCGCGTACGCGGTGGGTGGGCAGTAGGGATTTGCGGTATTCAGGAAAGGCACGATAGACCATCACAAGCAGGTAATGATCTTCCGCTTTGAGCGCATCCACCGCATCATCCCACTGCCGCGCCTGAACCGCGGACTCCATCTGGTTTCGCTCACGACCCCTTCGGAGAAGATCAGTGACCTTTCGTTCATATTCATCAGAATCGTAATCACGTTCGAACTCCGCATTTACCTCTAAAATGTCGGGCAACGAAGGGTAAACCTCAGTGAAATACAGCATCTTTTTCTCGACGTCCGATAATGGCAAGTGTTCCAACTCCGCTTGCTCAATCACCTTTGAGATCAGAAACTGCTTCGCGGCGGTCGGGTCCATGATTTTTTCTTATATTGCTCCGGTCAAGCCTTCGTCCTTTCCCCAAAGATCGCCGTTCCTACTCGCACGCATGTGGATCCTTCCGCAATCGCGATTTCGAAGTCGTGAGACATACCCATGGAAAGTACATCCATGCTGATGGCGGGTATCTTGCGCGCGGCAATCGCGTCCCGCAGTTTTCGCAGTTTGTGGAAGTAAGGGCGTCCATCCTCGGGATCTTCGGTGAAGGGCGGCACCGTCATCAGCCCGCGAAAAATGAGCGCTTCAAGCCGAGGCGCCGCTTGCAGCAAGGCTTCGAGCTCAGGCGAATTCGGAGCGATGCCGCTCTTAGCCTCTTCGCCGCCGATGTTGATCTCGATCAGAATTGCGAGTTTCTTTTCCAACTCTTGGGCATTAGCGTTCAACTTTTCGGCCAACTTCAAGGAGTCCACTGAGTCCACTGCGCTGAAGAGTTCTGCCGCTTTCCCGGACTTGTTGGTCTGTAGATGTCCGATCATGTGCCACTCGGCACCGGTGAGACCGGCGAGCGCACGGGCCTTTCCGGCGAACTCCTGTACGCGATTCTCGCCGAAGAGGCGGAGTCCTGCGTCATACGCTTCGCGAATTCGCTCAGCGGTTTGTGTCTTAGTCACGGCCATCAGCGAGATCGCCTCCGGCCTGCGAGAAACGCGCTCCGCCGCCCTGGTGATGCGATCACGCAGCGCAGTGATGTTTTCGGAAATCGGCATGACTCGAAGAACCACGAAAGCACGACCCTTCGCCTCCGTGGTTCAGTGAACTACATAATCGCGGTGGGCGGCGCCGGATCTTCCGGACGTCCGCAATTTGCGAGTGGCACGCGGATCATCACGATCGCCAGGACCGCCAGTGCGCCCATCGCCAGCAGGAACGGTGGCGTCCACTTGAAAAGTGTGACGTCGTGGTTCGATCCCACTAATCCGGCGATCACCAGACCGCAAAGCGCTTCGCCCGCGATCATGCCGGAAGCGGTCAGAACACCGGCGTTATCGACGCGTGCTTTCTGCGCGTCGTTGAAGCCGCGGCGGTCCCGCAACTTGTCAGTGATCCAGCGAATCACGCCGCCCAAAAAGATCGCGAAGGTCGTTCCCAGCGGCAGGTACATGCCGACGGCGAACAGCATTACGCTCTTGACCTCGATCATGATCATGCCGAGGCCCAGCAGGATGCCTACGATGACCAGCGGCCAAGCCATGTCGCCGCCGACAATTCCTTTCGAGAGCATCGCCATTAATCCCGCTTGCGGCGCGGGAAGCGCCGAACTGCCGAAGTGATACGCCTTGGCCAGAATCGCGATGGGGAAGAACAAGACCAGTGACGCGACTACGATGCCGAACAAATCCCCAATCTGCATTTTCGAGGGCGTGCCACCGAGGATGTGACCTACCTTTAAATCCTGCAACATTTCCCCGGCCACGGCGGAGGAGACGCACACCACTGCCGCCACGCCTAGAACCGCTGCCACACCGCCCGTGCCCTTCACACCCATGGCCACCATAAGCAGAGCGGCAATCACTAGCGTGCACAACGTAAGGCCGGATACGGGATTGTTCGACGAGCCGATCATTCCAACCAGATTGCCGGAAACTGCCGCGAAGAAAAATCCCACAATAATCATGACACCAGCCGCCACCAGCGATCCCGACAGCACCTGCGCACCGGTCAGCGTTCCCGCTCCACCGATGAAGTAGTGATAGAGCAGAATCATTGCGATGAAGACCACGCCCACGCCCGCAAAAATCGCCTTTGCCGGCAGATCGCGCTCTGTGCGATTAGTCGCGGCATGCGCGGCCGCTGATTTCTTCAGATCGGATACGGCTCGCCCCATGCCGAGCGCCAACTGCTTGCGCATTTTGAAGAGCGTGTACGAAGCCCCTACCAGCATGCCGCCAACCGCGATCGGCCGGACGATCGAAAAATAAATCGCGCCTGCCAGCAGAGTCCACGAGATCGGTGCCCCACCCGCCTGTGTCTGTTGCGCCTGAATGTAAGGACCGATGGTAAAGGTTAGAAGAGGAACCAGTAGTCCCCATGCCAGCACGCCGCCGGCGAAGTTCAGGGCGGCCAGCCGGGGTCCAATGATGTAGCCTACACCGAGATAAGCCGGACTGACGTCGGGCGCCGTGAAAATCGAAGTGCCTCCTGTGATAGTCGTGGCCACGCTCGGATTCGTGCTCGTCCGCAACAGCAGTTTCTTGCCCAGATTGCCGATGGTGACTGGGAAGGTGTTGTTCGGATTGAATACATTAATCGCACCCAGTAAATACATGAAGCTGCCGAATCCCATGTTCGCGAACAGAATCTTCGCCGCTGTTGATCCCTGCTGGCCCGCCTTGTGAATCTCTGAAGCGGCCACCGACTCCGGATACGGCAGGTCGGGATCCTCGACCATCACCCGCCGCAGCAGCGTCACAAATAAAATGCCCAGCGTGCCGCCGATCATCATCAGCGCCACGGACTTCCAATATTCCGGGCTCGTGATATCCGGCCGCAGAGCCGGCCACAAGTCGGCCATCACAAATGCCGGGATCGTAAAGATTGCACCCGCCGCTACCGACTCGCCAATCGAGCCCACAGTTCGCGCAATGTTTTCTTCGAGCAACGAGCCTTTCATCAGCCGGAGCAGCGCCATCCCGATCACTGCCGCTGGGTAAGTGGCCGCGATCGTCATCCCGGCTTTCAACCCAAGGTAGGCATTTGCCGATCCTAGAATGGCGGTCATCACCAGCCCGATCAGCAGGGCGCGCAGAGTGAACTCCTTCATCTCCATGGTCTCGGGCACGTAGGGCGTATGTTTTTTCTTTGTGGGAAGCTCAGTGACTGGGCTGCTCATAGGCGAATTCCTTTAGGGCGTGGGATGGGAGCACTTGATTCTTTGTTGCCTAAACAGACACATGCTAAATAACAGTAACGGCGCACGTTAGCACGCGAACTGCCCGTATGACAAGTCGTGCGGCACCGCTTGTCGAGTTTTTACAGCGAAGTAACGGGGCAGCCCCTTGTTGCGTTTCTGCGACAGAGGGTTGGGGATTTTGCTTTTCTTATGTGTGGCCGCCGCGCTCGGCGATCAACTCCATCGCCGGCTTGCTGACCCAATCGTGCCAGCGCTGGCCGTGGAACTGTTCCCCCCAGGCTAGGGGCGTGACATCGCGGTACTCGTGCATTGACTCATCGGGGACAAAATGCAGTCGTTTGCGCAATGAGGCGCGTGCGTTCGGATCGGCACCATGATCCAGCAGAAGTCGCACAAACTGGCCATCGCGTTGCCGCCCGCATAAATAAGAGTCATTTACGACACACCCGAACAGCGGTGTGTGCCCGCCGAAGCCGTCCGCATCGATCTCGGCCCGAGCGTTCACGTCCGCCCCGTGATCGATCAGCCAGTGTGCGATTTCAATCTCATCGAATTCAACGCAGATGTGTAACAGAGTGGTGCCCGCCAGTGGGGTGCCGTGCAACCCGAAGGAATAGTCAGGACCGCAGCCCAGTTCCGGCGGCCAGATTTCCTCAATCGAGAAGGTTCGCTTGATCATCACAGGATCGCGGCGCAGACTTGCCTCCAGCAAATCGATGCGTCCGCGATGCACGGCCATCACGGGCGCGTCCGGCAATGTGATCCCGCGTTCCGCGACCAACTCAAGACAACGATGCTTGCCCTGCGGATATCGCGAATAGGTTTGTAATAGCAATGCGACTGGCGCGAGCCGATTCCCTTGTCCGTCGGCCAGTTCGGCGCCGAGTTCAAGCAGCAACGAAAGTCCGGCGTTATTAAGAGTTTCACACGGCCCCATCACACATCCGGGGACGGGCCATGCGCCCATTTGGTAAAGCCGGCGCGCAGTCTCGATCTTTCCCTGCAGGCATGCGCGGTCGAAGGCGTGTTGGATGTCAGTGGCGCCCATGTCGCGCAGCATCTGAATGATGGCATCCCGCCCGACGTTCGCCGCATACGACATCGGTGGCCCCCAATTGCTGTCGGATAAGCCGCGCGCGGCTTCATGGAGCAACCTGGGATCCTTCATCACCAGCCCTCGAACGGCCTCGACATCTCCCCGCCAGATCGCGCCGGTCATACGGCACGCTGTGACAAGGCGACCCCAGCTGGGCAATCCGTAGCTGCGGGCGAGGACGAGTTGGGCGTCGGCGAGTTTCGCCGCTGCCGGGTCGGGAGCCTGGGGATGATGCTTGCGTAACAGGGCAACTGCATCGGGATCACGCTTACGAAGGTCGCGTTGCAGATCTTTGGCTTGATGGCGGAGTTGTTCGAGGTTGGGATGGACGGGAAAGTGACGATCAAAAAACTGCTTTGGCATAACGGACCTCCTTCTAGGTCATGCCCGGGGTCCGCAGCAGCGGGCGAAAGGAGATTCGTTAAACTCTCGATTTTTCAGCATCTCAGGTGGACTCGGTCCTGCCCGCGGACGGGTGGCGTCCTGTAAGCCGATGCTAGTGTGCGCCCTTGCAAACTCACGCGATGTACCGACGCGTGCGTTCACCCTCCCAGGCGAGTGTAAAATAG
Organism: Terriglobia bacterium; assembly: GCA_963711365.1. GTDB lineage: Bacteria > Acidobacteriota > Terriglobia > Terriglobales > Acidobacteriaceae > Sulfotelmatobacter. The sequence goes on along the minus strand of CAVQDY010000012.1, from coordinate 139,548 downwards.
GATCGATCGGTTCATTCGCTTCTTCGTATTTCGTTGGTTTTGAGGTGTAGTGATGAGTTCCCCCTCCGATTCGGGTTTCACCCAGCCCTACATCTGCCATGACTGCGGCAGCGAAGTAGGATTTCGCTCTCGTCGGCGTAACCTCATGGAGCGATTCCTTCTTCCTCTGGTTCTATTACAGCCCGTCCGATGCGGACAGTGTTTCCGGCGGGATTACCGCCTGATTTTTACGCAGGTGCGCGACCGTCTCTCGGACTTGCCCCGGCTCGTTCCGGGAAAGCACACACGTACGGCCAATCGAAACGTTGCCTAGTAGTGCGTAAGCCGCTTATACTGCTGGCATAACGGTCGCGGGTGCAACGTGTCCGCGGAGCCCTGAAGGAGGCTGTCTTCAGCAGTAGTGAGGACCGAATCCGGGCCACTCAGGCCACACCTGCAGTAGATGGGTCTAGTATTGCGTCGTGTGGAGTTCGGCCCGCTCATGATGTGCACTGGCTCCGTCATGCAACCGAAAGTCTGTTTTCGGTTTTATTCCCTTCCGATTGCCGCATCTGCGGTTTGCCCTTATTGAGTATCTCGCGGCTGCCTGTCTGCCATGATTGCCTCGCCGCTATCGAACCCTTACAGCCAAACATCTGCTCGATTTGCGGCGAGCGAGTGCTCTCGTCCTATGCGCTCTGCGATGATGATGGAATCTGCCGCTGCCCGGTTTGCCGCCGAATCGATCGTCCATTCAAACGGGCCGTCGCGTATGGCAGTTACGAGGGTGGCCTTCGCGAGTTAGTGCACCTCCTCAAATTCCACGGCGTGCGGCCAGCGGCTAATGTGCTTGGACGAATGCTGGCCGAAGCTATCACACAATTCGAACCATCCTTCGGCCGGGATACGGTACTGGTTATTCCGGTGCCGCTCTTTCGTGGCAAGCGCCGTCAGCGAGGGTTTAATCAGGCTGAGATGATTGCCAGGGCCATGATCAAAGCATCTCCGGCCCGGGAGCGCCTGCGACTGGCAACCGGCGTTCTGCTGCGCACTCGCGAGACCCATTCGCAGATCGGACTTACCAGCCATCAGCGTCGGGAGAACCTGCGCGGAGCCTTTTTGGTCGCCCGTGCCCCAGAAGTCATTGGCCACGAAGTGCTCCTCGTGGATGATGTCTATACCACGGGTACGACCGCCTCGGAATGTGCCCGGGTGTTGCGGCGTGCGGGAGCGGACAAGGTATGGGTGGCTACAGTGGCGAGGACCTTAAAACTGGCATCTAAGAATCAAGGTTTCGGGCTTTTAAAAGCTCAAGGTTTCGAAGGCAATCAGGAAATGAGCGAAGCTTTGGAGCCGGAAACCTTCGGGGCCTCGAAGTCCTGAATATTGTTGAACTTTAGAATTATGTCCCTAGGGATGGAATACGAACCCGGGTCTCGGCACGCCGCCGGTGTGCTTGCGTCGACGGCCCCACACCGGTCTGGGGACGGGCACGCTTTACTTGCGCCCGTCCTCGTCCTGAATGCCTCTTACGAGCCCATCAATGTCTGTGCGGCTCGTCGCGCGCTCGTTCTGGTACTCAAGGGCGTAGCGATGACGGAGGAAGAAAATGGCCATTTCCTGCATTCAGCGCGCGTGGCGATGCGTCTACCCTCAGTGATTCGCTTGCTCGAGTATCGCCGCATCCCGCATCAGAGCCGTGCGCTTTCACGTAAGAACATACTGTTGCGTGACCGCAATACCTGCCAGTACTGCGCTACGGTGTTGCCTTCGAGCGAACTGACGCTCGACCACGTGATCCCGCGCTCTCGCGGCGGTTCGTCTACCTGGGAGAATCTGGTGGCTTGCTGCCATCCGTGCAACCGCCGCAAGGGGAATCAGTCCCCCGTCGAAGCCAGCATGAAGCTGATGCGCGAGCCACGTGCCTTCAATTTGCACACCAGTCGCCACATCATGCGCCTGATGGGCCGGTCCGATGACAAATGGCGGAAGTACCTTTTTTATTAACTACAGTTCTCAGGCGACAGCACTTCTTGGGAGTGTCCTTCTGGCCCACTAGCTGCCTACTTTTGCGGCGGGGACGGTTCTGCAGGCTTACTGGCGTCCGGTTTTTGTTGATCCGGCGGTTTCTGGTCCGGGGCTCTTTGGACTTCTTTCCCCTCATACAAGATCTTCACGTTCGAGCCGAATCGCTTGTAATCCTCGTATTTCACAATTTCGCGGATGTGCACATCCTCCACCTTGAAATGCAGTTCGTCATCGGCCTTGGTGTATACGGGGAACCAGTACTGCCCATCGATCTGCTGGCGCCATGTCGTGAACTTCGGGAAGAGATTTTCCTGGTCGCCGTGCTTCTTGGCAGAACATGGATGTCCATTGCACAAATCCGGCACGGTCTTGCCATAGGTTTTCACAATCTGAAAGTCATGATCGTCGACCCAGACCCGGCCCTGGAAGTACCGCTTCTTCTCCTCAATCTTCTTCGGAGCAATGTCGAAAACATAGCAATGCAGTTCGTCTTCTTGCTGCTGACCCACATAGAGGATGTTGTATTCGGGGATTTGCTCCTCCGTGAGCACAAAGGGCAGCCGGTGACGTATGTCGGAAAGATCCTCCTGCGACATGAAGATTCTCGATAGGCTCGACTGGGGGGCGAAAACAACGTTCTCAATCCTTTGCCCCTTGTCATTGAACATGACATCGAAGACCTCCCGGTACTCGCCGTCTACCGTATCGCCATCGACGGTCTGCACCTTTACGTCTTGACGGTAGGTATATTGGTCGCGAGCTTTGGAGAACTCCGTTTCTTTGGCGGCGAAGCGCTTGATGATGTCGTCTGGTGTTGTGTCTTTTGGCGGAGCTGTGTCCAGCGGGCCTTCCTGAGCCAGGGTGAAGGGACCCAGTCCGCAGACCAGCAGAGCGAGGTAGAGCAGAGGACGCGAGGAGAACTTCATCTCTCTAGTTTACCGAATTACACGGTATTGCAAATCGGACAATCGTTGAGATGCACACCAGTGCCGCTTCGTTTGCCGAAGCTTAGAAAAACCGGGCAGACACCGCGGCGACCCTTCCCTCCAACCCCTCTCCGCTCAGTGAGGCTGGAGGGAGGGTGCTGCAGTTCTGCCGCACACTTGGATGCTCTCAGGCATAAGAGGTTGCCGCTTGGAAACGAAGCTTCAGAAAATGCGGAAAAATATGAGACGAAGGGCTGACGGTCACGCCGTTCCCGCAAGCCCATTGTGCTAGACTGCTTGCGTTTCGGCGAGCACGTCCGCGTCCCTGCCACGGCACTTTCCTTGCGTTAGACGTCTTCGTTCCTCAATACAGGAGGCTCCCATGTCATCTTCAGTTTGTTCTCATGCTTTTTCGCATCTTCTCTCGCGGAACGGCGCGGCTCGGTCCTTGGCGTTAGTTCTTGTCGCCGGTGTTTTATTCGCGGCATCACCGGCGGCACACGCGCAGAACGATCCTCTTCACATATGGGTTGGGAAACTCGATGGCGCCGGCGCTGAGAAGTGGGTAGGCGATCATCTGGCGCGCGAGCAGAAAGATGTTAACGAATTGCTTGCAGTGAAGGGTGCGCGGACACTGGAGAACACATTGCGTCCCTATGACGACGCGCAGAATGAATTGGGCTTGGCAGGCGCAGAAGCCTATCTGATGTTTGCCGTGGCAACACAGAAAGAGGTACGCGACGCAGGGCAGGTGCTGGCGCAGAAGGTACAGGAAGCCGCGACGGTGCTGAGCCTGAACCAGGAGGTATACGGCGCCTTGAAAGCGGTTGACTTGTCTGGCGCGGATGCGGCCACGCGGCATTACATGGAGCGCACCCTGCTGGAGTATCGCCTGGCGGGGGTGGACAAAGATGACGCCACACGTGCCGCGATCAAAAAAATGCAGGACCACATCACCGAACAGGCGTTGAAGTTCGGACGCAATGTACAGGAGCATCCAAATCACATCACGGTGAAGGATAAGGGCGAGTTGGCAGGCCTGCCGGACGATTACATTGCCGCGCATCCGCCGGGAGCGGACGGCCTCATAACGCTGAGCACGGATGAGACGGACTTCATGCCGATAATCACATATGCCACAAGCGACGATGTGCGCAAGCGGATCTATCTGGCATACAACACGCGATCGTATCCGGCGAATAAAAAAATTCTGCTGGATGTACTGAAGACCCGTTACGAACTGGCGAAGACGCTGGGGTTCCCGACGTTTGCGGATCTGGCGACCGCCGACCAGATGATCGGAACGGCGGCGAATATGAAGGCGTTTTTAAATGAAGTGGATGCGGCGTCGCGGGCGGCGTCGCGGCGCGAATATGACATGCTGTTGGCGTTTGCGAAGCAGAAGAGACCAGAGATAGAGGCGATCCCGGCGTACGGGCGATTTTACTGGGAGGATCAGTACGCCCGGGCGAATTTCAATTTCGATTCGCAGTCGGTGCGGCCGTATTTTACCTACGATCGCGTGCAGCAGGGCATCCTCGACACGGCGGCCAAGCTCTTTCACGTGTCATTTAAAGCCGCGACCGATGCACCTGTTTGGGATCCGTCGGTTTCGGCTTGGAATGTATTCGATGGCGAAAAGCTCATTGGCCGGATTTATCTGGACATGCACCCCCGCGAGGGCAAGGACAAGTGGTTCAGTTCGTCGCCCGTCGTGCCCGGCATCAAAGGCAAGCAACTGCCTGAGGGAGTGCTGATCTGTAACTTTGCGGGAGGCAAGCCGGGCGATCCCGGACTCATGCAATATGACGACGTGGTCACGTTCTTTCACGAGTTCGGGCACTTGATGCACAACATCCTTGGCGGGCAGCAGCAGTGGGCGGGTATTACGGGATTTTCGACAGAACAGGACTTTGTCGAAGCCCCGTCGCAAATGCTGGAGGAGTTCTTTCGTGATCCGACAATTCTGCGTTCGTTTGCGAAGCATTATCAGACGGGTGAGGTGCTTCCCCTCGATCTAATCGATCGCATGAATCGGGCGAGCGCGTTTGGTCGCGCCGGGTGGACTCAAGGTCAGCTTTTTTATTCGACATACTCCCTTGATGTGCATGATGCTGCGCCGCAAGCGATTGATCTGGATGCACTTCTGCACGTGGACTACACGCGGTTTTATCCCTATCCGTTTGTCGAAGGGAATCGCATGTATGCCAGCTTCGGCCATCTGATGGGATATACGTCGAACTATTACACATATGTGCTCGACAAAGTGATCGCGCTGGATTTCTTCAGCCAGTTTGATAAGTCGAATCTGCTTGGGGGAGAAGCCGCGATGCGGTACCGGAGGACCGTACTTGAACCGGGCGGGTCAGAGCCGGGGACGGAGCTGGTAAAGGGATTCCTGGGGCGTCCGCAGAATCTCGACGCGTTCAAGAAGTGGATGGATGAGGAGTTTCGGGTGACCAGTAAATAAGGCATTCGTTACTGAACGCGCGCGAGACGAAAGCCGGATCCATTCGAAAACCTGACCCGAAGGCCGATAAAATATAAAGACTCTCGTCTCTACATTGACTCTTTACACCATTCGCCGTATTCCCTCGCCTCGTCGCACTTCTGAAAATGGGAACACGGAGACTTAACTATAACGCCTTATGATCCGAATACCCGTAACCAGGAAAACGAAACGACTTTTGAGAAAGCGAGCCATTATGCGGAGGAAGCCGCGAACCGTGTCAGCAAGATGACCGAGCAGGTACAATCCGGAGCCAAACAGTTGGGGCAGCAGGTGCGCAACATCGACGTGGACGAGGCTACGATCCCGGACGCGTTCCGCAGAGTTCCGAAATTGATTTCACCACGAGTGCACGCCTGGTTGGACCTTGCAGTGACCACCTACTTCCTCGGACTTGGAGTATGGTTCGCGATGCGCGGCAAGGGACGTGCTGCTACAGCGGCCTTCGTCAACGGAGGGATGGTTGCTGGAGTTTCGATGCTGACCGATTATGAGGGCGACGGCCGAAAGCCGATCAGCTTCAAGATGCACGGCACCATGGATGCAGTTCAGGCGACCACAGCCGCGCTGGCTCCGGTACTACACGGATTCGCAGGCAAGCCAGAAGCAAAATATTTCTATGGACAGGCAGGGAATGAAGCGGCCGTCATCTCGATGACGGATTGGGACGCGGGCATGCCGGAAGCCCAACGGCTCAATGCGGCGTGAAAGCAGCGTTAGGGATCGGTGGCTAATATTCGGGCTTGGACCTCAACCTTGATCGAGTAACACCCAGCGCATCGGTTTTATTGAGGCAGAAATCTTTTGTCAGCGTCATGTACGCTTCCAGCGACGGCGCTGGCTTTCGTCTTACGCCAGACGTTAGCGACGGCGAGCGTCCAGAATGGGACGAGGTCCATCCCGGGCACGAGCTTAGCAAAAAACGACGGCAGGAATTCCCAGTGCCACCCCAGAAGTCGGATCATCGTGGCGGCGACTCCTAGATCGAGCAGGTCATCGGCGGGAGAAAGTGCGCCTTCCACAAATGCGGGAAAGACCACGAGCTGCAGTGCATCGGCGACGATGGCCAGCAGCATCGCTGTCTTAAATTTCGGACCTGGGGAAATGGTAATCAGATCGTCGGACATGGGCTTCCTTCGCTGACTCGAATGACTGACCTTACAATTCTAGATGACTCTGCGGTAGCTGGAGCTGCTTAATCTTAGCGGTTGCGCGGGACCGACTTCACTTCCTGAATGCGAATCGGAATTCGAGTTCAAAACAGCACCTCAGTGAAATATGATTGTATGTACGATGTGAACATAATCAATGCGCGATAGCATTGCGATTCCAGTTGTGAACGAATCGCTGATCAGGAGAGGTGATGCCCAGGCACCCGGATCCGGGCCTCGAGGATCGAGTTTTGCGTGCGGCCGATGTTTTATGGAAGCGTGGCGGAGCAAAAGCTCTCACGGCGGGCCGTCGCGCGAGCGGCGGGTACCAACACCCCGGCAGTCTACCGCCGCTTTAAGGATCGTGACGACTTGGTTCGAGGAATTCTACTGCGAGTTGCGGAACGCGTTCGGAAGCATTTTGAACAAGGGCAAACTCTCGAAGCCGTGTGCGGCGCGTATCTGGACTATGCTCTTAAGAACCCTCATGACTATCGCCTGTTCTTCGAAGAGGCACGACTGTTAAATATTCCCAGGCGCCGTGAGGGTCCTCGGCCCATTTGCGAGTCGCGGCCCAACTTCGATTTTGCCGAGAAGACGGCAGCGCAGGAATTGGGCGGAACCCCTGAGAATCACACACTGCTGGCGTTGCAGATGTGGGCGCTGTTGCATGGGACGGCCATGATGCTGATCGCCAGGGCAATACCCGACGGTCATGAAGAGGAATTGAAGGCAGTATGCAGAGCTGGGGTAAAAGCGCTTATCGCCGTCGCGCGTTGCCGGGTGCCAAGTAGCAATCCTGGCGATTGATTCAAAACTGCGATCGTCAAAATTGTATTCTTCATTTTATTCCGACCGATCTCTCTTTCGTTCCCTTCTCGCGAGTATTTCTTAGAAGGATTTCATTTGTTTTGTCTTCGTTTCTGGTCTCCCTGAACAGTTATGCCGATAAGTATCCTGAGCGTGCCGCAACGAGAGGAAATGTGCGGCTTTAGGTTCCCGATTTCAGGTTGGAAAGATGTGGAGGGCATGACAAAGATTCTGCTGGTAGAAGACAGCAAATTCCTGCGCATGGCGACCGAACGGGCGCTGGCGCGAGCGGGCTATGTAGTGACTACGGCTGCGGACGGGATGCAGGCGATTGAATTCGCTCATGCACAACAGCCGGATCTCATCCTGCTGGATATGCTTCTGCCCAAGATGACCGGCCCAGATGTACTCAAGGCGCTGAAAAAGGATCCAGTCACGTCCGGGATTGCCGTAGTAGCGTTCACCGCACTTTCGCAGAAAAATGCCGCACGGCTCAGAAAAGATGGAGCATTTGGCTTTCTCGATAAGGCCGACCTGGGGTTGGATAAGGGAAGTGATGCCTTGCTGGCGGCCTTAGCGGGGATTTTGCGGGAATTAGATAAAGAGGTTCCAGCGCAGAGCAGCATGCTGCACACCGCGCGTGACTAGGGGCGTTGATCGTCATGTGCTGACGCCGGCGGAAGCAAGTGGCGTGCCGGTGAGTCAGTGCGCGGTTTGGTTCGGAACGGAAGCTCGCATTCCTTGTGCGTCGAAAAGAAACGTCTTGGCTTCGGATTCGCCGCCCTGTGGAGGGAACTCCTCGCCATTCCAGACGAAGCTGACGCCAGCAGCGTTGCCGACGCGAACTACCAGTTCGCGAGCGGCATGGAACTTCGGATGAGCCGGGGCGATCAGATTTTCTTGCGTTACATGGTTTCCATCAGAACTGACGGAGATCCACGTGTTCTCGGTGGCGCGAATGGTGAGAGTCAGATTTTCTGCTGACGATTCCGCAGGCGTCGCCGTTGCAGTGCCGTATGAGCGCATCGTGACGTCCGCTTTGACTTGATCCTGGCTTGTGCTTTTGATTTGGTTCGCGGCGGGATTGGGAATGCCGGGCCTAATCGCACGCGTGAAAGCTGGGGAGTGCGCTGCCGGCGCAGTTGCGCTAGGTGGAACCCTGGACATTGTTGGAGCAGACGAAGTCGGGACCGGACTTGAGCTTGCCGCCGCAGATGCAGGCGTAGAAAACTTGTCAGCGGCGTTATGAATAGCGCGCGAGTGCCGTATCCAGAGAATCGCAACTGCGATGATTACGATTGCGACCAGGTAGACCAGTGTCCATGGAATGCCAGGCGACCGCCGGCCCATGTATTGCTTGCGCCCGGAACGAACGTCTTCGGCACGCGGCAATTGAAGATTAGGCAATTCCTCTTTCAGTTCGACGGCGGCTTGTATTTTGGCGGCAGGCATCGTAGCCACTGCGCCTTTCACGCGAGGATCCGGATGGGCGGAATCCCATCCTTCGTGAGAGCTGACCTGCGCGTTGCGAAGACAGTCCAGGTACTCGGTAATGGCAGTTTCGGGATCAAGTCCGAGGTGTTTGGCGTAGGCGCGAATAAATCCCTTGTTAAAGACGCCTCCAGGCAACCTGTCGAAGTCTTCGTCCTCGATGGCCTGCAGCATGCGCGCACCGATCTTGGTAACGTTCGAAACAGCTTCCAGCGAGAGCTCTTTAGACTCGCGCGCCTTGCGAAATTTTTTCCCGAACTCGGCCACGGTAATGGTTCCTGCAGGAGTGATGTCGAAACCATGATAGGACAACCGGAGTGAGTGCGCTACGGGACGAGAGGTCAGGGGCTTGGTAACTGTGGTGACGTTCGTCTGCTGGCAAGGTCAAGACAGGAGCACCGCAAGAATGTTCATTCCCCAGGGAGGTCAGGCAGGCCGCAGCATCAGAAGACATGGTGTGAGGACCATCGCTGTCTTCGTTTGCGTCGTTTTCACCGCCTTATGGACGTTGATTTATTGAGGAGGAGAGACCGGCTTCCGCAGGGTGATCGGAAATTGGGCTTGGCATGTTTTCGACGTGTCGTCGAAAGCCTCCCCGGTGCGGTCACGCTCCGAGGCTTCGAACAAGAGTCCGCGCTTGAGGCGATCCGGCAGTCCGGTGATGCGAGCTTTGCCGTCTACGTTTGTGCCGACTTCCAAGTCGAGCTTATGGAACCCGCCGAACCCGTAGGCGATGTGGACTTTGACCTTGGCGGCGTACACGGGTTTGTTATCGCTGTCGGTGATGGTGAAGTCTGCGGTACAGGGACCGGTGCCGGCGTCAACCGCGGGAATCGAATGTGGATCGGGTGTCTGGGCCAGAGCTGGGGAAAGCATTAGCGCGAGCAACAGAATCTTCATTGCGGCGATTATAAAACCTTTGCCACACAGAGGGTTGAGAAACGTTCGTGGCGGATCAGCACACGGGAACTCCTTGAGGTAATTGGCGTTACGGGTACGCGTTACCAACGTTCGTTGCCCGTGGACGAAACTGACCCGTATAATTTTCCAACGCCACCCTTATCTGTGAGGACTGACGGGATATCCATGCCTGAGGCCGGCACTCAATTGACTCGGCAGAGCCAGGAGCTGACGATTTTCCACGACGTGGCCAAGGCGCTCACGTCATCGCTGGATCTCGACTCGATTCTGCAGACAATTATGGAAAAGATGGCGGAATATTTCCGTCCCGACACCTGGTCGCTGTTGATGGTGGATGAAGGCCACGACGAGTTATATTTTGCGATTGCGGTGGGTGATAAGGCCGAGGCGCTCAAGAATGTGCGTCTGAAAGTTGGAGAAGGCATCGCCGGCTGGGTAGCCAAGCACGGCGAAGCGCGAGTTGTGCCCGATGTGACAAGCGATCCCAACTTCGCGAGCCGCGTAGACGATGCCACCAAGTGGGAGACGCGGTCGGTGATTTGCGTGCCGCTGCGCTCGAAGCTGCGTGTGCTGGGCGTGATCCAGTTGGTCAATGTCGACATGGAACGCTTCAAGGAGCCCGAGCTCTTCTTCCTGCAATCGCTTTGCGACTACGCCGCGATCGCGATCGAGAATGCCAAGTGGGTCGAAAAGATTCAGGAACTGACGATTACGGACGACTGCACCGGCCTCTACAATGCGCGTCATCTTTATAAAACGCTTGAGACCGAGGTTTACCGCTCTTCGCGATTTGGCTATGAGTTCAGCATTCTGTTTATCGATCTGGACCATTTCAAGTCCGTGAATGACACGCACGGACACCTTATTGGGAGCAAGCTGCTGGCCGAGATCGGTTATCTGATTAAAGCGCAGCTGCGCTTGATCGATTTTGCATTCCGCTACGGCGGCGACGAATTCGTCGTGCTGCTACCTCAGACGGGAAAAGATCAGGCGCTGGTGGTAGCGAAGCGCCTGCGCGACGGTCTGCGGGCGAGTGCCTTCTGCCGCGAAGAAGGCCTGAATCTCAACGTGCGGGCGTCAATTGGAGTGGCAACCTATCCGCACGATGCGCGCTCAGCGCATGACGTAATCCGCCAGGCCGACGGAATGATGTACATGGTGAAGAACTCCACCCGGGATAACATCGGTATTGCGCAGCGGGGAATGTTGAAAGAGTAGAACTGTCCTCTCAGTTCGTTCCAGACTTCCGCCAGTCAAATGTCAGTTTTCAGGCCCGTTTAGCGCATTTGCATCTCATCCGCGAATCACGAACTCAAGGTCCAACGTCTGAGGTCCGAGCTCCATGTGACGCAAACCTCATTTGCTATCCGGCTTCGAAATAGAGGAAGCAGGCCCCGCTTTTACGTCCGGCTTCCAAGGATTGGGATTTGCCGCAGCCTTGGGGTTGACGCCAAAATCCCATATGTACAGGTTCATCGCCTCTTTCTCAGTCACCTCCACGAGCGCGTATTCACCCGGCTCAAGATTCTCGCTGGGAGAGAGCTTGAGCCAGCCGCCGCGAATGTCCGTGATCGTGCTTTTGATCTGGTGCTGCTCGCGCGTGATCTTGCCTGTCACCTGGCGCTTGATGTCTCCAACGATTCGCTTGTTGCCTTTGACTTCGACGCGAAGGATGCGAAAGCGGTCGAAGGGAACGATGGCTTGTTGCCGTTGCTCCGGTTGGGCGGGACCCGAGGACGCGGGAGGTGCCAGCTTATCGGGCGCCCCGATCAGAAGTCTCGTCAATCTTAATGTAGAACGTCGGAAGCGCTACGTGAGACTGGACCGGGGCGTGCGCGCCCTCGAGTTCGATGGTCTGCTTGCTCGATGAAATGGGTTTGATGGCGCCGCGGAAAATGTTCGATTTTGTATTGCGGTTGACGTCCCCGGCAGTCTGGTTGATCTCAACAATCTGCGGTTGTCCTTGATAATTGTCCAGAAGAAATATGCCGGAGTCTATTGGAAGACGGAGTCCGGGAGCGACCTGCGGTAGTTCGGTCTGTTCGAGTTCGCGCTCGTGCTCAATTTCTTTATCGATTTGAACGGCTTCAGGAGTGGACGCAGCCGCAGCACGGTCCTTTTCAAATTTTTCGGTAGCCGGCCAGTCGACGAGGGACTGGGGAAGTTCTTCCCATTCTTCGCGCTCGGAGCTGTAATAGCGGACTCGATCTCCCTTGACCTCATATTTTGTAACAAGCTGGTATGAACCGTCTTTGAGGATTAGACGGCGGGGGATGTCCTGCGCCAGCGCGGGGATCGCAAGCAAAAGAATGAGGGCCAGGGCGGCAATGCTGCGGATGGATAGCATTACCCCTTAATTATCGCCCTGATGTTGAGGTGAGTCGAATGTCACGTTTGGTTGGGGCCCGCGGACATAATGGCCCGGGCCCCACTACGTTCGTTAGGTCAGGAATAGACCTGATCCACTGTAAGGTGGGGCTTGTAGTATTCTGATGAGCGCAAACACGAACGTCCAACCAATGACACGGAATCTTCTGATCTCTCCCGGTTTGTTTCTCGGCTTCATCGGGGCGGCGCTGGGGCAAGCGGGCCCTGCACCGTCCGCCGTTCTAGCCAATAGTGGTCAAGGACAACCTGTCTCCTATGCTTCGGTGACTCAGCTGAACGGCTTGCTTTCACAGCTCGATGCGACCTCCAAGAATACGCAGGCCGATCTGGTAAAGCTGCGGATCGAGAAGTGGAAGGCGGACGGATCCTATAAGCGGCAGGCACTGGGGAATGTGGATTCGATCCAGCGAAATCTGCAGGGAGCACTGCCGGAGATCATCGGCCAGCTGCGCAACGCACCAGAAGATTTACCGACCACGTTCAAGCTCTACCGCAATCTCGACGCGCTGTATGACGTGCTCGGCGGCGTGGTGGAGGGTGCCGGTGCGTTTGGATCGAAGGATGACCTGCAGGCGCTCTCGAATGATCTGAACTCTTTTGAGGGATCACGCAGGCAGCTGGCGGAGCGAATCGAAAATCTTTCGGCTTCGAAAGAGTCGGAGATCACTCGGTTGAGTGCGGCCCTGAAGACGGCGCAGGCGGCAGCGGAGGCGGCGCCTCCCAAGAAAGTCGTGGTGGATGACACTGAGTCCCCGAAGAAGCCCGTAAAGAAAAGGACCACGAAAAAACCGGCAACGGATGCGACCAAACCTCCGGCAGGGTCCACGGCGCAGGGCGCCCCGGCACAGCCGCCGCACTAGAGGTGCGGGGACCATTTGCCAGGATTGGCCGGCCCCTCATTCGTTATAGACTTCGCGATTATGCGATCCAGGCAACGAGAAGCGTCCGTCTCACAACGTCGGAGCCTCCCTGCTTGCCACACAAAAGGGCGCGAAAAATGCTGCGCCCGCAGACGATCGATTTCGCTCGAATCTGGTAAGCTTTCCGGCGCATCTACATCGCACCTCGGCTGACGCTTCATTTTCTGTGGGATTGGTTAGGGCTAGGGTTGCACTTGCGCATCGCCTTTAAGCTCAATCCTCATGACATGGCTCGTCACCAGCGATATCTCTGGGGCTGCCGTAATCGCCGTTGTCAATCAGATGAATTCGCACGTGCACATTGTCGCCGTTGCGTTCGGTATCGCCATCATCTGGATGGTGCTGCTCGATGCGTTTGAGACCGTGGTGCTGCCGCGGCGGGTGCTGCGGAATTTCAAGTTGACCGCCTATTTTTATAGGCGGACGTGGATTCCGTGGCGAGGGATTGCTCGGAGGATAAAGAAGCCTTCGCGACAGCAAAATTTCCTGGGGTACTTCGGACCGCTCTCGCTGATTTTGTTGCTTGGATTCTGGGCGGCGGGACTTATCTTTGGATTTGGGCTGATGCAGTACGGCATTGGTGGGCATGAGCAACTCAGCGGTGAGAAACTGACGTTCGGCAAGATTATGTATCACAGCGGCGAGACTTTTTTCACGCTGGGATACGGTGACATCGTTCCGACATCGCCGGCGGCGCGGGCGCTTTCGGTATTCGAGGCCGGGATGGGATTTGCCTTCCTCGGAGTAGTGATCGGTTATATCCCCGTGGTGTACGCCGCATTTTCACGGCGAGAGGTGCAGATCTCGATGCTCGATGCGCGAGCGGGATCGCCTCCATCGGCAGCCGAGTTGCTCGTGCGGCTCGCGGGACGGACGGAAGACGCGGGCGTGAGCCAGTCAGTACTCGATGAGGTGTTGCGCGATTGGGAGCGCTGGGCGGCGGAGCTGCTGGAGGCGCAAATTTCGTATCCCGTGCTGACATTTTTCCGGTCGCAGCACAGCAATCAATCATGGCTTGGCGCCCTGACGACGATGCTGGACGTTTCGTCGCTGGTGTTAGCGGGGATCGACGGAGTACAACCGGGACAGGCGAAGTTGACGTTTGCGATGGCGCGGCACGCTGCAGTGGATTTGGCGCAGGTGGTCAATGCCAGGTACGATCCCGAAACACCGGAGCGGATGACAGATGCAGCGTACGAGACATTGCGCTCAACACTGGAGGACGCTGGCTTAGAACTTAGAAGTGATGAATATGCGCACGAGAAGTTGGCGAAGCTGCGGGCGATGTACGAACCGTATGTGCATGCCACAGCGCGGAATTTGATGATCACGCTGCCACCCTGGAGGCATCCGGAGAAACTGAGGGACAACTGGCAGGCGGGGCCATGGGATCGCCTTGTCCAGGCGAAGGGGTTGGCGATTTTAGGGCAGAAGCAGCGCCCCGAGCTTGCGGCGCGGGTGGATGGAGACCATTTCTAGAGACACCGACCTGATACGCCAGTCTTATTCTTCGACGGCTACAACCTGTTCGATAAGAGCGTCTTTCGCCAATCGTTCCGTCGATCCCTTTAGATCGACGCGGTAGATTCCCCCGCCGTTCGAATAAAGCACGGAGCCATCCTGATAGAGGTCGTAGCACAGAACGCCTTTGGCTACGACTTCTTCGGCGTTCGAGTCTTTGCGGCGGCGGATCAGTTCCCAGGATTTCGGTACGAGTGCTGGAGTGCCGTCGTCCGCGCGGTCGGCAGCTTTGTCGGCGTCTAGCAGGTTGCCCCAGACCATCATCTTGCGCAGGTCAGCGTGTTTTTGCCGGGCGTCACCGGTGGTCGTCAGCGTGTTGCCCGTGTAGCGAACGGTGAAGAAATTCAGGAACTGAAAAATCGCATAGAGAAGACGGAAGGGAAGCAGAACTAGATCGAGCGCGGCCCGCCACGGGCTGGGCGGCTGATTGGGGTCGCGATACGGGCGCCGAATGTAGTAAAGAGATCCATCGCGGCTGAGCTGCGGAGTCAGCAGATCGAACTTGGGATCTTCGGCTAGCGTGGTGACCCTCCCCGCTTCGATGTCCAGTTGGTGGATCGCGAAAGGGGCTTGAGTGACAGCGAATCCGGCACGATTCCGCCCGATGGCGGCGCATTGAAAGACAAGCTCGCGGGCGGCTCCAGGAACCCAGTGTGGCGCGTCGTCGATGGTGTCGCCTTGGGTGACATCGCGCATCTCGGTGCCGTCGGAGCGCATGACGGCGATGCAGGACCCTCCTCCTTTGCGGTGAACGACACAGGCGAGGCAGTCTTGCTCTAGACCGGCCGCGAGACGACGGACCCGGAAGTCGGCCGTGTGCAGTAATCGGAGTTCGTCAGTGGCGCGTTCGCGGAGCAGAAAGACCCCACCGATGTCATCGGTGGAGAGGCTGTAATAAAGTTCGCCCGGCTTGCATCCGGAGGAAACGCCGGTGATGTCGACTCGTATGTCGGTCGGATCGCCGGGCTGGCGTCCCCAGAGCAGACCCCCAGACATGAATTTCGCGCCGGTTCCCTGAGTCTTCCAGGAATTGCGATTGTTGATTTGCGCGGCGCGCTCGCGCACGGATTCTCCGAATTTACTGTCGATGGGGCGGACGGGCTCGTCACCAAGTTTGAGATGGAGCTGGCCTTGCGATAAATAGGCGTACGAATGGCTCATGGCTTTTCGGATGAGCGTAGCCGATGAGGCCCGAGCGGGATAGGTTACTTTGGGCCGGGACGGGCGGGGTTTGTTACCATTCCCTGTTTAAGAGGGCTCACCACGGAGGACACGGGGTTCAAAGAGAACCCGGCTTGAAATGAAAAATATTGGTGAAAATGTGGTGCGGATTGAAGCTGCGGCGTTGAGCGCTCTGGCTGATCGGATTGGCGGTCCAATGGCGGCGGCAGTTCAGCGGGCCGTCGATCTGATGTTCTGCTGCGCGGGGCGTGTGGTAGTCACCGGAATGGGGAAGAGTGGGTTGATCGCGCGGAAGATCGCGGCAACGTTGAGCTCGACGGGGACTCCGGCGCTATATCTGCATCCGGTGGAGGCGCTCCACGGGGACTTGGGGATGGTGGTGCGCGGGGACGTGGTGCTGGCACTGTCGGCAAGTGGGGAGACGGACGAAATTTTGGCGCTGCTGGCGACCATCAAAAGATTGCAGGTGCCGCTGATTACGATGACCGGGGATCCGGTGTGTGATCCAAAGAGGAGTGATTCCCCCACTTCGAAAGGCGCGAAGGGCGGGGCAGCCGCTTCCATTTCGACCTTGGCTTCGGCGGCGGACGTTGCGTTGGATTGTTCGATTGCGCAGGAGGCTTGTGCGTTGGGGTTGGCGCCAACGGCTTCCACAACGACGATGCTCGCATTGGGGGATGCGCTGGCCGTGACCTTGAGCGAGCGGCGCGGGTTCAAGGAGGAGGACTTCGCGAATCTGCATCCGGGCGGAAAATTGGGAAAGCGGCTGGCCCGGGTGGAATCCCTGATGCATACCGGCGATGCGTTGCCTTGCGTCGCGCCTGCGACGCGTATGCCTGATGTGATTTATGAGATGTCGCGGAAGAAGCTGGGCGTGACGGCAGTGGTGGAAGAAGATCGTTTGGTGGGAATCATCAGCGATGGAGACTTGCGGCGGTTGCTGGAAAAGCGCGGGAAGGATGTGATGGATCTGACCGCAGGCGAGGCGATGACGGCATCCCCGAAGACAATTGGGAAGCACGAGTTTGCGGCGACCGCGTTGGCATTAATGGAAGACAAGAAGATCACGTCGTTGGCGGTGGTGGACGGCTCCATGCGGTTGGAAGGGATTGTGCATCTGCACGATCTGTGGACCACGGAACTGGTCTAGGATTGAGTGATTGGGCGATCGGGAGATTGAGCGATTGGAAGCCCACCGCCCTCCGGTCTTCTAATCAGTCAGTCGCCCGATCTTTCAATCTCTGAATGAGGTTTCCATGTATCACTACGATCCAAATACCGCGCTGGAAGAACTGAATGAAGAGGCGATTTTGCCGAATCCTGTACACGTGCGGGATATGATTCTGCGCAAGAAGCTGACTGCCGACAAGTCGCTGGATTTGAACCGCCTGTTTGTGGAGTACCAGAAGTTTTTTGGGGAAGCGCAGAAGCTGGGGAAAGAGATTCTGAAGCAGTTGAGCGCTTAGTACTGAGTAGCGAGAAGAGCCCCGGTCGGTGGTACTCGCAACCCTTTGTTTGCTTAAACATTGGTTCGCCCAAGATAAAAGCACCGCGGAGGATTCGCTCAAATCCTTCGAGCCGCACCGGCGTCTTCCTGAAAATGCTTGTAAGATGATGGATTCCCCTTTGAATCGGGCTTGTGCCTGTCTCTCGGTACTCGCTACTCGGGACGCGGTACTCACAAAACTATGCATCGTTGGTCACAACTGTTTATTCCTACTTTGCGCGAGGCCCCGGCGGATGCCGAAGTGGCTTCGCATAAATTTCTGGTGCGGGCAGGATACATCCGTCAGCTGGCCGCTGGAATTTATTCCTACCTTTTCCTGGGAACGCGCTCGTTCAACAAGATTACGGCGATCGTCCGCGAGGAGATGGACCGAATCGGGCAGGAGTTTTATTTACCGGCGCTGCATCCGCGGGAGCTTTGGGAGGCCTCGGGGCGGTGGGAGCTGATGGGCGAGAACCTGTTCCGGCTCAAAGACCGCAAAGGCGCGGACATGTGCCTCGGTATGACCGAAGAAGAGGTTATGACCTCGATTGCATTGAAGGAACTGCGCAGTTACAAGCAGCTGCCGCAGATCTGGTATCAGATTGCGCCGAAGTTTCGCGATGAGCCGCGTCCGAGGTCGGGGCTGCTGCGCATACGGCAGTTCATGATGAAGGATTCATACTCGTTCGATATCGATGCCGCAGGGTTGGATGTCTCCTACAAGAAGCATTACGAGGCGTATTGCCGGATTTTCGATCGCTGCGGTTTGAAGTACATGGTGGTGGAGGCGGATTCGGGAGCGATGGGCGGCAAGGAGTCGCACGAGTTTATGGTGCGAACTTCCGCGGGCGAGGATCAGATTGTGAGCTGCGATGGATGCGACTACGCGGCGAACCTGGAGAAGGCGACTTCGAAGCTCGAGGCCGTAGCGGATCTGGCGGCCGAGGGCGATGGCAAACCGCTCGAGGTGCATACTCCGGGGCAGAAGACGATCGAAGACGTGGCGAAGTTTTTGGGAGTGTCGCCAAAAAACAAGATCAAGACGCTGGCGTACATGGCGGACGAAGTGGATGAGAAAGGAAAGAAAAAATCACGCGCCATCGTTGTCTTGATGCGGGGCGATCATCAGCTGAACGAAGCGAAGTTCAACGCGGCAGTCGCGACGGCTACGCGGCCGATGGAAGAGGCAGAGATTAAGGCGCTGTTCAATTCTCCGGCCGGATATCTGGGCCCTGTGGGGATCGATTGGGCGAAAGGCCTCGATGAGGATGCTCGTCCCTACCTTCTGGTCGATAAGGCGCTCGAAGGTCGGACGAACCTTATCGCGGGCGCGAATAAAGAAAACTATCACTTGAAGAACCTGACGCCGGGGAAGGATTTCATTCCCACGGCATATGCCGATTTGCGTGCGGTAAAAGTCGGGGAGATGTGCCCTAATTGCGGAAAGCCGCTGCGGATCGATACGGCGGTCGAGATCGGGCACATCTTCAAGCTCGGATATCGCTATTCGGAGTCGATGGGGCTGCGTGTGCTCGACAAGAACGGCAAGGAAGTGATGCCGATCATGGGGTGCTACGGCATTGGCATCGAGCGCATTCTGACAGCGGCGGTCGAGCAAGGGAACGACGAGAATGGGTTCTGGCTGCCGGCGGCAATTGCTCCGTTTGAGGTAGTCGTGGCGCCGGTCAACGTGAAAGATGAGGCGGTGAGGAATGCGTCTGAGGACATTGCCGAGCGCTTGCAAGCGGCCGGATTCGATGTCGTGCTCGATGACCGGGATGAGCGGCCGGGAGTGAAGTTCAAGGATGCTGATCTGGTGGGTATCCCCTTTAGAATCACGGTGGGAAAAAAGGTTACCGAAGGTACTGTGGAAGTCGTTTTTCGCGAGACTCGCGAGGTACGCGATGTTACGATCTCCGCGATAGTCGAACATCTAAAGGGAGTGCTCGGCCGGGCGTCGTGAGGACATCCCGAGTCCTGCTGAGCAGAATTGTGGGACATGGGAACAGTAAAAGCGCTCTTCGGGTTTCTGGCCATTGTCGGGGTGATCTACGCGGGTTTTCAGATCATTCCGCCGGAGTTGACGAACTATTCTTTTCAGGACGATCTGCGGAACATTGCGATGGTCGGCGGCGCCAATCCGCATGAGACGGACCAGGAGCTTATCGACTCGATCGTGAAGAAGGCGCAGGAACACCAAATTACTCTGGCCCCGGAGCAGGTCACGGTTCAGCGAATTGGCACCCCGGGCGCGCCGGCCGTATACGTAGCGGCGGATTACAACGTGCCTGTAAGTCTGCCGGGATATTCCTTCTCGTTGCATTTCACGCCATCCAGCGGGAATCGTGGCATGTAGTATGCCGGCACTCAGCTTGCAACACTCCGCCCAGCGAACTTAATTCTTCACTAGGAATTTGTCGTGGGCAAAATCAAAGTTATTTGCGGCGTTCTCCTCTTCGCCATGGTGATCAGCACCGGGTGGCAGCTTGCCGCAAACGAGTTTGCCAATTACGAATTCAGAGACGACTTGAAAGATATCGCGTCGATGGCGGGATCGCGAATTGGGCTGCTGGCGCAGTCGTCCGATGACGATCTACGCGACGCCGTGATTCGGCGCGCAGCCGGCCACGACATTCACCTTGGGCCGGATCAGATTCGAGTGGAGCGCTCGGGAACGGTGGAGAATCCCAAAGTTTTCTTGATGGCGAAGTATCGGTCGCGAGTGGTAGTGCCGGGCCTGTCATTGATCTTTCATTTGACTGCTACCAGCCGCTAGCCACTTTCAGATTTGCAGCTCGAAGCGAGCGGCACGCCGGGACAAATCATTCAATACCAAGGCCGCACTTTGGAGACGGCCAATGACGTTCGTAACCTTGTCGTGCGATTACGAGCGGCCTAGCATCGGCGTGGGAAAGCGTGTTTTCGCGCAGATGCGCGGCGCCGATCCAGACTTTCCCAACCATTCAGATCCATTTTGCGTATCTCAGATGTTTAGGAACGGACAGAAGTGTCCGGTTGACTCGGAACAACCATTCCGAAGTGGAGGCGGTTCATGACGGTGAAGGCTCGGGCGCTATCGGTTTTTGCGTTGCTTGGGGCAATGATGTGGCTGGCGGGGTGTGGGCACTACGTGTGCGGCGCTGGGTTTGGCGACACGACATGTGCATCAAACAGCAGCAGCCAGAACGGAAGTTCCAGCCAGAGAGCATTTGTATATTTCATGGACGATCACGCTGGCCAGATGGCGGCGGTAGCATTGGACTTGGACAATTCCGGGACCTTCGCGCCAATTGCGAATTGGGTTGCTCCGCCGACTCTTGTCCTGAAGGGTTATGACGGCGGCATAGTAATCGTGAACAAGCTTTATCTCTACATGCCCTATTCCGATGGCAGTCTTCACGGCTACACCATTGATGGGACGACCGGGGCCTTGTCGGTATCTTCGACCACTGCATTGAATTTGCCCTCCACCGTGGCATCGCCGATTGCAGCAGATCCGTCCGGGAAGTTCCTGTTTGTAGGGACGGCCTCTGGAGTTTATGTCCTCACAGTTAACTCCACCAGCGGAGCAGTGACGCCGGTAAATGGGTCACCGTTCGCCAGCGGCATTGGACAGCCCGTTCAGATGTCAACGGATGGGGCCGGTAAATACTTGTATGCCATGGACGGAACAAATATTTCTGAGTATTCCTATGACTCGGCCAGCGGAGCCCTTACAAACGTCGGAACGGTGAGTTCTCAGATGATGATGTTGGCCAGCGAGCCGACCGGGAAGTACATGTTGGGAATTACCGAAAGCAATGGGGCGCAGAGCTCCACTCTCGACAACAATGTGTATGTGTTCTCAATTGGGACGACCGGTGCTCTATCAGGCCCGACGGTAGTAAGCACCCCCGAGACACCGTCATATATCGCCGTGAGTCCAAGCGGGTCGTTGGTATTCACGTTTAACCTGGATGACTTGTCTACCTCCGCAACGCAGGCGGAGCCAATCGTCAGCTTCTCATTCAACGCGTCGACGGGTGCATTAACCAATCCGACGCCATCCACGACGTTCTTATCGGGCCTTGGCAAATTCGATCAGACCGGGCAGTACATCTTCGCTGAGGGGTCGGAGACGAACCAACCAGCGGCAGGGCTGTTAGCTATCTCGGTATCTAGCACGGGAGGATTGAGTAGCGGTCTGCCGCCCACCGGGTCTGCGGGAGTTACATTCGCCGTGACAGACGAACCGTAGAGTTCGATGACCCGAAAAGCCCTAAGACCCGCGGTTCACTGCGGGTCTTTTATTTTGTTTTGGAGTTCAGCTTCTCGGAGGTATCAGCAGAAACGATTGGGAGTCGAACGTCTCGTAGGTATGAGGGGCAGCCGCAAATTCGTTCGTCATGGACAGTGACATTCGTAACGTTGTCTACCGGTTACGTACGGCCCTACCATCGAGAATCGGGCAGGCGTCTGTTCCAGGAATGTTGTCTGAACATGCGAGGCGCGTGCGGCATAAATCGCCGCTGCTCGTACGAAAAGCGTGATTTGAGGTGGAGGCGGTTCATGACTATGAAGCATCGAGTTCTTTCGGCTGCGCTATTACTGTTGGCCACAACGTGGCTGGCCGGCTGCGGGCACTACTTGTGCAAGGCTGGCTTTGGCGACACGACGTGCGGATCAGGTGGCAGCGGTGGTCTCTCGCAGAGTGGCGGCACGAGTTCTGCGTCGGCGTTTGTCTACGCGGTTGATCAGGGCGCGACCGGCGCCACCACTGGAACGATCGACGGGTACGCGCTGATTCCGTCGACGAATTCCTTTGCGCCGATCACCAGCTACACCGCGCCCGACATTCCATTGAGCCAGGGTGGCGTGGGCATGGTGGTGGCTCAGGGTAAGTATCTGTATTCGGGGTTCGCAGGAACTCAACAGTTATTTGGCTGGACGGTCGGTTCGAGCGGAAGCTTGACCACGATCAGCGGCAGTCCGTATACGGTGACCGCTCTGAATGGCTTCATTGGAACCGTGGGGCAGGACAACATGATTACGGACCCTACCGGGACGTTCCTATTCATCTCGGATGCGATCACGTCGCAGATCTATGTTTATCAAATTGGGAGCGGCGGGGTTCTGACACCGGCTACCGGCTCACCTGTTACCTTGCCACTAGGATTCACGCCGATGAACTTGGGCACGGATGGATTGGGAAAGTATCTGTACGTGGTGGATGGCAATAGCAGTAACCATACAGGCTCGGAGGTAGCGGCTTACCAGATCGGAAGCACCGGTTCATTGACGTCAATAGCGGGCAGCCCGTTTGGTTTCCCCATGTGGCAGATCAAGGGCGAGCCCAGTGGAAAGTTCATGATCGGCACCAGCGGAAAGACGGTGGCATCTGACGGGATCGACGATGACAACTTGTATGTATTCAGCATCGGAACTACTGGAGCGCTTACGCAAGTCGTCAAGCAGTCGACGGTGTACGCGCCGTTCAGTATTGCCGTGCAGCAGAACTCCGGCGGAACGCAGGTTTACTCGTTTGGATTCAATGATACTGAAACAGCGTTCAATCCGGTTGAGGGCTACACGATTAATGGATCAGGAACACTGGTAGCGGATAGCGGATCGCCATTCACCGGTGTGGGAGACGGCTCGTGGGGGCAGTTGGATCAGAGCGGAGTCCTCTTGTTCGTTTACGGCAGCTATCTGGATACAAGCACGAATCAGATTACTACGCAGATTGCGCCGCTCGCAGTGGGATCGGGTGGGGTGCTGACGCAACCAGTCGGAACCTTGACGATTGCAACTCCGGGCTTCTGGGCCGTAGCGGACGCGCCCTAAACTGAATAACTTAGTGATGAGTTAGAGACCCGCGTGTACTGCGGGTCTCTTTTTGTTTGAGGGATGGGCGGTACAATAGAGGAATTGGAAAGCAAATTTCTACTCGCTCACTGGCGCTCACTTTCGAATGACAGGGTTAGATGTGGCACTGCGAGAGCGGATCAAACCTTTTAGCTGGTCCCATCGTCTGAATAGAATCTGGGCGTAGAGTCGAACTTGGCAATCAAAATCAGAATTCCGAAAAGAAGTGCCGATGGCGGGGCTAAGGTGCGTGGTCTTCCGCGCGACCCCGTCTTGCGGGCAGCGCTGGTAGCCTTTCTCATCCTGGCCATGTCGTTCACGATCGTCTTTTCGTACTTCTACATCAAGTACGACCGGATCATCGAGAAGCGGTTCAAGACTCCTGTTTTCGCCAATTCGGCGAAAATCTATGCCTTGCCGCGCGTCGTCCGGGACGGCGAAAAAATCGAGCCGAAAGAGATCGCGGCCCAACTGCGGCAGGCAGGATATTCCGACAAAGACGGCGATTCAAAGCTGGGCACATTCCACCTGGTGAAGGGAGGAATTGAGATAACTCCGGGCTCGGAGTCGTACCATGCGCCGGAGCCGGCTCGTATCAGCATCGAAGATGGACAGGTGAGCCAAATCACAAGCCGCGGGAACGACCTTTCGGCGTACGAACTGGAGCCAGAGTTGGTGACGGCGCTGTTCAACGCGGAACAGCGATCAAAGCGACAACTGGTGAAGTATAGCGAGATTCCTCCAGTAATGGTGCAGGCGACACTGGCCATTGAAGACCGGCGTTTTTTCGAACACAGCGGCATTAATTTCGTGCGAACCGTGGAGGCCGTCTGGGAGGATGTCATTCGTCAGAAGCGCGCCCAGGGCGGTTCCACGTTGACGCAGCAGTTGGCCCGGGGATTTTTTCTAAGTCCTGAAAAATCGATCAAGCGCAAGGTGACCGAGATGCTGATCGCCGAGGAGCTTGAGCAAAAATTCACCAAGCAACAGATTTTCGAATTCTATGCGAACTGGGTGAATCTTGGGCAGAGAGGGTCGTTTGCTATTAGTGGATTCGCAGAGGCTTCGCGGGCGTATTTCAATAAAGATCTGAACGAAATCAGCCTGCCGGAGGCTGCGTTGCTGGCAGGGATCATTCAAGGTCCGAGCCGGCTCTCGCCCTACCGGCATCCAGAGCGCGCACTGGAACGCAGAAACCTGGTGCTCGATTCGATGGTCGAATCGCATGCGATCACCAAAGAACAGGCAGAAAAGGCAAAAGCTACGCCCCTAAAGTTGGCGCCTCCGAACGTGGAGGCGAGCGATGCTCCGTACTTTGTCGACATGGTCCGCGACCAGCTCATCAACAAATTCAGCGAGAGCGAACTGAACGATTCGTCGTACCGGATTTACACGACTCTCGATCCAGATTTGCAGGCGGCGGCGGCACAATCCGTAGAGATGGGAATCAAGCTAGTCGATGAGCAGGTCAAGAAGCTGCGCACGAAAAAGGTGAAGGTCGGGAAGAAATTTGAGACTACGGTGCAGCCGGGTCCGCAGGCGCAGGTTGCGCTGGTGGCCATCGACCCGCATACGGGTGCGGTGCTGGCACTGGTCGGTGGCCGCGATTACGGATGGAGCCAGCTGAATCACGCCGTGGCGAAGCGTCCGACGGGATCGATATTCAAGCCGTTTGTGTACGCGACGGCGATGAACACGGCGCTGGATGGATCGCCGACCGTGATTACTCCAGCCTCGACAGTGACTGATGAACCTTCGACATTTGCTTACGGCGATTCGATTTACGAGCCACGAAATTACAAAGAGGAATATCACGGGGATGTCACCCTGCGGTACGCGTTGGCGATGTCACTGAACAACGCGACAGTGAAGGTGGCCGAGGAAGTGGGGTACGACAAGGTCGCGGACTTGGCGAAGTCGGCGGGCATTGCTTCGGTCAAAGCGACTCCGGCAATGGCTCTGGGTTCGTACGATGCGTCCCCGCTGGATATGAGCGGAGCCTACACGGTATTCGCCAATAACGGCGTCCGGTTGTCACCGATCCTGCTGAGGTCGGTTCGGAACGCTAAAGGCGATGTGATTTCGAATTACGGTACGGATCAGCGGCAGGTGATAGATCCGCGAATTGCCTACGTCATGACAAACATGATGGAAGGCGTGATTAACAATGGACTCGGATATACGGCGGTGCGGCTGCGCGGATTTACGCCTCCGGCGGCAGGGAAGACCGGCAGTTCGCACGATGGATGGTTCGCTGGATATACGTCGAATCTGTTGTGCATTGTGTGGGTAGGATTCGACGATTACAGCGACCTGCGGCTGAGCGGGGCGATGACGGCGGCGCCGATTTGGACAGAGTTCATGAAGAAAGCGTCGCTGCTGCCCCAGTATGCGGACATGCGTCCATTCACGCAACCTGCGGGAGTGGTTGACGTGCAACTCGATAAATCCACGAACTTGCTAGCCACCCCCAAATGCACGGACGACTACACCTCAGCTTTTGTCGCCGGGACCGAGCCGCACGATACGTGCGAGTCGCAGCAAGGAGTTAAAGGCTTTCTTTCCAAGATCTTCGGAGGGGGCGACAAGCCGGCCATGCCGCAAACTCCAGCCCCGGCCACCGGCAATACCGAGTCGAACAACCCTCAGGACGCCCAGAAAAAGAAAGGGTTCTTTGGCAAGATAGCTGGAATCTTTAAGGATGACAAAAAACCGGCTCCGGTGTCTAAACCAGCAGACAGTGGGCAGCCTCCGCCTCACTGACGGGGCCCTCGGAACTCGACTCTCCGCTTTCGTATAGGCTCGGTCGAAAGGCGAAAATCTTAGCCGGACTGTCCCAAACTGTGCCAAAATACGCATAAGAAGCTGGGGGTGCCCCGTGGCTCTCGTCCGCAAGGGTTCGCTGGTTTTCGTTTCTCTCCTCACTGTTGTTCTTGCGTTTTCTCTCACATCTGTGGCCCAGGTTTCGCATTCAGAGCAGGTACAGATTGCGCCACCACTCATCCGGTCGGTGGATCCTCCGAAGGCTGATGCAACCGTCGCTGATTTAGAGGACAAGGCGGACCTGTTGCGCATGGAGAAGCTTTATCTCGATGCGATGGACTACTATCGCGCTGCGCTGGGCAAGGAGCCGAAATCGGCGCGACTTCTGAACAAGATTGGGATCACCGAATTGATGATGCAGCGCTATAGCGAGGCCAAGAAGACGTTCGAACAATCGATCAAGGCCGATCGTAAATTCGCTGACGCATATAACAACCTGGGCGTGGTGCATTACGAGCGGAGAAAGTATGGGACAGCGGTGAAGGAGTACCGCAGAGCGATTGCGATCGACGGGAATGCCGCTTCGTTCTACAGCAACCTGGGGGCAGCGCTATTTTCCGAGAAACATTTCGAGCCGGCGGTGCAGGCGTATCAGAAAGCCGTGGAGATCGACCCGGATGTGTTTGAGCGAACATCGCGCGGCGGAGTGCAGGCGCAGTTGCCCAGTCCGGAAGATCGGGCGCGCTACGACTATACGGTGGCCAAGTTGTACGCCAAAATGGGATTTTCGGACCGATCGCTCGAGTACCTGCGCAAGGCGATGGAAGAGGGCTATAAGGATATGAAGAATGTCTACAGGGACACCGAATTCGCCACCTTGCGCAAGGACAAGCGGTTTACAGAACTGATGGCGACCAAAACTGCGGCGTTGCCGGAGTAGTGTCATCTCAACTGGATAACGTTAGATTCGTGCCCACGTAGGATCACCCACACAGGACGCCGGGCACTACAACACCCGGAGTTAGTAGCCTGTCTATCCCGTGAATGGAAAGAATGCGTCAAGCTATATCTCAACCTAGCAAAATTGCGCACTCGGGGACGGATTTTACAAACCTTTACAAAAATAGACGTAACTTCCGTTGCTGCCGGTGTTTAATTTTTTTAACAACTCCTGAAAACAACAGGGTGAGTAAGGAGAAACGGTAGACCCACCGGATGCTGACCCGAGCACGCCCCAAGCAAGCTTCCGGTGGGTTTTTTATCAGCTAGCTGCTTTCAGGGAATACCCGCGACACCCAACAAAATTAGAAACGCCGAGTACGTAATGAAACCTAGACTCGTATTCGTTAACGCGAGTGGCGTTGCTTCAACACGGAGTCCCTAGTCGAGGTTAACAAGCGGATTTCCGGCGTCTCCCTGCCCCTGCAATTTTTCTTGAACTTACTGGACCGTTGGGCCGTCGTTGCTGAGGTAAGCGTCCAGCACTCTCTTCCATTTCCCCTGGGCCTTAAGGATGAATTCGACCGCGTCGCGGATGGCGCCCTCACCTCCCGCGTGCGGAGTGGTGTAGTGCGCTTCCTTTTTCACTTCGGCGCGAGCGTTACGAACGGCGACGGCGAGACCGGCCAGGCGCATGGCCGGGAGATCGACGATGTCGTCGCCGACAAATGCAGCTTCGTCGAGCGCGAGGCCAGCTTCTTTCACGATCTCTCTGAAGGCGGTGCCCTTATCCCGGATGCCTTGGCTGACAAACTCGAGTTTCAGATCGCGAGCGCGGAGTGCAACAGTTTCTGAGAAGCGCCTGGTGATGAGTCCGGTGCGCAGCGCGCCAATCCGGGCAACGGAGATCGCTACACCATCGTGGGCGTGGAACCCTTTGAATTCGATCGAACCCTGTGCGCTTAAATCGGACGTGCCTTGCGAATTCTTATTGCGATCGGGAAGAAAAAAGAGTTTGCCATCGGTCAGAACGCCGTCAACATCGAAAAGAAGAAGTTTGATTTTGCGGGCGCGCGCTTGCGGAGAAAATTTGGCCATCGGCGGGATTTTAGCATTTTGGGCGCAGGCGCGAGAGCCTGGCACAGGTACTGATCCCGTCACGCATATTTCTACGACTGTCTTGCCGCACTTTAGTTCTTTGCATTGATTGCGGCTTCTAGATCTTCGGCGGCTTTGTTGATCCCGGCTGATATGTTATCGATCACCTGAGCGACCATTGGGATCTGGGCGTCCGCCTCTTTCCATTTCTTCCGGTCCATGTATTCGCGCACGGCGGCCACCGGCTTGGCGCCGTAACCGGTGTACGCGCCCGGCGCGTAAATCTGATTCTTGAACCAGGGGCGCTCGGGCAGTCCCTTTTCATTGAGAAAGAGACGGGCGATGCCGAGCAGGTCAGCGTTGACGGTGTCGAGCGAAGACCGCGAGATCGAGCCATCTGCCGCAGACTGAAATTTTGCGAGTGCTTTGGAATATCGCTCCGCACTCTTCTTCAGCGACTCAACTGAATTCTTCATTGGAGCGAAGTTCATGAACGGCGGAATGGTCTCGATGGGAGGTGGCACGAAGGTTTTGTGCGGATCTGCGGTAGCGGTGAATGCACCTTCCTGAATTTCCTGGTTGCGCTCGGTGATCTCCTCTTGCTTATCTTTCAGCAGTTTTTCGAGATCGGACTCATACGTTGCGATGGCATCGGCTTGCGGCGCGTAATCGAAGGGAAGCAAATCAGAGTCGGCGATGCGGAGCACGATCGATCCCGCAGTCTGGGCGAGAGCCCGCTCGTACGAGAAGTTCGTATCGGCGAAGTGCGTGTACCAGTAGAAATCATCGTAGATGGATGGTATTGATCACCCTCGTCCTCGCCGCCGAATCCCACGTTAAGCGAAGAGATGCCGGCGAAATCCTGAAAAGCTGTGTAGTCCGATCCATCACCCAGCTCGGTGACGACGAGATCGTTGCGCTTGCGAAGTTTGCTGCGCTCTTCGGCGTCCTTGGCGTGCATGATGGCGCGCAAATGGGCGCGCTCCCAGATAGAGATGTGCTTCTCAGGATCGGTTACGTCATGCGCCACCGCGCCGACTACAGCTTGCAGGTCTTGGGTACCTCCGACATGGAGAAAGCCTCGCTCGCTGCTATCGGAATTAACGTAGGCAGCAGCATGCTTTCTCAGTTCGTCGACGTGAGTTTCAACCCATTCCACAGAACCGAGCAGTCCGGGTTCTTCACCGTCCCAGGCGCAATAAATGATGGTGCGTTTGGGTGTCCATCCCAGCTTGTGGAGTTCGCCAAGAGCGCGCGCTTCTTCCAACTCAGGCGCCATTCCGGAGATCGGGTCTTCGGCTCCGTTGACCCATGCGTCGTGATGATTCCCGCGAATCACCCACTGATCCGGCGAAGAGCCCTTGAGCGTTGCGATGACGTCATAGAGAGTCTTGAGGGACCAATCGGAGACGATTTTCAAATGAACGCGCGCGGGGCCGGGGCCTACATGGTAGGTGAAGGGCAGCGCGCCTCGCCAGGCCTCGGGTGCGACTTGACCTTGGAGAGCGGCGAGCAAAGGTTGCGCATCGCCGTAGGAAATCGGTAAGACAGGGATTTTAGTAATTGTCTTAGCATCTTTGATATCGAGTCGCTTCGCGCCGGGAACGGCACCGATTCCGGGAGTCAGCGGATCGCCGGGGTAGTCGGTGTCCATCACACTGCCACGCTGGACGCCCTCCCGCGGACGCCAACCTCCAGTGGGATAGTCATCGCCCTCGAAGTACCCGTCGCCTTTGGGGTCGGAGTAGATGATGCATCCGATCGCACCATGTTCGGCCGCGACCTTGGGCTTGATGCCGCGCCAGCCTGATCCGTAACGCGCGATGACAATCGCGTCTTTGACGGAAACGCCCATGCGGTCAAGCTCTTCGTAGTCTTCCCGGGTGCCGTAGTTCACGTAAATGAGCGGGGCGGTCACATCTCCATCAACCGAATAAGCATTGTAGGTGGGGAGCTGTTCGGAGGTTTGGTTCGAAGTCGGATCGATGGGGAGCGCCGGTTCCTGCAGTCTGGCGCGGAATTTCGTTGGGGCGACGAGTTCGACCATCCGCTCTTTAGGAGTGGGGAATAGGACGTCAAAGGTCTCGATGCGGGCATCGAATCCCCACTGCTTGAATTGCGCAAGTATCCATTCAGCATTGTCTTTGTCGTAAGGAGACCCAACGTGGTGGGGGCGGGCGGAGAGACGCCGCATGTTTTCGCGGATAGTTGTAGCGACGATCGCGTCTTGGAATCGCCTCTCCAGAGACTGCTCGTCAGAGGTCGTCTTCGTGCTGTAACCGAGCAGCGGCGCGCTGGAGGAAGTTGTGTGAGTTTCAGGAGCGGATTGTCCGGCAGCCATAAGCGTGAAGCCAAGCAGGAACGAAGACAGCAGGCGTAGCGAGATCACAGTGTTCTCCCGGAAATGGAAACGAAGCGGAAGTGTATCACCGGACGCCTAGGCAGATGGCCTGCAATTCTGTTTCAGTGAAAGGCGAACGGTTGGCGAAAACTAAATCTCGGTCTAGAATATCTGGATGCAGTCCCTTCCTGCATCTTTGGCATGGGCCCATCCTCTGGTGGCGGAGTGGTTCGTCCAGAAGTTCGGCACACCGACTGAACCCCAGGAGCAGGGATGGCCACATATCCTTGCCGGTCGGACGACGCTGATCTCGGCTCCGACTGGGTCGGGCAAGACGTTAGCGGCATTCCTTGCCTGCATCGACCGGCTGGTGCGCAAATCGCTGGCTGGTGATTTGAGCGATCGGACTGAAGTGCTCTATGTG
Source organism: Terriglobia bacterium (assembly GCA_963711365.1). GTDB lineage: Bacteria > Acidobacteriota > Terriglobia > Terriglobales > Acidobacteriaceae > Sulfotelmatobacter. Next base: position 108,824 of record CAVQDY010000012.1, on the reverse strand, counting down.
TCCCCGTTGAAGGCCTTAGGGAATGACATCCAGAAAAATCTGGAAATCCCTCTGGGGGAGATTCTCGCATTGGCCGGCGAGCGTGGGCTGCTGATGCCGGAGATTCGCACTGCGGTGCGGACGGGCGACACGTTGCAGCCAGAGCGGCGGGCTATGTTAAAGCGGCCTCCGCACATTCTGGTGACGACCCCGGAGTCACTCTACATTCTGCTGACGTCAGACAAGAGCCGGGCCATTTTGCGCGATATCGAGACAGTGATTGTCGATGAGATTCATGCTGTCGCGGACGATAAGCGTGGGGCACATCTGACTCTATCGCTAGAAAGGCTGGAAGCACTGACCTATCGGCGTCCCGTCCGGATTGGATTGTCGGCCACGCAGAAGCCGATCGAGGAAGTGGCGCATTTCTTGACCGGAAGCGGGCGGCCAGATCCCGTTGTGGTGGACGTCGGGCACAAGAGGAAACTGGATCTCGCGATCGAAGTTCCGCCGATGCCGCTGGGCCCAGTGGCTTCTAACGAGATGTGGGACACCATCTACGACCGCTTGGTCGAACTGGTCAACCAGCATCGGTCGACGCTGGTGTTTGTGAACACTCGGCGGATGGCGGAGCGGATCGCGCATCAACTGGGCGAACGGATCGGGGAAGAGAACGTCGCGGCGCATCATGGCAGCCTGTCGCGGAAGCTGCGGCTCGCGGCCGAGCAGAAATTGAAAGAAGGCCGGGTGCGCGTGCTGGTGGCGACGGCCTCGCTCGAGTTGGGAATTGATGTCGGTTTTGTCGATCTGGCGGTGCAGATCAATTCTCCGCGGGCGATAGCTGTGGCGCTGCAGCGAGTCGGCCGTTCGGGACACTGGCGCGGCGCGGTGCCAAAAGGCAGATTCTTCGCCACCACTCGCGACGACTTGATGGAGTTAGCCGCACTTGGTGCGGGCGATCAAACTCGGTGATCTGGACCGGCTGATGATTCCGGAGTCTCCGCTGGATGTGCTGGCGCAGCAGATTGTAGCGGCGTGCGCGGCAGAGGACTGGGACGAAGATGAGATGTTCGCTCTGGCGCGGCGCGCATATCCGTATCGCAATTTGAAGCGGGAGACGTTTGACGCGATTCTCGAGATGCTGTCGGAAGGAATTGCGGCGCGGCGTGGACGCTATGGAGCCTACATCCATCGCGATCGAGTGAACCGGAAATTGCGGGCTCGGCGCGGAGCGCGACTGGCCGCGATTACAAGTGGTGGCGCGATCCCTGACAATTCGCTTTACACCGTCGTGGCCGAGCCGGATGGCGCGATGGTGGGAACAGTCGACGAAGATTTTGCCGTGGAGAGCAATCGCGGCGACATCATGTTACTGGGAAATTCGTCATGGATCATCCATCGCATCGAGACGAATAATGGACGGATGCTGGTGCATGATGCGCATGGAGCGCCACCGAGTGTGCCGTTCTGGCGCGGGGAAGCCCCGGCGCGAACGCAGGAGTTATCGGAACATGTGGGCCAGTTGCGGCAAAAGATCAGCGAGATGCTGCCGCGAACTTCTCCGTTGGGATTTTCGGCGACGCAGCCTGAAGTGGCTAACGCAGTCGCGTGGCTGAAGGAAGAGTGCGGATTGGACGACTCCGGTGCGGAACAGGCGATTGAGTACATCCTGCAAGGACGCGCAGTGCTGGGCGCGGTGCCGACTCAGACGACGGTGATCGCCGAACGGTTTTTTGATGAGGGCGGCGGTATGCAGTTGGTGATCCATGCCCCATTTGGTGGACGGATCAACAAGGCCTGGGGATTGTCTCTGCGCAAGCGGTTCTGCGTTGGCTTCAATTTCGAATTGCAGGCTGCGGCGACGGACAATGGTTTGAATATTGCTTTGGCCGAGCAGCACAGCTTTCCGCTGGGCGATGTCTTTCATTTCCTGAATGCCGAGACGGTGCAGCCGATTTTGGAGCAGGCGGCGCTGGACTCTCCGATCTTTGGCACGCGCTGGCGGTGGGATGCGAACCGGGCGCTCGCGCTGTTGCGATTCCAAAACGGCAAGAAGGTTCCGGCGCAGATTCAGAGGATGCGATCGGACGATTTACTGGCGTCGGTGTTTCCAGACGCGGCCGCGTGTTTCGAAAACATCGAGGGAGACCGGAAGATTCCTGATCATCCTTTGGTGGGCGAGGTCATGAAAGATGTGCTCACCGAGGCAATGGATGTCGAAGGCCTGAAGTCGGTGCTGCGCGGAATGGCGTCGGGACAGATTCGAGTGCTGGCCGTCGATACCCCGGTGCCATCGCAGTTTTCACATGAGATTTTGAATGCGAATCCGTATGCCTATCTGGATGACGCGCCGCTCGAGGAGCGGCGGGCGCGTGCCGTGGAAATGCGCCGGGTGCTGCCAGAATCGGTGTTGCAGGAAGTCGGCGGACTCGATCCCGGGGCGATTGCACAGGTGCGGAGCGAGGCGTGGCCAGATGTCCGCGATGCGGATGAGCTGCACGATGTCCTACATACCCTGGTGGCGCTGCCGGAGAGACTGGATTCTATGTGGGGACAGCTGCCCTCGGCGGTCCAGTCGAACGAAGCTGCATCCTCCCGCCAATTAGACCGTCTTTCCGATTCGGCAGTCGGCAGTCGAGCTTTGCTCGACCGGACAGCCGAGGGCGGCTGTCCCCACATAAACATTGCTTCGTGGCATGCGCATTTCGACAGACTCGTGAATGAAGGACGGGCAGGGATTGCTTGGGTTGATGGGCGGCGCTACTGGGTAGCGGCGGAGCGGGCCCGCTCGTTCCAGGCCCTATTCCCTTCGGCAAGATTTGAGCGGAATTTGGCCGATGTTGAAAAAGGGGAAGTTTCGCGCGATGAGGCTTTGCTCACTCTCGTGATGGGATGGATGTCCGCGGTCGGCCCGACCACGGCTTTGCAGCTTGGCGATGCGATTGGGCTTCCGGCCCCCGATATCGAGAAGGGGCTGCTCCGGATGGAAGCTTCCGGAACTGTGCTTCGTGGGAGCTTTACGGGCACGCGGGTGGGATCGCCCGCGCCACATAACCCGCCCGGCGCGGCTGTCCCCACACCATCCGCGGTCGAGTGGTGCGAGCGGAGGCTTCTAGCGCGCATTCATCGGTTGACGGTTGGCATGCTGCGGAAGCAGATTGAGCCGGTTACGGCGGCGCAGTTTTTGCGGTGGTTGCTCCGTTGGCAGCATGTGGCTCCTGGATCGCAAGCCAACGGAGAGCGCGGCACGTTGGAGGTGCTGCAGCAGTTGCAGGGGTTCGAAGTGCCAGCGAATGCCTGGGAGCGCCAGGTTCTGGCGCGGCGTATTACGGATTACGATCCGAAGTGGCTGGACCAACTCTGTCTAACTGGAGCGGTCGGTTGGGGACGATTATCGCCGCATCCAGCTACCTTGGACTCATCTCCAGCGAAGGCATCGGATGGAACAAGTCCTTCGCGCCAGAGACGCGTGATTCCGACCAGCGTCGCTCCAATTACGTTTTTTGTGCGGGAAGAGGCAGATTGGTTGGGATTCCAGACGAATCCGCATGTCTCCCAAAGGCAAGCAGAAGCGGGGCAAACGGGGAGTGGACTTGGCCATGGCGCCCAGCTTGTACTCGAGTTTCTAAAGCAACGAGGCGCTTCGTTCTTTGCCGATATTGTGCGCGGAACCGGGAAATTGAAGGCGGAGATCGAGACGGCTCTTTGGGAACTGGTGGCGGCAGGGGTCGTTACGGCGGATGGATTCGATAATCTGCGCGCGCTGATCGATCCGAAGCGGCGTGCCGGGCAGGGCAGCGGTCGGAGCACTCGTCCGCGGCATAGCTCGGGGCGGTGGGCGCTGCTGCATGCCGAGGTGGCGGTAGAGCGTCCGCGGGCGGTGGAGGCTGCGTGCTGGATGCTGCTGCGGCGATATGGAATCGTGGTTCGCGATCTATTAGCGCGGGAATCGAACCTGCCCCCGTGGCGGGAGTTGCTGATGGCATTCCGGCGGTTGGAAGATCGGGGAGAGATTCGGGGAGGAAGGTTTGTAGATGGGTTCCTTGGAGAACAGTTTGCCTTGCCGGTGGCCGTTGAATCGGTGCGGGCGATGCGGAGTTTACCGCTGACCGCGGTGACTATGACTTTATCGGCGGCAGATCCGTTGAATCTGGTGGGAATTCTGGTTCCCGGCGAGAGAGTGCCGGCGATCTCGGGGCGGACGGTCAGTTATCGAGATGGTGTTGCGGTCTCGCCCGACCCAGAGCAGTCGCTGACGATTGAGGCTGCCGCAGGCTGACATCACGACTGCAGTTGAAAGAAAAAAAGGGTCAGAAGCTCGATGAGGGGGTCCCCCAAGCTCCTGACCGGCGATCTCGGCTAGAACTGATCGAAAGCGCTTCCCCCGTCGCTTTTGCCGAGCATGCGCACAACTTCGACTAGCAATCGGGGTGCCAGTTTGGCCGGGCTACATGACCGTCATCTGCGAAGGGCTCAGCCCTATGGCGACAAAGCGGTTAGGATCGCTGCGATTTTTTCGCTCGCACTGCGGTTCAAGCGGAAGCCTGAGAATCGCTATCTCTTAGGATAGGTCGCACTAACCGTTCGGATATTGGAAAACATTGATTCGGGGCATGCAATTAGGGCCGGGCTGTGGTAAGAAATTGTGCACGAGTTTCGGAGACCTTGATTGCGGCCTAGACTACTGGTGATAGCGGGACCCTCCAAAGACTCCACTATTCCTCTGCCAGAGGCAGAGGCCACGATCGGTCGGGATCCGACGAGTACGGTAGCGGTCATTGATCCGTCCGTTTCCCGGAAACACTGCGTTCTTCGGCGTGAGGATGGCCGTTTTCAGATCAAAGATCTGGAGAGCCGGAACGGCACCCTGGTCAACGGTGTGGCGATCAAGGACCATTGGCTGCGCCACGGGGACGAGATTGCTACAGGCGACTCGGTGTTTCTCTTCTTGGTGGAAGAAGACGAGCGAGTGACACCGGCCAGCCGTGTGGAGTTCGAGGAAAGTCATCCAACCACAGAAACTAGAATCATTCATCCCAAGGAAGTGGTGTATCTGCAGCCGGACCGGCTACTGCGGGAGCTGCCGCCGTCTTCACAGATCGCACGCAATCTGAGCGCACTGTTGAAAATCAGCAGGATTGTGCATGCGATCCGGGATCTGGAGGAATTGCAGGCGCAAGTCTTGGATCTTATTTTCGAGGTCGTTCCGGCAGGCCGCGGGGCGATCCTGCTCTCAGAAGGCTCTGGGCAGGAGTTCAATTGTCTCTACGCGAGAACCAGGAATGCGGCGCAGCCACAATTGATCCGGGTGAGCCGCACGATTGCGCGGCAGGTCATGAAAGAAAATGTTGCGATTCTGGGGGTGGATGTTCGGGGAAGCGGCGCGCTGCGCGATGTGGAGAGCCTGATTGCAGCCGAAGTGCGTTCTCTATTGTGTGTGCCGCTCAGTGTTTTCCAGCGGATGATCGGTTGCATTTACCTGGACAGCAACAATACGGCCAACCGGTTCAGCGAAGATCATCTGCAGTTCATGGCTGCGGTGGCGGGAATTTCAGCCGTTGCACTGGATAACGCTCGCCGCCAGCAATGGTTGGAGCAAGAGAACCAGCGGCTGACGATGGAGGTCCGGCAGGATCAGAGCCTGGTAGGTGAATGCGGAAAGATGAAAGAGATATTCCAATTCCTGGCAAGGGTCGCTCCGACTGAATCCACGGTGCTCATCGAGGGCGAAAGCGGGACCGGCAAGGAATTAGCGGCGAAGGCACTACATCGCAACAGTCCGCGGGCGAGTAAGCCATTCGTTGCGATTAATTGCGCGGCGATTCCAGAGTCTCTATTGGAAAGCGACCTGTTCGGTCACGAACGTGGAGCGTTTACTGGAGCCGCCACTCAGAAAAAAGGACGTCTGGAAGTAGCGGATGGCGGGGTCGTGTTCCTGGATGAGATTGGCGAGCTTGCTCCCGCTCTGCAGGTGAAATTGTTGCGAGTGCTGCAGGAGCGTGAGTTCGATCGCGTGGGAGGGACCCATCCCATCAAAGTTGATATTCGACTCATTGCGGCGACGAACCGGGATTTGGACGAAGCGGTGAAGCAGGGCGGCTTCCGGCAGGATCTGTATTACAGGCTAGCCGTCGTGAGGCTCACCATGCCTCCATTACGCGAGAGGCGGGAAGATATTCCCATGCTGACGCGACATTTTGTCCAGAAGCATGCGAAGAAGTGCAAGGTGAAGGCGAAGCCCATCTCACCTGAAGCCATGGCAGCTTTGGTGAACTACGAGTGGCCGGGAAATATTCGGGAGCTCGAGAATGCGATCGAACGAGCGCTGGTCATGGGTTCGTCAGACATGGTGCTGCTGGAGGATTTGCCGGAATCGTTGCTGGAGCAGAATGCGCCAGAGGAGATGCCGGAAGGCAAATATCAAGCGAGCGTGAAACAGTTGAAGAAGCATCTGATTCTGGATGCGGTTGGGCAGACTGGCGGGAATTATGTTGAAGCTGCGCAGATTCTGGGAGTGCATCCTAATTACCTCCATCGGCTGATTCGGAATCTTGGGATCAAGGATGAGTTGAATCAGGCGGTGCGAAGCCGTGGGAAAATTTCGGGCGGAGCGGCGTAGATAGCGACCAGCGGCGAGTCACGACCTTCGAGCTCGAAGAACGATCGGACCCAACATCCCCTGTCCCGCGCAATCAAGGTAAAGACATCTGTAGTAGCCGGGCAGGATCGAGGTAGGTTCCTTGCCAGCGGACTGCTACGTGAAGATGCGGACCGGTCGCCCGGCCAGTGCCGCCACTTAACCCAATTTCTTGACCTCTTTTCACCATGTCTCCTTCCTTCACTTTGAATCCCGAGAGGTGAAAGTAAAGGGTCAGGAATCCCTGCCCGTGGTCGATGACCACGCAATTCCCTTCGAAATACAGGAAGCGAGCGAGCAGCACGGTGCCGTCATTCATGGCCGCGACGGGTGTTCCGGTAGGGACACGGTAGTCGAGGCCCTGATGCTCGCGCTGGGCGACCCCGTTGAAAATACGCTGGGAACCGTATACGTCGGAGGTGGGGGCGTCGACAGGAGCGGTAAAGTTACCGTCCCATTCGCGGAGCGGAGTGACGCGTTCGAGGAAGTCTGCCTTCACCTTTTTCGCCTCTTCGATCTGCTGGAGCTGCTCAGCGCTGGGCTCGGTAAACTTCTTTTCGACTTCAAGATGAACGTAGGTCTTGGGATAATTCGCAGCTGAGACGGCAAACGTGCGCTCGAAAGTGAGAGACGCTTTGGTTGTAGCCCGAGTTCCCCTAACTGAGAGCGTGTACTTGCCGGGAGTAGTTTTGAAAGGGACTCCAGCCAGAGCGAACCACGTTTTTCTGGAAGCGTCGTAGCTGAATGTCAGTTGATGGCCAAGCCATGTTCCATCGAGTGAAGCAAGTTTCGTCGAGGGTTTGATCTGAAAAAGGACTGGGGCACCGTTCAGCAATTTCGGAGGACTAGCTTGTGCCGACCACGGAGAGGCTGATGCCGGAATGAGCGCGGCACAAAGGCAGAAAAAACATAGGAGGGCGTTACGCCGATTGGAAACTGAAATCACTAAATCAGCGTAGCATCTGGGCCGCGCCCAGAGTCTATAATCCGGCGATACGAATCCGGGTACTCACGGGCTTTGTATCGCCATTGGTCGACAAGCGTCTGGGGCGGAGAAGCGAAAGGTGTCATTGCAAACATCGAGCGTGCCGCGAAAAAGCGAGACAGCTTCAGTGACAACCAGTCGGCCTGAACTGCTGCGTGGGCTCAACGTCTGGCATGCCACCTCGATTGTGGCGGGGACCATCATTGGCAGCGGCATCTTCCTGGTGCCCGCGGAGATGATGCAGGCCGTAGGTTCGGCAGGGCTGGTCTATCTGGCATGGATCGTCGGTGGATTATTGTCTTTTTTCGGAGCCCTGACCTACGCGGAACTGGGGGCGGTTCGTCCGTTCGCCGGCGGAGAGTATGTCTACGTGCGGGATGCTTATGGCCCTCTGCCAGGTTTTTTGTATGGTTGGACCTGGTTTCTTATCGCAAAACCCGCTTCCATCGCTAGTGTGACCGCTGCGCTGGTGCGCGTGCTTGGTACCTTCTCAACCTTCAGCTTCTTACCTCGACCTCTGCTCGCGTTGCACGTGACTTCCGACCGCGTGCTCGCCGTTAATTACGGACATCTGGTGGCAATCGCAGCCACTGTGCTGATCACCGCGCTGAATTATGTAGGAGTGCGGAGGGCCGGAAACTTTCAATTCGCATTCACCGTGCTCAAAGTGGCAATAATTCTAACGGTTGCATTTGTGGCGTTCACTGCCCCTTCGGGTTCGTGGAGTAACTTTGGCACCAGCTTCGCCGGAGCGAAGGGTGGCATGGCGGGATTCATGGCAGCCCTGGTTGCAGCATTGTGGGCCTATGACGGCTGGAACGATCTGAACATGGTGAGTGAGGAGATTCAGCGTCCTGAGAGGACAATTCCCATTGCGCTGATCGCCGGAGTTGGGCTGGTGGCCGTCCTTTATATCGGGATGAACGCGGGAATTCAGAGAGCGTTGCCGGCGACGGCGATTGCGCAAGCGTCGGTCCCGGCAGCAGCCGCGAGTGAAGCGGCCTTGGGGCGTCTGGGAATCTCTCTGGTATCGATCGGGATGATCTTCTCGATGATGGCCACGCTCAACGGTACGGTGATGAGCGGCGGGCGCGTGCCGTTTGCGGTAGCGCGTGATGGATATTTGTTCAAGGCACTGGCTGAAGTTCACCCGGTCTTTCACACGCCATCGTTGGCGCTGGTGATTCAGGGTGCGGTTGCGATTCTGCTGATCATACTGGGCGGAGCGTTTCGAGAGTTGTTTTCTCTGGCCATCTTTGCGGAGTGGCTGTTTTACATGGTGGCAGCGAGCACGATCTTCGTCTTCCGCCGTCGTGAGCCGGACGTGACCAGGCCGTACCGCACGACGGGATATCCTGTTGTTCCTGCGCTGTTCATCGCCACCGCTGCGGTTCTCCTTTACTACACGTTCGTCAGCAACTTGAGAGACTCAATTGCCGGCCTGGCTGTGATTCTGCTGGGTATTCCGGTTTATCTTTGGTTCGCGGCGAAGCGAACCAAGTCATCCTACAAGTCAGCTTGAAATGACTATTTCCAGCCCCCAGATTCTTCTGGATGGTTCTTGATCCTCTACTCTATAATGCGCCAACTCTGGGCGGGTTCATGTATTCGGCTTACATGAAGCTCAGAGAATCAAGGAGGCGCTGGCGGGGCGCAGAGATTATATGAAGTCCTCAATTCTTCTCATGCGTGTCGCTTGACGTCCCTGCTACCTGGGGGCCATTGAGCAATGACGCGAATCCATCAGCAAATGAGCAGCACGCTGCACGAGCGGTGGTATTGGTTTGGTGTTTTGCGGGAAGCAAGCCGTGCGACTTGGTTGTTCGCGACAGTGGCAATCCTGGGCTCGCTGGCATTGGCGCAATCCTCGAGCCAGCTGAATGGCAGCGTTTCGGATCCGTCGGGCGCGAGCGTCGCCGGCGCGAAGATTAACCTGACTGACGCTGCAACGGGACTGCAACGGTCTACCACCAGCAACGGTGCCGGGCTCTATCAATTTCTGGATGTTCCTCCGGGCAATTACCGACTAGACGCTGCGGCAACCGGCTTTTCGCCGTATCGGGCGTCAAACATCACATTGATTGTGAAGACGCCCTCCACCTTGAACATCCAGTTTAGAGTTGCTGGAATCGAGACCTCGGTCACGGTTGAAGGCCAGGCGCCACTCATCAATCGCACCGACGCGTCACTCGGCAATACGATCGAAGAAGATCAAATTTCGCAGTTGCCCATCGCCGACCGCAATGTCGTCCAGTTACTGAGCCTCCAGCCTGGTGTGGCCTACCTCGGTAATCAACTGAACGCCGATACAGACACCCGCAGCGGCGCAGTCAATGGCATGCGAAGCGATCAGTCGAACGTCACTCTCGACGGCATTGGGGTCAACGATCAGAACAATGGGTATGCGTTCACGAGTGTTCTGAATGTGCCGCCCGACTCAGTGCAGGAATTCAGAGTTACCACTGCCAACTCCAATGCAGATTCCGGATATTCCAGCGGCGCCCAGGTGTCTCTGGTGACGAAGAGTGGGACCAACAACTTTCACGGATCCGCTTATGAGTACAACCGCAACACCGTTTTCAGCGCGAACGATCCGTTTCTGAAATATTCGCAATTAACCAGCGGAGCGGCCAACAAGGCCCCGAAGTTGTTGCGCAACGTATTCGGCGCCACGTTTGGCGGACCGATTCAGAAGAACCGCCTCTTCTTTTTCGCCAACTATGAAGGGCGGCGCGATGCCCAGGGTACTGCTGCATTGCGCACCGTTCCCAGCGCCAGTCTGCGGGCTGGCGATCTCGTGTACTTGTGTGCAGTTCCATCGACTTGTCCCGGCGGCACTGTTAACGGCGTGAGTAATGTGCCAGCGGGATCTTACGCGCTTGGTCCAAACGAGATCAAAGCTATGGACCCGCTCCATATTGGGGTGAGTCAGGGAGTCCTGAATATCCTGCAGCAGTATCCGGCGTCAAACGAAAATGCCGGAGACGGATCGAACACTCTGGGTTATCGTTTTGCCTCGAACGCCGATTCGAGTTTCAATACCTATATCACCCGGCTGGATTACCACATCACTGCGAGCGGCTCGGAAACCCTGTTTGCTCGCGGCGAGATGCAGAATTTCAAAGAACCAGGACAGCAACAATTCCCCGGACAGACTGCTGCGACTACCGTGCTGGACGACAGCAAAGGAATAACGATCGGACTCACGTCGCTGATCAATCCCAGGCTGATCAACGATTTTCGGTGGGGCTTCATTCGTCAGGGAGGGCAGACCGCCGGTGTTTCTAGCGACCCGGCAATTCTTCTGGATGGAATCGACAACATCATTCCCTTCACACGTTCCACCATCTTCTTTGTGCCAGTCAATCAGTTCACCGAAAGCTTGAACTGGACGCACAAGAATCACACATTTGAATTCGGCACAGATCTGTTCCTGATTCGCAATAACCACAGCAGCTATGCCAACTCCTTTTCCGATGCAAGGACTAATGCTGTGTACCTGAACACCGGGGGGATCGCAGGCACTTCCAGTCCTTTGGATCCGGGCAATAATGGCTATCCAGCGGTGGATAGCAACTTCGGCCCGAATTACGACAGCGCAGCTACGATCGTTATGGGCATTCTGCCGGAGGGGGACGGCATCTATAACTTCTCGCGCAATGGCGCGGCACTACCCCAAGGCGCGCCGATCAACCGGCGTTACGCCATCAATGATTACGAGTTCTATGGGCAGGATACCTGGCGCCTGAATCCTCGGCTCACGGTCACTTATGGGTTGCGCTGGGTACTCGAAGCTCCGCCTTATGAGACGAATGGATATCAGGTGGCGCCTTGCATTGAAGCGGCCGGGGGGGGCTGCACGAATCAAAATGCCGCCGACTGGTTCAACAAAAGTGCGGCTTTAGCTACTGCGGGACAGCCGGCCAACAACGCCGGAGAGCTTTCTTTCATCCTCGGTGGACCAAAAAACCACGGCCCGGGATTGTGGAATTGGGATCACAAGAACTTTTCTCCCCGTATTGCGGTGGCTTGGGCTCCCGACACCGGCGACGGTTGGGTGTCGAAGATCCTTGGGAAGAAGGATCAGTTCTCCATCCGTGGCGGCTACAGCATCATGTACGACCACTTTGGCATCCCGATCGTCAATAGCTTTGACCAGCATGGTTCGTTCGGACTCTCGACTGATCTAGGGAATCCGGCTGGTGTGGTGTCGCCCTCAAATGCGCCGCGGTTCACCTGCCTCACTCCGGGGTCATCGGGCGTGTCTTGCCTACCTCAGCCGTGCCCCTCTTTAAACGATCCCGGATGCTTGTTTGGACCACCGCCAACGGGTGGCTTTCCATACACTCCGGGCAATACCGCCTTTGCCATCAACTGGGGACTTGATCAGAATGTGAAGACCCCGTACTCGCATGTCTTCAACCTATCCCTGCAGCGTCAACTCACCTCTCGTTCCTCGTTACAGATCGCATACGTCGGTAGTATCGGAAGGCGGCTGCCGTTGCAGGTCGATTTGGCAATGCCGATAAACCTCACTGACACAGTCAGCGGCACGAAGTATTTTCAAGCAGCCACGATGCTGTCGAAGGCGGCAGCTGCCGGAACGGACGTTAATAAAATCGCGCCCATACCATTCTTCCAGAATGTCTTTCCGTCATACTCAGGTGCGGCCGCTGCAATTAACGGCAATGGCCTCAACTGCGCGCCTGGTACCTATCCTTCGAAGCCGACAGCCACACAGAATATTTACGAACTCTGGAATTGTTTCCCGCATAACGAAACTTTCTCCTTGTTCGAAATGGATCTGCCGGCCACTATCAGCGGCCTAAGTCCGGCTCTGCCAAACAGTAAGTTTGGTCCATACGCGTTCTATCACGACCAGTTCAGCTCGCTGTACTCGTGGCGCAATCTCGGCACGTCGGACTATAACGCGCTGCAGGTCACGTACAACGTCCGATGGTCGAACCTGCAAGGGCAGTTCAACTACACGTTCTCGAAATCATTCGACGAGGCGTCGGCTGCGGAACGAGTTGGTCCTTACGAGGGAACCGGTGGGACGGGTAACGACCTGAACGGCGGCGGTATCGTGATCAATTCCTATGATCCCCTGTCTCTACGCGGGTTATCCGACTTCAACGCGTTTCATCAGATCAATGCCAATCTTGTGTATCTGCTGCCGTTCGGGAAGGGGCAGCAGGTCCTAAGCGGCGCTGGTACGGCGCTCAATGCACTGGTTGGCGGCTGGCACGTTTCCGGCATCTTCCGCTGGACCAGCGGCTTCCCGATCACGATTAACAATGGGTTCACATGGGCGACGAACTGGAACATCGAAGGCGACGCTGAGCCCAACGGCCCGGCGCCGGTCGCGTCCAATCCCAAGAACGCGATTGTGAACGGAGTCGGGATCGGGCCAGACATCTTTGCCAATCCGGCAGCGGCCTTGGCCGCCTTCCGGCCGGAGTGGCCGGGGGAGTCCGGGGTACGCAACAACGTGATCGGCGAAGGGATGTTTAACATCGACACCGGAGTAAGCAAGGACTTCTCGCTGGGTGAGCAGCGACGCCTGGAATTCAGCTGGCAAGCGTTCAATGCAACCAACTCAGTGCGTTATGACGTCCGCGGAGCTCAGCCCTCGTTGTCTTACGCGGCGTCACAGTTCGGTAAGTATCTGAACACATTGACCACGCCACGCTTTATGCAGTTCGCGCTGCGCTTCACATTCTGAGGCGAGTCCTCTGGTTTGCGGCGAGTGGTTTCCGGCAAGTGGCTGATGTGACTGTTAACGTCTCGGCTATATGCCCGGATAGAACTGTGTCCACCCGTGCGTTTGGGCACCAACGGTCCGGTTTAAAACCCTTGGCACGTTGAATAGTGGACATCGCGACGCTATACTGTTCTTACTGTAACCTTCCACAGTAGAACCTTGTAGTTCCTGATCCGCTAATCTGGAGCTGCGTCCGCGGAAGTGATACGGATAGCAAGCGCCACTGAGAACGACCGCAAAACCGGGGTGTGGTAAGCCTCAGCACCTCTTCTGGCTATGGCTGTCTACGGGGTCTCCCAACTAGACACGCCACTGGACTCTTCCGCTCAAGAGCCCGAAAAATCCCTAAATCGAGGTCAATGATGTCTCAATCCTTCCGTAGTTCAGCGCCTGTCCAAGGCGCCAATCGAACTGTTGCTCTCCGAAGAGCGGCATTCATGGCCAGTCTGGCCGGAATTACAGCACTTAGCGCGTGTGGCGCGGGCCCCAAATCCGCCACCTCAAGCCCGACAGCTCCGTCCTCGACTCCAACGCCGAGCCTGACCGTCTCCGCCACACTTCCGGCAGGGACCCAAGGCGCAGCTTACAACGGCAGTGTTATCGCTAGTGGAGGAGCTTCTCCCTACAACTACTCCGTTACGTCAGGGCAGATGCCTCAAGGAGTGAGCCTGAACACCTCCACGGGAGTAGTCTCTGGAACGCCGACCGTGGCAGGGAATTTCAATTTTGGCGTGTCCGTTTCAGACGCTAAGGGGGATTCCAAACAACAATCCCTCCAAATCGCGGTCGCGCAAGCTCCGGCGTCGGCGCCCGCACCCGCCCCAGCACCCGCGCCTAGTCCGGCCCCGGCGCCGAGCGGCAATCAGAGTGGAGGAACCGCTCTTTCAAACTTGCAGAAGGCCGGCGGATGGGGGCAGTACGGGCAGGGGCCTCCAAACTTTGTCGATTGTTCGCCATCGCCATGCGACGGAATCGAGTTTTCGATGTCGCAAAACAATTCATCCCCGTCGCTTAGCGGCAGCTCCACAGTCTTCTGGGTTGGAGGGACCACTCCCTATTCCGACGCTCTGTGGAATAACCACCTGATCGGCCCATTGTCGTCGCAGGGAATGTTTGACGGAAGCCAGTCTCAGTTGCCCAACCTCTACAACTTTACCTACGACGTGTATTTCTACGGTGACAATCTGGGTCTGTCGCAAGCTCTGGAGTTCGACATCAACGAGTTCTTCGGGAACATGGGCTTCATTTTCGGCCACGAATGTCGTATCGCCGCGGGCAATCAGTGGGATGTCTGGGACAATTCCAGGGGACATTGGATACCGACCGGAGTGCCGTGTTATCCGATGAGCGGGCAGTGGAACCACCTCACGATCAAAGTCCAGCGGACATCGGACAACCACGAGACGTATCAGTCGATCACTCTGAATGGACAGACCGCGAACCTGAACTGGACATTTGATAAGGGATCGAGCCCGGGCTGGTATGGCCTGACGGTCAATTTTCAGATGGACGGAAATCCGAACCAGGATGCGTACAAGGTATATCTCGACAATTTGACGCTAACGTATCAATAGGGGCGAGCTTGGCAGGCTGTGTAACCAGTGTCAGCAAGGAAGCGAGAGCTCCGCAATGATTTCTGTTCGTTCTTTTTTGTGCTTGCAAAAGTAGATATGGAGAATGCAGTTCTGAGAGGTTGGGTGGACCTGGCCGGGACCTCTTCGGACGTGATCGCGGGGAACTGGTTGACTACCGTACACTTGCCACGTAACATTCGCCCCTGTGATCGGCCAGACCTTCTCCCACTATCGCGTACTCGAAAAGCTTGGTGGCGGCGGCATGGGAGTGGTGTACAAGGCGGAAGATACCCGCTTGCACCGCTTCGTTGCTCTTAAGTTTCTCCCGGATGAAGTCTCCCGCAATCCTCAGGCTCTGGCCCGCTTCGAACGAGAAGCGCAGGCAGCATCTGCTCTGAACCACCCGAACATCTGTACGATCTACGACATCGGCGAGCAGGACACCCAGGCCTTCATCGCGATGGAGTATCTCGAGGGAGTCACCCTCAAGCATTTGATTGGGGGTCATCCCCTGGAAACAGAACAATTGCTTGAGCTGGCTATTGAGATTACCGATGCCCTGGACGCGGCTCACAGTGGCGGGATCGTACATCGCGACATCAAGCCAGCCAACATCTTCGCTACCAAACGCGGGCACGCCAAGATACTCGACTTTGGCTTGGCCAAGGTAAAGCAGACTGGAACCGCTCCGGCTGCCACAGGCGAAGTCGCGACACAGGCCACGGCTGCCGTGAGCCTTGAGGTTTGACCAGCCCCGGCACGGCTGTTGGCACCGTGGCTTATATGTCGCCGGAACAAGCGCGAGGCAAGGATCTTGACGGCCGTACCGATCTGTTTTCCTTCGGCACAGTCCTCTACGAGATGGCAACAGGCACACTCCCGTTCAGGGGAGAGACCTCGGCGGTTATCTTTGAGTCGATTCTGGGCAAGGCGCCAACGCCACCCATCCGAATCAATCCCGGTCTGCCGCCGAAGCTGGAAGAAATCATCAACAAGGCGCTGGAGAAAGACCGCGACCTCCGCTATCAGAGTGCTGCCGAGATGCGCGCGGACCTTAAGCGCCTGCGCCGCGACACGGGTTCGGGCCACCTCACCCTGGAGAGCGGAGCAGTTCCATCACCTGCTTCCGGCGACTCAGGCAAACTCCCGTCCGCACAAATCTCTGCCGTTTCCGCGCCAGTTCCAGCGAAGAAAAGTTTTCCTCGCGGCGTATTCGCCGCGGTTGGCTTTCTCGTCGTCGCCGCCGCTGCATTCGTCGGCTACCGAACGCTCCATCGGCATCACGCGCTGAACCCGCAGAATATGGAGATTACCAAGCTCACCGACAGCGGCAAGGCGTCGTTGGTCGCAATCTCCCCGGATGGCCAGTATGTCGTCTACGTGAAGCGGGAAGGCGAGCGGCAAAGCCTCTGGATGCGCAACGTTCCAAGCCGCAGTGATGTGCAGGTGCTGGCCCCGGACCTTGTGGGCTTTGCCGGACTGACTTTTTCCCCGGATGGCAACTACATTTACTTCGTTCGGTCTGACAAGAGCACCGAGCTTTACAACTACCTATACGTCATGCCGGTGCTGGGAGGAAATCTCCGGCAACTGATTCGCGATATCGACACACCGATCAGCTTCTCTCCCGATGGAAAGCAGTTTGCCTTCATGCGAGGCGTTCCCGACGCGACCGCGGTTGAGCTTCGGATCGCGTCCACCGACGGAACGGGTGACCGATTGTTGGTTCGGTTGCAAGCCATTCCGCTAACGATTTCCATGCTCGGCCCGAGTTGGTCTCCCGATGGGAAAAAGATCGCCTTGTCAATGCTGGAAACTGGGAAGCAGATCCATTGGGTACTGGACATCATTCAGGTCGCGGATGGGAGCGTGAAGCCGCTGTACACCGCGGCGGATTTTCTGGGCCGTCCGGTCTGGTTGTCAGAAGGGGACTCGCTGTTGGTTTCGATGGGGCTTGGGAAACAAAACCGTAATCAGATTTGGGAGATTTCGTACCCCGAGGGCGAGCGGCGCCGGTTTACCAACGATCTCTCAAATTATGGAGGCAGGCTCGATCTCACGCGCGACCGCAACACGTTGGTCGGTCTGGATCAAAAGCAGACCTCCCACATCTGGATCGCTCCCGGCGGGAAATCCGACGCTGCCACCCAGATCACTTCCGGCGAGACGCTGGACCGGGCCGTGTACTCGGGGCCAGGGACCAAGATGCTGATGCGGAGCGAAGACAGCGACCTGGTCTCCATCAATGCCGATGGCAGCCAGCGGACCACACTTATTCCTGAGGTGCGGAACTATTGGGCTCATTCCGCCTGCGGGGACCGGTATCTCCTGTTCGATTCGTACAACGGAAGCGCCTCGCAGCTCATGCGCTCCGACCTCGACGGCTCCAACATGGTCAAGCTGGCCGACAGAGTTGCGGAATCGCAGTGCTCACCGGATGGAAAATGGGCGGCGTATCGCGGCACGACACAATCGACGGATAAGATTTACCGGCTCCCGATCGAGGGAGGCACTCCGACCGAGCTTGCTACGGCGTCCGGCGGCGGCGATACCCTTATTTCACCGGATGGCAATTTCATCGCCTACAGCTTCGAGGAAGGCTCTCCGGTGCCGCAGGTGAAAATTGCGGTGATCCCGGCAACAGGCGGCTCACCTGTACATGTATTACAGACGCCAAGCGGCGCCATCGGTTTTCGTTGGTCTCCCGATGGCAAGGCTCTCCAGTACGTCCTAACCCGCAATGGCGCGGGCAATATCTGGGAGCAACCCCTTTCCGGCGGAGACCCGCACCAGTTCACCCATTTCACCTCGGGACTGATGTTCGACTTCTCCTGGTCTCCCGATGGCAAGCAGTTGTCGTTCTCCAAAGGCGATCGCACCAGCGACGTCGTCATGATTTCAAACTTCCATTGACCGTGGGTAGAGGCATCTGAGAAGTAACCCCGTCCGGATTGTTGAAGTGCACTGACGGCGGACATCCTGAGCCATAACATCCACGCATGGGCTCGGGATCCGGCCGGCGGGCGGCGCTGGAACGGTTCGAGCCGCATAGAGAAAACACAGGTAAGAAATCACAGGTAAGAATCTCGGGATCAAAATGGCGATGGGAGCTAACTATTGCGAGATTTGGTGGACCTGGTCGGGATCGAACCGACGACCTCTTCCATGCCATGGAAGCGCGCTCCCAGCTGCGCCACAGGCCCACTTGTGTGGGGACACGACCGTCTTGGTGTGAACGGCCTCATTTATTCTCGCCGACTGAGGCGAGATAGTCAACGCGAGCCCTTCGCCATTTGATAAAGCGTGTGCCGCCGACATCACAAAAGTTGCCGAAAGAAAAATCCAAGGGCCCATATTTCTGCCGTTTCTTTCCACAGGCATTTCTGCCATAATTGATCGTGCACCCCACCTGCACAATTTTTCAAACACAATTTAAAGCGAGGAAGAGATGCCAGCGAAGTACATCTTTGTGACGGGCGGAGTTGTGTCTTCACTCGGCAAGGGACTTGCCGCGGCTTCCATCGGATGCCTGCTGGAAAGCCGCGGGATCAAAGTTAACCTGATGAAGTTCGATCCCTATCTGAACGTGGATCCGGGGACGATGTCGCCATTTCAGCATGGCGAAGTTTTCGTCACCGACGACGGCGCAGAAACGGACCTTGACCTGGGTCACTACGAGCGCTTCACCCACGCCAAACTTTCTCGCGATAACAACTGGACAACGGGGCGTCTTTACGAGCAGATCATTGCCAAAGAGCGGCGCGGCGATTATCTCGGCAAGACGGTGCAGGTGATTCCACACGTCACCAACGAAATCAAAGCGGCGATGAAAAAGGTGGCGCAGGAAGTGGACGTCGCGATCGTGGAGATTGGCGGGACCGTCGGCGACATCGAGTCCTTGCCGTTTATGGAAGCGATCCGGCAGATGCGGCAGGAATTGGGACGCGAGCACACATTGTTTGTGCACGTAACACTGGTTCCTTTCATTGCGGCGGCACAGGAGTTGAAGACCAAGCCCACACAGCATTCCGTGAAGGAGTTGTTGAGCATCGGGATTCAGCCGGACATCCTGCTATGCCGTACTGACCGTTTCCTGGCGAAGGAAATGAAGTCGAAGATTGCGCTTTTCTGCAACGTTCCGGAAGAGGCGGTGATTACTGCCAAGGACGTTGCTTCCGTGTATGAAGTGCCCCTGGTCTTTGCCAATGAGAATGTGGATACGCTTGTGCTCAAGTGTCTCCACATCGACGCAAAAGATCGCGACTTGTCGAAGTGGGAGGACGTTGTCCATCGCGTGTACAACCCGAAGGACACGGTCATGATTGGGATCGTGGGCAAGTATGTGGAGTACGAGGATTCATACAAGTCGCTGAAAGAGGCGCTCGTGCATGGGGCGCTGGCGCATAATCTGAAACTGCAGTTGAACTGGATTGAGGCGGAGGGTCTCGAAGGGGCGGACGAAAAGAGTGTTGAGTCTCAGCTCGAAGGTTATGACGGGATACTCGTTCCCGGAGGATTCGGGAAGCGCGGCATTGAAGGGATGCTGATTGCCATCCGTTACGCTCGCGAGAAGAAAGTTCCGTATTTTGGCATTTGCCTGGGTATGCAGACGGCGTGTATCGAATTCGCCCGCCATGTAGTTGGCTTGCAGGATGCGAACTCGAGTGAGTTTGATCCAGCCACGCCCCATCGCGTGATTTACAAGCTGCGCGAATTGCGGGGCGTAGAAGAACTGGGCGGGACGATGCGACTGGGAGCGTGGCCGTGCAAGATCGAGCCCAACACTTTGGCTCACAAGATTTATGGTGCGCTTGAGATCAGCGAGCGGCATCGGCACCGGTATGAGTTCAACCGTGAGTACGAAGAACCTATGACGGCTGCCGGTCTGAGAATCTCGGGATCGACTCCGGATGGGACGTATGTAGAGATGGTCGAACTGCCGGATCATCCGCATTTTATCGGTTGCCAGTTCCATCCCGAGTTCAAGTCGAAGCCGCTTGAACCGCATCCGTTGTTCAAAACGTTTGTCGGGGCTTCGTATGAATACGGTCAAAAGCGGCGCGCGGAAAAAGAGATTGCCGAGGTCGAGATGTTCCATCGGCCAGAGCGGGTTGCGGGGCGGTAGTTTCAAAAGCATTCCCTGCCGAGATCGCAGAGCGTACAGAGACTTCTCCTGGTAGTCTTTCTTTGCGAACTCAGCGTGCTCGGCGGTAGAGTCTTCTTGTTTAGATCTGAGATAACCCACTGATTTCTTCCTTCCAAGTCGGCGACATTCATATCGGATCTGGTGATCTGTTCCTGATCGCCGGCCCCTGTGTCATTGAGAGCGAAGAACACGCGATGCGTATGGCCGAGATCATCAAGGGCGTGGCGCGATCGCTCGGCTTCCCCTTCATTTTCAAAGCGAGTTACGACAAGGCCAATCGGACGTCGATCCGAAGCTTTCGCGGGCCGGGGTTAAAAGAAGGGCTGCGGATTCTCAAGAAGATTAAAGATCAATTGAATTTGCCCGTATTGACCGATGTGCATGAAACGGCGGATGTCGCCAAAGTGGCGGAAGTCGTCGACATATTGCAGATTCCGGCATTTCTCAGCCGCCAGACTGACCTGGTTGTGGCGGCGGCCCTGAGCGGGCGCGCGGTCAATATCAAGAAGGGACAGTTTGTTGCGCCGTGGGATATGCGGCATGCAGTCGAAAAGTGCCGGCAGGCAGGCAACGCGCAGGTTTTCTTGACGGAACGTGGAGCGAGTTTCGGATACAACAATCTGGTAGTCGATATGCGGTCTCTAGCCATTATGCGGAAATTTGCGCCCGTCGTCTTCGATGCGACGCATTCCGTTCAATTGCCCTCGTCGCAGTCGGACGAGAATGGCCCGGCGGTGAGCGGAGGGCAGTCGGAGTTCATTCCATTGTTGGCTCGGGCCGCCGTCGCCGCGGGAGTTGATGGCATATTCATGGAAGTGCACGACAATCCGAAAGAAGCGAAGTCGGATGGAGCGAACGCGCTGGAGTCAACCAAGTTGCGCGGAGTGTTGAAGGAACTGTTAGCGGTGAAAAAGGCACTGGACGAGGCGCACGCGACGCCTTAACAGTTTGCTGAAAAACACCGATTGCAGAGCAAAGTGCGTCCCAGTAATCAGCTTTTCTTACTGCCGAGTTCCTTCTACTGTTCCGTTTCAGTGTGGCCCGCGGAGCCGAACGCGGAGCGGGCTCATGTGCGTGCTGCCTGCAGCCGCGTCATTCGGACCAAGTTGTAGGCTGCGGCCGCAATTTGAAACAGCCACTCCACTCGCCGCCGACTCCGTAACTTCACCTGCCGGAACCCGGCCCAGTGTTTGATCCAAGCAAAGCTTTGCTCGACCAGTTTTCGCTTTCTCTGGCTCTGCACAAATTCTGGGCTGTTGCGTTCTTCCGTGCGCAGGCTATTCCGTTGCAGGTTGCCTCGTTCGTACTCCGCCACGTGCGGTACGACGTTGCGGGCCCGCAGCGCTTCCACAAACTGTCGTTCCTGATATTGCTTGTCCGCCCCCAACGTGCGTCGCTTCCGGCTCCGCTGCTGATCCAGCAGAGCCAGCGCTGCGTCCCGCTCCGCCTTGGTTCCGGCCTCCGTGACACAGGCCGCCACGATCAGCCCGTGATCATTTTCCGTCAGCACGTGTCCCAGATAACTGGGCTCCGCCGCTCCCGCATTGCACTTACGATACAGTCGTGCCTCCGGATCGGTGCGGCTTTCATGCGTATCGCGCAGCAACCGCTTCCCGCCGTGCCCGCTGCCCCGCTCCGGCGGATCGGCCTTCTCGCGGAAACTCCGCCGATTCGCCCAGGCTTCCAGCATCGTCCCATCCACCGTAAAATGCTCGTCACTCAACAGTCCGGATCGTTCCAGTTGTTGCCGCACTGCCGCAAAAAACCGGCTCGCGATCTCTCCTTCGATCAACCGATCCCGATTCTTGCTGAACACCGTCGTATCCCAAACCTCGTCGTCGATCGCCAAACCCACAAACCAGCGAAACAGCAGACTGTAGTCCAACTCTTCCATCAGCAGTCGCTCGCTCCGCTTGCCATACAGCGCTTGCAGCAACAGCGCCCGCAGCAACTTCTCCGGCGCAATCGACGGTCGTCCCGTCGTCCCATACAACTCATCGAACCGCCCCGAAAGCGCCGCTAAGGCCCCATCCACCAGCTTGCGAATCACGCGCAGCGGATGATCCTTCGGCACCCGCTGTTCCAGACTCACATAACTAAACACGCCTTCTTGCTGCCGATCATCTCCGCGCATGCTTGTTTCTTACCTCATTCCCCTGTGCATGCGATATGAGTTTTTCAGCACTCTGTTAAGCCGGTTTATGCCGAAAGAAGTTGATTGTTCGGACAAATGGGCTCAGGTACCAATACTTCTTCCGAAGGTATGCACCTGCGAACTTTTTGCCCCAGTCGTCCGCAACATCTTCCTTTTCTCGATGCTCAGGACGGATGTAGTAGTGGACGTGATGGCCCACCTCATGGAAAAGAGTTTCAGCGATGCTGATGTTTCTGATTAGAGGAAGCCATAATGCGAATCGGGGATAGGGCCGAAGGATCTGATCGACGTAGAGTTCAACCCACGGACGCTGGCCATTCCATAGCGGGTGATATCGCCCGGCTACTCTCGACTGAGCTATCCGCCTGCCACGCCTCGTTGTTTTTCCCAGCCTGTTTCTACGCGGCTGACCTGCCATATCCGTGAGGACAATACAGTCGAGTCCTATTAGATATCGCTCGGGTATCGAGGCCAACAATTGGCGAACGACCTTCGCTGCATTGAATGGAGGCTTGTAGCCGCAGTACGCCTCCTTTACTGCTACAGTTTTGGCCTCATCGCTCAGCAATGCGTAGTTCCTCCCGAAGGATAGTAGAACATCGCCGGCATGTCCGAGAACCGTTACGATCCGTTCTCGCATTCTCAGAACAAAAGAGAAGCCCCACTTCTCGCGCAACCGAAGCGCAAGAAATGGGGACCAGTCATCAAATCAGCTGCGATTATTCCAGCACGAAGATGTTCTTCTTTGCGCACATCTCTTTCAAGATCTTGGGCCAGACGGTTACGCTGACTTCTCCGAGATGCGCTTTGCGCAGGAGCAGCATCAGAGTGCGGGATTGGCCGATGCCTCCACCGATCGAGAGTGGAAGTTCGTTCTTGACGATTCCCTGGTGATAGGGGAATTTCAGATTGTCGAGCAGGTTCGATATCTCGAGTTGCTCCCGGAGTGTTTGGGCGTTGACGCGAATACCCATCGAAGTGAGTTCATGCCGGCGCTGCGTGACATGGTTCCAAACCAGGATGTCGCCGTTCAGTCCGTGCGTCTCTTTGTTGGTCTCCTTACTCGTATCGGTAACCCAGTCGTCGTAGTCAGCGGCTCGCATCTCATGTGGGTATCCATCTTTGAGAGGCCAGCCGATGCCGATAATAAAGACTGCTGGATATTTCTGCAGAATTGCGGTCTCGCGGCGCTTGCGCGGGAGATCCGGATACATCGCCAGCAGTTCCTCGGCATGCAGGAAGGTGAGCTCTTCCGGCATACTGGGATAATGCGAATTGCGCAGTGCCGGAAACATCTCCTGTGCGAACTTTTCCGCGCCAACCAGCACCTTCCAGATTTTGCGAACGATTCCTTTCAGGAATTCGACGTTTCTCTGCTCCGCGGTGATCACTCGCTCCCAATCCCATTGATCGACATAGGCAGAGTGATCGTGGTCGAGAAAATAGTCTTTGCGGACAGCGCGCATGTCTGTGCAGATACCCTCTCCAGGAAGGCATTCGAACTGTTTCAGGGCAACTCTCTTCCACTTGGTCGCCGCCTGAACCACCTGCGCATCGATGGGATTCTTGCCGCGGTCATTCGAGATGTGAAACTGGATCGGCGTCCGCGAGCCATCGCGATCGAGCATATCGTTCACGCCGCTCTCGACGTCAACGATCAGCGGTACTTGGACCATCTGCAGTCCGAGTTCCTTGCATAGATTGTCTTCGATGTAACGCCGCAGATGGAAAATCGCTTTCTGCGTTTCTTTGCGAGTAAGCAGGGACACGTAGTCCTGCGGCAGAACCTTCTCAAGCTCTGTATAGTTGCCGATGCCCGGTCCGGCTAGATCTGCTTTCTTACTGGCCTGGCTGTCGACGGCAGTTGGTTGCGGCTTACTGATTTTCTTATGGTCATCGGCTCTACTTTTCGTTCGGGCGTTCTTTCGTTCCTCTGATTTGATAAGACTCATAAGGTCTCCTTGAGGCAGGCATTGCGGGGGTAGTCCGCCGCTGTAATTCTCACTCTCCTCTATTGGACGGCGGCCGACTGCGGCAAACAGTGCTTGCCATCACAGGTCGGTGTGTGGGATAACACGCACACGTTGCTTTGCCGGTTCTCGATGCTGCAAGCGACCTTCGACATCTCCCGGAAGCTCTGTGTTAGATTGAAATTCTCGTATGAAGCACGTCGCAAATTGGGGATTGAACCTTGCGGCGCTCCGTGGAGCGAGCTATGCGGACGTGCGGATTGTGGCGCAGCGGGGCCGTGCGCTGACCACAAAGAACGGCAAAGTTGGCAGCGCGTCGGACTCTGAATCGGTGGGAATGAGTGTACGTGTGATCGCCGACGGAGCCTGGGGGTTTGCAGCCTCAGCGGAATTGGGACGCGGAGTCGTGGAGGCGACCGCAGCGAGAGCGGTCGAGATTGCGCGAGCGTCCGCGCGAGTGAAGCGAAAAGACGTGCGCTTGGCTCCGGAGAAGCCTGCTGTCGCCGAGTGGAGCACGCCCTACCGGATCGATCCGTTTACAACTTCGGTCGAACAGAATATCGACCTGCTTCTGAAAATTGATGCCGAACTGCGCTCGGTGGCCGGAATCACTCTCGCTGAAGCCAATCTGAACTTTAGCCGCGAAGAGAGCTGGTTCATGTCGTCCGAGGGCGCGGATATCCATCAGACAAAGTTGTCGACTGGCGCGGGATATGCGGCTTACGCGTTTGCCGGAAATGAGATTCAGAAGCGGTCGTATCCGAATTCGTTTGGCGGGCAGTGGCAGAACAAAGGATATGAATTGATCGACGAACTCAAACTGCTGGAGAATGCGCGCCAGATTGCAGAAGAAGCTGTCGCGCTGCACAAAGCGGATCAGTGTCCGGAAGGAACCTTCGACATTATTCTCGACAGTTCGCAGCTGGGATTACAGATTCATGAGTCGGTGGGGCACCCGATTGAGCTCGATCGAGTGCTCGGTATGGAAGCTAACTTCGCCGGAACGTCTTTTCTGACCCTCGACAAGCTGCGCAAGCTGCGCTACGGCAGCGAACTGGTGAATGTGGTCGCCGACGCGCGGCAGGAGCACGGACCCGGACTGGGAACATTCGGATTCGACGACGAGGGCGTTGAGGCGCAGTGTACTCCGATCATCACCAATGGATTGTTCACCGGATATCTGACTTCGCGCGAGACGGCGCACACGATTGGCGAGAACCAATCGGGCGGAACCTTGCGCGCCGAGGGCTGGAATCGGCTCCCCATGATCCGCATGACGAATATCAGCATTGTGCCGAGAGAGAAGCCACTGACACTTGAACAACTGGTCGCTTCAACCGATCACGCGATTCTGCTGCAGACCAACCGTTCCTGGTCGATCGACGATAGGCGGTACAACTTCCAGTTCGGATGCGAGATCGGGTGGGAGATCAAGAACGGTAAGCGAGTGCGCATGGTGAAGAATCCGTCGTACTCCGGCATTACGACAGAGTTCTGGAATTCTCTCGATGCCCTCTGCTCGCGCGACGAGTGGACGCTCTGGGGCACTCCGAATTGCGGTAAGGGACAACCGCAGCAGGTGATGGGGACGGGCCATGGGGCGGCGCCGGCACGGTTTCGAAGTATCAAGGTTGGAAGTGCTTTTAAGAATTTCTGATGATGCTGAAAGAAGAACAAGCCGGAGACATCTTCGACCGCATCCGCAAGCTGACGAGCGCGGATGACGTAGAGGTTCTCTTCTCTGGCGGAAAATTCGCGCTGACCCGCTTTGCCAACAACACCATTCATCAGAATGTGGCGGAAGAGAACCATGTGGTCTCTGTGCGGACCGCGTTTGGTGGGAGGACAGCGCGAGCTTCGACCAACAAGTTCGACGACGAGAGCCTCCGCCAAGTGGTGCGGAGTTCCGAGTTGCTGGCCAAGGTGCAGCACTCCGACCCGGACCTGTTGCCTATGCCAGATGCCCGGGAAGCGGGCTGGACCGGAGACTCCGTTCCCAGGCGAGTTATTCCTTCCCGTCATTTTGACCAGACTGCTGGCATTTCACCGGAGCTGCGAGCCGAGGGTGTCAAGCAAATTGTTAGCGTTGCCGATCGGCATAAGCTGACGACCGCTGGTGTTTTTTCCAGCAGCGAGTCGTTCGAAGGAATCTTCAATTCGCGTGGATTAAGCAAATGTCACAAACAAACATTGGCCGAGGTGTCGGTCACGATGCTGGCAGACGATTCCTCTGGGTGGCAGAAAGCGAATTCTCCGAATGTAGCGAACCTCGATCCCCTGCGCCTCGCCGAGGTGGCGGCTCGAAAGGCCCTCGACTCCGCCCATCCGAAAGAAGTTCCGGCAGGCAAGTACACGGTCATTCTTGAGCCTGCGGCCGTGCTCGATATCGTTGGATTCATGTTCTGGGATTTCTCAGGAATGGCGATTCTCGACCAGCGATCATTTCTCACAGGACGAATCGGAACGAAGCTCTTTGGCGAGAATGTCACGATCAGCGATGACGTGGCGCACCCAATGCAGTCCGGCTCACCATTCGATGGAGAAGGCGTGCTGCGGGAGAAAGTTCCACTGGTAGAAAACGGCGTTGTAAAGAGAGTGGTATACGCGCGGGCTACGGCAGCACGGATGAGGCAGTCTGAACATCGCGACAGCGTTGGGCCGATTGCAGCGACTGGGCACGGATTTCCACTGCCCAATGAGATCGGTGAGATGCCGCTAAACATCGTCTTCGCGGCGACGGAAAATCCACAAACCGTGGAGCACATGATCGCATCGACAGAACGAGGCTTGCTGGTCACGCGGCTCTGGTACATCCGTGAAGTGGAGCCGTTTGAGAAGATGCTGACGGGGATGACCCGCGACGGGACCTTCCTTATCGAGAATGGACGTTTGCAGGGCGGTGTTCGAAATTTTCGCTTCAACGAAAGCCTGATCCACATGCTATCGAACGTGGAGGCTGCGAGTGTGCCCGCGCGCTCCTGCGGAGAAGAATCGTTCGACATGGTTATCCCGGCGATGAAGGTCCGGGATTTCAACTTCACGGAAGTGACCAGGTTCTGAGGCAGAGTTCAGCACTGGGCACAAACACTCAGCTATCCCGATCGCCCCTTCCAACGAATCTCGTTCCGAGAATCACCCGGAATTCTCCTTCTTTCGCCCGAAATTTCCGGCTTCCAGCAGGCAGTTTCGGGTTCGTTTGTGCTCTTGAGAATCTCCTCTAATCCATTCAAAAAAAAGCAGTTAGCCTCACTTGTTCCATGACTTCGGTAACTTTGTTTCGCTGATTCCGGGGTGTACGCTGCCCTTGAGTTGAGTATCCGGAACAGGCAACTGCAGGAAGAAAGGTTCTGAGAGCGTGGCAGCGGAAGGCACAGCACCGATGACCGAGGCGCAAATGAGCTTGAGCCAGTTTGAAGATCTCCAAAGCGCGCCCCGATTCCCGCTACATCTTTCAGCCTCTGTGAAATCCCAGGGGGCGGCGTATTCGGCGGAAACCGAAAATATCTCGGCCAACGGCGTACTGTTTGCGATGGACCGCAACGTACCGGTTGGGTCGGTTGTGGACTTTACGATCATGCTGCCCGCCGAAGCTGTGGGCGCGTGGCAGGACGTACAGGTCGATTGCCGGGGACGCGTAGTGCGCAGCTTCGAAGACCGCGGACGCCTCGGCGTGGGCGTAGTAATCGACGAATACCATTTCGAGCGAGCATAGGCAAGGACTGAATGGCTACCATTCCGGTTGGCATGGAAGAAAATTTCGCAGCAGGCGAGGATGCTGGCCAAGGCCAGTTCGTCCGCGTGATTGTGGCCGATACGCAGGCCATCTTCCGCGCCGGCTTGCGGAAAATATTTGCGCTGGAAGATGACATTCGGGTGGTGGGCCAGGCGGAGACGCTGGCGCAAACGCAATCTGCGGTTGCAAAGTTTTCTGCAGACATCTTGATTTTTGAGTCAGCGCTGGCTCCGAATCCAGTAGAAGCCGTATTGGAGTTGCTGCGGCAGAATTCGAAGTTGCGAGTCGTGGTTGTAACACCCGGCCAGGATGAGGAGTTGACTTTGGAACTCTTCCGCCGCGGAGCGCATGGGATTATTTCGCGGGAGGTCGAGCCGGAGTTGATGGTCGACTGCCTGCGGAAGGTTGTGGCCGGCGAGACCTGGCTTGATCAACAGGCCATCCATTGGGTGATGCAGGCCTACCGCAATCAGAACAATCGAGCGTCTGGCGCGCGATCCAAGGTTCAACTCACGCCGAAAGAGACATTGATCGTTTCCTGCGTGACCCAGGGCATGAAGAACAAAGAGATTGCATTGCGCGTGGGTACAACGGAGCAGGTTGTGAAGAACTACCTGCGCAAGGTGTATGATAAGCTCGGGGTTGCCGATCGGCTGGAATTGGCGTTGTACTGCCTGAACCACCATGTGGTCGACAATACTAAAGTCCCGCCTCTGCCAGCTTCCGCGAATAGCGCGGCGAATGCAGCCGCAGCGGGAGCCTCTGCGAGCAGCTCGCCCGTGAACGGCCCTAACGCCGTCCTTCCGGGCTCGCCCGAGAGTTCTTCGTAGTCGTTCCACGTATCTCCTTCGAAGTTGCGGTTTCCGCGAGTTCACCCATAGAATTGAAAAGAACGGAAGTGCCGGGAGTTAGTTTCAGTGCGCTTCTGGATTCCTCTGGGAGTCGTTCCTTCGCAAAGCATTACGCCGGAGAGATGGCCGAGTGGCTGAAGGCGCACGCTTGGAAAGCGTGTTTAGGGGAAACTCTAACGTGGGTTCGAATCCCACTCTCTCCGCCAGTTCTTGAAATCACCAATGAATATGCGGGTTCCGTGAGTCTGTTACTATTTTTGACCGGTTCCTGTTACTAAAAATCGTGAAATCCCTTGCCTTGCAGTATTAGGAATCAGGGGAATTTCATGCCGCACCGCATCGCAACTCTGTACATCCGCATCACGACGAAGGACGGCAGAAACTCCTACTGCAAGCCCGTCTACCTGTCCAAGGGTCGCCTCAAGCCCCACTACGCGATGGTCAATCGCCACCCCGAACACCATCCAGAGGGCGTTTATTACATTCGCATCGGGACGAACGGCGGCAAACAGCGGTTTGAATCTGTGGGCAACGACGCATACGTCGCCTTGGACAAGCAGGCAGAAAGGGAGCGTTGGCTGCGGGATCGGGAGCGTGGCGTCCCGCACTCGGACTTCGAGAGCCCCAAGCCACAGACTGGTCGACTGAGGGTCGATGCAGCAGTCGAACAGTATTTCAAGAATCTCCAGTCGCAGGGGAAAGACCCGAAAACGATCAGGGCGTACAAGCTGGCAATGAATGAGTTTCGCCAGTCCTGTACCAAGAAATTCATTGACGAGATCAGGAAGCAGGACTTGATCGACTTCATGGGATGGCTACGGACACAGCCTCCGAAATTGCGGAACGACGGCCAGCCGCGTAAGGCACGGAGGTCTGGGGACCCGAACAGAACGTATTTCAACAAGGTAAACGACATCGTGATTTTCCTGAGTGCGCATGGAATCAACCGCTTGCTCAAGAAGAGCGAGTATCCCAAGTTCGCCGAAAAACCTGTGGTTTATTACGACTCCGACCAAGTCAAAGCTCTATACGCGGCGGCGAAGGACGGCGAGGAACGTTTCACGCTCGACTACTTCCTTAAGAGCGGCGTTCGCGACGGAGAGGCTGCTCACGCAGAATACGGCGACGTGAAAGGTGGTTTCCTGAATATCGTGGATAAGCCACATCTTGGCTGGCATCCAAAACACTGGCACATCCGCCGCATCCCAATTCCCCGAGACCTGATTGCGGCTATTGCCGAGCGGCAGAGGCAGAATCCTGGTTGCAAGCTGATTTTCCCGAACCGAGAGGGAAGGCCTGACCAGCACTTGCTCCGCCACGTGCAGCGGACCGCAAAACGTGCTGGGGGCACGTTCCACGCGGACCTACACACCTTTAGACGCACTTTTGCTACGCTCTTCTCGGGCACCACAAAGATCCAGACCATCCAATACCTCCTCGGTCATAAGGACATCAAGACGACGATGCGTTATCTGGGGATTCCTGATCTGAACTCGCCTGAAACCAGACGTGCGGTGGAAGAGACCTTTAGAGAGTTCACGGCCACGCAGGTTGCCACTACGCCGCTTGCGAGTGCATCGGTGATGTAAGACTACGTGTTGGAACTAGGCTCTGTTTCCTGCGTCTTCTTGCCCTGTGCAACGTCGGTGCTAAAGGCTGGTCTTTAGCCGCAAATCGCGTATTAGTAATTGTGAGCCTTGTTGACGACCTTCGAAAACGGAGTACCGTACTCACCTCAGCGGAAGTCTGCGAATTGATAGACCTGCACCCCGTGACCCTGCGGGAATGGACTCGCGGACGACGAATTCCTGGATACCGCATGGGTCGCGAATACCGCTATGATCCTGCAAAGATTGCAGACTGGCTCGAAGAACACGAGATTCGCTGATTGGGGATGCTGATCAGTACGAGGCCGCGACTACCACCTGCGGGTTTCGCTACATATCAATCGGGATTCTGGGAGCCACCGATTTGTTTCATAGGCCATGTTCTGGCAACGCTTTGCCGGTCATGAAGTAGAACTCCTCGGTGGTTGACAAGCGACTCCGGTTCCGCGTTTGATGCAGACTGCCGTAGCCGGCAACTGGGGGTTTGCCAGCCAAACCTAGATCCAGTACGTTACCTTCAGTTTCAGCCTCCTCTGACAGCCGGACAGGCCGTTCCACATTTGGTTGCTAGCCAGTGGAGGGACGAGGTTCCACGACGATGAGTGGGCGTTCAAACGTATCCCGGGCGTTCGCGTATCGGCGCGATGAATTGCATCTCGTGGACAATGAAAGGTCCGCACGTTCCTCCACCAAGTGATACCGAGTGCCGCAACTTTGTCGCCGGTCACACTACTTTCACTTGAGCCTCAGGAATCTCGCAGCCCCTGGACCAGGGTTCAAAGGGCTCAGGAACGGGAACGAAGGAAAGAAAAGAACGGATTAGTGCCGGAGTTTGGTTGCCTCGCAGATGCAAGACTCCGAATCACAGCCGACGGCTCCTGCAACCGGGATGCCGGCGTGCCCGGCCCCGTCACTTCAGTCTCAGATTGTGGAGTGTGGATCCTCCACGGGAAAATAAATATTTTGTTGCGTGAATTTGAGCTGACTTTACAGTGAGTTAGCCGGGTGCACTTTTTTGACGGCGCATTCACAGTTGCTTTACTCTGGAAGTGTTGGTATTTGCCTGATTTCTCCGTCCGAATAGACGGTGATCTTAACGGACTCCCTCAGCGGGTTCGTCAACGAGCGGTAACGGCAGGACACCAGTCCTGAAAATTTCTCGAAGCGAAATCCAAGAATAGTCGAAACGCCATGCGTCCATCGGGACTTGATCCCCCGATGCTGATGAGAGCCCCTAACGGAGCCCACTGACTCGCGGTCATTGGAGGAACGCATGTCTACATCGTTGGGGGGTGAAATTATGAGCAAAGCGAAGGCAATTCACGGAAACAAACGCCGCAGGTTTTTCCATATCAGATGTCAGGTGTCCATGGAATACAGACCAAAATACACAACCCGTGCGGCGGTGAGAGCCGAACACCTAAAAGTCTGCACTGGCGATACGCACGTCGAGTCGATGCGTCAGTACCCGTCCGAGATCTGTCCGTGCAAAAAGTGTGTCGCAGCATTAGGAGTCCGTGAAAAGGTGGGTGGAAAAATCGTCACGATCAAGCCCGCCACGGTGGTCGTGGTACCAGCCGACGCGACCGGATATCAGAAAGCGTTCGTCGCGTGGCTCAACAAGTACCGAGAGGAGCACAAGCAATGAAGCCGATCAATAGCTTGAGGATATCCGAGGAGCAGGCTCTAGAAATTCTACGGCGGGAGGGATACGACGACCCCGAAACCACGCTCGAACTCATGGCGGTCATCGCCCAACTCGTCAGGGAAAACTATGACGAAGAAGGCAATCCCAAGGCGATGCAATGACACGCGAGCGTTGGCTGGAAAAAGGGGCAATCCATAAAAAATCGAGTATTGGTCATGTAGAGGCTGCCTGACCGAAGGGGTCGGGGCAGTTGGTTGACCAAATAGGGTGCGGAACTCCCTCCCGCGCCCACTACCGTAAGGAGCGTTCAAAATGCTGAAAATTCACAAAGGTGTTCCACCCCATCGCTGGAAGGTAGTCGATCTTCGCGACGGATACCAAACAATCTGCTACAACCATGACGGCAGCAATATTTACGATGTCCCGCTCTGGGAACTAGAAAATTCCCAAGGCCTTACCCGTTGGCTGCGTAATCTCCGCCGCAAGGTCTGGTTTAAACAGACGGAGAAACAGTTTTGGCATGCGATGCGGGCGGCAAAATCCCCAACTCTTGTCGCTCTAAGCGAGTCTCACGACGACGAGCCGTGATCAAAGTTGCGACCTGGCGATCCACGGTACGGCAGATTCTGTCACGTCAGAGGCCGCGGTTCGCTGACCCCTCCCGCTTGAGCCAGTGGCGGAATGGTCCTCACAGTTATGTTCACGTTCCCCACAGTGCTCTCTGGGTCGAACTCGGCAGGTGCGAACGGTTGCACGAGCGGCACAGCGGTTGTATCGGTGACTGGGGAACTGCTCAGGGCGTAGGGGTTAGGGAACACACGGGCGTGGGTCGTTCAAGGCATACATTCGTTCCAATTCCTCAAGCTCCGTTCGGTCCGCCCTGAAGGCAAATGTGCCGATCAATGGGGCGAGGCGTAGCCAAAGGCTCGGTCGACGCACAATTTGTTCGACGTGCCAGCAATCCGAACACCCATGCGGTTTTCCCAACTGATACTTGATGCGTGAGGTTGCAGACCCGCAGGCTTTGCAACGCAGGATAAAGTGTTGTTTCCGCGATCGGTCTGGGCCGACGAACTCCCACCCATCCGAAATGCCGTAATTATTGGGATCACCCCAGCCCGTTCCGTAATCCATGTCTAGCTAATACAGCCTCTGTCTGTATTCGAGGTTCTGGAGTCTAGGCTTCTTGATGGAGACATTCGTGTACACAGTCCTGACCTATCTTGATGAAGCCTTTGGCTACTGGCTTTCGTTTCGAGGCGGGGAAGAATCAATTTCTTGACCTCGCGGCTGATCGAGCAACGGTACTCCCAAAACTGGAACTCTGGTTCTTCTGTTCCCTGTTCCCCACCTTGCTTATCGGAAATGTACTCGTTCTCCCACATCCGCCACGCCCACGCCAGATCCGCGTTGATCTCGTCGTGAATCTTGGTCGTAATACATATGATCCAGCCCTTGGCCAGTTCTGCCTCGATAATGACTCGCAACCTATCCTTGTCTCCCGAAGTGAGGCCGTCGATCTTTTCTTGCAATACACCGAGTGCGTGATCCGCGTCCGAATACTTGAAGGAGTAGCCCTTTTGGGCATAGTCCTTGACCAATTCCTTAAGATGCTCCAACGACATACCTAGTCTCCTCTGCCTTTTTCATGAACCTCTGAGAGAAGGGCAGGAAAGGGAATGGAACCTGACCTTCCCTCATCGCGCCCGAGGTCATTCAGTGCCACGGGCTGTATATCCTCTAATACGCCAAATCTGAGGAAATCCCAGTGTGCCCTGAAGATTTTGTATTGTTCCTTTTCTCCCGCTGCTCAGCTTTCATCAATGACCACACGAATACATCCCGTCGGGCGATAGTCTGCACGAAGTTGCGTGGTAGCGGTCTGCGGTTTTCACCGTGTCCGTTGGACTGAGGAACTTTGAGTCTAGCTGGAGGACCGTATTGAGGCCCTCCGTTCACTCCCCGGTCAATTCGATCAATCATTCCAATCATTCAAACCCTTCAACAATAAGAATGTGTTTCTTCCTATTTATATGTCGATGAAGGAACGGAATGGCAGGTTCGGACGTTCGGGTAGATTGATCGGATTGGTCGGCGGGACCGCATGCCGGCGACGCCGCCATGCCGCTGGTCCAAGCGCTGAAAAATAATTCGCCCGACAGCCCAGAACTTCCTGAGAACCCAGTATTGAGTGTTAAGCGATCGGTGATTTCCGAGAATCATCGAGGGCGGCAGGTTCCCAAAGTGGTTTCCCTGCCGCCCAAAAAACCACAGTTACCAGACCCAATCCGCCTGATACCTCAGTTTTGAATCGCCACCCTAAGTTGCAAGAGGTAGATATGTCGAGTCCCGAGCAAGATCTCACACGGCTGCCTGACGTGGCCTTCGAACCACCAGCAGTCATTCCCACAAATGGTAAACCGACGCACGAGGCTGTCGCCAACGCCACGAAGAACAACCCCTCGAAAACAATGTTCGCACCCGCAAGCCGCAAGGCAGCCGAAGCAGCAAAAAAAGGCACGACTTCGACCAGTCGCACAGGTAAGGCAAAGCAGGTTAGCTACGAATTTGGAAAGCCGCCAAAGGGAATCTACGTCAAGGTGCATCCTTCGCCTGCCTACCACACCTTCAACCTACCAGTGTTTGTCGACGAGAATGAAGGCACCTTTCACTACATCAGCCCTGGACTCTTCGAATCAGACGAACTGCCAGAGCGTTTTCGCAGTGTTTGCAAGCTCATGGACATTCACACGGCTGGCTGTGCGGACGGTACGTTCTTTCTCTGGTACGTCTTCGTATCGTCCAGTAAGTGGCGTAAGGCCGCTGTCAAGGCTGTTGACGAGGCGAGACGTGAGTACGTCATCGTGAGCAGCATCAAAGCTCGCCAGACGTACAGCGTGGAAATAGCCGACCAGCCAATACCCGAACCCAAATGGCAGTCGCTTCCTTACTTCGAGCAGATGCTCATGGACGCGTTTGATTCCAACATCAATGTGGCAGCCGACAAGATCGTACTCGATTACATGAGTGGCGGTGTCGCTGCCTGCGAAGACAGAGACGATGAGTAAGCTGTCACCAGAACGCTTTCCGTATGTCTACGTCCCCGATACGGAGTACGTAGCACCCGCTGGCGAGAGCCAACACCCAGTGTGCCTAGTTGCCCACGGTTTCAACAGGGGGCGGCGGATCGAGATGTTCTTCGATACGCCATCCCCCAACCCATTCCCAGATCCGAAGAACACGCTCTTCCTTGGCTACAACCTCCCCTCGGAACTGAAGACCATGCTGTCGCTCGGCTGGGAACTGCCAGAGCATTGCATCGATTTGTATGTCGAATTCCTGAACCTGATTAACGGCAGGTGGCGGGGCAAGGAGTGCCTCAAGGACTTGGGGACAGGCTTGGTGGATGCGGTGACGTATTTCGGCGGGAATCCGATGGAGTTCTGGAAGAGCAGCAAGGACGAAGAGCGTGATTACATCATTCAAAATGGCACGACGCCGCCTGAAGGCATCACGATGGACGCACACCGCAAGCGGATCCTTGCATATTGCGAAGAGGACGTGACTGCAACCGTCTGGTTAGGCCGCCAGATGCTCCCTGAACTGGACATCGAACAGGCCCTCTGGCGGGGTAGATACTGTAAGGCCAATGCCCACTTTGAACATAACGGTGTCCCCGTGGATGCCGAACGCTTCCGTGCCATTGAGCGTGAATCGCCGAAGCTCAAGCTCAGCATCGCCAACAAGATCGAAGCGACGCATCGCTACGGAGTCTACGTGGTCGAGGGCAGGGAAACGACCAAGACCAAACCCCATCCTGTATTCAAGATGGGCAAATTCGCCGAGCTATTGGCGTCCAAGGGCATAACCGTCGGCGGCAAAGGTGCTATGTGGCAAGCTACAGCGTCAGGCGACCCAGTGCTCGAGGATAACTATTTCGGCGACATGTGTAACGCTTACCCCGAACTGCAACCGCTGCGTCAGTGCCGAAAGTCGCTGAACAACCTCAGCCGTTTCGAAACCGTGTTGGGCGATGATGGCTTCAACCGCTCGACGCTCTGGATGTTTGGAACGGTCACGTCACGCAACAATCCTAAGGCAAAGGACTTCCTGCTGAGTCGGCCGCACTGGGTCCGCAACCTGATCGCACCACGGGAAGGCATGGCTCTGGTCGCGTGCGACGTGACGGGTGCTGAGGATTGGCTGGCTGCTGGATTCTCTGGGGATCCCGAGTTGATGCGGATTTACTCCTCGGGTGCTGATTCATACATGGAGTTTGCAGCTGTCACCGAGGCAGTGCCACCTGGAACCAAGCGTGACAAAAGCAACAAGGAACTGGAAATCATCCGAGCACAGCACAAGACGGCGAAGCTCGCAATCCAGTATGGCGTCGGCGGCGAGACCCTCAGCAAATACCTAGGTGTGCCCCTCTGGAAGGCCCAAAAGATCATCAACCGCCACAAACAGGGGTACGCGGTTTACTGGCAGTGGGTTGAAGATCAAGCTAGGCTGGCTCAAGAACGCGGGTATGTGGAAACCGATTTCGGGTGGCGGCAGTCAACCGAACACATGAGTGCCAACAGCGTCCTGAATTTTCCGCAGCAGGCGGGATGTGCGGAACTGCTGCGGTGTGCCTGCATCCTGTTGGTCGATGCTGGACGGGGTTACGCATTATCTGCTCCCCACCACGACGCCCTTTACCTACATGTTGAGTCTGAGAAGGCCGAGGAGTGCAAGCGGGCTGTCGAAGACGCATTCATCGAGGCGGGACATCAGATCATGGGATTGCCAGAGTTCCCGCTGCGGGTCCATGCCGATGTCGTCTACCACCCTGACCACTACGAAGACGCGGACGGGGCTGAGATTTGGGAAATCGTTTGCGAATACTTCGGCTGGGACAAATTTGCAGTATTACAGGAAGAGGAAGCAGATGAACGATTACTGGCGTATTCAAGCTAAGCACGCGACGGTTTGCCCACGTTGCCGTGGCTACATCAAGATTGGCACGTGGATCGTGCTGGAAGATGGCGATGCTAGGTGGTCGCATGCCGTTTGTCCCAGTCTCGCAAGGAATGAGGATGCACGGTTTGGCGACGAGCGTGCGGTTACACGTACCAAATTCACTGAGGAAGGGATAACGGCATAAATGTCACACATGTTTGGAAGCGATTATGACGAATTGATCGACCGAGCCAGACTCGGCTCCGCATACGACAACCAACTCAGCGACATCGCCGAGGAGCGACTAGAGATTCCCAATGAAAAGCGTGGCAAAGGCGAGAAGCCAGTCATGCTTGTAACAGAACTTGAGGCAGACGCATATCGCGAACGACCTCCACGGCCAATCTGCAAATTTGACGAGATTCAGTGGGCCGAGCCGAAACAATTGCAGGACGAGACAACCGTGGGAATCAAGTTCTGTTGGCCCTTAGCTTTTGAAGCACAAATGTGGGAGCAGGCAAGGTGCCGCGAATGCAATCAACTCGCTCGGTGGATCGGGATTGCAAGTCCATTTGGCGATGGCGAGCGGTATTTCATGGCGGCCGATGCCTGGTGCTACTGGTGTTTTCCACGCGAAAACTTCACCGCCGAAGAACTGCAGCTTGCCCGCCATGCTGAGTGGGCTCGGAAGCAAACCGTGGACGAAATCCTCGGAATCATTCGTCATGCCTCCAGTCTGACCGATAACAAGACGGTCGAATGGACCTTGTCGGACCTTGCCGACCAAGTTCGGGAAGCCACAAAGAGTCAGGAGACAAAATTAGGGGAACGTGCCGCCTGGGAGTGCTTCTGCGGATCCGCCGCAGGGTGATCGCTCACAAGCTCCATCAATAGAACCCGCTAAACAATCCCAAATCGCCAATCACCGCAGTTTTTCCAATTCGAGTTGCCTATACAGGAGCAACTGACGCCCATAGGCGTTCAATTGACTCCTGAGATTTTAGTTTTGTGAGGCGATCATGTTGGAAACCAGCGAGCAGATTCCAGACCCAGTTCTTGAGGAGACGACAAACTCGAAGACTCCCGAGGCAGACAACTCATCACAGGACGAAGGTGCGTTGACTGCCGAAATCGTCCAGCTTTGGCAAGTACATGGGGATTGGCAGAGGTCAATCAAGCACGAGACGGAACAGTTCCGTGCAATTCGCAGCGAACTTGGCAAACTTCTTCATCAGGTCAAGGAATTGCTCGCACGGCCAGGTCGAAACGGGCAATGGTGTTCATGGTTGAAGGACAGGGAGATTCCGCGTGCAACTGCTGATCGGCTTGTACAGAAGTACGTGCGTTCTCTCCGCCCGCCTGCAAATTGCCTCATTGAGTCAATTTCTGAACCCACCGAAGAAGAAATCGAGAAGGCTTTTTTCAAGGTCCTGCCGAAACTGCGTCGTGTGCTGCGAACCCCACAGGGCTTTTACCGTTTCGTAGACCTGCTGACCCTATCCTTCGATGGAATAGGACGTCGGGTGACCGAGGAAGGGATTTTGATCGTGAAACCCAGCGAAAATGCGAAGTCCGAGAACTGTCCTGCTGGAGAGATCGTAGCTGGGCCTCAAGCGGGTATTACTGACCCAGAAGGGCTTTTGGATTCAGAGTTAATGTGAAACGGAGTGATTCCAATCAATGATGCGAGAATCGTCGGTTGCTTCTGGAAAACGACCGCCGCGCAGCAGAAGTCTTGGCTGCTAATATCGTTTGTATCCATGGGCCGACAAACTCGGGAGGCGAACGCGGAAATGTGTTCCGTCTATGACGACGTAGAATTGCTCGATTGGCTGCACTGGGCTCACGAGACCGGCCCCAGCTTTCTGCAGACGATAGCCGAAGCGGCGTTTCTGACCGACCATGAAAATTACAGCTTGCTTCGGCCTGCCCTGTTAAAGCTAAAAAAGGCTAATCCGAAGCCCGGCCAAGACGTGTGACCTATTTGCTGCTGAATCGTTCGCGGTACTTAGCTGCGGAGAATTGTTCAGAGCCTCTATAAGCGAGGTAGGAACAATGACAGGAGTCACCGCTAGTAACTACCCCACTGGTTACGCGCGGGAAGTTTTTTCCCAGATTCCTATCGATTTCAGCGCGGCTCTCGGTATCTTATAGCACCCGCAAATCTGTCCTCCACGCCTAGTGGTCTGACAGACCAACGGTCCCAACGCGTTGCGGGAGGAGCCAAACACCATGGAAGGGCCTCAAGACGTGAACGAACTACCGTGTGCGCTGTTGGTCAATGGCGTGCCTTTCCAATCTGTGCAGATCCGTTACGTTCCCGATTCAGCAGACCATTTCCAGTTAATCATTGGCCACCCAATTTTGGGGTCGTTTGCCCTGCACTCAGAGTTCGAGCTCGCGCTAAGGGAGGAGGGCTCACCCTGGTGCCCCGTTACCCTGGAGCAGTTGACGAAGACTCTCACCGAAAACACCGAATTCTTGCAGTCCGATGATCTGCCAAAGTCCTCCGAGATGGCCGAGCACCGGCTGTTTGACAGGATCGACGACGTTGCCACTCCCCATCGGAGTTCGCCGCGGGTTAGCCAGCTCACTGGCCATGATGAATGCGTAAGAGAGGTTCAGAAGGTGCTCCACGAGGCTCGAGTGCCGCACAAAGTCGCAGGCACGGTTTTCGTCGTTCCGAGCGCATTCAGGACGCGAATCTGCCTGCTCAGGGCAGGGTTTCGCAAAAGTCCGATTTCACCGACCGCCCTGGTTGAGCCGCGGACCGGGCTCTCTGTCCAACTAGTCGAGCGGCGAACTTGAATGCCCGATGGTCGCGACGACCGCGAGACTCATAACCTTTGCCCAAATCCAAGGGAGGAGAGACATGGAGATACTGCGCGATAAGAACGGCAAGCCCCAAGGCGTGATTCGCGAGATTGCCGGCGGTCAGCAACGTCTGTACGACCGAGCTGGCGATGCGATCGCCAGCTACCGTCCCCGCACTGACTACACCTACGACAACAATGGATCTCGAATCGGATCTGGCAACCGTCTGCCTGGTCTAGTTGGGACGAAGCCGAAATGACTGGCACCAACCCGATGAAGCTGATGTGCGACTGTCTGTTCACGCGGTAGGCGTCCTCCGAGCATGCGGGGGTTTCCTGCACTCTGGGAATAAGGATGAAAACAGGGAGCAATGATGCAAATCGGCAAGTTGATCCGAACCATCGTCGTGGATCCGCTGGAACTGCCAGCGGAACAGCCGGCCAGCGAACCTGGGTCTGAGCTGACTCCGTTGCCAGAGCCCGCACACGAGCCCGAGCAGGCTCCAGTGACGCTGTGAGTATACCCGACTTAGTTTCGCCGATTGTCGGCTACCGTGTGTGGACGTGGGGCAGCACTGGTCTGAAGTCGCTCTGCGGGACGCGGTGGCTTCCGTGCCAAGCGCTGGCGGCCCGATGCAAAGCTTCCGTCGTCGTCGGAACCCTCGTTAGTCGCACTGGGTTGGCGCATGACAGTCACGATGCCCCGAACGCGAATTGCACCTGCGGCATCTATGCGGACAAAGCGTTCGACCACTTCCGCAACGCGGGATACGAGCGGTATGGGATCCACGGCGAGGTCTACCTGTGGGGAAAAGTTGTAGAGCACGAACATGGATACCGTGCTCAATTCGCTTACCCCAAGAACCTCGTCCTGCCGCCCGATACGCTGCCGTCCAGTTCGGCGGCAATTCAGGATCGGCTGCGGGGATTGGTTGGATACGGCATAGACATCTTCGCAGCAGGTGACAACGGTAAAGTCCTGCTGTGGACGACGCATTCAGGATTGAACCAAGCGGGGCTGGACTACCTCATCGGGATGGGCAAAGAAACTTGCGATCGCCGCCAGCGAGACGGACTACCAAAGAAGGGCGACCGTCTGGCGGTTCTCGGCCGCGGGATCGCGACGGTCGTGCATGCCGACGGTAGATGGATTGAAGCCGTGGTTCTGAACAGATGCATATTAAGGATAGCCCGAAAGAGCATTCGATGGGACGGACAGTCCAGGCGTTGGGAAACCAGCGCGAGGGCATGTATCGAAACAAACGTGAAAAGCTGAGGGCATGTATGGAATCCCCTTGAGCGGATAGTCAGGCTCCACCATGGGCTGAGACGAGACTAGTCGCTTAAGCCCTGGGGGTTGACTGATTGCCCCTCACCCATCCCCTCCCCTAAGTAGCTGAATGCAAAACATCGACGCCGGCGCCAGTGTGCCAGCGGTGTGCCAGATTTCCGGGAGGGTTTTCGTTGGCTCGCAAGACGGGACAAATCGTGGGGCGGGGTCGGCGCCGATGGCTGGTGCGCGTGTTCCTCGGCCGCGACCGCGAAACCCGCCGCCGGCGCTACCTCAGCCGCACCGTGCACGGTCCCGTCCGGCACGCCCAGACCTACCTTAACAAGGTGCTACGCGAGCGCGACCTGGGCCGCCGAATAGAGGGAGTCACGATCACATTGAATGAGTTCCTGGATCGCTGGCTCGAGACCGCCGCCAAACCAAAACTGCGCGACAAGAGCTACCAGAGTTACGAAAGCCTGTTACGGCGCTACATCCGACCTGTGCTCGGCGAACGAATACTATCCGCAGTCACCC
Source organism: Terriglobia bacterium (assembly GCA_963711365.1). Lineage (GTDB taxonomy): Bacteria > Acidobacteriota > Terriglobia > Terriglobales > Acidobacteriaceae > Sulfotelmatobacter. Next base: position 67,214 of record CAVQDY010000012.1, on the reverse strand, counting down.
CGCTCGATGTGCAGGACGCGTATCAGAAAATGACTGACCGTGGTCTGTCGTCTCGCACCGTCCGCTACACCCATTCCGTTCTTCGCTCCGCCATACGCCAGGCCATCCGATGGCGGTTTCTCTTGCAAGATCCGACGGATGGCGCCCAACTGCCGCGGCTCGGCCGTCGCGAGATGAGCGTGCTCACCGCAGAACAATCCAGGATCTTCTTGTCGGCTGCACTCAAGACTCACTGCGGGCCGGTTTTTGCAGTCGCTCTCACCACCGGCATGCGGCCGTCCGAATACCTGGCCCTGAAGTGGCAAGACATCGATTGGGATCGAGGCACTGTAAGCGTTGTGCGCACCCTGGAGAGATCAGCAGGCGGTTGGCGGTTCGCCGAAACGAAGCGAGCTCGAAGCCGGCGCATCATCAAGCTCCAGGAATGGGTGCTCGAAATACTTAAGGAGCTGCAGGCAAGAACGACCCAACCCACCGGGAGTAGCGGGGCTGACGCGGTGGAGCTGGTCTTTACCACTCCTCCTGGTCGCCCCATCCATTCTGACAAGCTCGCAAAAACATTCAAAGCAATTCTCGGCCATAACGGATTGCCCATGATCCGACTTTACGACTTACGCCACACGGCCGCGACGCTTGCTCTATCTGCCCGCGTGCCGCCCAAGGTCGTTGCTGAGCAGCTCGGTCATGCCAGTGCTGCATTCACCCTGGATGTCTACTCGCACCTATTGCCGCACATGCAGGAGGAGGCCGCGATAAAAGTGGAACAGATTCTTGCAGGGCCGGGGCTGCTACCTCACCGGATGGCCGGCCAGAAGCGTTTCCCGAAAACAGGTCCCAAGAAGCCTCCTAAGGCCGTCAATTCGGTGCGAGAAGGCAAGCGGACCCGCTTACGGGCGTAAATGTGTTTCGCTTTATATTCGCTATCGAGAGTATCATGAATTGTGCCGTTGTGCGCCGCGTCACTGAGTTGTTGGAGCGTAATCCGTAGATTCAGATCAATCGGGGAGGTCTTACATGCTGCTCGTCATTCTGGCCGTCATTCAAATTGTTCTCTTAGCAATCTTCGTGATCCTCTTTCTGACGAAGGGGCGGAGTGACCTGCGGAGTTCCGTTCCAGAGTTACTGACCGGTCTGACAAATCTGCACGCCTCCGCGGAACGATTTGAGGGCAAGATTTCTGGCGATATGCGCACTTTGCGGGAAGACAGCCTCAGCTATTCGAAACAGGCCCGGCAGGAAGCCGCGGCGGAGGCGCGATCGTTGCGTGAGGAGATGAGCACCCACCTGGGTCGGTTAGGCGGGCAACTGAATGACAACCTTTCCGAGTTTCGCCGCGATCAGGTGTCGGCGGCCAACCAGCTCCGGGATGGTGTCACGGCTCAGATCGATCGACTCGTGAACAGTACCACCGAGTCTGACCAGCATCTCCGCGACGTCATGCAGGAGAAGTTCGCCGACCTGCAACAGCAGGTGACTGATCAGCTCACGGACTTCCGAGATCACCAGGGACAAACGAGCGAGCACCTTAAGGAATCTGTCCAGACCAACTTCAGTCGGCTGGGATCCGAACTCCGCGAGACGAACAAAGAGCTCAGCGGAAAAGTGCAGGGCAGCTTGGTCGATCTAACCGGGAGAATTCAAGAACTCTCCGCCACGAACGACCAGAAGCAGGATGCATTGCGCCAAGTCGTTGAATTGCGGCTAGACAAGCTGACCGAGAGCAACAACGAGAAACTTGAGCAGATGCGGCAAACGGTCGATGAGAAGCTGCATACGACCCTCGAAAAACGGCTTACCGACAGCTTTGGGCTTGTCACCGAGCAACTCGGCAAGGTCCAGTTGGGGCTTGGAGAAATGAAGGATTTGGCGAACGGAGTCGGCGACCTCAAACGAGTACTGACGAATGTGAAGACGCGGGGAGGATTCGGCGAAGTGCAGTTGGGCCTTTTATTGGATCAGATGCTCTCTCCTGAGCAATACCTTACGAACGCCCGTATTCGGGAGGACTCGCAGGAGTCCGTCGAGTACGCAATTCGAATGCCCGGTACGCAGGACGGCGAACCGGTCCTCCTTCCCGTTGATGCGAAGTTCCCGCGGGAGGCCTGGGAACGGCTCGAAGATGCGCAAAGCCGCGGTGACCAGGCAGCAATGAAAGACGCCGGGAATAAGCTCGAAGGGGTGATTCGAGCGTCCGCCAAGACAATAAAAGAGAAGTACGTCGTGCCCCCAACAACCACGGGCTTCGCGGTGATGTTTCTGCCAACCGAGGGCCTGTTCGCCGAAGTGGTTCGGCGCCCGGGGCTAGTCGATGATCTGCAATCGACTTTTCATGTATGTCTCGCCGGTCCAACTACGTTTGCAGCGTTGCTCACCAGTCTGCAGATGGGCTTCCGCACCCTCGCTATACAGAAAAAAGGCAGCGAGGTCTGGAAGCTGCTCGCTGCAACCAAGGTTGAATTTGAAAACTTCGGTGGCTTAATGACTAAGGTCGAGAAGCAAGTCGGAACCGTCCAGAGCACCTTGAAATTAGTAAATAGCAAAACGCGGACTATTAATCGCCGGCTCAGAGGAGTCGAAGTGCTGGACACGCAGGCCGCTCTAGTCGCCGGCGCTGGACAGGAGCCTTCGGCAACAGATGCAGAGCCGGCTACGGTCCAAGCGGATACGTAACACTTTCGAGCCGTTTGACATTCAATGAGGTACTGATATCGCTAAAAGTGATTCGGCGAAGCGAAATACATAGGTTCTTGCCCGCATCTCAAAGTGGATTCATCTTGCCAATTGCTCCCCATAGTGGCGAAGTGTCTATGGGATCGGGCCCACCCGCACGAATTCCAAATTCCTAGACAACAGGAACTTTATGATTCACAGGCTACACCAGTTGTTATACTTGCGAGTTCCCTATGCTAAGAATCTTGCAGCTTTCAGACATCCATTTTGGACAAGAAAAAAAAGGTGAAGGCGCACACCTAGATGACGTTCGCAGACAATTGCTCGCTGACCTCGCAACGCTCCTCGGGGCGTCAAAAGCCCTTGATCTAATCCTTATTAGTGGCGACATCGCATTTTCAGGGAAAAAGCAGGAATATGACCGCGCAGTTGAGTGGCTTGACGACCTAATCGCTGTCGGCCGCTGCGATGAGAACGCGATCCTCACCATTCCAGGCAACCACGATGTAGATGTCGATCTGATTAGTTTGTCGGCGAAGCAGGTGCACGTACAGCTGAGAAACAGCAGCGCAGAAACCGTAATGCATCTGTTGCATGACTACGGGGTTGAACGCGATGAAGTGAACTCAATTTTCCCAAAGCTCAGCACATACGTTGATTTTGCGCGTGGCTACAATTCCGAGTTCGAGAAAAGAGATGTTCCACGCTGGGTGAGGTACCGCGACATCAGACCGGGCTACACGCTTCGGATTGTTGGCATGTGCAGCGTACAAGTATGTGATCTGGAGGACCGCCCGGGCACGATGATATTGGGGGACAAACAGTACATTTTTGCTGAGGATCGTGGTGTTGTCACTCTTGTCATGGTGCATCATCCTATGCACTGGTTCCTAGACAGGGATGACGCGAAGAGTCACATCGCGAATCGATCCCGCGTACTGCTCACTGGGCACGAACACGTTCCAGACTTGAACAAGATAATCTCGTTAAGCGGTGAAGAACGGCTTGAGATAACGGCAGGCGCTACGACTGACACGAAACCGAAGGCACCCTACGAATTTGCGTACAACCTGCTAGAGTTGGATGTTCTGGATTCAGGGCTTCTATCGGCCACGGTGTGGCCGAGAATTTGGAAGATCCAGAAACCGAGTTTTGGTGCTGACGTCGTTATGACCGGCGGACCAGATTCAAAAACCATCACGATCGACTGCCACCTGGCAGCGCCCGCTACGGTGACCGCACTTCCGCCTAGGGCAGATAATGTGGTGAGCCAGGGTATGGCCATGCAACGAGATGAAACCGCAGATTTTGGAAGATTGAGGCACTTCTTTTGGCATTACCTCACGTGGGACCAGCGAATCGCTGTGTTGGTCAAAGCTGGTGTTCTGCCAACGTCTGCGGAGAATCGGCTGCCTCAAACGGTCGAACTGGACGCTTTGTTACGAGCAAAGGATGCGGGAAAGCTAGAGTCTGTTTGGGATGACATCATGTCTTTTGTTCCAATGGAAAAGATAAAGCCGAATCCGTTCAAGACGTGAGGGCACGAATGATCTCGAAGACATTTGAGTGGTACAGAATCGTCTCGCCTACCCCGAGTTCGCAGGCCGTCGAAGCCAGGACCAAGGCCGCAGAAGAACTCATCGGGGAGATTTCCGCACAGGATAAGCACGTGGTGCTCGCGCTTGCCCAAGGTGTCGCATGCCAATTTGATGGCTCTGCGAGCGAAGAGGCTACTTTTGAGTGGCTTTTGCGAAAACTCAAACTGAAGGACCCTGCGGTTTCGGAAAACCTTTCAGAGAATCAGTTGGAAGTAAGATGCATCGCGGCTATTACACTTGGAGAGCTCCTCTTCAGATCGGAGCCCGAAGGTCTAGCCGTCCTTGCTGCTTCGGGACTTGTGTCGGCGATGACCAGTCGTCCACTGCCAAAAGAGCGATATCTCCGGGCAATGCTGGAAGAGTTGTCCCGTTTGGCAATAGGGCTAATCGAAAAGACAGCCGAGACTCGACGGAAGCGGAGTATTCTGAGCCCGTTGACACTCGCTATCCCTGATCTGCCTTCTGCCCAAAAAGCCATCCAGCACCTGCAAAGTCAAATAACAGAACTAGAAAACAACGCGGCTATGGATCGCGAAGAGATCTCCCTGTTTTGGTTCATGGCGACCGGTTTCTCGACGAAAAAAGGGCAAGCGTTCTCGGCTCTGCCAATGAGCGTTGCTGCCGTTCATGCAGCTTTGGAGGTTGGTCGATGCGTGCTCCCCCCAGCGCCGCTCAATTGCTTTGAGATTCTTACGTCAATTGTGGAATCGAAACGAAAACCCGAAGAATGTGAGGCTGTCGCAATGAAGGACCAACTCGCATTGTGGTCTGCCGATGAATGGGAAGCGATATCGGGTGAAAACTCGATGGACGAACAGCTTGCGTTAAAATTCCCGGTCGTTTTTCCCATGACGTGGATTGCCAACAGGATGCGTCAAGCGCAGTCACAACCTAATTGGGCCGAATGCAAGAAGATGACACGCCTGCGAGGAGAGGCTAAGCTGAGCGCTTCCGCAATTGCTCGGCAGTTGCTGAGTGAAAAACTCGCCGTGTCGATAGCGAGTGAGACTATTGGCTAGCACTGCTCAAAGACCTGTCTGCTCGAAGCCGGATTGCACGGTGTCCGCCACCGGAACGTGCCTTCTTGGAAAAGCGTCTCCACAAGAATGCGAGTTCTACTCCGTCGTGCCTCCTTTTTCAACTGAAAAACCAAGTAAGGACATTAGGGCCAACTCCCCCGAACGGACCTTTCATGCTGGGTCTGAATTGGGGACGTTCGATGCGCTTGAGATTTCTTCGGGTTCGTATGCTCACGTTGTTGGCCTACTCGGACCCTACAATGCTGGAAAGACTTGCTTCTTGCTTTCCTTGTACCTAATGGCTTCGAGACAGCTACTACCGGAAGGCTACTTGTTTAGGAGAAGTTTGACCTTGCAAGGTTTGGAGGACAGAGCTCACAGACTACGCGAATGGCGTGGAGGTCCGCTACCTGAAAAACTCGCGGATCACACCAATCTCGCAGATGATCGCCGTCCCGGATTTATTCACCTCGGATTGGTGCGTCACGGCGAGCCGATCGACCTCCTTTTGTCTGATTTGCCAGGCGAATGGACAACCTCGCTCATGAACCGGGCGGAAACAGCCGAAAGATGGGAATTCCTAAAGAGGGCGGATGGAATAATCGTAGTTTTTGATGGCGAGGAACTCACTGGGAAAGAACGCTTCGTTCAGGTCATTGGAGCACAACATCTTTTCCAGCGCTTCAAAGAAACACTCGGCATTCCTACGGACATTCCGCTGGTAATTCTGGTTTCAAAGGCCGACGAGATCGAGATGAAGAGACCAGAAGTCTTGGACGAGATCGTGCATTCGGCAATCGAGTTGGGTTTCAGCCCAACGGTCATACTGTGCGCATCGTTCTCCCGCAAGCCAGAGGTCGTAGCGAACGGCCAGGGAGTCATGAGCGCGATTGAACATATCGCTCAATATCCTGAAGAATCATACGTTGACTGGCGAAAGCTCGCACCAAGTCCAGCGGACGATTCGCAGCGCCCATTTAGAATGTTCAAGTTTCTAAGTTGAGGAGAGGACTGTGAGCAATCCTACTGTCCTGCTCGTTGGCGGCCCTGAAACGGGAAAATCGAATTTCTTGTTCAGGGCCTGGACCCATATCAATTCTGGCCACGGGCTGATCGAAAAGGACGGGTTACCGTCGGATGCAGAGTACTTGCGAAGTGGATCGGAGTCCCAGCTTCGGGGTACCTTCGCTGGGCACACCTCGCAAGAGGTGCAAGTGATCTCTAACATTCCGATCCGCCTTCGATCTGATCCAAGGAAGAAGGGGCTGCTTGCTGTGCCCGACATTGACGGCGAGCAGATTGATCGTATCTACCATGCTCGCAAATGGTCCGACAAATGGGAATCGCTGATTACGGAAAATGCGGCATACTTGTTCTTTGTGCGAGTCAGCTCGCCACAAACGGTTGCTCCGCTGGACTGGATCACGTGTCACCATTTGTATGGCGGTATGCCACAAGCCAACGCGTCTGCTCCTGCTACGGGTGGTGGGGCCGTACAAGCTGCGCCAGTCGCTGTGGAGACCCCAACGCAGGTCATCCTTGTGGATTGGCTCCAATTCCTGCGTCGTGCGTTACATGACAAATATCCCAAGCTTGATCGTCCAAAGGTTGGGATAGTCGTCACCGCTTGGGATTGCATCCCGGCCGATTTTAATGGAGGCCCTTCGGATTGGATTCGAGAGAACATGCCTTTGCTGAGCCAATTTTGCCGAACCAACAACGATGTGTTCGAATTTTCTTTCTTTGGGTCGAGTATTTTCGCAGGGGACCCGGCCAACGATCCTGAATTCGCCGATGAACTGGCTAGGGATGATCCTAGAACGAAAGGCTACGTCCGCTACTCACAGGCAAACTTGGAATCTGGCGACTTTACTGTCCCCATTGCGTGGGCTCTTGGGTGGGAGTCGGTAACGTGAGCGGACCCTTGGAAATACACCAGTTGTTCCATGGGTACAGGCGGGGGCACGAACAACTGGCTGCTTCCGTTAAGCTGAGCCGCGCAGACTCGGATCTCGTGACCCGGTTGAGTGATTTGTCCGGAACACTCGTGTCCGGGCTTGCATTTGAGTCTTATATAACGATGTACCCTGTCCCGAGTGCGCAGTCTTATGCCGTAGCACTGACTAGGCCTGATCCAAGCGCACCTCGCCCAGGTTGCGTACTGACCCACACACTGCTTGTGGGAATGGATGACTGGGCGATATTGCCAAGCCCAGTCGAAATCTCGTCCTTGTTCGCCAATTCGACGACGGTGCCTGATGACCCGATTCCACCGCTTAGATACGTTCCCAAGGCTTACTCGTTAAGAAACGAGCCGCCGATTTCGAAGGAAGATGAAGATTTTGTGGCGCGCTATTTTGGCGAGGGAATCCGACCCATTGTTTGGTTCGATGCCCCAACTGCGGCCGACAGGCTTTGGGGGATCATCGCTGGATTGTGGCCAGCACTTCGCCGTTCATTTGCGGGTTGTACTCTGTGCCTTCAGCCACGCACGCTAGGCAAGAGAATGTTCGATGTGATGTTTGCTCCTCGGATCACAAGCTCTCGGTTTTCCCGATTGAGCGCCGACCACTTCGTCGGATCACCCGAAGTGTTTAAAGAGCCATGGCACCACGAATTTGCGGTGCAGCTCTTTGGTCGTTTGCCCGCGAACCCGGAAAATACTTTGTTCGGTGCCGCTCTAGATGACGATCCAACGTCGATTCGAAAGCTATTCCTGTTTCAGGACTTGTGGAGTCGCAGCGAGGACAAGCCCGCCGCTGCCGTTGGTGCGTTCGATTTGCTGGACAGCATCAAACCATCTAAAGAGACGTCTAGACTGCAAAGCATCGCATTGAATCGGGCGTTGTCGGGTTTTCCTGGTCTACCATCGGTTGAGCGTCTAGAGCTTTTTTCGATGCTCATCCGTCGAATCCCGCGTATTCGGGCACACAGTCAAAACGATGAAATCTGGCCTACTCTCCAGGACGCTGTTGCGACAGTCATCAGAGAGTTTCCAGATGCAGTCCTTGCAGACATTGAGCAAGTTTGGCCGACACTAGATGAGGACAACCTATTGAGGAGTGGGCTAATGTCGAGCCTTGCGGCAGCTTTGCCCGAGACTCCGGCGTTGGCGGTTGCCGTTGCGGGGCATTCCGATATTGGCAAAGACCTCCTGGCAGAATACCCAAGAGTTTTCGCTAAGGTTATCGAAGGGCCTGGAGCAAGGGTCCTGCGGGATCAACTATTGGAATGGCTAAATGAAGATTCCTACAAGGAACGGCTTTACAACTTCCGTATCCCGTTTATCGAGCAGTTGCAACTCGACGAAGATCTCGTTCTTTTTAGAAAGCTACTTACGGACTTGCGGGGAGAAGATGTGGTCCCTGTTCTCGAAGCTATCTTCGATAAGAACAGCTTGCGGCTTCAGGGCCGAGAAACTCGAGAGGTTGTGATTGACCTGATTGCACGGCCTTTTCCAAACGTGACTGCCCGATGGATTGAGGACTCAAGTCGGCGGGATGATGCTCTGGCTGAGATACTCTCCGCTTCCTACCCTACAAATGTCTCCGAATATTCCAACAAAGTCACCAATGCCAGGTTCGATCGTGAGTTTAGTCAGTCGGTCCTCTCTCACTGGATTGTCCGAAATGCCGCGCACAACTCACGGTTCGTCAATGAAGTAAGCGACTGGGCATCGCGCGACGCCCAAGTCCTGGATTTACTGCTAGAACCCGACGGCGGCGCAATCGCGGATAGGGCATTACGAATTGTAGCGGAGACAGTTGGGTCCATCCCTACAAACTCGAGCCCTCTATTCAACAAGATTTTCCGGTCTAGCCCAGGTTATGAAAGGCTAATTGATAATGCCATTCGAAGCGCTATGCGCGATTATGTTCGTTCTGCAACGAGTGAGACGATAGTAGATGAACTATTAGGGCGACAGCCTTTTATCGATTGGCTGGGCAGAGGCAAAAGTTGGCGATTGGCCGGAGCTATCAGGGCGGGCATTTCGGGGTTCGATTCTTGTTCTCGCGCATGGCAGGTGATCTACAAACTGCCGAATCCAGTTTTCGAGCGAGATGTCGTAGTGGGGACTATCGATTCGTTGTTGGTTCCGACGGCCCAATTCTTTTCGCCGTCGATCGCCGACACGTGGATAAATGTTGTTCGAAGAGCGCGATTTCTAGTAGGGGACCCGATGCTGGAAGGGGAACTATGCGGTCAGGCGGTCCGATTTGCGTTCAACAATCCTCGTCTACCGGTCAGCAAGCTTGTGGTCGAAGGATTCCTACCTTTGTACAGGTCAATAACAGAGATGAAAAGAGTGCCCGTCAGTGTGGCGCCAATGTTTTCGATGTGGGACTGGGACAAGGGAGGCGAACTCAGGGAGAGTCTGGTCGATAAGTTTATCAATAGTAATTGGCCTCCAGGGGATCTCGCTTTGTCTGTCGACGATTTGGGGTTGCTGCGGAAAATCATGAAGCGTGTGTCGCGCAAACAAGGGGGAAATTTGTTCTCACGGAAGATGTACTCTGATCTTGTTTCGCGAACGGATAGCCGCTCGCAGTCTTTGGCAAGTGCACTGTCTGGCTTGCTAAAGAACCCTGAGTATTATGAGGAATGGGACTGATTAGAGCGGCTGGAGTAGCTCGTAGCCTATGTATTCCAGAAGGTAAGGGGACTGACTGCCAATCATTCGAAAACCGCGGTCTTCCGGGGCATCTGTGCGATTCGGTGTGCCAGTTGTGTGCCAGATTCTCGAGAAACGACTGCGTCTGTCCGGGCCAACACCCCATTCGAAGTACCTACCTTAGATAAGTGGACGATGTGGTAAAGCTGCTTTCCGATACGTCGTTGTGCATCACGGCAGGCGTGATCCCGAGCGCCGATAATACTGCCCGGCTCATCGACGAATATGTTCGTATGTTCCTCCGCAGATATTCATCCAGCGCCTGCACCAAAGCAGGTGGAACTGTCGGCGTCCACGCCACTTCCGAAATGCAGTGGCGTTCGCCCGGAACCCACCTCTGATTAGACACAAGCACACAAGCCCAATCAACCTGTAGCGCAAACAAGCCCACTAAAACAGTCCGACCTCCAACTCGTCCAATGCCATCAGTTGCTTCAGTTGCAGCAGGAGCTAAACCAATCGGCTACCAGCAGCCAAGCAGCGCAGTAGACCATTGCGCACGAGACCAAAGATTTCCTCGCCTTAGAGTCTCCAGGAACGCGTGATCAAATTCTGAAAGTGCTTGTGAGATGCACCAAAGTCAAACATTTGTTCATCTCACTAGCACGGAAACCTACGACGCGGGTCGAAAAGGGACTTCCACTCTCACCGTGGTTCCGCGTCCTGGTGCGCTATCGAACTCAAAGTTCCCGTGCAGCTGGAGCACCCGTTCCCGCATGTTGATCACTCCCAGTCCTCCCGATTTCGCGATCTGGTCGGAAGTGCAACCAATGCCATCATCGGACACCGAAAGGCGAACGCGACCGTCAGCTCGCGTCAGCCGAACATCAACTTTCTTTGCCGCCGAATATTTGGCGGCATTGCCCAGCGCTTCCTGAGCGATGCGGTAGAGACACAGCGCGGCGCCAGGAGATAACTCCTGCACACTCTCGTCCGTCTCACACGATACTGGCAAACCACGTACCTTGCTGAACTCGTCGCAATACGAAGACAGGGCAGCGGGCAGACCTGACTCTTGCAGCAAAGCTGGATGGAGTTCATGCGATATATGACGGATGTCGGTTCCGATCTGGATCAGTTCTTGCTGCAAAACATTCACTGTTGTTTTCGCTTCTGAATCCGTTGGCACCTGACGTCTCACCTTGCCCAGCTTGAGAGTAAGAGAGGTGATCTGCTGGAGAACGCCATCGTGCAACTCACCGGCGATGCGCATCCGTTCGGCTTCTTGCGCTTTGATCATCTGTTCGTTCAGAGCGCGAACCTCGGCCTGGTGCTGCTCCAGCACCGCCTGATGCCGCTCCAACAAAGCCTGGCGCTGCTTCAGAGTGTGGACACGCCGCTGATAAATTATCCAGAACATGCCCAGAAACGTGAGCACACACAACGCGCGGAACCATTTTGTCTGGTGGTAAGCGGGCGCAATGCTAAAGTCCAGCGACGCGCCTTCCTCGTTCCAGACGCCGCTGTTGTTGCAGGCGATCACGCGGAAGCGGTAGTGGCGCGGCGGGAGATCGGTATAGAAGGCTCGCCGGCGATTGCCCACTTCCTGCCAATCGCGGTCCCGGCCTTCGAGCTTGTAACGAAAGCGGACTTTTTCCGGCGCCACCAGACTCAACGCCGTGTAGTCAATTTCCAGGTCGCGAACCAGTGGCGGCAGACGCAGATTTCCATTCGCATTGGAAGCCGTATCGTAGCCCTTACGGTCGGCGACGATTTGCTCGACGTGCACTGGCGGCGGAAGTTTGTTGAAGGGCAGATGATTCGGATCGATGACACTAACGCCGTCCCAGCTCGAGAACCACAGTTTTCCATCCGCGGTCTTGTCGATTTGCGGGCTGTAGCTAATAGAGTACGAGTGGCTTCTCACTCCATCCGAAGTGTCGAAGACCGTAACCTGCACCGTCCGCTTTGGATCGCTCGCCCACGCGTCCAGCTCAGTCCGAGCAATGCGCACCAGGCCGCAGGCGGTATACAGCCAGACTGAACCGGCGTTGTCTTCCATCTCCCAGAGAACGTTATCGCAGGGCAATCCGTTCTTGCTGGTCAGCGTGGCGGCATGGCCGTCTTTGACTCGGCTTAGTCCTCCCTCGGTGGCAGCCCAGACGGTACCGTCTCGATCAAGCTGAAGATTGTTTACGCGCCCGTCGCCCATGCCGTCAGCAGGCGTGTATGAGGCACGGACCTGGCCATCTTTCAAATAAGCCAAGCCACCGTGGTAAAGTCCAAGCCATAGGCCACCCTTCGAAGGGTCGACGACTATAGCGTTAGCGAAATCCTTAGTCCTCAGGCTCGACCAGGAAATCTGTTCGATCACTCTGCGCCCATCTAGATGAATAAGACCCTGGTTCTGCTCGTTGATCCATAGATTCCCCGCCGCATCACCGGCGATGGAATGCACGATCGTGGCGGATACGCCGCCTAATGAAAAAAAACGGCCATTCTCGAAATAAGCAAGACCAAGACGCGAAGAGACCCAGATTCGGCCCTCGTTGTCCTGAAAGATGGACTGCAGACCATCGTAGGGTAATCCGCTTCCGGATATTTCGCGGATACTACTCGGCTGGCTTGCTGTGTCCAGGCCGCTGAGTCGCTGGCCTCGCTTGACATCGCTGGTCCCCGCTTGTCCGATTCGCTGGGTGATTGGGTTTCGGCTGCGGTAGATGGTGATTTTTCCCTGATTGATTCGGTCTAACCCACCATCATTCGTACCCAGCCACACACTGCCATCTCTGGCCGCCAACACAGACGTAATAAGGGAACTGGATAGACCCTGCTTTACGGAAATCGTGGGCACGGCATAATCGCGGAAGCGGTCGAGGCCATCCAGCGTCGCGACCCAAATATTGCCTTCACGATCCTCCAGGAGGCTATAAACACCATCGCCCGAAAGCCCGTCAGAGCGCGCAAACGCGTCCGTCCTCCCGCCGTGAACGTGCAACAGGCCCCGGTCCGTCCCAATCCAGATGCCACCATCGCGGTCGCGAAGCGGACGGTTAGGCCTGGATCGTTGTCCCATCGCCGGAAGTGAATATGCCTCAAACTTTCCGTCAATGAGCTGCATCATGCCGCCGTCTATGCCAACGAGGAGCGTCCCGCCGTCGCCCTCGATTAGGCCCCCGACACCGTCCAGACTGGGGATCCCGTTCAGCGATTTTGGCAACGGATAGAATTTCGGAGGGCCAGGCTTCCATCGCCACAGACCGTTCAGCGCACCCACCCAGAGATTGCCTTTGCTATCCTCATATAAAGACTGCACTCCGTGCCCGAAACTGCCGGCCTCTCCGTAGCACTGGGCGCGACCAATCCGAACGGCGCAGAGTCTTCCCGCGGGGAGCGCATAAAGGCCGACCCAGATGGTTCCTTCACGGTCCTCAAGGAGCGCAGAAACAGGCCCTCCGGCAAACTCCGGGTACTGCGTCAGCCTGCCGCCCTTCCAGCTGGCCAATCCCCTACTAGTGCCCACCCAAAGAGTTCCATCGCGTGCGGCGAGCAGTTTTCGAATATTGCTGTCGGGCAGATGCTCACCCGGCGACGGTTGCCAAGGGACGGCTCGAACACCATCGAAACGAAGCAAGCCGAATTCCGTGCCCAGCCATAGATAACCGTCAGGCGTTTGAGCAATTGATCCGATCACACCTTTGGTGAAGCCGTCGCGAATCTTCCACGATGTATGCGCGTATTGACTGACGTCGAGAGACGGGTCTAACGCGAGGGCAGAGACGCAGCACGACAGCAGGATGGCCAGCCAAACAACCGCTTGTGTGCGCACCTTTCCCATGCGAGGAAACAATCTTAACCCGACAGCACTTGCTTTGCCTTCCTTAACCCTGCCTCCATGGGAATGTTGGTGTTGAAATATTGACACTCGACAAGGCGGCGGAAAATTGGTCCGGGGAAGCGCACGAGTTCTATTCTGTGCCGCTAAGGCGGGATCCATGCGGCTTAGCCGCTGGGTTTCAGCACCGGAATGATCGATTCTGCATTTGGCACACGCATTGCTCCTTAGTTGCCAATAGAGATGTTGCTGTCAAATTGTTGACACTCGACAGACTGCGGCAAAATGCTTCGGGAAGGCGTGACTTTAACAGGCGGCCAAATCTTGTGGGTGCCGCAGCGCTTAAAGCGCCGCGATAAGGCCCCTGATTTGAGAGGGCAAGGCTTCCACCCGTACCGCCAGCGCCGCAAACTCGACGCGGCTTTAGCCGCTTGAGGACGCATTCCAGGATCACCCATGATCAAACTGGGGCACCGTATCATCACACTGTTCAATCCCGATCTTGACAGCCGCACCACCCTGCGGGCGTACCCTTGCTCGCAATTCCGAACTCTCGTCTTGGGAAAGAAACCTATGACCCGTAACCCCGTCGCCGGCGGAGCGATGCTCACAACCTTCATTCTCCTCGCGCTACTCTCAACTTCATACGCCCAAACCGAAACCGCCACGATTCGCGGTTCCGTCGTCGATCCCAGCGGCGCAGTCGTCGCGGCTGCCACCGTTCGTCTGATTGACGTTGATCGCGGATCTCAAACCGAAGTTGCCACGGGAAACGGCGGCTTTTACACCTTCGCCAGCGTTCGTCCCGGACATTACCGGATGGAAGTAGTGAAGAGCAGATTCAAACTCGTCCGCCTGATTGGAATCACCGTCAATGTCCAGGACAATCTGGAGGAGAACTTCAAACTTAACGTCGGCAACGTCTCGGAATCGATCACAGTTGAGGCAGACACCGTCAACGTAAACACGACAGACGGCACGGTGAGCACTGTAGTGAATCGGCACTTCACCGAAAACTTGCCGCTGAATGGCCGCAGTTTTCAAACCCTGATCATGCTTACGCCGGGCGTAGTCGTCACCCCCACAAACTACGACGACCAGGGACAGTTCAGCGTGAATGGCCAGCATGCGGATGCCAACTATTTTGCGGTGGATGGGGTCAGCGCCAATTTTGGCGTCACAGGCTACTTTCCACTGGTACAGGCTGGCGGGGGAGCGTTGCCTGCGCTCAGCGCTGCGGGCGGGACCAACAGCCTCGTGTCGGTGGACGCCATGCAAGAGTTCCGCATCCAGACGTCCTCGTTCGCTCCGGAGTTCGGGCGCACTCCGGGAGGACAGATCTCGATTGTGACTCGCTCCGGTACGAATGCTGTTCATGGGACGCTGTTCGATTATTTTAGGAATGGAGTACTCGACGCCAACGACTGGTTCGCAGATGCCAACCATCTGGCCAAGCCACAGGACAAGCAGAATGATTTTGGCGGCGTCTTCGGTGGCCCGGTAATCAAAGACAAAACGTTCTTCTTTTTTTCTTATGAGGGACTACGGCTGCGCCAGCCAGCGACTCAGGAAACCGTGGTTCCAGACACTGCATCGCGCCAGCAAGCTCAGGCGAGTGTGCCGGCTATGCTGCCATTCTTAAACGCATTTCCTGTCGCCAACGGCTCCGAACTGGGGTCGGGATTGGCGCAATTCAATGCCAGCTATGTAAATCCTTCTTCGCTGAATGCCTATAGCATCCGAGTGGATCAAGTCCTTAACTCAAAGCTGAACTTGTTTGGCCGTTACAATTACTCGCCTTCCAGCATAGATCAACGAGGTCCCTCCTTCGGAACGGGCGTTGTTCTCAGCAACACTGAGTCGATTTCATCTTCAGTACAGACGCTTACACTCGGCGTCGCGGGAATCGTCAGTCCAGGGGTCAGCAACGAGGCGCGCGCGAATTACAGCAACGACAGAATAGCCACCAAATATGGTCTGGATAATTTCGGTGGCGCAGTTCCGCTTCCCGATTCGCCGCTTTTGTTTCCCCAAGGGACCTCGTCCGCGAACGGGAATTTCTCGTTCTACGTCGGGGGGATCGGAGAGTTCAGTAAGGGCAAAGAAGCGACGGACGAGCAACGCCAGGTCAATCTTATCGACAATCTATCGGTGGCTACGGGAAGTCATCAGTTGAAGTTTGGCGTGGACTACCGCTGGCTTTCCCCGTTCAGCAGCCCATTCGTCTACGAACAATTTGCGGAATTCCTCGGAATGACCGGTACCGGCGGAGTCCTTTCAGGAACGGGGACGGCTAAGGCTCCGGCGGTGTTGACGCGTGCCGTACAAAGTGACGCGCTGCTTTCACACAATCTCTCTTTGTATGGTCAGGACACTTGGAAAATCACACCGCGACTGACGCTGACCTATGGCTTGCGGTGGGACGTGAATCCGCCGCTGAACGGCAAGAACCTTTCCAACGATCCATTCACCGTGACCGGCTTGAATGATCCGGCTACGCTCGCCTTGGCGCCGCGCGGCACTTCGCTCTATCAGACGACTTACGGCAACGTTGCGCCGAGAGTGGGCGTGGCTTATCAACTCGGTGGCGGAGCGAATTGGCTCTCGGTGATCCGAGGGGGCTTCGGAACATTTTACGATCTTGGAACAGGATCTCTCGGAGCAGTGTCGAGCTATTTTCCTTATAGTGCCATGAGTATCCTTTTCAGTGTACCGTTTCCGTTAACCCCTCAGGAGGTTGCGCCCCCGGCGCTCAGCACTAATTATCCCGTCTCCGACATTTCAGTAGCGGATCCACACTTGAAGCTGCCCCGAACCTATCAGTGGAATGTCGCGTGGGAGCAGTCTTTGGGAAGCAACCAGAGCCTATCGACAACGTACATCGGTGCGGTTGGGCGTGACTTACTTCGGGTCACGGACTTAATCAGTCCGAATTCAAATTTTGGCTTTGTCAACGTGACCGACAATTCGGCGACATCGAACTACAATGCCCTGCAACTCAAGTTCGAGCGGCGTCTGTCGCAAGGCTTACAAGCTCTGGCATCGTATACATGGTCGCACTCGATCGATATTGCATCGACCGACGCGTTTGCGAACTACCTCAACACGCCGAGCTCCGTCGCGAACGCGAATATCGACCGCGGCAACTCGGACTTTGACATCCGCCATTCTTTTACTGCTGGTGTGACTTACAACCTGCCCTCGCCGGGATGGAACAACATAGCGCATGCCGCGCTGGGCGGCTGGTCGGTGGATAGCTTTATTTTTGCGAGGACGGCTCCGCCGGTGGACGTGGTCAGCGGAATTGTCGAGACGGACGGAATCGCGCTGTATCCGCGCCCTGACGTAGTGCCCGCAGAGCCGCTTGTGCTCTATGGATCGCAATATCCCGGCGGCAAGGCATTTAACCCAGCGGCGTTTACTCCGCCGCCCACCGGGCAGCAGGGCGATTTCGGGCGCAATGTGCTGCGTGGTTTTGGAGCTTGGCAAGCGGATGTCGCGTTTCAGCGGCAATTTACCTTGACCGAAAAGGTTGGGCTTCGCTTCCGGGGCGAGTTCTTCAATCTCTTCAATCACCCGAACTTTGCGCCTCCCAACAATAGCCTACCCAGCAAGCTCTTCGGCCAATCGACCGAGACGCTGGCCAGCGGTCTGGCCGGCCCCGACAACGCAGGCTTCAACCCTCTCTATCAAATCGGCGGACCGCGCTCGATCCAGCTGGCACTTAAAGTTGTCTTCTGAGCAACGAACGGAAGCGGTTGCTTCTGGTGTCCCTTGGTGATTCAGAATTGCGGAGTATCGGTGCGCGCGTGGTAGTGGCATTCGACCCACCTGCGGTCGACACTTCCGATCCCCGTGTGATTCTTATCACCGCAAGTTCGTTATAAGATGCACCAAACTCAAACATTTGTTCATCTCACTAGGATGACTTCCAGCGAGCGTTCCTTGAGATTGTGAGCCTTCTCTGTATTCAGCGCGAGGATCTGCCAGGCTACCTCGCGGTCAGCCACGACGAGCGCAGTGATTGATTTCGCTCCAATTCGGCGCATGGCTTCCAGGCGATGCCGGCCATTGGGGGTCCAGAAGCCTCCCTTGGGTGCGACCACGGCGATGATCGGATCGAGAAAGCGCCCGGTTTTGTTGATAACGTCAGCGAGCCGTTTGTGGTGAGCGTCGGAGAGATCTCGCTGGAAGGGCGTGGGTTCGACGGAATCGATGGGCAGAATCGAAGGCAAGAGCGGATGTCCGCCGAGCGGGTCCTTGTACGATCCCACAATCCAGCCGCCGGATTTCTCGATTGCCTCCGCCACCTCCGCAGCAGCGCCCGTAGGCTGATCCAGTCGGCATTCGGCCGGGCTCAACCCTTTCGTTCCGGGTTTGGCTTTGCGAGGACGCTTCCGAGCTGGTGCACGCTTGACCATGGCAGAAACCCTATTCTACTTGCGAGTGGACTGTCTCTCGTCGCCAATCACGGCCACTACGATGGTACGCTCCCGCCCACGAACGGCGCATTTCAGATGGAAGAGTTGCTGCCACGTACCTAGAACAAGCTTGCTGTCAGAATTGGATACGGTGAGCGATGGCCCGAGTCGTATCCCCTGCAAGTGCGAATGCCCGTTGCCGTCGTGCCACGCCTGCTCATGACCGTAGTTCCGCTGGGCGGAATGAGTGTCAGCGGATTGACACATCCCAAGAGATTCGAGGCTAGTCACGGCCAGTAAGGTGACGCGTCCGTGGACCGCGGGCGACGGGTTCAAATCAACGGTCATTTTGGCAGAAAAACGCAACCGCTACTCTGCCACAGCATCACAGAACCATATGGCAATGCACTCGGAACACGAACCGCCGTTGCAGTCCCGCCAGTGACAAACGAATCGTTCCACTGCGAAGGCGGTTTGGGTTCCGATGCACCAGCGGCTAAGACTTTACGATTTGGGTCGACGGTTGAAGAAAGGATTGCATTGCGTCCAGGAGGATTTGGTGAACCAGTTACGGACTGAGAGGCGTGGCTCCCGACCAAAGCCCCTGGTGCTGATCGCACTGTTGTGCGGTACGTTCCATTTGGCGAGTTCGGCCCAGGCTCAGCTTGCGACTTCTGGCATGACGGGTACGAGCTTGCCAGAGCTCAGTTCCCAAAGTCAGGTCTGGCTCCGAGCCGCCATTAACGCCGGCAGTTTCCCCGATTTGCGTTGGCCTGATTTCAGCGACTACAGCAAACATGTCGAGAAGTTCTACGAGCTCAACGGCGGTTCCTTGTGGTGGGTCAAGGGAATGGAGCCAACCACGCAGGCGCGACAGGTGATCGCACTGATCCTGCAAGCCGACCAAAAGGGGCTTTCCGCAGATGACTACGATGGGCCGAAATGGAACGATCGGCTGGCCAAACTCAAACCCGCGACCCGGCAACCGACGGAGGCGGATGCCGTGAAATTCGATCTCGCGCTTACGGTTTGCGCCATGAGATATGTCTCCGACCTCCACGTTGGCAGGGTAAACCCGAAGCACTTTGCCTTTGCCCTGAATGATGAATCCAAGAGATACGATCTGGCCGAGTTTCTTAAAGACCACGTGGTCAACGCAGGCGACGTGGCCAGCGCCTTCATGCAAGTGGAGCCGCCGTATCCCGGTTATCTGCGTACCATTCAGGCTCTGCATACTTATGTCGAGCTGGCGAAAAAAGATGACGGCGAACAACTTCCGGCCGTAAAGAAAGCGATTGTCCCGGGCGACACCTATCCCGGCGTCCCGCGGCTCACGCAACTGCTCCGGTTGGTTGGCGACCTGCCGGCGGATGCGAATGTTCCGGCGGATCGACTGATTTACGACGGCGCGCTAGTGGAAGCCGTAAAGAACTTCCAACGTCGATGTGGCCGGGATCCGAATGGGCGAATCGACGCTCCAACCTTGGCCGATCTGAACGTTCCCCTGAGCCGCCGGGTCCGGCAAATGCAGCTCACCCTCGAACGCTGGCGGTGGATGCCGGACTCGTATCAAAAGGCGCCAATCGTGGTAAACATTCCCGAGTTCCGCCTGCGCGCCTATGACAAGGACTTCAAAATCGGGGTGACGATGAACGTCGTCGTGGGCAAAGCTTACGGCGGCCATAACACTCCGGTGTTCGACGACACCATGGAGTACGTCATCTTTCGCCCCTATTGGGAGGTGCCCCCTTCCATTATCAGAGGGGAGATGATCCCGCACATTGTTCGCGACCCCGACTATCTGGCGAGCAAGGGATTCGAAGTTGTGGACAGCAAGCAGAACCTGGTCTCAGACGGAACGGTTACGCCCGAGGTGCTCGTCCAACTCCGGGCGGGTAAGCTTTTTGTCCGGCAGAAGCCGGGTCCAAAGAACGCGCTCGGACTCGTGAAGTTTATCTTTCCCAACAGTTACAACGTCTACATGCACGATACGCCGTCGACGGAACTCTTCGAGAAGTCGGTGCGAGATTTCAGTCACGGCTGCATCCGGCTGGAAAGGCCCGCCGATCTCGCGGCGTGGGTCTTGCGCGACAATCCTGGATGGACCCCAGAACGCGTTCGCGCAGCGATGAACGGCACGATGACCCAACAGGTGAATCTAGCGCATCCGATCCCGGTGTTGATCCTCTATGGCACCGTGATCGTGCTGGATGACGGCGTCGTTCACTTTTACGATGACATCTACGGGCACGACGCGGCTCTGGAGAAGGCTCTCGCGAAAGGTTATCCGTATCGCTGATGAGGATTCACTCTCGGATATGAAAGTTGCAGAGGAGGTTCAAGTACATGAACATTTTCGGATGCGCCACAGGGTTCCGAAGGCATGGATGGGGCAAGCAGAGTTTGGCTGGTCTCTTGTCATTGGCGCTGTTGTTCGCGACCTGGCCGCTCAGCCTGTCGGCTCAAGACGCGCCAGCCCAGGACACACAAGCCCCGCCCCAGGGCAGGCAGGCGGCGCCCTACGCACAGCAGACTCCAGAGCAGTTGCAGCGCCTGGTAGCACCGATCGCGCTGTATCCGGATTCGCTGGTGGCGCAGATCCTGGCGGCTTCCACATTTCCCGAGCAAGTCGTCGAAGCCGACCGATGGGTGCAGGCGCATCCTGACTTGAAGGGCGACGCGTTGGGTCAAGCCGTCGACCAACAGCCTTGGGACCCGAGCGTCAAGGCGCTTGCTGCATTTCCGTCCGTCTTGGGAAATATGGACAAGAACCTATCGTGGACGTCGTCTTTGGGCGACGCTTATTACAACCAGCAGCAGGATGTGATGGATGCAGTGCAGGCGATGCGGCGGAAAGCGCAAGATGCGGGCAACCTTAAGACTACGCCGCAGCAAAAAGTTGTGGAGCAGGATTCAACGATTGATATTGAGCCGGTCGATCCCGAGGTGGTTTATGTGCCCGCGTACGATCCGTGGCTGATTTACGGATATCCCGTCGTGGCCTGGCCGGGGTGGTACCCGTATCCGGGAATCTGGTTTGAAGGCCCTTATCTCTCGTTCGGAATCGGCTTTGGCATCGGTTGGTTCGGTGGTTTTGGATGGGGATGGGGTCATTGGGGATTCGATTGGCATAACCACTACGCAATCTACAACTACGGCAGGTACTACTCTCGAAGCAGAACCTTTTATAACCGAGGCAGTTACTACCGAGCAGGCGGCGAGCGAGGCATAGAAAGGAATGTGCAGCGCGGCGTGAGCGGCAATCGCGGTGGTGGCGACCGTGCCGGCGGTTTTAACGACCGTGGCGGCGAAGCCGCCAGGCCTTTCGAGGGCGACCGGAATGCGGCTCGAGGCTATGCTGAGCCTCGCGGCCAGAGTGGCGTTCACTCGGGCGCCTTCAGCGGCTACGACCACGGGGGAGAGACCAGGAGCTATTCCTCCCGCGGAAGCGCCAGCATGGGTGGCGGAGGCTTTCACGGCGGCGGAGGGCACGGCGGCGGGCGGCCGGCGGTAATCAAGGTTCGTTAGCTCCCTGACGCTCCCCTGTAGAGCGTGAAATCTAAAGATTAAAGATGGAGATAAGTCATATGCGTCGAACGAAGCTGAATTCCGACAAATCTCATTGCGCTAGTCTTATGAAACTAGCTCTGGTCGCTATGCTCTTGACGCTGTTCGTCCCCACCCGATCCATGGCGCAGCAACCGGGCCAGAAAACATTCCCATCGGCGGAAGAAGCGGCCAACGCACTGGTCACGGCGGCGCAGGCTAACGACGAAAAAATGATGCTCCAAATCCTCGGACCAAACGGAGAGCAAATCGTCTCGTCGGGAGACGAAAACGAGGACGCCAACAGCCGCGCTAATTTTGTGGAGAAATATCGGGAAATGCACCGTCTGGTGAAAGAGCCGGACGGAACCACTACCTTATATATAGGCGCGGAGAACTGGCCTACCCCCATACCGCTGGTGTACCAGCGAAATTCGTGGTATTTCGACACCGAAGCGGGCAAGCAGGAAGTTCTATACCGGCGCATTGGCCGCAACGAACTATCCGCCATCCGCGTTTGCCAGGAACTCGTGGCGGCGCAAAAGGAGTACTCGGCAGAGCACAAGGAGTACGCCCGGAAAATCTTCAGTGATGAAGAGCAGCACAATGGCCTTTATTGGAAAGCTGCCGCAGGCGAGCCGCAGAGTCCCATCGGACCGCTTGTGGCGTCGGCCGTCGCTCAGGGCTATGCTCCAAGCCAACCAGGCGCTCCGACCCCTTACCGCGGTTACTATTTCCACGTCTTAACGCGTCAGGGAAAGAATGCTCCAGGGGGCGCGAAAAACTACATCGTAAATGGCAAAATGACAGACGGTTTCGCCTTCGTGGCCTATCCGGCGGAATACAGGTCGTCCGGTGTGATGACATTCATCGTCACCGAGGACGGCGTGGTGTATCAGAAGGATCTCGGCCGGAAGACCCATGTTCTCGCCAAAGGTATGAAGGAATACGACCCCAATCCCAGTTGGCAAAAGGCTGAAGAGCAGCAGGAGGAAGCTGTTGTCGAGCAGAAAGCCAAGTAACCGGCACCCTGTCGTTGCACTCGATCCAGCGGGCTCCTGCCCGCTTCGGATGGCGTTACTCTGGCTTCACTACCAACGGCGTACGCGCCCCACGTCCACATGCACGAAGTCGGAGTTGCGATAGTAGCCAACTCCGCCGCGATGCAAGCGCAGCGCGGCATCTCGAACCACTGAAGTAGGAATCCCGGGTAGGCGAATGTCAATGGCTTCTGCCTGCATGTGAAGGCTGTGCCGAGCCACGCCCGTGTGTGGACTGCGGGTGCGCAAGAATTCATTGCTCCAGGGCGTGCGGTACCCGCAGATCACATCAATTTCCCCGCCGGAGTCGTTGAGAGATGCAGTCAGGTCGTGGAGCAGATCGAACAAGTGCGAGTCGAAATGATGCACGTCGCCAGTACGATGGTCGCGGAGAAAATGGTCGAGTTCATCCAACGCTCCCGGTACATAGGTATCACCGCGCCGGTAAACGATGTCGAGCCGCTCCCCGGTGTGCGTGTGATAGAAACGGAGCCGGTATTCACGGGCAGACTGGGCCACTTCCGAGGTTTGCCCTAGCGGGGCGGCCAGCAGAAGCACGGTCAGCCACAAACCAAACCGGCGGAGCCCCGATTTCATTTCCGAAGATCGCAAGTACTTTAAACGCGGTCGAGTTCGAATCGACAAAAGATACATCCCTCCATTTTCGGAGATTTCTTAAAGGTGAAACCTCTCTATTATAGTCAGCGGCGCGCCTATCTCGCGTCCCACTGACTGAAGGTTGCAGCACCCGGAATGCTCGCTAGATTCTTGCGGTCAACCTCGCGCGATTTATCCGCGACAATCCGATGTAACCGACGAGCGATAGCACGCATCTTTATCTATCAAGCGACTTCTCCCGAGCGAGGGCTTTAGATGACCTGCCGAGGGATCATTGTGATTTACTTGTGAGCATGGACCAGGCTGAAATTCGGACGCGTCCGGTGGCGGGAGCGATCGTCGTGGTGAGCGGCATCGCTGTCTCATTCCTGCTCTGGCTGCTCTATGTGCATCATGCGTCTACTGATTTCGCCGGGCGGTGGATGTTTTTGCCGGCCCTCAACGCGCTTCTGAACGGATTGTGCGCGATTGCGCTTTGCGCGGGCTTGTATTTCATCAAACATCACAACCGGGAAGCCCATCGCTCGAGTATGCTGCTGGCCTTCGCTTTCTCTTCCGCTTTTTTGATCGGCTACATCGTCAACCATGCGCTGCACGGCGACACGATTTTTCCCGGCCACGGTCCGGTGCGTGTGCTGTATCTTTCCATTTTAGCCAGCCACGTAACACTTTCTGTCGTCGCACTCCCCATGGTTTTCACTACGTTCTTTTTCTCGCTGACGGCCCGGTTCGCGATGCACCGCCGAATTGCACGCTGGACGTATCCCATATGGCTCTACGTTTCGATTACCGGAGTGGTGGTGTTCGTGTTCCTGAGGGCCTATGCGTAGTGGACCTGCAGGCTGACCCGGCGGCAATCCATCAGAAGTACTCAGCCGCAAGTCTATTGTTCAAGTCTTGCCGGAAGAAACCTGAATACGGTCTCCTAAGGGTGCACCGATTTCCGAACCACTGATTCTCAGTCAGTCCCGGCACTCGCCACTGTCACCATCGCAGGACGCAGCGATCGATCCTTGAACTTGTAGCCGCGCTGCAATTCCTCGGGCACGAATCGGTCTTTCACCTCATCGGCTTCGAACCCCCTGAACAGCGTGGTGAATGGCGAGATAAAATTGCTCCCCCTAGGCATGGATAGGACACACACCAAGCTTGACGAGGGCGTCCAGCTGCTGCTTGCGGATCAACTCAAAGAGGACTTGAATCCAAAACGTCGCAGCCAATTGTTCTCATCAGATCCGGCTCCTTTCGTCACATCGGCGAGATTTGGCCACTTTAAATTGGAGATCGGTTCCTAGCTGCACCAAAGCCATTGCCGCGTCAGGCACTTCGTTGACCTTTGATTGGAGCACTGTTTATGGTTAAGAAAGTGCAAGCGGCAGAGTCGGAGTGATCGCGCTGAAGTGAACGAACATCATCGGTGCTTTGCGTTATAGGCACCGCGGAGTTGTCAATGGCCGGTCTTGGCAAGATGTTGATGATCTTAGGGGTGATCCTGGCGGTGCTGGGACTCATCTTCGTTCTGCTGGAACGCACCAACCTGCCTATTGGACGACTTCCCGGCGACATCATTTACCGCGGGAAGAACACGACTTTCTATTTTCCGCTAGCGACCTGCATCCTGCTAAGCGTAGTGTTTTCCCTGGTGCTGTATGTGATCGGAAAGCTCAAGCACTAGCAGCACTTGGCACCCTACCATTTCGCCAGCAGATCATTGGCTAATCTTCGGTATGAGTCGTCGTTCTGATCTCATATCGCCATGAAGACTTCTGATAGTTCAGCGCCGCAGTTATTCTGGCACCTCGAAATTCCTTAATCTTCGTGCCGTTAACCGAAACGCTTGTTCCTCACAGGCTTTGGCCGCTGGGATGCATGATGGAAATCACTGCTCAACTGGAGATTCATTTTTGCTTTCGAACTCTTCTACTTGGCTGAGGGGCAGCGCGCACCATGACTCATCTATTTACTGTAGACGATTTTCGCGTCCGGAAAGGTGACGAGGTCGAGCTTCGAAAATGGCCGACCGTCGTGAAGCCTGTGTACAAGTCGACGGAGCACTATCAAGAACTTCTGGCGCAGCATATCGCGCGGCTAAGCATATTGCATTTGACGTCGAATCCCTTGCCGGGCTGTATCCTCCGGCGCGCGGTGAAGATTTACAGCAGCCGCTGCGAGGAGCTGGAAAAAATCCTTGGCCTGGCCAACGACGCGGTGGTAACGAAGCGGCTGGCTCTGTCGCTGGTTAGCGCCAGCCGGCCTGACCTGGCAAAACCAGCCGGCGCTCTGGTTCGGTGGAATGAGCGGCGGGGCCGCAAAGCCCTGCAGGGTTTCAAACCCGCGCTGAAGGAATTCCGCGCGGCGTCTGCGTTCTGGTCCTAGAGCGGGACCGGTCGCGCTCCAGTCGTTCGAGATAGCTCCGAAGAAATTGAAAGACCGACAAGGGATCCAAAGGACATCTCAAGCTTCACCTGAGGAGAAAACGAATGGCTAAGAACAAACCGAGTAGCATCATCCCTCACCCCCATACGGGTGGGGTCTTTGAGTCCCAGCCAGTGCCCGTCGACACGCAGAAGCAGAATCGCACTCGCAAGACCTGGAGGCAGGCGCTCCAGGAGAGCGCGCCGCTCGTGTTGCCGGTGGCGCACGACGCGTTGACAGCTCGCTTGATCGAGCTAGCCGGGTATCCGGCCTATCAGATCGGCGGCTTTGCACTCGTCGGGTCCCGCTTCGCCTATCCGGATATCGACCTCGCGCAGTTCGGGGAGAACAGCGCGGTGATGCGCGATACGATCGCCGCATCCTCACTGCCGGTGCTCGTCGATGCGGACGACGGTTACGGTGACGCGAAGAATGTGATTCGCGTCGTGCAGGGCTATGAGGCGATGGGCGCATCGGCGATCTTTCTCGAGGACCAACAGGCTCCGAAGCGCTGCGGCCACATGCTGGGCAAGAAAGTGGTGCCGGCGGAGGTCCACGTTGGAAAAATTCGCGCTGCGGCCGCTACACGCCACAACCCCGAGACTTTCATCATGGCCCGGACGGACGCGCTTGCGCCGCTCGGCCTCGACGAGGCGCTGCGCCGGGCCGAGCTCTACCTCAAGGCGGGCGCCGACGGAGTCTACATCGAGGCAGTGGAGACGGTGGAGCAATTGCAGAAGGTGGGACAGAGGCTGCGAGGAGCCGCGCTGGCGACGAGCATCCTGGAAGGCGGTGGCCGAACTCCTTGGATGGCCCCGAAGGACCTTCACGCGCTCGGCTACACGATGCTGCTCTATCCCACGACGGTCATCTTCCGCGTGACTCGAGCCATCCAGAAGGCGGTCGAGGATCTCAAGGCAGGTCGCCCGATGTCCGTGGAGGAGTCGGTCACGTTCAAAGAGTATGAGGACATGCTGGGGTTGCCACAATGGGCCGACGTCGAAGATGAGTTCGTCGGCAGGCACGAACTGCTCGGCGTGCCGGACAAGAAAGCCAGCTGATCGTCCGAGAGCGAAATCGAATGCTCAGGGCGCTTGAAGTCTTGCTCCCCATCTGCCTGACGATGGGGCTCGGGTATGGGCGGCTGGGCACGGCCAGTTCCGTTCCGAACAGGTAACGGTCAACATCACGGAGATGGAAGATGATTCGCGCTTATCGGCTGTACACAGGGCCTGATGGTAATTCGCATGTAGTTCGTGGGACGGTAAATGCGGCCAAACTCGTGGAAGCGCAGTCAATCCTCTTCAAAGAAACCCCGCCACACTGTTCTTATGACTGGCACAACGATCCTATTCCACAGTACGTGATTACCCTGGCGGGCGTGCTGGAATTTACGACCGTAGGTGGCGAGACATTTACGCTCCGTCCGGGAGATGTCCTGGTCGCAGAGGACCACACTGCATCAGGACACAAATGGCGTTTGATCAATGATAAGCCGTGGAAACGGGCCTATGTAGTCTTCAAGGAAGGCGCCGACACTCAGTTCACCCCGGAATCCGAGGTGAAAGCTCATGATGGTCGTATCCGGAGGAACGACTGCTTCACGCGTTGACTCAAACCGGCGGATGTCAATCATCCGACAGTCCGTCAAAATCAGGGCGCGATTTCACTGCGGTTTTGGACAGTGCTTCGAGGCACCCACTTGCACTGCGCAGATGAGTCGGTTGTGTGGTCAAGTGCGGCAAGCACGAACAGCTGGGCGTGCCGGAAAAGAAAGTCAGCTGATCGCCGGAGCGGGAGAATAGATGCCCCCACTATGTCGAGAACACGGGCACGACGAAGCTGCCTACCTCGAGTTTTTGCAGACTCTATGCGCTTGGGGGACAGGGCGGCGTACTGTTCGACTGAAGGGGGATAAATAAATGGCTGGCGAGGGAATGACCGGGCAGAAGGTGGATGGCCATTCATTGGGTCGCACCGAAGCGGAAATGCGGAGGCTGAAGTCGGTGTCTCGGCGGCATTTAGGTGGCCCCACGCATACAGAAAAGTCATGAGCGAAACGCTTCCTCGTATTTACCTAGCCCGGCACGGTGAAACATCCTGGAGGGTTACGGGTCAGTACACTGGCCTCGCCGATCTGCCACTGACCGAGCGCCGGGAGGATAATGCGCGACGGCTGGGCGAGCCGTTAAGACGACTGACCTTCGCAAAAGTATTCACGAGTCCGTTGCGGCGAGCCATGCGGACCTGCGAACTCGACGGATTCCAATCGGTAGCTGAAACTGAGCGTGACCTCGTCGAATGGGACTACGGTGAATACGAAGGCCGCCTCAGGGTAGATATTCTTCGAGAACGTCCGGACTGGCAGTTGTTCCGCGACGGCTGCCCGGGCGGCGAATCGGTTGAACAGGTCAGCACACGAGCAGACCGGGTCGTGAGCCGGGTGCGCGCCATCGAGGGGAACGTCCTGCTGTTTTCGCACGGGCATTTCCTGCGGGTGCTGGCTGCCCGCTGGCTCGGTCTCGAACCGGAAGCCGGGAGGCTCTTTTTCCTGAGCCCCGCCAGCCTGAGCACTCTGGGGTATGAGAACAACCGCTCTCAGCCCGTGATTCGACTTTGGGATGATACTTGCCATCTGGATCCTCGTGTCAGGTTCCAGCCTGACCCACATTGAAAGGAAACAGCCATGACAAACCAAAACCGCAGTAACCTCGAAATCGCGCGAAAGTCTACGAGGGATGGTGGTCGACAGCGCCCACAATACCGCGTGACTGCGGCGTTTGCGGCGTCGGACGAATTCCTGAGAAGGCCAGCCGAGTTGGTAGTCGGTGTAGTTCGCAGATGAAGAGCGCATGATTGCTATTACAGTTTGTCGCGTTCTCGGCCTGGAAAAGGAGAATTGAACCATGGATACAAGAACTCTTTCCCCAGAACTGCTCCACAAGATGGATGCCTACTGGCGCGCCGCCAATTATTTGTCGGTCGGACAAATCTATCTCTACGACAATCCATTGCTGAAGCGGCCGCTCGCCATCACGGATGTGAAGCATCTGCTGCTGGGACATTGGGGCACGACGCCGGGCCAGAACTTCATTTACGTGCACTTGAACCGGGTCATCAAGAAATATGACCTCGACATGATTTACGTCTCTGGCCCCGGGCACGGGGGCCCGGCCGTGGTAGGCAACACCTATCTCGAGGGCACCTACAGCGAGATCTATCCCGACATCAGCCAGGATGAAGCCGGGCTTCGGAAACTCTTTCTTCAGTTTTCGTTTCCCGGGGGGATTCCCAGCCACGCCTCGCCGGAGTGCCCGGGCTCGATCCATGAAGGTGGCGAGTTGGGCTATTCGCTCAGCCATGCCTTCGGCGCGGTGTTCGACAATCCTGATCTGGTCGTCGCCTGCGTCGTCGGCGATGGCGAGGCGGAGACCGGACCGCTAGCCACAGCGTGGCATTCCAACAAATTTCTCGATCCAGTGACCGACGGCGCCGTACTGCCCATCCTGCATCTCAATGGCTACAAAATTTCCAACCCGACTGTCCTCGCCCGTATCACTCGCGACGAATTGGAACAGTTGCTCCGCGGTTACGGGTGGACGCCCTACTTCGTCGAGGGTCACGAGCCCGAACCGATGCACGAAGCAATGGCCGCGACCCTCGGCTCGGCCGTCGAGCAAATCAAGAAAATCCAGCACGACGCTCGTGCACACGGCAACGTGGACCGTCCGCGATGGCCGATGATCGTCCTCAATTCACCCAAGGGCTGGACGGGACCAAAGATGGTTGACGGTTTGCCGGTGGAAGGCACCTTCCGAGCGCACCAAGTACCGCTCCTGGTGGATTCGGGCCATCCCGATCATCTCCGACAGCTAGAACGCTGGTTGAAGAGCTATAAGGCAGAAGAACTGTTCGATGAGAATGGCCGACTCAAGCCGGAATTGGCCGAGCTGGCACCCAAAGGCGAACGGCGCATGGGCGCGAATCCTCACGCCAACGGCGGCATTCTGCTCCGCGACCTGCGGATGCCGGATTTCCGCGATTACGCAGTGGACGTGCCCTCGCCCGGAGTTCCGGGCATCGGCGACACGCATGTGCTCGGGCGTTTTCTGCGCGATGTGACGAAACTGAATTGTGAGCAGCGGAATTTCCGGCTCTTTGGCCCTGACGAGACCATCTCCAATGGCCTCGAAGCCGTCTTCGAAGTGACCAAACGCCAATGGGACGCCGCGACTGTGCCGAATGACGAGTTTCTCGCGCCCACCGGCCGCGTGATGGAAATGCTCAGCGAACACCAATGCGAAGGCTGGCTCGAAGGTTATCTGCTCACCGGACGGCATGGCCTGTTCAATTGCTACGAGGCCTTCATCCACATCGTGGACTCGATGTTTAACCAACATGCGAAGTGGCTGAAAGTCACGTCGCACCTGCCCTGGCGGCGGAAAATTTCCTCGTTGAACTACCTATTGGCCTCGCATGTGTGGCGCCAGGATCACAACGGCTTCACGCACCAGGATCCCGGTTTCATCGACCATGTCATGAACAAGAAGGCCGAGGTGGTGCGTGTCTATCTTCCGCCGGATGCGAACTGCCTGCTGTCGGTGATGGACCACTGCCTGCGCAGCCGTCATTATGTCAACCTCGTAATCGCAGGCAAGCATCCGGCGCCGCAGTGGCTCACGATGGACGCCGCCGTCAAGCACTGCACCGAAGGCATCGGCATCTGGCAGTGGGCCAGCAACGACCAGGGCGTTGCGCCCGACGTTGTCATGGCCTGCTCTGGCGATGTGCCGACGCTGGAGACGCTTGCCGCCGTCTCCACGATGCGCGAACATCTGCCCAGCTTGAAGATCCGCGTGGTCAACGTCGTCGATCTCATGAGGCTGCAGCCGCAAACCGAGCACCCGCATGGCTTAAGCGACATCGATTTCGACGAGCTCTTCACCAAGGACAAGCCCGTCATCTTCGCTTTTCATGCCTACCCCTGGTTGATCCACCGGTTGATCTACCGCCGCACCAACCACGACAACTTTCACGTCCGCGGTTACAAGGAAGAGGGCACCATCACCACGCCCTTCGATATGACGGTGCTGAATGATCTGGATCGCTTTCACCTCGTGATGGACACGATCGACCGTCTCCCGCAGACCGGCGACAAAGGCATCTACCTGAAGCAGCAGCTCAAGGACAAGCTCATCGAGCACAAGCAGTACATCGCCAAGTATGGCCAGGACATGCCGGAAATCCGGAACTGGAAGTGGGGCGCTCCCGAATAAATGGGTAACTGGCGGCCTTCTCAGCTTGTTACGCGTGATGAAGGCGCCATACGCACCGCCGCCGAGGTCTGCGGACTCCGGCCCGCGGTGATCGATCAGATTCAGACGGACGATCGCCAATCCGATCGCCGCAGCCAGCACGGTTACCCCTCGCCTGCTCAACTTCCCGTTTGAATCGGCTGTACGCCAAGTCGCGTAGATGCCGAAAGCGACAGAGACCAGTCCCGCAAATGTCATCTATCAGCGCAAAAACAGAATCGGGACAATGCCAACGGAAATCAATATCCTCCCCAGCGTGACATCGCGGTTACCAAGAGGAAACCCATGAGGAATGTCACTAAGGCCACGATCACAACGACCTTAAGAATGCTCCATGCGGAACGCCTGTCGATTTCGTCAGTTGGGCCTCGAGTGGGCATTCAATTCCCCTTCCTACTTACGTCGAAAAGGAGATTTTTCAATCTCCCTTTCGACAGTGATTAACGTTACTACTCCTTGGCTTTCGGCTTTAGTGAGCGAATGAGCAGGAACCCTGCCATCGCTGCGCTCACAAGCCCCATGAAAACGTTCCATGATTTATGCTTTTTTGCTTCATGTTCAGACATTCGATCCTCCCTTCTTACATCGCTGTAGTTTGTTTTTCCAAACTGGAGGTCCTGCAACTTTCCCTTTTTAGACCTTTCTTGGACACCGGCGGAGAGGGATGTGCACTCTCAGTAATGTCTACCTCTGCTGCCCTTTTGCGCGCAGCCGGCGTTTGCGCTCGCGCGTAACAACGCCTTTCGCCGCGGTTTCTTTCCGGAGGCGTTGTGGATGAACGCCGAGATCGTGCCAGGACGTTTCCGAAAGGTCGACGTTGTAGTACTTGGCAGCTTTTTCGATGTTCGTGAATGCCAAAGCGCGATCGGCATCGGAAACGTCGATCACTTGGTCAAACCGTGCGACCGCGTTGCGCACGTGCTGTGCATCAGTCAATGGCTCCTTTCGCTGCTTCGGAAAGGCGTAGACCGTGTCGGGCAGGTCGCTTTGCATCGTGAGCTGCCCGTGTTTCTCGTGAGGTTTCCAGGTTGCTTCCGGCATATTCTTTATCCTCGATTCTGGAGCGGCGACTTTAGGCATTGTTCATTGATGTTCACCTTTCGAAGACTTGAGATTGCGTTTGTCTTCTGGCGACGCTTGTACTCGGTCGAACCGCGCATGGCGTACAAATCCTTCGACTAAGACCTCCTCCACGATGAGCGCCAGGACTAGTGACGCAAGCAGCGCCATGATCAACGCCAATAATGTGATTGCCGTTTCCATCTCTTCACTTGTTCCACGCCAACAACCTTGGCCTAGGGGAGTGGACAGTAGAGCTGTCGCACACCGACACGGCATCGATGGAGTACTCGCGGGTCGCGCCACAATCGCAGCACACTTGATAGCTACGACCGCGGATGGTGAACACCCGGCTTATCGCGCGGTGGTGACAGCCGAACAAAAAGTTCGTTGCGCATCTGATCAATGCTCTCATTTCCCTCAGCTCCAACAACCCGAGCTTTAACTCCTCTTGCCGCAACGCATCTGTCGGAAGCACTCCAGTGACCAAAGCATTTGTGCAGAAAAAACGTCGGCTAATCAAAAACAACTAAGGTAGTTAGAGCAGACGGAATGGACTTTCAGAAATCAGGCGAGCAATGAACCAGGACGACAGACTGGCGAAATATCAACGCGAAATATGCGAGACCAAGAATCCTCGTCTGCTATAGCGCTCAGGTCCGGGCTGACGATTTCGCGTCACAATGACGAGACCTGTTTGATTTCCACCTCGCCTAACTCCTTCAAGTGTCGAGTCGCCGATCTGGTAATGCAAATGCAGCAACAGAGAATGGGTCTTCGTGCGCCGCAGCGTGATGATGAACGGCGGGCGATAAGCAAATGCGCTCTAGCTGCCCATTCCAAAGGAGGAACTTTGATGAAAAGCAATACACAGCTGCAACGTGATGTCATGGATGAACTTCAATTCGAACCCACTGTCGATGCCTCAAACATTGGTGTGATTGCCAAAGACGGAATCGTTACGCTCACCGGCAAGGTGAACAACTATGCCGCAAAGTATGCAGCATCGGAAGCTGCCGAGCGCGTAACCGGAGTCAAGGCTATGACCGACGAGATGAAAGTGGACCTGCCTGCCTACCATCAGCGCGACGACCAGGACATCGCACAGGCAGCCGTGAATGCCCTCAAATGGCACGTTTGGGTTCCCAAAGACGCCATCAAGGTGAAGGTAGACGAAGGTTGGGTGACCCTCGAAGGGACGGTCGATTACAGATTTCAACAGACAGCCGCCGAGGATGCCGTTCAAAACCTGACGGGTGTAACCGGTGTGAGCAATTTGATCAGCCTCAGGGCTGTTGTCATCCCATCGGACATCAAGGTGAAGATCGAAAATGCTCTGAAGCGCGCCGCCGAACTGGATGGCGAACGCATCAAAGTCGAAGTCGATGGCAACAAGGTGACTCTCAAAGGCAACGTCAGTTCTTGGGCGGAACGTGACGAGGCGGAGAGAGCAGCCTGGTCTGCCCCTGGTGTCTGGGATGTAGACGACAAACTCGAGATCGCGGCCTGAAGGGGACCGTTGATCTTGACATCGGGAGGGTGCGCGGCGCCCTGGCAGCGCAGGGGAGTGCATGCCTCCCGAGTTTTTGTCTGCGACACACGGTGACCAGCTCTGAAATGCGGTTTAAATCAAATGCAGGGCCACAAACTTGGCGCAAATGCGGAAGAACGCCATAGGAAGTACCGATGGATAGAGTAAGAGGTAAGGTTGCTATCGTCACTGGGGCTGCAAAGACAATTCTTTCCGTGAAAGACTTAACGGTGAGTTTGGATGGGCGGAGCATTCTATCGGGCCTGAGTTTTGAGCTCCATGGGGGGGAAATGCTGGCTATCATTGGCCCCAACGGCGCAGGCAAAACAGTGCTGCTGAAGACCCTTCTGCACATCCTCCCCTACCAGGGCGAGATTCACTGGGTGGAGAGTGCACGCATCGGTTACGTCCCGCAAAGGGTGGCCGCGGACCGGCAGCTTCCACTTTCGGCACGTGACCTGCTGAATGCCGAGGCCCGTTTCCTTAAATTGAGCCCGGCGGATATCGAGCGTGCGGCCTCGGCGACCGACCTCACCGATGAGCTGTTGAATACCAACATCGGCATCCTGTCGGGTGGGC
Source organism: Terriglobia bacterium (assembly GCA_963711365.1). Lineage (GTDB taxonomy): Bacteria > Acidobacteriota > Terriglobia > Terriglobales > Acidobacteriaceae > Sulfotelmatobacter. Next base: position 32,956 of record CAVQDY010000012.1, on the reverse strand, counting down.
AGTTTCAAAAAGTATTGATTGCCGCAGCACTGGTAGGGCGTCCGAACGTAATCCTGTTCGACGAACCGACCGCCAGCCTCGACGAACTCACCGAGGTGCGCGTCTATGAATTGCTCAACCGCATTAAAGAAGAGCAAGGCATAACCGTTATTCTTGTCTCCCACGACCTGAGTGTCGTCTACCGATATGCCACGACGGTCCTGTGCGTCGGCAAGGGGAGGCCTTGCTTTGGCCCACCGAAAGAAGTGCTGACTCCCGAGGCATTGGAGACCCTTTACTCGGCTCCGCCTAAGTTCTATCAGCACCTTCAGGACCACCACGGAGTCTGATTCGGAACCTTTATGTCATGGCTAGCCCACACCAGCGCCGGTTACTCCATCGTGCTCGCGCTGCTCTTCGCCCTCGCTGCCGGCCTGGTCGGAAGTTTTGCCCTGATGAAGCGCATGCTTCTCGCTGGAGACGTCGTTTCTCATTTGGCCCTCCCCGGATTCGGACTGGCATTCTTGCTAAAGATCAATCCGCTGCTTGGCGCCGCGACGACCCTTTTTCTAGGAACTCTTTTGATATGGCAACTGCAGAAGAAAACGGGGCTGGCGACCGAGAACGTTATTGGCGTGGTATTCGCCGCCGCGCTTGGAATTGGAGCTGCCATAACGCCGAGTGATGAGTTAGTCGAGGCTCTGTTCGGGAAAAATCACGCGACCTCGCTTCTCGGCTTTCTCCTGGGTGCTCTCGCGGTGGCTTTCATCATTGCCGCGGTCTGGAAACTGCGAGCCCAACTAGTGTTGACTCTGTTCTCGCCGGAATTGGCGATGGCGACGGGAGTGAAAGTCCATCGCGTCAACCTCTGCTTCCTGTTGCTCTTCAGTCTGACCATCCTTGTGGGATTGCGTTTCATGGGGGCGCTCCTGGCAGGTTCTTTGATCATCCTCCCGGCAGCCATTGGACGCCGTCTGACCAACAAGATGTCCCACTTTCTGATTGCTTCGTCACTGGCGAGCTCCATATCAGTTGGAGCTGGATTACTGCTGAACGCCGAGATTCCTAAATTTGGTCCCGGACCATCCATCGTCATGGTGGCGGCTTTATTGTTCGGCATATCCTTGTTTACGAGTCCTTAGACGCCTGGGTGCTTAAAGCCAAATTTACCGATCTTCGATTTCTCAGTTCGGTGAAAGGGCGTCGTTTGAGGAAAATGCTTAAGGGCCGAACCGTAGCGACAGGAATCCTTTCGGAAGCTTTGCCTCGCTGAGCATGAAACGAGATGTCGGCGGAACGCGAAACAATCCGATATAATCTGCCTGTTTGCCTTCTTCTTTTGTGCACATGAGCCTGGGCGCACCCACGTCGACAGCTCAGCGACGCTCTCAACAACGTTGAGGAACGCAACGGTGAGTAGAGAAATCTCCGAAAGAGTCCCGAATGCGGACACCGATAGTTTATTTGAGAAGCTCTTTGAATTCTCACCCGATGCGGTGCTTGTAACCGACAAAACCGGATCCATCGTTCGGGCAAATGCACAGGCGGAGTGGATGTTTGGATACGATCGCCAGGATTTCATTGGGCAACCGATAGAGATCCTCATGCCCGAGCGATTCCGACTTATTCACCCCAAGCATCGGAGCGATTACGCCGTGCAAGCTCGCACCCGCCCGATGGGCGCCGGTCTCGACCTTTATGCCCGGCGCAGGGACAAAACTGAGTTTCCGGTCGACATCATGCTCAGCCCCTTGACACTGGAGGGGCAGTCATTCACCTTGGCTGTCGTCCGCGATATCACAGAACGCAAACAGGCGGAACAGGAGCGCGACCGGCAGGCATCGATTGTACGCGGCCAGGCGGCCCTTCTAGAGCTTGCGCATGACTCCATCATCGTGCGGGACCTCGAAAATCGGATCACGTTTTGGAACCGCGGTGCCGAAGAACAGTACGGGTGGCACCGGGAAGAAGCTCTGGGGCAACACGCGCACACCTTCTTGAAAACGCAGTTTTCTCGACCCCTCGAAGAGGTGGAGCATGCCCTCCACCGCAACCATTATTGGGAGGGCGAGGTCACGCATGCCACGAAGGACGGACGAAGAATTATTGTCGCGAGCCGGAGGGTTCTACAGTGTGACGCGGCGGGTAATCCGACTGCAATTCTCGAGATCAACAACGATATCACCAAGCGCAAGCAAGCCGAAGAGGCTGTGCGAAAAAGCGAGGATCGGCTACGCTGTCTTTTTGAATTCTCGCCCGATGCGATCGTCGTAAGCAGCCGCGAAGGAAAAATTACTGAAGTGAATGCGCAGCTCGAAAAGTATTTCGGATATTCCCGTTCGGAACTGCAGGGCCAGCCGATTGAACTTCTCATTCCAGATCAGTTTCGCACAATGCATCCGAAGCACCGCGCGGACTACGCTGCTCAGCCCCGGGTGCGCGCCATGGGTGCCGGACTCGATCTCTGTGGCCGTCGCAAGGATGGAAGTACGTTTCCGGTCGATATCATGCTTGGGCCAATGGAAGGAGCGGAAGGACCCGTGGTTCTTGCAGTCATTCGCGATCTCTCTCAGAAAAAGAAAGACGAGGAGGCCTTACGGCGGGTCGAACAGACGAATATCGCGCTGCGCGATGAAATCAACAAAGCATCGATGTCCGAAGAGATCATTTGCGTGTCGCCAGCCTTGCGAGCCGTACTGGAGAGTGTCGCCATGGTCGCGACGACGGATTCCACCGTCCTCATTACCGGTGAAACTGGCACGGGCAAGGAACTGATCGCGCGAGCTATCCACAGGCAATCGCATCGATCTTCCCGCGCCTTCGTAAGGGTGAATTGTGCTGCAATTCCGCGCGACCTGATCGCCTCAGAATTGTTTGGCCATGAGAAGGGCTCCTTTACGGGAGCGACTGAGCAACGTTTGGGCCGCTTTGAATTGGCCGAAAGAGGCACCATCTTCCTGGATGAAATCGGAGAGCTTCCCGCCGAGACCCAGACTGCTCTGTTGCGTGTTCTACAAGAACACGAATTTGAGCGCGTGGGGGGAACTCGACCCATTCAAACTGACGTTCGGGTGATCGCTGCCACTAACCGTGACCTGCAGGCTGCCATCGATACCGGCATTTTTCGAAGTGACCTCTATTATCGGCTCAACGTTTTTCCGATTGAGCTTCCTCCATTGCGGCAGTGTGTCGAAGGCATACCCACGCTCGTTGAGTACTTCGTCGATCGTTACGCACGGAAGATGGGGAAACAGATCCGCGGCGTGGATAGGAAGACTCTGGATCTGCTCCAGTCCTATTCTTGGCCCGGAAACGTTCGTGAATTGCAAAACGTCATTGAGCGGGCGGTGATTGTCAGCGAAACGGCAAGTCTTTCGGTCGATGAAGCCTGGCTTGCTTCGAAGTCCTCTAGCCAGACGGAGCGTGGGCGGTCACTCTCCGAGAGTGTAGTGAATCTTGAGAAAGAGACCATCGAAGCGGCCTTGACGGAGTGCAAGGGTCGCGTTTACGGCCCTTTGGGCGCAGCGACCAAGCTCGGGATTCCCCCTTCCACCCTCGGCTCGAAAATCAAATCTCTGAAGATCGATAAGCGGCGCTTCTAGTATCGATTCCGGCCCAAAAACCACGAGATCTCGTTGGATAAGGCAACCTCTTGACACCTTTGACAGTTTATTAAGCAGGAATAGTTGAATGTTTTCAATGAATTGCAATTGGTGTTCGCATTGCAATGTCAGAAAACGAACGCGGCGCCCATTGAGCCACCGTTGGAGTTACGAGGACGAGAACCAATGTATAGCGAGAGAATTGACGCGAAGACGATTGCGATTAGGAGATTGGTTGCAGTCCCGTCCGGTCAGCTTGAGGAGATGTCAAGACAACTTGAGCAGACGTCAAGACAAAAGGTGATGGAGTTTTACACACCAAAAGCTTTTCGGAAACGCCTAAATGGAGTTTCACAATTGGACGAAGACTCATCGGGCTCTGTCTACGAAGGACAAAATAGCCACACTTGCGGGCATGGGAGGACCACCGTGAATTCGACTGATGGTGCAAATTACAACCTCAATACTGGAGAGTTCCTGGACGTCGCTTCGAGCGTTGTCAGCATCGACCAGGAACTCGATTTCGAACAGACGACCTCAGTCGAAGCAGGCCTTGCGGGAATCGTGGGGCAGAGCGCGGCCCTCCGCGAGGTGCTGCAACTGGTCGAAATGGTCGCGGAAACCGATTCCACGGTGCTCCTGTTGGGAGAGACGGGCACGGGCAAGGAGCTCATCGCGCGAGCGATTCATGATCGCAGCCGCCGCAAGAACCGAGCGTTTGTGAAGCTCAACTGCGCGGCCATTCCCAGCGGTCTGCTGGAGAGCGAACTGTTTGGCCACGAGCGCGGCGCGTTCGCCGGTGCCGTCGCCCAGAAAACTGGCCGCGTCGAGCTGGCGGATCAGGGATCACTGTTTCTCGATGAGATTGGAGACATTCCTCTGAGGCTGCAAGCGAAACTCCTGCGCGTCTTGGAAGAGCGAGAGTTCGAACGCCTGGGCAGTACACGAACAAGGCAAGTCAACGTTCGGGTCATAGCCGCGACTCATCGTAATCTGGAAGAGATGATTGCTGAGAAGCAGCTCCGCCGTGATCTCTATTATGGCCTGAACATTTTCCCCATACGCATTCCTCCGTTGCGCATCATGCGAGAGTGAATGAGGTGTTACATGCCCGAGAGCTTTCGGACACCGCTGTTGGTTCGACAATGCGTGATCAGAACGAAAGGATTCAACAAAAATGAGCGTAGGCTGGCAGCAATATACAGAACGAGCGGCTTCGAAGATCGCCGCAGCCATTGGAATGTTGAAGCTCGTTGCAGCCCCGCCCAAGGAGACCAAGGAGTTAGTCATGGCAAAGGTGATTGAGTTTTACACACCGAAGAACTTCCGAAAGCCGCTGAAGTGGACTCCTCAGCTGCAACGCGGAATAGTCATCGAGTTTTGCATGCGGACAAAGAAATCAGCCTAGCTTGCGCGTTTGGAGGGGACCATGAATTTGACTGATATTTCGGATCTAGACACACCCGTTGAAGAGTTTGCGAAGATTGCTTCCAGCACTCCCAGCATGGACCAGGAACTCGATTTCGAACAGACGACCTCAGTCGAAGCAGGCCTTGCGGGAATCGTGGGGCAGAGTGCAGCCCTCCGGGAAGTCCTGCAAATGGTCGAGATGGTCGCGGAGACCGATTCCACGGTGCTGCTGTTGGGAGAGACAGGTACCGGCAAAGAGCTCATTGCGCACGCCATTCACGATCGCAGCCGCCGCAAGAACCGAGCGTTTGTGAAGCTCAACTGCGCGGCCATTCCCACCGGTCTGCTGGAGAGCGAACTGTTTGGCCACGAGCGCGGCGCCTTCACCGGTGCCGTCGCCCAGAAGACTGGCCGCGTCGAGCTGGCGGATCAGGGATCACTGTTTCTCGATGAGATTGGAGACATTCCGCTGGAGCTGCAACCCAAACTCCTGCGCGTCTTACAGGAGCGGGAGTTCGAGCGGTTGGGCAGTACCCGGACGAAGCAAGTTAACGTCCGGGTTATAGCTGCGACCCATCGCAACCTGGAAGAGATGATCGTGGAGAAGCAGTTCCGCCAAGACCTTTACTACCGGCTGAATATTTTCCCCATTTCCATTCCGCCGTTGCGCGAGCGCCGGGAAGACGTTCCGCTGCTGGTGCGGCATTTCGTGGGGCAATTCGCCCGGCGGATGAACAAGAGGATTGAGGGGATTTCTCCGGAAACCATGGAAGCGCTGACTCGTTACCCATGGCCGGGCAACATCCGTGAGCTGCAGAACGTGATCGAGCGCTCGGTGGTGATCTATCAAAAGGGAAATCTCTCGGTCAAGAAGAGTTGGCTCTGTCGCGACGCTTCGCAGGCCAGACCGGCGGCACAGCCTCTTTGCCGAAGGCCTGCGATCGACGATCGAGAATTAATTGGCGCTGCGCTGGCCGAAGCGAGAGGCCGGGTATCGGGACCCTACGGTGCAGCAGCTAGGCTGGGTATTCCCCCCTCGACTCTGGAGTCAAAGATCCGGTCGATGAATATCAATAAATATAGCTTCAAGATGGCCTAACGGACACACTATGCACAGCACAATTCTTGCGAACTTCGCAATTTCGCGGTGCCTTTGCGAATCTGGACGCTTGAGATCAAGCGTTTTGAAGAACTTAGCAACGGCTGCCGCATTGCTTTATAGGGATCAGAAAGATGACCGCGAGTTGTCTTGAACAGGTAGAGAACAGAAGGATCAAGCGGGTAAGGTGATTCAGATGGGTTCTCCTGCAGCATCCCAACCAGACAAGCTGGAAGCGGCGCCGGCGCTGAAGCGCTGTGAAACGCGTGTACAAATGGCGGGAACTCGCTCTCAGGAGCAACTGGCTGCGGAATACGAGCGTTTAAGACTAGTGCACGACATTGCCAATACCGTAATCCGCCACTTGGACGCCAAAGAGCTTTTCGTCCAGATTTCAAAATGCATAGGCAGCGTCATCCAATACGACTATTGCAGCCTCGGCTTGTGGGAACCCGACAGCGACCAATTCCAAATTCGCGCCCTAGATCTCCCTGTAGGAGTGCACCCGCTCCCCGAAGAGACAGTCTTTCCTGCCAAGGACTCTCCCGCAGGAACGGCCTTAAGCGCACACAACCCTGTGCTCACAAATCAACTGAGGGTGCAGGACTTCCCCTCCAAAGCAACGCAACTACTTTTGGATTCAGGGATTAAGTCGGGATGTTGGTTGCCTCTTCCTGGCCGGAAACGCTTTCTCGGAACCCTGAATGTCTGCAGCTTCCAGGAATCTGCTTTCACCGAGCGCGACCTCAGTTTGCTCAGTGAGGTCGCCAATCAGATTGCGATCGCAGTCGACAACGCGTTGGCTTTTCAAGAAATCGCCGAACTGAAGGACAAGCTGGCCGAAGAGAAGTTCTACCTGGAAGATGAGATCCAAACCGAACACAATTTTGAGGAAATCGTCGGTGAGAGTCCCGCCCTGAAGCAGGTGCTCCAGGAGGTAGAGACCGTAGCCCGGACGGATTCGACGGTTTTGATTCTTGGAGAGACTGGCACGGGGAAGGAATTGATTGCCCGCGCCATTCATCATCTTAGTCATCGTAGTGCTCGCGCGCTGGTGAAACTGAACTGCGCGGCAATCCCGACCGGGTTATTGGAAAGCGAACTGTTTGGCCACGAACGAGGAGCGTTTACCGGCGCAATCGCGCAGAAGGTTGGAAGAGTCGAGCTCGCAGACAAGGGTACCCTCTTTCTGGATGAAGTTGGTGATATTCCGCTGGAGTTGCAACCCAAGCTGCTGCGTGTTCTCCAGGAGCAAGAATTTGAAAGGCTCGGAGGCACCCGCACCATCCGAGTGGACGCACGGCTGGTGGTAGCGACCAATCGCAACCTGGATCAGATGGTTGCTCACGGTGAATTTCGCGAGGACTTGTTCTACCGGCTGAACGTCTTTCCCATTCAGATTCCTCCATTGCGAGAGCGCGCCGGCGATATTCCTTTGCTGGTTAGCTTTTTTGTGAATAAGCACGCGAAGCGAATGGGCAAACGAGTCGAGAGAGTTCCGCCAGCGACGATGCGCGCCCTATCCTGCTGGCATTGGCCGGGCAACGTCCGCGAATTGGAGAATATCGTTGAGCGCGCCCTGATTCTCTCGCACGGCCCGGTTCTCAATGTGCCCCTCACGGAACTCAGGGGAAGCGCATTCACGGTCCCCAGCACCAAGGTTCCCACCTTGGAGGCCTCGGAAAGGGAGCTGATCTTCCGCGCTCTTCGCGAGGCGAATGGCGTTGTCGCCACTGCCGCTGGAAAACTCGGCATGAAGCGCACGACCTTAAATTCAAAAATGCGGAAACTGCGAATTTCCCGCAGTGATCTATTTTCAGCGGAGTCGTCGTTCTGACCTGATGTCGCCACCGGAATACCCGAGGTTTTTTTGAATTCTCTCTTCTACTGCCCGCAAGTCCTTGATGTTGTTTGCGCTAGCCGAAATTCTTGGTATTAGAAGAGGTTGGCCCCTGAGATGCGGAAACGGGAAGCAGAGCGGTGCTGCTGGAGATGACCGGAGCGGCCACTCTCAAGCCGCGTGTTCGGCAAGGCGTGCGATTTCAAAACCAACAAAGGAGAACATTCAAATGGGACATCATAGACTGCTCCCTCCTCATTCTGACCATCCCTTCCCACCTAAGGTGGACGAGGTCGAGAACACAATCGCTCGCCGTGCGTACGAGCTGTTCGCATCACGCGGATTCACCGACGGCCATGACCTGGACGACTGGTTTCTTGCTCAGTCCGAGCTTTTCGGCCAGATGCCAGTCAGCGTCACAGAAACCGAGAACGAAGTAACCGTCAAGGCCGGCCTGCCCGGATTTACTGAGAAAGACATCGAAATCAGAGTTGAGCCGCGTCGTTTGTTCATCGGTGGCATGCACGAAGAGAAATCGGAGAACAAGAAAAAAGGCGAGACGATCTACAGCGAGCACGCCAACCAAGTATTTCGCACCGTCAATCTCCCTGCCGATGTCGACGTGGACAAGGGTAAGGCGACGCTCAGCAAAGGAGACCTCGAGATCACGTTAGCGAAGAGGGAAATCGGCAAGAGGATCCCAGTCGAACAGGAGGCTGCGTGATAAATCCGCCATCGATGGCGACAGTGGATTCAGGTTCACCAACGCGAAAACAAAATAAGTTCAACGTATGGAGGAAATATGAAAAAGAGCGATGCGCAACTTCAGCGGGACGTTATTCAGGAGCTGAAGTATGAACCAAGTATCAACGCTGCAGAAATTGGCGTTACCGCTAAAGACGGGATCGTCGGCCTCACCGGCAATGTGCAGAGCTATGTCGAGAAGTACGCGGCGGTGCACGCCGCCGAAAGAGTTGCCGGGGTCACGGCTGTTACGGACGAACTAAGAGTTGATGTGCCAGCTTTGCATGTCCGCAATGACGAAGACATCGCCAGGGCTGCCATCAACGCGTTGGAATGGGACGTTTGGGTCCCGACCCAGATCATTAAGGTTAAGGTAGAGAGCGGGTGGATTACTCTGGATGGCGAAGTTGACTACAAGTATGAGCAGACAGCCGCTGAAGAAGCGGTGCGCAACTTGACCGGGGTCCGGGGCGTCATCAACTTGATCACCCTCAAAAAGCCAGATGTCCTGCCGTCGGAGATCCAAACCAGTATCGAGCAGGCTTTGCGGCGGGCTGCGGAAGTGGACGCGGATCGGATCAACGTGAGCGTCGTAAAAGACAAGGTCATCCTGGATGGCAAAGTCTCTTCCTGGGCGGAACGCCAGGAGGCCGAACGCGCTGCCTGGTCGGCCCCCGGAGTCACTACGGTAGAAGACCTACTCGTTATCGCCGCGTGAAGATCGGTTTTCGGCGGCCCAAAGTCGGGTAGGTGGCGGCTTTTCCCCCAAGCCGCCACCGCCCTCGGACTGAATCTTAAATAGTGACTCCGTGAAAACGGTTGAATACCACGCCTGCAATTGCTACCACGATCGCGAGATATCAGGATGAACTCCACCGCCACGACTAATGCTTTTTCTCGGAAAAGCCACGACGAAAAGAGGATCCTCAAGATCCTCGAGACCAATTGGCAAGCAGAAACACGGGGCTATCACACCTACGATACCTTGGCGGCGCGCGAGAGCGACCCTCAGCGGCGGAGCGCGTTCCGCGGACTTGCCGCTGCGGAAAAGCATCATGCCGATCTCTGGGCTGGCCGCATTCTTGCGCTAGGCGGATCTACCCCTGTTTACAAGGGGTCGCAACCGGGCGAAGCGGATACACTAGCAAGCCGCGTTGGGGGCAAGGATTTGGCACTGCGCCGTCTGGAACTGGATGAGAGTCACGACATTGCCAGGTACGCCAAACAGCTCGAGGAGCTTGGCGACGAGCCCAGCAAAGTGATTCTCAAGCAGGTGCTGGAGGATGAACGCGAGCACTACCGGATACTGGACAGTCTCATCCGTGGCTGTCGTCCTCTTCCTCCATCCTCCCCGGACCAGGCGAAGGCGGCCTTAACGGATCTGGTGGCGGCAAGAGATGAGGGCCAGCATCAAACGGCAAACTGGATTGGGGACGCGATCTACGGAATTAATGATGGACTGGGTTCAATCTTCGGGATCGTGTCTGGTGTTTCCGGAGCGACCCTCGGCAATAGCAAGTTCGTCCTCATAGCAGGATTGGCTGGGATGGTTGCGAGCGCGCTGTCAATGGGCTCGGGAGCTTATCTGGCCGCCAAGAGCGAACGGGAAATCTATGATGCCGGGTTTGCGCGAGAGCGCGACGCTGTCGAATACAACGAGGCTGAAGCTCGCGAAGTGCTCTCGCTTACCTACCAGATTCGTGGCTTACCCGCCGACGAGGCGAATCGTGTCGTCGATGACTTGGCCCGCGACAAGTCTGCTTTCGTAAACGAACTCGCGCGGGAGCGTCTAAATACGACAAAAGAAGCCCTTCGCAAACCATGGACCTCCGCTATTTCAGGGGCTATCTCCACAGCAGTAGGGGCATTTATTCCAATTGTTCCTTTCTTCTTCATGAGTGGCTATCGCGCCGTGGTTTGGGCGGCAGCGGTCTCGATGGTTGCTCATTTTGCGGTAGGTGCAGCAAAGTCGCTCGTCACCATTCGGTCCTGGTGGTCCAGCGGACTTGAAATGACATTTGTAGGAGCGGTAGAGGGTCTGGTGACATTTCTGATTGGAATTGGTCTGGGACGAATCGGTGGGGGAGGAGTCGGCTAGATAGGTGCTCACCAGTATGCGCCCTTCTCGTCCCTGTGCAGCCCACTCGCTGGCACTGAGTCTTGCTGCGACGTAGCCGGCGGCTATCGCCGAATCACCTCAACGGAACACTGGGCATGAAAAGCAACCGATTCAGCAACACTTCCCATCATTAGCCGATCCCATCCCCGCCTGCCGTGCGAGCCGAGAACAATCAAGTCCGCTCCCCATGTTTTTGCCTTATCAAGAATCTCCGTCCGATGTTCGCCCTCCGGGGTGGCCTCTCCGTCGCAGATGTTCAGGCCCGTGCTTCTCAGCGTCTGCAGAGCATGGGCTACGGCACTTTCTGCACGCTCGCGCGCCGCCTTGTACGCTGTCTCAAACATGGTATCCGGGTATTCCGAATAGGCTGGGGATGGGGTGGTTTGAACAATCGGGAGCTCTACCACGCTGAGAATCCTGACCTGACTGTTCGCGGGCCATGGGCGATTCGCAACCGAAGAAGCCGCCTTGGCAGAACATTCGGAGCCGTCCGTGGCCAGCAGTATCTTCATGCTACTGGAGGGCGATGGAGGAACGGCACCGGGCCGTACGATTTCAACCGAGCAGGGGGACGTGCGAAGCACCGCTTGGGCAACAGTACCCAGGAGAAATCGCGTCAACGCACTTCGACCATGTGAGCCCACCATCACGAGGTCGGCGGCCCATTGCTCCGCATACTCCGGGATAGTTTTCTTGGGAAAACCCAGGTGGACCTCGGAAAAGACTTCATGCCCGGAGTGGGCCAGGGCCTCCGTCGCACCTTTAACAAGGAGTCGTCCCTCACGCTGTGCATCTTCGATGAGCACAGGCATTCCCTCCCATTGGCGCAGATCTGCAACATTCACGACACAAAACACCGTACCAGACGGCCAAGGCCGGGTTGCTGCCGCACTTATCAGGTATTGCGATGGAGCTGAAGAATCGATTGCTACTAAGATTTTCATATCGACCTCGAATCTCTTGGTTCAGTCCAAACCTGGTATCGCGCTATAAATCGCCCCCCTTAGGGTGCTTCTGCTTATCGCCATCAGTACTTAGTTGGCAGGGGTTCAACCGACATCAGTGCAGTTAAGAAGCCAAACCGTCGAAGCATCGAAGAAATGAGAGCCTTTGCCCTGCTTGCGGTGCGTGGCCCGTGCGATGCGCCTGAACGGCAACACGGTGAGGACCGTCGTCAAAACGACGAAGGAGCGCCGCTCCGCGCGGAGTGAACTGCTCGGTTGTTCTTGGGCAGAAGTGGCGCCGCCGGCTTTTATTTCTTCGGCGCTTTTTCGGATTCAGCAGACTCATCGACGGCGTGCAGGCCGGTCATCGAATCAATCTGGATTCTAAAAAAGAGAGGATCAATCAACTCGTCGCCCATTCTTAGCTGGCGCTCCCCCAATGCGGGTTGCCACCAGTGGTAGTGCTTTTCTAACAGCTTCCGCGCATGTTCTCGTTCGTCAGTATACTGTGGCTCGGGCAATTCCTGATAGCTGCCATTGGCAATCACGCTCATCCACTGCGACTGGTTCTGAACTTCGTCAACTTCGACGCAGACTTTTGGGTTCGCTCTCATCCATTCGATCTTGCGTCCGAAGGTCGAGAGCACGTAGATATAGCCAGGCTCGTACGCAAAATCTATCGGCACGACGTACGGCTGGTTATCGAGCGAACAGCCAAGTCTTCCGAGACAGGCCCTTGCCAGGAATGCGCCACACTCTTTCTCGTTCATTTCATTGATTACCATGATTCCACCTCCCACTACATGAAACACGTTAACTTGGGGTGCTACTTCTGCCACGAAATCTGGCTCGCCTCAAGTGGCACAGATGCCTTGGAGTCACGAGGAATAACGCGCGGGATGTAGTCCGTGGCTGGCCGGTTCGCTGGTACTTTAGACGAGTACGAGAAGTAACCATCTGAGTCAGGAAGCGGCCCCATCGGTACCATCCTTTGACGAAAGAGCCTTCCGTCAGCCTGCGGCTCTGCGTACAATTCAACCTCCACGGAATTTGGATCGAGTTCCCCCAAGAGCACCTTGACTTGAAAATTGTATTGATTCCCTTCGGTGTGTGTAGCTACTGAACCAAACCGCAGGTTCGACCAACCCTGCGCAATCGATTTTGCCCAGTTGGCGAGTTCGACCCCCAGCTTGCTTTCATTTTCGGCTCGCGCGCAGTAACCTTCCGCGGCTCGCAAGTAGTACTGTTCTACATATTCCCGAACGGCGCGATTGGACGAGAAATTCGGAGTCAACCGCAGCATGCTGGCCCGCATTTTCGTGACCCAAGCCTTGGGGATGCCGCGATCATCGCGAGCATAGAAAGCCGGAATGACCTCTTTTTCCAGAAGATCGTATAGGGTATCGGCTTCGTGCGCGTCCCAATTGGGGTCCTCTCCGTGTTCTTGTCCATCTCCGATGGCCCATCCCACATCGGGGGAATAAGCTTCGGCCCACCACCCATCAAGCTCAGATAGGTTCAGTCCGCCATTAACCAAGACTTTCATGCCGCTGGTGCCCGATGCCTCCCACGGCCGCCGTGGGGTGTTGAGCCAGAGGTCTACGCCTTCTACTAAACGGGAAGTGAGCAGGACATCGTAATCACTCAGGAAAGCAACGCTAGAATGAACGTCGGCACGAGCGATGAAGTCATTCCATTCTTTGATCATCGCCTGGCCGCTCTGATCCTGTGGATGCGCTTTTCCCGCCAGGATCAATTGCACCGGCCGATCTTGATTCGTTAGGATGCGAACCAGCCGCTCGCGATCATGAAGGAGCAGGTTGGGGCGCTTATAGGTAGCGAAGCGGCGCGCGAAACCGATGGTGAGCGCTTGCGGATCGAAAATAGCATCGGCTTGCAAGACTTCCTGTCGCGATGCTCCTTGTTGGATACGTTGTCGCAATAAGCGCTTGCGGGAATATTGAATGAGAGACTGGCGTTCCTTCGTGCGCAGTTCCCAAAGCTGCTCGTCGCTTACGTCGTCAAGGTGCTGGGCATTCTCCAGCGTTCCACGCCAGCGCTCCTGGCCGCATATTGTCGTCCAGAGTTCGTCGGCCTCCGCAGAATCCCAGCTTGGCGCATGAACTCCGTTTGTTACCGCGCCAATCGGCACTTCGATCTCGGGCCACCGCGGGAAGAGCACTTGGAATATCCTCCTGCTCACTTTGCCGTGAAGTTGACTGACGCCATTCGCAGCGCCGCTGCCGCGCAGTGCGAGATACGCCATATTGAATGGCTCAGAACGGTCGAGTGAGTTTCGTCGTCCTAACGCCATGAACTCTTCAAATTCGATCCTTAACTCGCCTTCGGCATATCTTCTGAAGTATTGCTCCATCAATTCCGGCGCAAAACGATCGAAGCCGGCGTCGACCGGAGTGTGGGTCGTAAACAGATTTCCAGCCCGAGTCACCGTCAGCGCAACATCGAAGGGCTGGTGATGCTTTTGCATGTAGCCTAATGCCCGCTCGAGGACCAGGAATGCTGCGTGCCCCTCGTTCAAATGGCAGACCTCGGGGTGAAGGTCAAGCGCGGACAGAAGCCTCCACCCAGCCATCCCCAACACTGCCTCCTGCCGGAGGCGTAGCTCCTGTCCTCCGCCATAGAGTTCGCTGGTGATAGCACGATGGATGGGCATGTTGGCGGCGTCGTTCGTGTCGAGTAGATACAGCTTCGTTCTCCCTACTTGGGCTTGCCACGCGCGTACCCAGAGAGGACCTTCTGGAAGATGGAGAGGAATGCGCAACCACTCACCATCCGCATCTCGGAGCGGCGTAATGGGCAATTGCCCGGGATCGTTGAAGGGAAAAAGCGCCTGCTGGAACCCGTTGCGGTCGATCTCCTGGCGGAAATAACCTTGCTGATAAAGAAGACCGATCCCAATCACCGGTACGCCCAAGTCGCTTGCCGCCTTGAGTTGATCGCCAGCCACATTCCCCAGTCCGCCGGAATATATCGGGAGCGCTTCGCTCAACATGAATTCCATGCTAAAGTACGCGACTCGGGTGAGAGTAGAGCCAGGATGGGCCGTCTGAAACCACGCAGATCCTTTCTCACGTTCGCGCTTTTTGCGAAGCCTCTGTTCGACCTTCTCGCTGAAGGCAGGATCTGCGGAAGCTTCCCGAATCGTCCGCTTGGAAACCGTCTGCAGCACTACCCACGGATTCTGTGTCAACTCCCAGAGCTCAGGGTCGAGTCGCCCCCAAAGCTCGTCGGTCGAGTGGTTCCACGACCAACGCAGGTCGAGTGCTAATTCCGTTAGCGCAGGAAGCAACGACTCGGAAGTGAGATTCTCAGGGGTCAGACTGTCCATTTGATTTAGTGACTCCAGTCAGGCGGCAGTTTGGTGTGCCGCTGCCAGCGCTCCGCGAATGATTTCCTGTGCCTCATTTTCGATCTGCAGCAGATGATCTTTTCCGCGGAAACTCTCCGCGTAGATCTTGTAGACATCTTCCGTTCCTGAGGGGCGCGCCGCGAACCAACCACCCTGTGCAATCACCTTCACGCCCCCAATGGGCTTGCCATCGCCAGGCGCGGTGGTGAGTATCTTTTGGATCGGTTCTCCGGCAAGTTCCGAGACTTGGACATGCTCCGGCGAGAGTCGCTCCAGCACGGCCTTTTCTGCCGAAGTGGCGGGGGCTTCGAGACGCTCGTAAAGAGGATCGCCGAGTTCGCGTGTTAGTTCTAGATAAATCTCGCCCGGATCGCGGTGCAACTTTGCTGTGATCTCGGCCGAGAGCAGCGCCGGCACGATTCCATCTTTGTCGGTAGTCCAAACGGTGCCATCGCGTCTGAGAAACGAAGCTCCGGCGCTCTCTTCCCCAACGAAGCCCAAAGTGCCATCGAGCAAACCACTGACGAACCACTTGAACCCGACAGGAACTTCGTAGAGTCTCCTTCCCAGCTTGTCGGCCACACGGTCGATCATGCTGCTGCTCACCACTGTTTTTCCGACACCGATGTCGCGGCGCCACTGCGGGCGGTTCGAGAAGAGGTAATGAATGCAAACAGCAAGGTAATGATTGGGAGGCAGAAGGCCTGCACTTTTTGTCACGACGCCATGACGGTCGTGGTCAGTGTCGCATGCGAACGCGATATCGAACCGGTCTTTCAACGCAATGAGTGTCTGCATCGCGTATAGCGACGAGGGATCCATGCGAATCTTCCCGTCCCAATCTAGCGTCATGAACCGGAAAGTCGGATCGACCGCATCGTTCACCACGGTAAGGTTGATGCGATAGCGCTCTTCAATACGCAGCCAGTAATGAACTCCTGCGCCACCCAATGGATCTACACCCAGTCTTATGTTCGCATTCCGGATCAAGTCCATGTCGACAACATGCTCAAGATCGTTGACGTAGAAATCGATGTAGGGATAGTGATGGGTGGTGGCTGCCTTGAACGCCCTTTCAAACGGAACGCGTTGCACCCCCCGTAGCCGGTTCGCAAGAAACTCGTTCGCTTTTGCCTCAATCCAGCTCGTCGTTTCCATATCCGCGGGTCCGCCAGCTGGTGGGTTGTATTTGAAGCCGCCGTCCTCTGGGGGATTGTGGGAGGGCGTAATCACAATTCCATCAGCGAGGCCGGACTTCCGGCCACGGTTATAAACAAGGATGGCATGAGAAACTGCGGGAGTCGGTGTGTATTCCTCGTTTGCGGCGATCATCACTTCGACACCGTTAGCCGCGATAACTTCGAGAGCGCTCGCCGAGGCTGGTTCGGAGAGCGCATGAGTGTCCTTCCCTAGGAACAACGGCCCCTTGATTCTCTGGCGTTTCCGGTAGGCACAAATCGCCTGGGTAATGGCGAGAATGTGCCATTCATTAAAAGCTCGGTTGAAAGCCGATCCCCGGTGTCCTGATGTGCCGAACACCACGCGTTGCGCGGGAACTGCGGGGTCTGGCTGCTCGACGTAATAAGAGGTTATGAGCTTCGGTACGTTAACCAGGTTCGAAGCAGCCGGGGCCGTTCCTGCCAGGGGATTCACTTCCATGGGTAACTCCATTTCGAACGAGTGTCTTCTACCATGCAATGCTGAGCGGACACTTTGCAAGCTGAACGAAGCAACCGGCTTTCCGAAACAAGAAAGAAGGCCTTGCAGGCTGGCAACTGGCTTGAAATGGACGGGTTAGGTTTGAGCTCACCGGGTCATAACGGCTGGCGAAAGCACTTCCTCCGGCACTATTCCGTCACTTCGGCGAAACCACGAGTTGGGTAACTCCATGCAGGGATTCGGGCCGTCGGCGTAAGCCGCTGACGCGAAATGAGAATCCAGGCGGCGGGACCGGCAAACATTCGGAAGTGCACGTGCACTGGCAGGGTTGCGTGAAGTAGCGCGCTTATGAAGCCGGCCTGCAAAACCGCGTTCTGGATCACGGTTGTTTTCGCGCTCGCGTTCGCCGCAGCCCAACCAGTCTCGCAGCTACGACCCGTCGGCTATGTAAACGACTTCGCTCATGTTCTTGATTCGAAGACGATTGCACAACTCGAGAGTACGTGTCAGCAGATCGATCAGAAGGCCCACGCCCAGATAGCAGTGGTCACAATCCAGTCGCTCGACGGGTCCGATATTGAGAGCTACGCAGTGGACCTGTTCAAGCAGTGGGGGATTGGAAGCAAGGCGAGCAACCGTGGCGTGCTGATTTTGTTCGCCACCCAAGACCGGCACTACCGCATTGAAGTCGGATATGGACTGGAGCCAATTCTACCGGATGGCAAGGTGGGCAGCATTGGGCGAGAGGCCGTCCCGCTGCTCAAGCAGGGTGACTATAACGGCGCTGTCCTGCTCATGACCTCGCAAGTCGCGGAGGTCATCGCGCAGGATGCGGGGATCCAGTTGGAGGGGGCTCATCCAGCAGCACCGGAAGCAGGCCGCGACGAAACCGATCACGGTTCCTCGTTTGGTCTGATTTCGATTCTGGCGATCATCTTCATCATCTTGATCGTAACCGGCCTGGGACGTCTACTGCTGGGGTTGTTCTTCTTCGGCGGAGGCAGCGGCGGCTGGGGCAGTGGCGGGTTCGGTGGCGGTGGCGGCGGAGGATTCGGTGGGTTTGGCGGTGGGAGTTCAGGAGGCGGTGGCGCCAGCGGGAGTTGGTAGCTGCGGAGCGGAACTACTATGGTCCCAGAAAAACAGATGGCTGAGTTTGTTGATCGGATGCGGCAGGCGGCGGGAGACAACTTGCAGAGCGTGATTTTGTATGGCTCGACTGCGGATGGAGAATTTCATCCCAAGTTCTCAAACGTGAACCTGCTATGCGTGTTGCGCGAAGTGTCGTTCAATGCACTTCAGGCGGTTTCGCCAGCGGCGAAGTGGTGGACGGGACACAAGTATCACGCCCCGCTTCTGCTCGCGCGGGAGGAACTGGAACGCGCGGCCGCCGTCTTCTCCATTGAATTTCTGGACATGCAGCAGCAGCATCACGTCTTGCATGGGGAAGACGTACTGCAAGGGCTGACGATTTCCATGCGCTTGCATCGCGCACAGCTGGAATATGAGCTGCGCGAGAAGACGATTCTCCTTCGCCAACGACTGCTGCTGGCCAGCGGGAATAAGAATCGCCTGTGGGAGTTGCTGCTGGGCTCCGTCTCGACGTTTGCCACCTTATTCCGGCACGCGCTGATCGCGATGGGCGATTCTGTGCCTAAATCGAAACGTGACGGCATTCAGGTATTGGCGTCGCTGATTGAACTAGATCCCTCCGCTTTCTTGCAGCTGCTCGATATTCGCGAGGGTAAGCTGGACCGCAAGCAGCTTGATGTGAGAGACGTTGCCCGCCGATATCTCACGGCGCTCCAACGGGCAACTGCAGCGGTCGACAAAATGCTGAATTCTTCAGAAGCGGGGAATGAGTGACATTCGAACAATGCTGGCAAGGAGAAAAATATGAACAAGGGCTTGATCGTAGTCATTATTTTTGGGCTGATCGCGCTGGTGATCTTTGGACAGTACGTAAGCGTGCGCAACACCCTGGTGACGAAGAATGAGGCCGTCAAGTCCGCCTGGTCCCAAGTGGACGTTGTGCTGCAACGACGCGCCGATCTGATTCCCAATCTGGTGGAAACGGTAAAAGGCTATGCCCAGCAAGAACAAACGGTGTTCGGTGACATCGCCAAGGCCCGCTCTGCCCTGCTTTCGGCGGGCACTCCGCAGGATAAAATTGCCGCCAATCAGCAGCTGGATGGGGCACTGGGACGCTTGCTTGCGATAGTAGAGAATTATCCGCAATTGAAATCGAATGAGAACTTTCTGCGCCTGCAGGACGAACTGGCGGGCACGGAGAATCGCATCGCCGTCGAACGGAAGCGCTATAACGACACCTTGCAGGACTACAACACATACATCCAGCAGTTCCCCAATAACATCTTTGCGAGCTGGGCTGGCTTTAAACCCAACTCGGCCTATTTCGCAGCCACCGAGGAATCGCGCCAGGTGCCAAAGGTGAACTTCTCAGCCCCCAAGGCGCCGACGGGCACTCCTCAGCAGGCTCCAGCGAGATAGAGGAGCAAACATGGCATCCATGGATGAACAGAACAGAAACGAAGATTGGGGATGTAAGCCCGAATCGCCAACCGATTTCTATGGAGAAGATCGTCACGAACTCGTTCAAAAGCTCGCTTACCAGCATTGGGAGAAGCGCGGGCACCTGCTCGGTTCGCCGGAGATTGACTGGCTTGCAGCCGAAGATGCCGTGCGCTCGTATCTGTTGAGCTCAGGAATGGATTTGGGACCAGGCGGTGATCTCTATCGCTGACGAAACAGTTGCGCCCTTGACCAGCACGCTGCCTCTGCCGTGTACAAGACAAACACTGCAAGTGCGCACGAGCTTAGCGTGCCATGCGTTCATCTGGCGAGCTCGGCTTTTGTGAGGGTGATGTTTCGTCGTCGTCGAGCATATCTTTCACGTCTGACAACGTCCAGCGGAATACGGCTCCCCCGAGCCGCTCCATGCGCGCGTCCACCGGAGATGTCCATTCTTCCGCAACCTCCGCCACAACCGCCACTCGATTCGGCAACAATACCTTGGTCACGTCATCAATGAAGTCTTTACGCATTCCCGTCGTAGCGCTCGGAACTGCGCCAGCAGCAGCTCCGAGCGGATCGCGTAACTGACTAATAAAGCTTCCAAGCAAGCTCCCGTCGAGAGTGCCGAGCAGCCGGGGCTCATCCTCTTGCTCTACTGTTGTGGTGCCATCGGCCAGTTTCATAACCACCGCGTAACGATAGATGCTGATACTACCGTCGCTATCCAATTGCAGAAGCGCGTTCTTTCCGTCGTGCACTTTCGCTTGATCGTCAAAAACCACAACCAGCATGCGATCCATATTCATCTCCTGTCTTCAGTGCGAATCACTGCGCAGGCACCCTTTTTCCAACCAGCAGATCTGAGTGACTGACCAACCCAAATCAGTGAGCATGGTAATGACCAACTGGCCGTCGTTCGCGATACTTGGTAATTACAAGAGCGAGTAGTTGCGCCTGGAAAAAGAAAAGGATTGAGACTCTGATTCGTGTCCGTCCGCTTTCACGCATTCTTCATCATCCGGCATCTTTCTCGTCACTCTGACGAGGTGTCATCAATCTGTGCCCGCGCCGTACACCCAAGGGCGGATCGTCGTATTTGCCGGGTCGGCAGTAAGCCCCATGCCTGGAAGGCCTTACAACATAAATGAGGCGCTCCTCTCACTTGGTCGTCGGGGTGCAATCGCAAATCCTGGCGAGTAAAGGCATGCGAGGTCATCATGCTAAGAGTCGTCGTCGAAGAGAGAGGCCATCGAGTCGTCTTTCGAGTGGAAGGCAAGTTAAGAGGACCTTGGGTCATCGAACTGGAGAGATGCTGGAGATCAACCAGCAGCCGCATGAAAGGGAAATCCTTCAGTGTGGATCTGGACGGGGTGAGCTTCGTTGACGATCAGGGAAAGGCCCTCTTGACCGAGATGGACAGCGCTGGGGTTGAATTGGTCGCGAACGAATGGATTGCGCGTTCGGCCATTGAGCAGATCGCGGCCCACGCTGTGAACTCAACGGTGAACACCGCCGAGCATGGCTAAGGTACCGATCATGGTGATCAGATGTGTAAATCCTAAATGCTCACGGCCTTTCAAGTACCGGTATGTAGGAAGGGTGTTTCGCTTGAGGCTATATGGCACAGGAAGACGCGGAGCGCCTCAAGACCGTGAGACACGAGTGGAGTATTTCTGGCTGTGTGCTTCCTGTTCTTCAGTATTCACACTGATCTTTGATGAAAGACGAGGAGTCAGCCTCGCTCCATTTGGCGATACTCGTGATCGCAAACGGAGTGTCACCTTGATTTGTGATATGAGTACGCTGTGGTCGCCGACAACGTAATTAGAGCCAAGAAGGCTCTGGGCGAAGCGGGGTCCCCGTATACCGAAGGCCGGCTGGAGGAGTTTGAACTTGCGAACACCCCCGGCGCACTCGCGCAACTGGCCGGGAAGCTGGCCAAGAAAGGCATCAACATCGGTTGTACCTATGCCACGGTGCACGAGAGGGCAAAAAAGCCGCTCGTAGTCTTGTCGACGTCCAAGGCTGGCGATGTCTCCTCCGTTGAAGCGGAACTGGACGAAACCGACGACAACCCAGTGGAGGAGAAAGATGGCTACGCGGAAGGTCCAGTAGGATGAGCGCCAAATTCAATTGCGACATTGAACGCCGGAGAGGTGGACCATGAACGAACCAGAACTGTCACCCAAAAAGCGCGACCGCGACGATGAAAAGAAGCATCAGGAGCAGACTCGGCGTCAGTTTCGTTTCGGCATCAGCTATTTGATCGTGAGTCTAATCGCCCTGTGGTTGTTCCAGTTATATGTTGTTGACCGGCAGACCCGGAGCACTGAAATCCCTTATAGCGAGTTCAAAAAGAATCTGGCCAACGGTCAAATCGTAAAGGTAACAATCGGCGAAAGGGGCATTGTCGGTGAGACGAAGAATCCCAAACCGAACGGATCTCCTTCGGTCGTCCCATTCAAGACCGTACCTGCTCCCGCGGGCGATCCCAAGCTGATTGAAGAGTTGCAAACGGCGAATGTAACCTACAATTTCGAGCGCCCACCGAATCCCTTGGGTGGCATGTTGCTAAACCTCCTGCCTCTGTTGCTGCTGGGTGGTTTCTGGTACATGGCCTACCGGCGAGCGGGCGCGGCTGGCGGAGGGATGGGCGGCATCTTTGGGGTAGGCAGAAGCAAAGCGATCGCGGTCAAGCCCGAGGATATTACGGTCACATATAAGGACGTGGGCGGGGAGGATGAGGCTATCGGCGAACTGCAGGAGATCATCCAGTTTCTGAAGGCGCCGGATCAATTCGCCCAACTCGGCGGACATATCCCGAAGGGAGTATTGCTCGTCGGGCCTCCGGGCACCGGCAAGACGCTCCTGGCCAAGGCTACGGCCGGCGAGGCCAAGGTCGCATTCTTCGAGACCAGCGGCTCCGAGTTTGTCGAGATGTTCGTCGGCGTGGGCGCCGCCCGCGTGCGCGACTTGTTCGAGCAGGCACGTAAGGCCGCTCCCGCCATCGTTTTCATTGACGAGATTGATGCCATTGGACAAAGCCGCGGAGGCGTAATGCGGCTGGGCAATAACGACGAGCGTGAGCAGACCCTGAACCAGTTGCTGGCCGAGATTGACGGGTTCAAAACCGACGCCAGCGCGCCCGTGATCATCATGGCTGCCACGAATCGTCCGGAGGTGCTTGATCCAGCGCTTCTTCGGGCCGGCCGCTTTGACCGACAGATCGCGATTGGCAATCCAGATCTCGTCGGCCGAGTGCAAATCCTGCGGATCCACTCCAAGAATGTAAAGCTAGCGGCAGACTTTGATCTGGAGCGGGCTGCCCGGATGACAGCTGGTTTTAGTGGAGCTGATCTGGCGAATGCAATGAATGAGGCGGCGTTACTCGCCGCCCGGCGCAAGGCCGCGGCGGTCACGTTGAATGATTTCGAGGCTGCGATCGAACGGGTGATTGCGGGTTCCGAGAAAAAGAGTCGGGTGATGAACGAGCGAGAACGAACAACAGTTGCCTATCACGAGTCTGGCCACGCGCTGGTGGCCGAACTGGTGCCGCATGGCGAACCGGTCAGCAAGATCAGCATCGTGCCACACAGCCGTGGCGCCCTGGGCTATACCATGCAAATGCCAGCGGAAGACCGCTATCTTCTCACGTTCGACGAACTCGAGGACCGGATCGCCATCATGCTGGGTGGACGTGCAGCCGAACTCGTGGAGTTCAGCACTATCAGCACTGGGGCCAGTGACGACATCATGCGGGCAACTGAACTGGCCCGACGAATGGTCACAGAGTTTGGAATGAGCGACAAACTCGGCTCGGTGCGCTATGCGGGTCAACAGCTCCAATACCTGGGGGGATCGGTCGAGGACAACGGTCAGATCAGTCCGGAAACGCGTCAAGTGATCGACGGAGAGGTCCAGCGTCTCGTGACCGAACAATACAAACGCGCCCAGGAGTTGCTGAAAGCCCATCTCCCGGCGCTGAAAGTATTGGCGCAGCAACTGCTGAAACATGAGACAGTGAGCGGCACTGCCGTGAAAGAGGCACTGGACAATAGTTCGACCCCAGGACCTCCTGCTATTGCCCGCGACGGTGAAGAATCATACCAAGAAGTGCAGCGTTGAGCTTGCGCTCCGGTCTGGCGTCGACTTCTCCAAGAACCGGAGTATTGAAATATACAGACTTGTCCTGCTTCGCCAAGGAGCAGCTTGGCTTTCTGACCTGCCATCGCCCGGGCATGCTCGGCTTTCATCTCGGCAAGATCCGCCTTCATGCAGAGATGTCGGCAGATTTCGCCACATCCTTCACGTCGGGAAGAGGGCAGCGATAAACGACTCCGCCCAGTTCCGACATGCGCAGGTTGATCCAGGGTGTCCATTCCTCATCAATCTCTGCGACCAGGGCGAATTTACCCGGAGTCATCTGTTCCGAAACGTCATTCGCAAAGTCAGAGACGACGCGAGCCTCGTCCTGTTTTGCGCCGGGAGCCAGCGCGTCGGCTGCCGTGCTGATCGCGACCTTGGTAGTCTTGTCGAAATGATCGATCAGGTTTCTTAAGGAAGTTTCACGCGGCAGACCAAACCCAGCGTGGTGGTCTTCCTCGTCGACAATGGTGCCGTCGGCTTTTCTTGTGATTATTGCGTAGGCATGGAGTGCGATGCTGTCTTCGTGATCAAGGCTTTTCAGCGCATCGCGCCCTTCGAAGACCTGGCTAGCCTCATTAAAGATCACTACCAACATGCGATTCATATTGTTCCCTCCGTATGGGTCGTGCACGTTGCCACTGCGGCTCGGGATGAAGTCATCCGAAGGGACATGTGCATCTGGCTCTCCGAACCAGTAGAGGAGCCGTGCACGCGAGCAACTGCCGCGAAATAGGAAGTTTAGACCTGTGGCCACGGGGCCATTACGATTGGATGACTGTGCTTCCTTCGCCACTATTCCGTCACTCTGACGAAAGCAGAGAAAGATCGACCCCACCTGCAGACTGGACTCCTGCGTAACCTGCTGAGTTCAAATGCGATTCGACGCGCCCAGGTCCATAATCATTCGGAAGCGCAAATGCACCAGGTTATGAATACTGCTGGAGCTGATTGTTCCAGGGCGGTGCTGTGGAGATCGACTGTTACCGGCATGACACGCACTCGAAAGTGAGGAGGAATGGAGGAATATGGCACAGCTCACCACTCCCATCGAAGTCTCCTTGCAGAATATTTTGGTCACTACCGATTTCTCCGACGCTGCGCTGTCCGCACTCACGTTTGTCGTGCCGATCGCAAAAGAGTCCAATTCAGTGATTCATATTCTGCACGTAATCCATCCTCGAGAGATTCCGATTGCGTCACCGGAGGCAGAGGAGGATATATCTGACCAGGCCCAGATGGATGCCCAACGACGGCTGGGAGGCTTGGAAAATGCAGTTGGAACGATTCCTCACCGGACATGGCTGCGGGAAGGCGAGGTTTGGCAGGCTGCGGAAGACGTTATCCGGTCAGAGCACATTGATTTAGTCGCGGTGGGCGCCAGTGGAAAATCGGACCTGAAAAAGTTCTTTGTAGGATCGGTGGCGGAGGAGATTGTCCGGAAAGCCACGTGTCCAGTTTTGACCGTCGGGCCGCACGCGACTTCCACTAGGAATGGTGTTCCCCTAGCCCAGCTCCTCTATGTCACCGACTTCTGGGAGGAGTCACATTACGGTCTGGGATATGCCGTCCGGTTAGCGATTCAGCACAAGTCTCGCCTGATGCTCCTGCACGTTGTGGAACAGGAGGAGCCCAGGCAACCGGATCACGAATGGCTCAGATCCTACCGCCGCATCTTACGAAATCTCTTACCGGAATGTGCGGGCGACCTTCCCATAGAACCTGTATTGAGAATCGAAGTTTCGAAACACTCCTCGGCACGTATTCTTCAGGTGGCTGACGAAATCAGGGCGGACGTTGTCATCATGGACGTGCGTCCCGAAGAGACGTGGGCGACCCACCTACGGGACAAAGTCTACGAGATCATTTCTTGGGCGAACTGTCCCGTACTCACGGTGAGAACTAAGAGCGAGCATGATACTTAGTTGCGTGGGGAATCTGAGCCTCGGCTGGCGAGTTCGTGCTGACCGCGGAAAGGTAGTTTGAGTTTTCGGGCAATCTCTGGCCAAAACTCGCGGAGTACATCGAAACCAGCATCACTGAGCACCGAATATCCGACCCGTTGCGCCGCCGGTGAGAACCCACGCACGTAGTCCGGATGGTACACATTGCTCAGCACGACAGCGCTTGATGTTCCGAGCCATTCAGAGAAATTGAACATGTGTGTCCCGTCCTCCCTGTGCGCGATGAACACATGGCCTGCTGCGTGGAACAGACGATTGCTCTTTCCTCCTCGAACCAGTCGATAGTAGCGAGGGTCTTCCGAAAACAGCGTGGGGTAGGCAAAGTCTTTGAAGAACTCGCTTGTTGCCCGGCCGGCAAGGCCGGCGCCGAAGCGCTTGCTATACCCGGCGGCACCCTGCCCAAATGTAGGATCGCGCCTTTCTGCCTGGTCGATTCCCGCGTCGTACGCAGCATCGACGAACGTAAGGGGATCAACGGTGGCGTGGACAAAGAAAAGGAGTTTGTCCTTTGGTTCCAGCGTGCACAAAACGGCCCTTGGCTTATAGTGGGGCGTCTGCACCGACTTACGTTCTAATTTTCGAGCAAACATTCCGCCGACCTCGCCGATCTTTCCCTGGTAATCGCTCCAGCGCACCAAAGGCGGCGGTTCCACGCAAGGTACTGCCACGTGTTGTTGGATTTCCTCCTCGTGGTAAGTCTGGGTTGTCGTGGATGCAGAGCGTTGAGGAGGCGAGAATTCCTGGGCTTGGAGTAAGCAGCCCATCATCAGCGCGGCCGATAAACTGCGAACATAAGCTTGACATCCCACATTAGGTAGTAAAACCTCACGATCACAGAAAACAGGGGAAACGATTCGAGGTGTGCCTCGTTAAGCTGCCGCTTTAATTCACGTTGGACATCCCAGGGCGTGCAAAGCAGAGCTACGGTTGGACGGTTGCTTGTTGCCGCACCATCCGATCATTTCCCAGTTTTCGGGCCCCGACGCGACCATACGCCTGGTTCCTTCTTCTGCGTATTCAAGTCCGCTTTCGCTTTCTGCACGAGCTTCTTAGATTCGCGGACTACTTCCGCTTCATTTGCATTTACACGTTGCTTGATTTCTCGATCTTCTCCGGTGTTAGGCATGTTAATGACCGCCCTTGCTCGTTACTCGATCCGCTCTATCCGCCGCAATATTCTGTTTTGCAGTTAGATCCAGCAACCCTTGTGGTTCAAGACTAGATTATGAGAGCTCGCCGATTCCCGAATCAACGAAGCCACCGAACCATTACCGTAGGGTTTTTGGGCCGTGGTTCGTTGATCCGGGCACGAGGCTTTGATTGGGCAAATGCCCTAAGCTGCTCTATTCAGAACCTTCTCCACTTTCGCCTGCTGGTCACGGCTCAACGTCGTGCTGAGGATGGTGCCACCATAGCCGCGGAATTGATCGGCCAGGATGTCGGGATTGGCGGTGCGCACGAGCGCGTAAATTGCGGAGTCCCCGGGCTGGATCATCGCTCCAACCTGCTTGACGAAATCGGCAGGAATGCCGAACTCATCCTTCCACCAAGAGGCGTCGGCGGCACCTGCCCCCGCGCCCAGAGCGGCACCGGCAGCAGCTCCTGCCGCGAGAGTTCCGGCAGCCACTGCACTGGCCCCACCGGTGAACGGGATGGCGGCAATTGTGAGCCCGATTAGTGATCCCAAAAGACCACCCAAAGCCGCCCCTTCGCCGGGGGTCGTCGTGTAGCTTTGGTCGACGCGCAGCTTGCCGTTGTAGTCGCGGTAGGCGGCGACCGCGTCGCGAAGGTCAACCACCCAGTCGTCGTTCATCGATTGCAACCTGTTGAGTACTTCAGATGCCCGGTACATGTCTTTCTTGAAACCCACCACTATCAGTGTTGACATGATTGTTTCTCCTTGTATTTTTCTTATCGCGCCGGCGTTGTGGCGAACTTGCGACCGCAAAGACCAGCTTCCTTTTTGCTTCCGACGATGAACAAGATCCCAAATGCGATGTCGGAGGCCTTTTCGCCTGGCTTCGCCACGGACCCAAGATGTCGGGATCTTGAACAACGTCTCCGAGGTAGCCACATTCTTCCGAATGCAACGCGTGATGGGGTGCAGTTGGAATGCCATATCCGCTGCCGGTCCGAAAGGCAATGACGCCACTCACTTACGGAATTGCTACACGCGCGTGATCAACCGTTCAGCTTTGTCCGATCCTCGTCAGGATGGCGAAATCCGGTCGCGTAGAACAGGTTTGGAGGCGATTTTGCTTTGAGGAGTTCCGCCGGTCGAGAAGTCTCGACGATCACGATGTTTCGCGAACTTCGCGAATTCGCGACGCAGTAGCCATTCTGAAGAGATCGCGCCTGAGCGTTTTGAAGGACTTAGCAATGGCGCTGACATTGCTTTCATGGGCTCAGGAAGACCACACGAAAAGGAGCAAAACACCATGGACAGAATGCTGGTAGTAGTTTTCGACAACGAAGTCAAAGCCTACGAGGGAAAAAGGGCGCTCATCCAACTCGATGCAGAGGGCAGCATCAGCGCTTATGCCTACGCGGTGATCACCAAACATCCGGATGGCACTACAACGGTGAAGCAGGAGGACGACTACGGACCAATTGGAACACTGCTCGGAACGTCATTTGGAAGTCTGATCGGGTTGCTGGGTGGACCGGTGGGCCTGGCTATCGGAGCGGCAACAGGAGTGCTTGGCGGCGCAGCGGTGGACCTGAACAATGCCCGCATCGGGGAGGATTTCGTCCAGGACGTCAGCAAGGCCTTGATGCCCAATAAGGTCGCGCTGGTCGCAGAAATCGAAGAGGACTGGACCACGCCCGTCGACACCCGCATGGAAGCGATCGGCGGGACCATCTTCCGCCGGGCTCTTTCCGAAGCGAAACACACCATTCACGAAGAGAACGTGGCTGCCATGAAGGCCGACGTGGCCCAAATGAAGGCCGAGCAGGCCAAGGCCCACGCCGACCGCAAAGCGAAGCTCCAGGAAAAGATCAACAAACTCGATTCCAAGATCCAGGATCAGTTGCAGAAGGCCAAAGAGAGACGCGAGGCTTCCGAGCGTCAGGCGCAAGCGAAGGTCCAGGTGCTCAAGGCAAAAGCAGCGGCTGCGAAGGCCAAAGCCTCGTAACGCCGGAATCCGCGGTCTAGTTCGGCACCTGTCCGAAGGGAGGTCGAAGGGCCTCCCTTCTTTTAAAGCAATCCTCGAAGATCTGGAGGCCCGAATGTCTGCACAGAGCTTGATTGAAGAAGTGAAGAAGCGTTCCGCATGGAGCATTTCGATGGGTGTTTTGAGTGCAGCCTTGGGAGTGTTCCTAATCATTTACCCGCTGGTGACAGCGAAAATCACCATCGTTCTGCTTGGTTGGGTATTGATTCTCGTTGGCGTCGCTCAATTTGTGTTTGCCCTTCACTCTCAGAAGGTTGGAAACTTCTTCCTAAGGGTCCTTTGGGGCGTTCTGTTCGGAATCGTCGGGTTCTTCCTGGCGTTCGCTCCCGCCGCCGGCGTCGAAGCGCTGACCGCTCTGCTCGGAACAATGCTCCTTGTCCAGGCAGGGCTCGCGACAGTAATGGCGTTCCAGGTCAAACCAATCGAAGGCTGGGGATGGTTTTTGTTCGAAGCTGCCGCAAGCTTCTTGATCGGCATGCTGATCCTCGTCCAGTGGCCGTCTAGTTCCGTTTGGGCCATCGGAACGTTAGTGGGCGCCTCGGTGTTGCTGGGAGGTATCTCTAGAATAATGATTGCCGCAAAGATTCGGAGCGGCGCTAGCAGTGTGGAGCGCGCCCTTCACGCGGCATGAGCTCGGGCAGAAGACTATAGCCCTGGCGCTTTCATTTTCTTTGGCAATAAGGAAGGTCACGGATGCGCTCGAACATTAGGCTAGGAAAAATCTCAGGAATTGAGATCGGGCTTCATTACAGCTGGTTCATCATTGCGGCCCTGATTGTGTTCTCGTTGGGCGAACACTTTCATCGAGTAAATCCGAATTGGAGCACCGACCAGGTGTGGGTCGCTGCAGTGATCACTGGAGCCCTATTCTTCCTGACCTTGCTGCTGCACGAACTCGCCCATTCGTTGGTGGCCCAGTCTCGCGGGTTGAAGGTCACGGGGATCACTCTTTTCGCGCTCGGCGGTGTTTCCCAATTCCAGGACGACGCCACTGACTCGAAAACAGAATTCTGGGTCGCGATCGCCGGGCCGATCACTAGCTTGATGATTGGCTTCTTTTGCCTGGGCATAGCCATGGGTCTCGGGTGGCAACGTTCCACCGAACCGACGACCGCTGTAACTGGGATCCTTGTTTGGCTGGGGTACATCAACATCGCCCTTGCGGTCTTCAATATGACTCCCGGCTTCCCACTCGATGGCGGCCGCGTGCTGCGCTCGATCGTGTGGGCGATTACCAAGAACGCAGATCGCTCTACGCGTATCGCCGCTCGTGTCGGCCAAGGCGTGGCCTTTCTGTTCATTCTCGATGGAATATGGCAGTTTTTCCACAGTGCTGGCTTTGGCGGACTGTGGATCGCGTTCATCGGCTGGTTTCTGATGGACGCGGCTAAGGCCAGCTACAACGAGGTGGAGAGTACGGAGAAGCTTCGTGGCATACGCGTCTCTGAGGTCATGTCGCGCGACTGCGCTATTGTGAACCGCGGAATGAGTCTGCGGGAGTTTGTGGATACCTACCTTCTGACCACCGGCCAGAGATGTTTCGCTGTAGAGGACCAGGGTCGCCTCGTGGGCATCGTTACCCCGCGCGATGTCAGCAAGATCCCGCGCGACCGCTGGGAGAGTACCACGGTGCGCGAAGCCATGCGACCGCTGCAGCAGTTGCAGATCATTACTTCAGACACTCCGGTTCTGGATGCGTTGAAGCTCATGGCCCGCAATGATGTCAATCAGCTGCCCGTAGTAGCGGATGGCATTTTGCAGGGAATGGTCTCTCGTTCCCAGGTTGTCCAGTTGCTACAGGTTCGCTCTGTGCTGCAGCTCCCGGCTACGTATCGTCCGACACAGCAACGGGACGCTAGGGAAGTGAAAAGAAGTGCGTGACACGACGACCCAGGAAGGCGATTAGTCGCTAGCGTCCGTGCCCCATGTGGAGGCTGGGCACCCTGAGTAACGGTCGGCGAATTTAGAGAGTGGAGGTGCATTATGGCAGAAATCATGGATGTCGGCGGCCAACACAAGTGCGCTTATTCGCAGTGCGAGTGTCAGGTGCCATCCTTTCAAACTTATTGCAGCGATTACTGCTCAGATGCCGACGATGAGCAGGAAGTTGAAGTCCAGTGTGACTGTAAACACAGTCCATGCGCACTGGACTGATAGCGCAGAGCTTAGGCCGGCGATGGAGCCCTGCGCCCGGAATTGGAGTCAGCAGTGTTGATAACCGTCACCTTGATAGGTCCTGACGACGTGCGCTCGACGGTTACGATGAGTGAGGGCAGCAGTGTGCGCGACGCCGCCACATCTAAGTACGATTTGTTTTGGCGTACTCTCAAAAAGAACGGATCAAAGGTTCCGTTGACGATGAGAGCCGTGGACGGCGATATCGTGACGATAGAGGATGACAGAGTCGATGAGTCATAGGTTCGATGAGAAGCAAAGTCGAGCTGGCCTTGGTTCACGAATCCTCCGATCGGGTGCGGCGGCCTTCGTCGCTGCCCTTTGTCTTCTTCCCATCGGCCGCGTATCCGCTGCGCGCGAATTTCGCAGTCGCGCCGCAGTTGCCGAGGATGCCACCCAACAAAACGAGGAACCAGGGACAACAGCACGGATTCGAGTGGCCGAGGGCGAATATAAAACCCTGACGGAAGATGGCATCGGACCTTCCGATCCGGCGGTTTACGGCTTCGATGAGTCGTGGACCCTATGGCGGCTTCGGGACGGAAGTTTCGAGGTCAACGGCGCAAGAAGCTACCGCTCGCCTTCCGATGAACCTCACAGCAATCAGTTTTCTGCTCACCTCTCTGCCGATCTTGCGGTGCTGGCATTGGTGGAGTTCCGAAAGTTGCGATGGAGGACAGATTCCGGGCCTCTAGGTTGCAAGTTTCTACCTGCGAAGATCTCCTGCACATCGAACGCAAGAGATGTGACCCAGAACGTGAGCTTGGACGTGCCTATCCAAGCTCCTGCTGGCCTTATGTGGCCGATCTCGGCGTTTTCCTTGAGTAGCATCACGCGTTCCGCGAGTCATGACCAGAAAATGATGACACCGGTGCAACTCGTGACACTGGAGGATGGCAGCACAGAAGACCCAATATTTACGACGATGTTTTCCGGCCATTTGAAATATCTCGGACAAGAGCAACTATCGTTGGCCGGCCGTAAATGGCATGCCGACAAGTTTGAGCTGAAGGTGGCCGTTCACCCGCCGTTTGTTGTCTGGACCTCTCCGCGAGGTTTGCTTCTCGCCTTTGCTCCGGAGAATAAAAACAAGACTCTTGCGCACGGCATAGAGTTGGTCAGGTTTCAACCGTCGAATGACTTCTGACTCAATTCTTCTTCCAGCGGAGCCGGCAGAGTAAATCTGACCTGGATTACGCAGACAGTTGAGGCACGAACGAGTGCTCAGGCGGCTGCGGACTGACGCTTCGATCTTGATAACCATGCTCCGGCGGAGCCGGTGCAACACCGGCAAAGCTTTCTTCTCTTCTGACACTTTTTCGATCCTGGGTGCTGCGCGTCTGGAGAATCAGGCGCCATCCCTGAGCCGCAACGAAGCACGGGCATACGCCTCAATCACTTTTCCTCGTATCGACTATCAAGAATCGTACCGCCGAATATTGGTCGGTATAGCTTCAAAAGCCACTTAGCAGAACTGGCGTGCTCTCGCAATTCACCATAAGTGTTTCACGGACTTCGCGAATTCGCGGAGAGATCGTCGCTCTATGGTGCGCGACCCCGAGCGTTCTGAAGAACTTAGCAATGGTGCTTACCTTGCATTCAGAAAGAGGTCAGGACGAGAGCACCAAATCAAGGGGGGCGAAACCGTTATGAACAGAATGCTGGTGGTTGTTTTTGATAGCGAAGACAAAGCTTACGAAGGAAAGAATGCGCTCCTACAACTGGACGACGAAGGCATCATCAGCGTCTATGCCCACGCCATGCTGACGAAGCACGCGGATGGGACCGTGGCGGTGAAGAAAGACGATGACTTTGGGCCATTCGGGACTCTTGCCGGTGCCGAACTTGGAGCTCTCATCGGAATTCTCGGCGGGCCGATCGGCCTGGCGATCGGCGCGGGCGTGGGGATACTTGCCGGCGGCGCGGTCGACCTGAACAACCTCAGGATTGGTGACGACTTTATTGATGACGTGACCAAGAAGCTTCTACCGGACAGGTTCGCAGTCGTGGCGGACGTGGATGAAGAGTCGACGGGTCCCGTGCACAGGCACATGGAATCAATTGGGGGGCTTGTCCTCCGTCGATCCCTTTCCGATGTAAAGCACACCATTCACGAGGAACACATCAACGCCATGAAGGCGGATTTAGCGCAAATGAAGGCCGAGCATGCCAAGGCTCATGCCGACCGGAAATCCAAACT
>CAVQDY010000011.1:0-259200 GCA_963711365.1 Terriglobia bacterium | reverse complement strand
GGTCACCGAGCTGACGTCTGCCGGTAAGGTGTTGCCATTGCGGTCGGCAACGCGGTTGCGGACGAGTTGAGCCAGGTTCACCCACATCTGGTCGTCGGGCGCGATGGTCTGCTGGAGTTCGTAGCTCTTCTTGCCGTTGTCGTAATGTAGCGTGAGCAGCGCATCGGTCGGTTTGGAGCCGATGTTGGTGATGGCCGCGATCTGGTTGTGGTTGGCGTCCAAGTCCCACTCGCCGCCGGTAAAGTGTCCGCCGATGCCCCCGGCGAAACGGGTAGCTAAATTGTACCGTCCGCTGGAGTCGATGCTGGTGGCAAATGCGACCAGATCGTCGGGCAAGGCGTCGGTGGTCAAAGTGACCATTCCCCAGTGGGCGTTTTGCGGAATTTTGTCCGGAATTCGTAACAAGGACTGCATGGCCGCGATCTGAATTTGCTGGGCAGCGAACGGGCCCAGCCGCAATTGCGGCAGTTTGGCCTGCCCCTTTCCCGAGTCGCCGCGCCATGTCAGCGACAGATCGGCAGTGATGGTCTTGGCGGTCGTATTCCTTACAAATAGCGTCGGTTGCAATGCGATGCCGCGTGGAAGGCCAAGCGCGGGATCAGGGTTTTGCAGGGCCAGCATTGGTGCCCGCATCGTCCAGTGCTTGGCGTCGCGACCTGCTCGCTCCTGCAGGCTCATCTGAGGATAGCGGCTGGACAATTCCAGAGCTGCGGAAAACTTGCTGACTTCGTCGTACAGGAAATGGACGGCATCGATTCCGTCAGATGGAGATTGAGGGACAAAGCTGATTCCGCCATAGCTCCCGCCGAGACCGGCCTTACTGATGAATTCGCCAGTCGAAAAACGCAGCGTTTGCCGTGGGCCGAGAGGCGTGTTCTGAGTCCATTGCTTTCCTGAGGCGTCAGACAAAATCAGGGTGCCGCTGATCTTCGCGTCTGAATTGTTGCTGATCACCAACACATCGTTCAGGTTCGCGCGAGGCTGCCACCAAATTCCTTCCAGACTACTGGGCGTCCTTCCTGGAATGCTCCAACTTGGACGGGCAACGATCGGGAATGAAATGGGCTCGCCGTGAATGCTCAAGAGTACGTTCGCATAGAGATTCCCGGCACTGGGCGACGTGTAGCGAAAGACGACCGAGCCGTAAGATCCGGGCTGGCTGAGCAGGTCGGAGGCATGCGCCAAGAGTCCTTCGTTGACCCAGACTGAAACCGAGGCATTCGGTGGAATGGTCGTAGGATCGAGCGCGATCTCTTTCCCCGAAGCGAGGCGCAGGACGGGCGTTACCGTTAGCGACGCTCTGAGCAGATTGTTCTTAAGCTGGAGCTCGGTGGTCCATCCCGGCTCGGAGGTCCAGTAGGGCGCAAACGACTCTTGAGGCTTGGGGGCGAGTTGCCCGGCGAAGGCGAATGTGGCTGAAAGAAGAAGCAAGAGGGCCCAAGAGCGATGAAGCATCGGCGTCCTCCACAGCTGAAGTTGGGGAGGAATATCACAGCAACATAATTAAAGGGAAATGAATTCCTGTTTGTGTTACGAAATCAGAACGAAGGCTATTTGCCGCCGTTGGCGCGGACGTGAGCCCTGGCGCGTTCCCGTTCTCGCTCCTGCAGTTCGAGTAGGACGACGCGGAGCATTTCGTCCCAGGGGGCGGGCTTGCCGGTCCAGATTTCGAACTGGCGAGCGGCCTGATGGACAAACATTTCGATTCCCGGGATCACCTGGGCGCCGCGTTCCTTTGCCAGCTTCAGCAGGCGGGTTTCCGGTGGATCGTAGACCATATCGAAGACATAACGGGCGTTGATCTCTTTGTCCTGCAGCGGCGTCTCGCGACTGTTGCCCATGCCGACCGGGGTGGCGTTGATGATGACATCAAACGAAAGTTTTTTCAGATCCTGGCGTTTGGCGATCCGAGCGCGAGCTTGATGGGCCAGCTTCTTGGCCGGAGCGGCCGAGCGATTCAAGATGTAGACCTCGCAGCCTCGTTCCTTGAGTCCGAAGACGGCGGCGCGGGCTGCGCCTCCAGCTCCGAGGACGAGAATCCGCGCACCCTCCAGCGTATTCAGGCGGCGCTCCAGAGGCCGAACGATGCCGGCGGTATCGGTGTTGAATCCGTAAAGCTTGCCGTCTTGCGCGCGTACGACCGTGTTGCAAGCGCCTACCTTGGTGGTGTGCGAGTCGGTATTGTCCAGATACGGCAGGATTGCTTCCTTGTACGGCATGGTTACGCTGATGCCGTGAATCGGTATCTCGCGGACGCAGGCAAGCAGATCTTTCAATGTTTTCGCGTGCAGCGTGAGGTAGACGCCGTTGACGTTCTCCCGGCGGAACGCAGCGTTCATGATGGCGGGCGAGAGCGAGTGGGCGATGGGATCTCCCACGACACCATAGACGCGGGTGGCGACATCGACATTGTCGATACGATAAACGTTGCGCAACTCCTGCGCCGTGACCTGGCCGGGAGCCGTCTCCTGCCCGGCGCCCGCTGATCCGAAGGTAAAAACGCTGCCTGCGCGAACGCCCAGCACACGGCTGATGATGCCCTGCTCCCCCATGCACATGCCTACCATGGAATGGCGGTCGCCTTCACGGGCCAGGAACTTGATCATGGTCACGTTGTCGG
This sequence comes from Terriglobia bacterium, assembly GCA_963711365.1. Classification (GTDB taxonomy): domain Bacteria; phylum Acidobacteriota; class Terriglobia; order Terriglobales; family Acidobacteriaceae; genus Sulfotelmatobacter. The sequence continues at coordinate 256,580 of CAVQDY010000011.1, read as the reverse complement.
CAAGCGTGGTGGCCGTGCTGACGACTTTGTAGAAGTCGGCCGGGTACGCCAGCATTTTTTCCAGCGTTTCTTCCAGCTTCCTGGTGGCGCGGAAGTCGTGAAAGGAGAGAATCAGGCCGGCTTTGGAGCGAAGTTTCTGCAGTTGATCCGGCTTGCACTTATTAGCGGTCTGCAGTTCGACATCGACGAGTTGGCAACCGGCAGCGGTGGCCTTGCTGAGAACGTCCAACTGAGAGGCGATCGATCCGCGAAATTTGCCTCCGCTGGCCGCCCGGCGGCAGGTAGCAACAGCGACCATGCCATGATGCGATTCCAGGAAACGCTTGATCCGGGGCATCGCCAGGGCCGGCTTGGAGAGATAGTCTAACCTGAACTCCAGAAAGGAGTTATCCCGTGCCAGGGCCTCGGCTTTGTCGACCATTTCGTTGGCATCGGAGCCGCTCACGGCGACGCAGACTCGCGGCAGCCTGTGAGGCAGCAGACGCGGCGTGAACGGAAAAGAGTTCATCTTTATGGTTTCTGGCCTTAAGCTCGGCCCAAAGACTGGCTCGATGGCCGGATAAGGATGTAAGTGAACGAACGGCGAATTATTACAGGGGCTTAATTATTTATGCAACAGGGGATTAGCAATCGCGGCAAAAAAAATGCTCCCAAGGTATCCATCACCCTCGTAACCTTGACCCTCCCTTACCTGCTTGTTACCTTCCGGCTGAAGCCTTTGGTTTCTGGCATTTAACTGGGGAGAAGCCGCCAGACGGACCTTCTCCGGAGGTAACATGAAGAAAACAGGACTGTTCGTAATAATTCTGGCGACGGCGTCGTGGGCGCAGACGGTGCCAGACATCAGCACGGTGCAAGCTCCACAGGGAACCATCCCGACATCGGCCAGTTTTCCGGTTGAGCGTATTCCGACGCCGACCTATGCAGATTTGTATTGCGCTGGATTTATCAGCAAACATATCCTGCCCGATGCCAACTTCATCGCTGGCGGCCTGGAGACACCGACAACCACGAAGTTCATGCGTGGGGATATTGTGTACTTGCGCGGAACGGGCTACAGCGCAGGCGCGGAATATGAAGTCATCCGCGAACTGCGTGATGTGAACGAATACGAAATGTTCCCCGGGCAGAAAAAGGTTTTGAAAGAGACGGGTCAGCCCTACCAGGAAGTCGGCCGCTTGAAGGTGATTGATACGCGCAGCAAGAGCGCTGCCGTGGCGCAGGTCGAATACTCATGCGATGGAATCAATCCAGGCGATACAGCGATTCCCTTTGCCGAGAAGCAGACCATTGCGCCCCATGGCCCCATTCGCTTCGACCGTTTCCTGCCGGCCAGCAGCGGAAAGGCTTCTGGACGCATCGTGATGGCGAAGGACTTCGACTCGGTGTTAGGAACCGGCCATAAGGTATACATCAACATAGGCTCGAACCAGGGCGTGAAGATTGGCGATTACTTCCGCGCGGTGCGGTCGTATGAAGCCGATTTGAAAGATCCGGTGGATTCGCTGTCGTTCCGGGCCGCGATTGCCGAGGATACGCAGAAGAAAATGCCCTCGTTCGATCCGCAGATGTTTGAGAAAGGGAACGGTCCGGTGATTCACGTGCGCGACCTGCCACGTCGCGCGGTCGGTGAGATCGTGATCCTCGGCGTGACCGACACGACCGCGACCGGCATGGTCGTGTTTGCGAACGAAAACGTCATGGCGGGAGATGGCGTGGAATTCGATCAGCTCAACAACTAAGTCTTCTCCGCGAACGCTGGACAGTCCCAGACCCGGGGACGGGAAACCGTCCCAGGGTCTTTTTTTTGGTTTAAAGACCATTCGCGCTCTTCATCATGAGGCCAACCCGTTGCATCACACATCTAAATGTGTAAGAATCTACACATGCCCACGAATCTAGCACTCGACGACCGACTGATCGAAGAGGCGCGAAAAACAGGTGGTCACAAGACTAAAAAAGAGGCGGTGACTACGGCGCTGGAGGAATACATCCGTCACCACAAGCAGATGCGTATTTTAGAGGCTTTCGGCACCGTGAATTTCGATCCTGCATACGACTACAAAGCGGAACGCCGCCGAAAGCGGATGTGATGGTGCTGGTGGATACGCCGGTTTGGTCTCTCGCTCTCCGCCGGCGAACAGTGGATCTTTCTCCCTCCGAGCGGCGTCTGACACAAAGCCTCTCTCAGTTGATCGAACAACACAGGGTGTCGATGCTCGGTGCGACGCGGCAGGAAATACTCTCTGGAATTCGCGAGGAATCGCAATTTCGTCGAATCCGCGATTACTTGCGCGACTTTCCGAACGTCGCCTTGGAATCTACCGACTACGAAGAAGCGGCGCGCGCCAGCAACGATTGCCGGCGAGCGGGAATTGCGGGATCACCTGTTGACATGCTGATCTGTGCGGTTTCCATCCGAAACAAGTGGGAGATCTTTACGACCGACCTTGATTTCACCCAATACAAACGGGTGCTGAAGATCCGCCTTCTGAACCAGTCTTAAGTGAGTTTCGGCCCATCTACTATTTTTCTCCGAAGACTTCTGCCGTGAAGGCCTCGATGACCGCTCCCTTTTGCCACGCGTCGGGCGGGAGTCCAGCTTTGTGGCAGGTCTGCTCGAGGAAAGTGGTGCGATCCCAGTGATGCTCGATCGGAACTTGAGGAAGCAGAAGCCCGCGGCGGAATGGGGTGCTGATGAGGAGGCCGTGGCGTCCTAGCTCAATGGCTTCGGCGGATATCGGTTTGGGCGGGGAGAGAATGCTGAGTTCAATCTGCAGATGCTGCGCTTCTTCGAGCGTTACGGCATAAAACCGCGTGTCTTCAAATGCGGCGGCCCGGGCGGTTTCAGCCACTGCACGATAGACGGAAGCAGCGGGCAGAACATAACCGACGCATCCGCGCAACTCGCCATGCAAATAAAGCGAGGTGAAGGCGCCACGCGGCTCGGCAAAATGAGGGGTCGGTGGATCGAGTGAGATCTTTCGGCCTTCGAGCGCCGAAAGAATCGATTCGTGGGCCAGATGAAGAAGAGTTTTCCTCTCCTCTTGCGAGAACTCACCAGATGTCTCGCTGCGTGGTACGTCGATCGGACTAGGTTGAGGCAGCGACATCGCGGTCGGCTTGCGGAGGCGTTACCGGTTTTCTGCGCCGGCTCAGAATGAAAGCGCGTCGGCGGCGCTTCACGACCCGCCGGTCAATCTTGGACCAGAAGGCGACGAAGTAATCGATGGCTGAAACCAGAGATACCGATACCATGAACCAGATCGCCAATATCGCGATCCAGTGCACCGGGAAAAAGTAATTGCCGTAGATCGGCCATTCTTTCCAGTGATGGTCGAGAATGACGGCAACGACCGCAACGATCTGCACGACCATCTTCAGCTTACCCAGATTGCTGGCCTCGATGGTGAAGCCCTCGGAGGCGGCGATGGAACGCAAGCCGCTCACCAGAAATTCACGGCCAATGACCACGATGGCGACCCATGCCGGCACCAGGCTGGGGTTGAGTTGCACCAGCACTACGAAGGCGGCGGCGATGAGAAGTTTGTCGGCGAGCGGGTCGAGCAAAATACCCATCGTGGTGATCTGATCGCGCTTGCGCGCGAGATATCCGTCAATTCCATCGGTCATGGCGGCGGCGATGAATAGGGCGGATCCGAGCAGTTCCTTCTCGCCATGTGCGCTGCTGAAATGAGAACTGGAGAGAATCCAGATCAGCAGAGGGATACTGGCAATGCGGCTCAGCGTGATGGAGTTAGGCAGGTTCACACAACTGGGTGGGTTCCGGCGGCCATACCGGGGGACCTCGGTTGATTATGCTCCACGCGGCAGGGGAACGCAATGCAGCAAAACAGGGGCTAGGGATTAGGGGTCAGGGGTCAGTTTTTCCGCGCACAATGTGAAATCGATCTGAACAAGTTGGCTCTTGCGGCAGAAAAAGTCACCACAAAGGTCACAGAGGAACTTCCTGTGAACTCCTGTGGCCTCTGCGGTGAGGTCTTAAGCTACTTCGTGGTCGGAGCCATTTGACCGGCTTTCGCCTGCTTGGCGATGATCAGGTCTTTGATTTTGTCGTAGGTGGCCTGGGGAATGATCTTCTTCTGAACCAGCTGATTTTTGGCGCGGTACGGCCGTCCGGCAACGATCTTCTGCGAATAGGCGTCGCCGATCCCCGGCAGGGCCTTCAGTTGATCCAAGGTAGCAGTGTTGATATCGAGCTTCTCGGCGGCGGCAGCCATCGCCATCTGAGCTGAGGTGGCATTGGCCTCAGGCATTGTTCCGCCCGGCTCCTGAGCGGCAGTTATGCCACTCACCAGCGACAGCGCAAAGATCAGTACGGCAATCTGGGCAATCAGTTTTCTTTCAATCGATCTCATCAACTTCCTCCTTGCGATCGGCTTACGCGTAAATCCCGCGCTGGCGAATCGTATAGGCCACGCGGTCGATCGCCAGCATGTAGGCGGCGATGCGATTGTTGACGTGGTGAGTCTCGGCGTAGCGTACCACGTCTTCAAACGAAGACTTCATAATGGCGTCGAGTTGCTCGTTCACCACTGACTCCTTCCAGAAGTAGCCTTGGCGGTCTTGCACCCACTCGAAATAGGAAGTGGTAACGCCGCCAGCGTTGGCGAGGATGTCAGGAATTACGAACACGCCTTTGTCGGTAAGGATGTCGTCGGCGGCGGATGTCGTGGGACCGTTCGCGCCCTCGGCGAGGATGCGGCACTTGACGCGGTCCGCATTGCGGCTGGTGATGACGTTTTCGGTGGCCGCGGGTATGAGAATCTCACAGTCTTCCACGAGCAGGTCGGACGTTTCGGCCTTGTCGGCGCCGGGGAATCCGTGAATGGTGCCGTTTTTCTGGCGGTAATCGACCAGGGCCTTCAGGTCGAGGCCGTTTTTATTGTGCAAGCCGCCGCCAACCTCGCCGATACCGGTGATCTTGTACCCCGCCTGATACATGAGCAATGCGGCATTGGAACCCACGTTGCCGAACCCCTGCACGATGACGCGGGTCTTCTCTCGCGCCAGGTTGAGTTTCTGGCAGGCTTCATCGCACACCACCATCACGCCGCGGCCGGTGGCTTCGCGCCGTCCGCGCGATCCGCCGATGTTGATTGGTTTACCCGTGACTACCGCGGTCACGGTCTGGCGCATGTGCATGGAATAGGTGTCCATCATCCAGGCCATGATTTGTTCATTGGTGTTGACGTCAGGCGCGGGAACATCTTTTTCAGGACCGATGAACTCGATCAGTTCCGAGGTATAGCGGCGGGTCATGCGCTCGACCTCGCCCATCGACATCTTGTGCGGGTCGCAAATCACCCCGCCCTTCGCGCCGCCAAAGGGAATGTTGACCACGGCGCACTTCCAGGTCATCCAGCTGGCCAGGGCGCGGACTTCATCGAGCGTGACGTCGGGCGCGTAGCGAATGCCGCCCTTGGCCGGGCCGCGGGCGATGGAGTGCTGCACGCGGAAGCCGGTGAATACTTCAAGATGGCCGTCGTCCATCTGCACGGGGATATACACCGTGACTTCGCGGTTCGGATAGCGCAACACGCGCCATAAGCCTTCATCCAGGTTGAGCTTCTGGGCGGCCAGATCGAAGCGGGCGCGTTGCGACTCCCACGGATTGGATTCTTTGTCCACGTGGGCAGGTGTGGCAATCGTTGTCATAAAAATATTCTCCGGAAATATGGCAGGTGAGTCGTCCTGCTCTGCGAGGTTCGTTGCCGGGCAAAAGTGGGCAAACGTTCAGAGTATAAGAGGGCGGAAGGTAGGGAAGCAAGCTGAGTGGTTCTTAGTGGTTAACTGTCAGCGCCGGGCCCCCGCGGTACCTACTTCGAGTTTTCCGCTACAGCATATTCTGCCGGATACTAGCGTCGGGGCGGTGAAATCCTGCGCTGGACCATTTTTCTGCGCAGAACACACGACCTCAAGTTATTTGGGCTGAACTTCAACCGCACTGGGAAGCGTGAGATCCTGGCCGGCTTTGTCTATGACTTGCAGCGGCACTCCCCCCCTGGCATAGGCCGCAATAATTTCGGGCTGCGACCAATCGAGGTCCCATCCATTTTCAATGGCGACAACGTGATAAGAGCCGGGGACGACATGGTGGAACACAAACGTCCCATCGAGATCGCTCTGGTCTCGCCGGAACAGGTCGCGATTTCCTTCTGGATTTTTCGGGACCAATACCACCATGGCTCCCGAGAATCCCTTGCCCCCTCGCTTCGCTATGCCTTGCACTTCGGCGCTGCCGAGGGCTGTTGTAACCGATAGCGACGCGGAAGATCCTGGCGTAAGCGTGATCGAGTGGCCTGAAACCTCGGCGCCTTCGGCCGAGATTTGCGCGATGGAGTACGCCCTGCCTGCACCCCCCACCACAACGTCATAATGTCCCGCAGGAACGTTTTCGAAATTGAACTGGCCTTTGGAATCAGGTCGCACGAAACCAGGAAAGGTTCGATTCTTCGACCGCAGTCCGATAAAGAACTGCGCGGAGTTGACGGACTCAGGCAGCGTCACGGACGCCTTCACGGTGCACAGCGCCTCGCCCGCGGACGCATCAAGTTCCTGATTGCTGCCGAGATCGAGTCCTCTGATCTCCGACCCAGTCGAAGCGCCCATCATGCGGATGTTGTAGTGTCCAGCAGCAATGCCGCTAATTTCCCAGGTTCCGGGCGAGATCATGCGCGCGCCCCTGTTGAGAGTAGGCACGGACTCGCCAAACGCCGTTTGCTCCAATTGCGGAAACGAAAATTGATGCGACGCCGAGACCGGCGCGTGAATGATGATGCGCAGCGATGGGACCGGACTGAGGTGGAGATCTAGCTGCAAGTGCTCGCCACCGTGAATCGAAATGGCCGCGGCACTATCGGGGTCGGTCACATCCGGGTAGTACGTGATTGGATAAGCTACGTCCAGACTGGGGTCGACCGCGATCGGCGATTGAGAGGAATCCCGCTCAGGATGGACGGCGTACCAAGGTTCGCCTTGCACTGACAAATAATAGGTGCCCGGATTCAGTAAAGGGATTTCATAGGCACCAAGGTCGTCAGTCTGCCCGCTGTGCGAAGGCAGAATGCGGTGCACTCCATCCTGGTGACTGTCGGAATAGAGGCTGATGCGCGCATGGCGAATGGGCTCGCCGCTTTCATCCAACACTCTGCCCGAGATGGCCGCGCGCGGTGCCAGTTGCAGCACCAGATTTTCCGTGTCGATCGCGGCGCCGGTAACAATGGCGCTCGAGTATTGATCGTGTTGATCGTAGCCGGCAGAGATGAATCCGCGGCGCGCTCCGTTCAACGAATATTTTCCCGCCGGTACGTTCGTGAATTGGAACTTGCCGTCGTCTGCGGTAACGATGGATTCCTGTTGCCGCGGATTCTTTACGCTCACGAGCGATACACGAGCGCCCGCGAGCGCATGCCCGTCCGTCTTGCTCATCACGGTTCCGGCCACTCGGAAAGAAGTCGTGGCGCTTGGCCGCGGCGGCAGAGCCGCACTTTGTGCCATCGCGATGCGAGGCAACATCGCGAGAGCCGAAACGAGCGCCAACAAACAACTCATCCGTGATCGAAATCGCATATCGGTCTTCCCGCTACTCATCTTTCCGTTACTCATCCCCGGAAATTAACTGTAGTTGGAGGCTCAACTTCTGATTGCCTTCCACGTGGATTACTTGTCCTTTGTTTTCGAAAGCCCGCATCGCCTCAGGGTCTCGATAGGGGAGATTGGGATGCTGGCGTTGGAACGCCAAAACGCGATAACTGCCCGGCGGCAACGTGAAGTTGAACTTTCCATCCGATTGGATTGGAACCTGCTGAAATTCTCCCGAACCGTCTGGCAAGGGCACGCAAGAAATCCATGCGGGCGGAGCCCACGGGCCGACAGTCAGAGGCGCGGGTCCCACGCCTGATACGCTGCCATCAATCGTGGCGTAGTCGTCCCGCAGGACAACGTCGACCGAGGCAGTGGAGCCTAAACCAATTACCACAGGTTGATGCAGCACGTCCGTCGTGCCCAGGGTTGCGGCCGCGATGTAACCACGGCCCGAGCGCAGCCGGATCCAATAGCGCCCTGGCGGTATGCCCTCGATCACCAGCGACTCGTCATTCGGACCGAGCGGCGGACGAATAGAAGTGTTCACTCCGAGTCTGAAGTCATCGGCTGATTCGATACTAGGTTGCAAATGAAGGCGGGCACCCTTCGGCATATAGCTTGGACCCGCACCTACTCTTCCCGCGTATCCAGGGGCGACCCTTTGTTGGATTTCGACAGCGCCGAAGTCGCCGACGGCCGAATCGCTTGCCCGTGGATCGCTCAGTTCCTCCTTCACGTTGAAAGCGATCGCACTGTTTGGAATCAGATTCATCGCCGGTCCATCGACGGGTGCTCCCGCAACTTTGATATTCACCGTCCCAGACATCGACCGCTCACCTTGCGTGGTTGCCGTGACCAGGTAATTCCCATTCGGCAACAGGCCTTCGATCTTGTGACTACCGGCGTTGTAGCCCAGGGAGTAACCCGGGCCTTTGTGTCCCTGCAATGAGACGGTGATCATCATTCCCGGACCGTTGACCTCCCCAAACACCGGAATCTTTACCGAATAGTACGGTTGGTGCGTGATCGACAGATCTGCTTGAACCGTCTGTCCCGCAGTGAGTTCAATCGTGGACGCCGAGGAAAAATCCGCGGCGCCGGAATAGTAGGCCGGCGGGTATCCGTAAAGCGGACCGCCATGAATCATAGAGTCGGGATCGCGGTCGAGCATTTCGTCGGTCAGAATCTTGTAAGATCCTGGGGGCAAGTCCGCAAAACGGAATTCGCCCGAGGAATTGGGCTGCGCCACCCCGCGAGGCAGCCATCGCGGAAGCCCTTCGATGCTCTGGCGGAAGAACAGTTGAAGACCGAGGCCGGTCGGCGTATCGCCAGTGGAGAGAGTCACTCGTCCGACAATCAGAGACTCGGGCGTCAGCGGAATGGTGACCTCTTGTCCGGGACCAGCGTTCATTCCCGGATCACCTTCGTTTAAGAACCCCGGTTTGCGCGCAGAGAGCCAGACCGCTTGAGGTATTCCCGCGTCGGATTTCAACTCGAACTCGAAATGTCCCGTGCTGTCGGTCAACATTGCGTAGCGCTGATCGCCGCTCGTGACCAGCGCGCGCCCAATAGGTGCATGGGTCACGGAATTGACCACGACACCGCCGATCGTGGTCTTCTGCTGATTGACTTCCATTGATGGCGAAGAGGATTGGCCGTAAGCAGAACCCGAGGAAAAAGATCCAATCATGAGAAGAGTCGCGAGGAATGTCCCCGCACATTGTTGGGAATCGCGTTTCCCGACACTTTCCCGTACACCTGTCTCCGCTAGCTTCATGAAAGCTGGGATGCATGAACGGTGTCGGCTGCAACCTAGAATCATTTCCGTACAAATACTCCTTCAGCACTGGTTGGGATGAGACCGGCACCGGGGTTCCGTCTCGATCACAAGTATAGCGTCGCCTTCCACGCGGAGACGCCAGCGCATGCGCTGTATAATCTGCCTCGCACCATCTCATTTCACCCATGATTACCGCTGCTCATGCACTCCTTACAGAGGGTGGCCAACCTCGCGCGCTAGCTTGTCGCGGTCTCTCATTGAAAGAAATGGCGCGGCGGCACGGGATGGTGCTAGAGGGCCCTGACGGCGAAATCAGCCGATTCACGAGTCTCTCGGGATTGCAGGAGCGTGGCGGAGTGGCCGTTACGTACTTGAATTCGACAAGATTCGCCGCAGAACTGCGAGACGGCACCGATATCGCCGTAGTTACACGCGCTGAACTGCGCTCGTCTCTGAAAGAAGGAAATATTGCACTCCTTGTCGGCGGCGACGCGCACGATGCTTTTTACACCGCGTTTGTGACGGCACAGGAGGACGGCAATTACGAGCAGTTGGAGTCCTTCCGCAGTCCCAAGGCAAAGATCCATCCCATGGCTTCGATTGCAGAGAATGTGCACATCGAGGCCGGCGTCGTCATCGGCGCGTGCGCGGTGATTCTTCCCAACACGTATATCGGCGCCGATGTGGTGATCAAGGCCAACGCAACCATTGGAGGCGACGGTTATGAGAATGCGGTGATTCGCGGACGCCGTGCCGTCGTTCCTCACGCCGGTGGTGCGTGGCTGTGTGAAGGCGTCCAGGTGGGGTCTGCGAATTGCATCGACCGCGGACTATTTGGAGATTTTTCGTTCGTTGGACCTTACACGACCATGGACAACCTGGTGCACGTCGCACATTCTGTGCGCCTGGGCAAAAATTGCTCGCTGACTGCGTGCTCTGAGATTTCAGGCGCAGCGGTTCTTGGAGATGGCGTGTGGCTTGGGCCTAACGGTTCGGTGAATCAGGGCCTGACGATTGGGGATCATTGCTATCTGGGCACAGGGGCAGTGGTCACGAAAGACTTGCCGGCTCACTCATTTGCTTTAGGTTCACCGGCCAGAGTGATGGCACATGTGTGCGCGTGCCGCACCAAGTTGCAGTTCGAGAATAGTCTCGCGACTTGCCCCACCTGCGGGACACACTATCGTCAGGATCCGTCCGGAGTCCAGCGTGCGTGATGCAGAGCGGATCTGGGGACGCGTGGCCAGCCAGCCCGTCTTCGTGTTAACGGCCGACCAGGATTGGGCTCCGGAGTGGGCAAATGAGATTTTTTTGCAGAAGGTCGCACAATGGAAAGTACCCGCGCACGTCTTTCGCACCAGTCCATCGGCGCGACTGGACGAAGCCATCCGAAACGGAATCATCGAGCAAGGCTGGCACCCGAATTTTTTGCCAGGATCGTCGCACGGATCGACAGTCGAGGAGGTAGTCGATTACTGCAAACGAATGTTTCCTGGAGCGCGCACCGCGCGCGGGCACTGCTTTGCAGAAGACTCATTCCGTATGCGGGCGCTCGCCAAGGCGGGAATCATTGCGGACTCGCAGAATCCCACCCCCTGCCAGGGTTATTTGCTGCCCACGATCCACGTAACAGGAATTCTCCGGCTGCCTGTCTATTTCGAGGACGACGTGGCCTATGACGCGGCAGATGGCGCGTTTACTGTGGATGTCTTCCGAAAGACTTTATTTACTCCCGGCCTGAAAATTTTCAATTTTCATCCTACGTTCGTGGGCTGCAACACGCCGTCGCTGGCGCATTACAACGAGGTTCGAGGAAAGGTATTCGGAAGCAGCGAGCCTGCTAAAGGCGTGCATTGGACCGGACGTGGCACGGCCAACATGTTGGATGAATTGATGAACGACATTCACTCCGCAGGTTACAAATTGTCGTCACTGCACAGCGTCGTCGACGAACTCTGGGCATCCGTGAACCAGGCCCCCGATTTATTTCCTCGTGGCTCCCTGCTTCGCTTTGAAAAGTGAGTTGGTCTATTCGTCAGGCTCGGGCGCTGGGCTTGCGTTCGCATCGGGCTTGGGTTTCGCGGTGACGATTGCCTGCCAGTTCAGGATCGCATTCCACAGCATGCGCTGATCGCCTCGGTTCATGTCGCGGTGCATGGGATTGAAGTTGAATGCGACGACGTGTCCTTTGCCGACGGGCATGTCGAGGATCGCGGGGCGGCCGATCAGATTCTCCTCTCCCCACGCCTGCCCGCTCACCACGAAATCTTTGTTATCGGCGTCGCCCCATTCCATTACGATTCCACTGCGATCCTCCGGACCGTCGAGGCACGTGGTGCAGTAGGCCATGCGCAGCCAGCGGCGCGGCGTGTTGTAGAGCGGAAAATTCTGGCGGAAGACCCAGGTGTGCAGGGGATAACCGTAGGCGATCGGGTGGTCGGGGCGATCGAAGGTGACACGCACGTGTGCACCGGGAGTGCGGGTGCCCGCTTGCTGAGCCGCGGCAGAGGATGAACCACCACCTCCGGCTGCACTGCGCGGAACTCCTCCGGATGACCGGCGAACAAACCGCACCAGTCCCCCTTCGAGCGCGAGCATGCTGCCGCTGCCGAGCGTGACCATCAGACCGCCATCGTCGATGAAACGCTGAATCTGCGCCAGGCCTTCGTAGCCGATGCCTCCGGTGATGTCGTCCGATTCGGCCGGCGTGCCGAAGCTAGGGGTCTGCGGCGTTTTCTTGAACGGCATGGGCGACCAGGTTTTCGGAAGGCCTTCGATCTGCTCGGCGAGTTCGAGATCGACGTGGCCATATAGAAGGACGTCGATCTTCGAGCGCAAATTCCCGGCGCGGATGTCCTCATCCCGCAGATAGGTGTAGGGAACTTTGCGCTGGTCGAGTGAGTACCGGATCCATCCGATGGAGTCGGTGTCTGCCCATGGAACCCAGACGCCGATGCGCGCGGCTGGTGCTGGATGATGCGAGACGTCAGGAGCGGTGGTAACTTCGGTGAAGTCGACGCCAAGTTCTTTGGCGGCCGATTCGACCACATTGCGCAGGCCCGGCTGATCGGACAGAATCCATGATCCCGCAGGGAACTTCTCCCCGCCAGATTCGAATTCGTGCTCCGCGATCTGGATTTCGAAATTGGCCAGGCGATAGCGTGCGGCGAGAAAGGACTCCTGCCCGGTATCTTTCAGCAGATAAACCGGTCCCATTCCGGTGACGTGTCCCGCTACCCGTGGCGGATCAGCGAGCAGAGTGAGTGCGGCGTTATGGATCGCCGGGTCAGCGGTCGGCTCGGCCTGGAGATGATAATTGGCCGGCAATTCCCACGAGACGTCGTCGTATGGTGGTTCCCCGTCTTTCGGATAGCGCTGCGCCGTGAGCAGATCGACGGCATAGTTTCGATAGGGCTGATCGAGGCGCACGACATAAGTTCCTGCCGGATAACTTCCATCTTTCAGTTGAATCGCAGTCTGCGCGCGCGAGACTTCGATGTGCTGCCCCATCAATCGCGCGACCATGGCCGCGACTCGCGCCGGGTCGCCTTGATCTTGTGGAATCAGGAATGCATACGGCGGCTGGGTGAGACCTTTCTGCCACGAGTCCCACGACTTTTTATAGAAGTTGCGGAGCATGCCTTTCGCATGGGTGGCCGCATCATCGAGCGCAACCAGCGCGCCGGTCTCCTGATAATTGAGATTGTCCCGCGCCGACCATGTCACTTCATGCGGAGGCGGAAGCGGACGATACCACTCCATGGTCGTCGCGCCCGAGGATATCGAGCGCTTCTCCGTTTCCGCACTGCCGTTGCCGAAGGTTTCATAGCCGCGTCCGATGCTGTTGTGATTCATCGCGACCGAATCGAGATAGAGGTGTGCGAAAGCCTCCCCAAAATTCCACGTGGAAACGCCGGGCATGCCCATGGCCGTCATGGCCTCGACTTCGTGCATGCTGAGTTCCAGAAATTCCGTGTACGTGATCGGATCGATGTTCGGGTTGTAGGGACCAGTGCCGTTCCACGTCATCATCAGCGGCACGCCCTCGTGCAGATCGTGCACGACCGTGGGATGCCACTCGTGAAACATGCGGTGCACCGCCTTCGTCGTCTCGTGCGTCTGCTGGTGCGTGTCGCGATTAATGTCAACAAAGGTGTACTTCGACCAGTAGGGCGGCGATTGCCGCGGAAGCGTGTTGCGATCAGTCTTGCCCTTGAGATAGCGGTAGAACCAATCGACCATCTTGTCGCGTCCATCCGGATTGGAGATGGGATTGATCAGGACGACGAGTTGCTCGCGGATGCGCTGAATCATCGGCTGCTCCGAGACGGCGAGGCGATAAGCGAGTTCCAGCATCGCTTCGGTCGATCCGGTTTCGTCGGAGTGCAGCGCGGCGTTGAAGTAATAAATCGGACGCGATGTGGCGATCAATTTTTCTGCGGCGGCTTGATCGGTGCGGCGCGGATCGGCAAGCGAAGCAGTCGCAGCCTTCAGGCGCTCGAGGTCGTGGATGCCTTTCTCGTCAGCGATGGCGATCAGGATGATGTCGCGTCCTTCTTCACTCTTGCCGATGGTGAACACGCGGACGCGGGGACTCGCCGCAGCCAAAGCTCGCGCGTATGCGTATGCCTTTTCTGTGCCGGCAAGTTCGCCTGGAGCCCCCATGATGCGGCCAAAGAATTTCTCCGGCGACGGGTCGGTTTTCGAATCCGGAACGTAATTCACCAAGGGCGAAACGAATTGCGGATCGGTGGTCGCCGCCGCGATCGCTTCACTTGCTCCGGGTTCTGGAACGTCCGGCGTTTGGGCGACTGTCGGAATTACAAACTCGCCGTTTAGGAGCACGAAAGAGAAGATCCACAACAGTGCGAATCGGAGCATGGGGCCCTCGAAGATGAATCGAGCCGGAAGTTTAGCATGCAATATGGGTTTGTCAGATCAAGGACGTCATCCCGAACATCCGGCGCACTTCAGCCGGTGGAGGGATCCGGCGTGGAGCTTACTGAACCCTTGATCGCGACGCCTTAGGTCCTCTCTCCCCTGAAAATGCCCCTTCTAAGCACTGCGCCAGCCTGATGAACTTCGAAGGCCACAGCCCCGGCGAATCACGTCATTTGCCGCGAGTCGTGCAATGTGGTGAAATCTCGCCTATGAACCGCCGTGAATTTATTCGTGTTTCCGCTGCTGCTTGCGCCGCAGCTTCGTTTTCTCCCTCCCGAGCGTTCGCGGAAGATGCCGCCGTGCCGTTACGGTTGACTCTTCGTCCCGACCGTCTCGGAAACAAGATTGGTCCGGATTTCATCGGCTTGAGTTACGAGTCCGCGCAGCTGGGTAATCCGCATTTCTTTTCCGGAGAGAACACCGGGCTGGTCGGCTTCGTGCGCAGGCTGGGCCCTTCTGGCGTACTCCGCATTGGAGGCAACACCAGCGAATATTGTTACTGGACGCCGAACGACAAAAAGGTGAGCGATGTGACCATCGTTGGTCCGGATCGCGGGTTGAAAGCGGCGCCGCCGGTGAACATCACGCCGCTGGCCATTCGCAATCTGCGCGACTTCATCGACGCCAGTGGATGGAAGCTGATCTACGGCCTGAATATGGGCACGGGCACGGCAGAAGACGCCGCGGCCGAAGCGGCCTACGTGATCGACACGATTGGCACGAAGCTGATCGCATTTCAGCTCTGCAACGAGCCCGATCTTTTCTATCGCAACGGAATTCGCAAGAAGGACTATGACGCCGGGCAGTTCGGCCAGGAGTGGAAGCGTTTCTATGACGTGATTCTGGCGAAGGTTCCCAGCGCGCAGTTTGCCGGCCCCGACACCGCATACAACAACTCGTGGCTGGTTCCATTCGCGCAGCAATTCAAGAAAGAAGCTGTGTTTCTCTCGCAGCATTACTATGCCGAGGGTCCGCCAACGGACCCCTCGATGACCATCGAGCGGTTGCTCAAGCCGAATCCCAAGCTGCAGGAAGAGTTTGACGGAATGAAGAAGACGGTGCAGGAAACGGGCCTGCCGTTCCGCTTGGCCGAAACGAATTCGTGCTACTCCGGAGGCAAACAAGGAGTCAGCGATACGTTTGCGTCCGCATTGTGGGGCGGAGATCTAATGTATCAGCTGGCTTCCGAAGGCGGGATGGGGATCAACTTCCACGGTGGCGGCTATGGCTGGTACACGCCGATTGCAGGTACGCGGGAAGACGGATTCCTGGCGCGTCCGATCTATTATGGAATGCTCCTCTTCGAGCAGGGCGGGCCGGGACAGTTGATCGAGGCGCAACTGGAAGGTCTGGATCAGGCGCCCCTGACGACGGCCTACGCTCTGCGGAACGAGAAGGGAGAGCTAAAAGTTGCCGTCTTCAACAAGAACCTCGATCGTCGCATTCGGCTGACGATCAATAATGGTCAGTCGGTTCAGCAAGCCAAGATCCTAAGACTCCACGCACCCAGAATCGATGACACCACAGACGTGACCTTCGGCGGCGCGCCAGTCGGAGCAAACGGAGCATGGAGTCCGGCGCGTGACGAAACGCTTCCGGCGCAGGGCGGAAGCAGTACCGTCGAACTGCCGGCTGCGAGTGCAGCGTTACTTACGCTTTGATCCGTCTTCGCAACAATGTATTTGCACCCGAGTATGTGTAGCCCTCAATGTGGCGCCACAAGTGCGGTCGCGAGTAGCTGGACCGAGCCGGTGCGGGAGCCTCTCGCTGAACACATTCTTTGGAATTTGCCGTCAGTGCGTTACCCGATACCTCCGTCACGTTATATTTCCTGAGCAGCGCCGATAGTTTCACTAGTGGAACCGCGACTATTACGACTCCCACTTGTACTCTCGATGAGCCTGTTGCTCTCGGGAGCTCTTCTCGTCTCCACGGCGAGGGCGCAAGAAAGCCCAGGCGTCAGCACCCGCAAAATCCTGATTCAGAAATCTCCAGCCTGTCCCGACCTGGCGCGGCGGATGAACCTGCAAGGTGTAGTGAAGCTGCTGGTTATTGTGGCTCGTGACGGTACGGTGAAATCGGTTGAGGTGCGAGGAGGACATCCCCTGCTGGCCAATGCTGCCGAGATTGCAGTCCACGAATGGAGATGGACTTCGGCAACGGCCGAATCAAAAGAAGTCGTTGAAATGAAATTCCAGCGGAAGTAGGAGTCGCTATCCGCGCGATGCTGACAGGCCGCGCTCCAGCTTGATCACCATGCCTTCGGCCGCCGCACGGACGTTGGGATAGTAATTGCGGGCGTCGGTGACGACCTTATCGACAATCGTGTCGGTGTGCTCAGGATCGTGGTGATAGAGGATTAGTTCTTTCGTGCCGCTTTCCATGGCAACGTTGACGGCCTCGCGCCAGTGGCTGTGTCCCCAGCCGCGCCGGCGGGCAGCATAGTCTTCCGGAAGATACTGCGCGTCATAGATCAGCAGGTCGGCGCCTTCGGCCAGCTTGCGAACGCCCTTGTCGAATTCGGCATCGCCGGGTTCGTTGTCCGTGGCATAGACGAGCACGCCATCTTTGCTCTCAATCCGGAATCCCAGGCAGCCTTGCGGATGATTGAGCCACTGGGTCTTGATGCGGATGCCATCTTCCATGTCGAGGCATCCGTTTTGGATTTCGTAGAAGTCGCGGCGGGCGCGCATCTGGTCGAGATCGACTGGAAAATAGGGCGACGACATCTGGTCGGTCAGCACCTGCTCAAGACTGCGGGTGCGGCTGGACGAGTGGAACATGAACCGGCTCTTGGGACTCTCATACAGCGGCCGAAAGAAAGGCATGCCCTGGATATGATCCCAGTGGAAGTGCGATACGAACACATGGGCGGAAAAGGGGCGATCGCCGAACTCGCGTTGCAGTTCTTGGCCGAGCACACGGAAGCCGGTGCCGCAGTCGAAGATGTAGATCTGCTCTCCGACGCGCACTTCCACGCAGGAGGTGTTCCCTCCGTAGCGCAGGTTCTCGGCCTGTGGAGTGGGCGTGGAGCCGCGCACGCCCCAAAACTTAACTTGCATAAACCCCGTTCGTAGTTGAGTTATTCGATCGCGATCGTCTTCCCGTCAATTCTGAGCTCTGTTCTTCCCTGTTCGTGGTCCGCACCCCGACTTTTCAGCCGCATCTGCTTCGCGAAAGCTGACGCAAAAAGCTCATAATACTCGGGATAGTAGCGATTTTAGCCATTTGGGCAGGGGTAACAAGTGACGAAAGTTTGGGAAAAAGCAGGGGGTAGGGATCAGGGATCAGGGGCCAGGGATCAGTGGCCAGTGGTCAGTGGTTGGTTGTCAATCGTCGATGAACCTCATTGCGCTGCCCCGAGTCGCTCGCTCGAGGAATGATAGTGAGAGCAAGGCCGCCCATGAGCCACGGACGTTGACGCCTGACCCCTGACCCCTGACCCCTGACCCCTGACCCCTGACCCCTGCCCCCTGACCCCTGCCCTATAATGAACGTCCGCCGAGAAAAAGCATGCTGCAGCCTGATTTCAAAGAGTTTTCCCGATTAGCGGGCGAGTCTACGCTCGTGCCGGTGGTCAAATCCGTAAGCGCCGACCTGCTCACGCCGGTCAGCGCATTCTTGGCCATTGCGCACAGAGAATCGCATGCCTTCTTGTTGGAATCGGTGGAGCGCGGCGAGCAGATTGGACGGTATACCTTCCTCGGCGCGGCGCCGTACATGCGGGTGAAATCGCGGCACGGGAAGGTGGAGATCGAGCGCGGTCGTAAAACCCCCATTTCTCGCGCAAAAAACCCGCGAGAAATGGGGCACCCACCCCCACACGATGCGGGCGAGAATGTTTTTCAGGTCCTGAAACGGTTACTGCGGGAGCATCGTCCCGCAATCATGCCGGGACTGCCACCGTTTACCGCAGGTGCTGTGGGGTACTTCGCATACGACGTCGTGCGTCACCTCGAGAAGATCGGCGATCACGCAAAGGACGACTTGTCGCTGCCCGATGCGGAATTGATGTTCTTCGATCGCCTGCTGGCATTTGATCACCTGCGGCATCAGATCCACATCATCGCGACGGCGGACGTTTCTCGCGAAAAGCCGCAACGCGCCTATGCCCGAGCCCTGCGCGACATCGCGGCACTCGAAAGAAAACTTGCAAGCGGATTGAGTCCGGCATTGTGGCGCAAGTCCGGGAAGGCGAAACTCGGAAAATTGAAGGTGCACGCCGCCACCAAGCGCGAGGCTTACATGCGCGACGTGGAACGCTGCAAGGAGTACATTGCGGCGGGCGACATCTTCCAGGTTGTCTTGTCGCAGCGGCTGGATTTTGTCCCTGAGATTGCGCCCTTTGATTTGTATCGAGCGCTGCGCCAGGTGAATCCGTCGCCCTATCTTTATTTTCTGAAAAATGGCGACACCCACATTCTCGGATCGTCTCCGGAGATGCTGGTGCGCGTTACGGGAAGCAAACTCGAATATCGTCCGATTGCCGGGACTCATCCACGCGGGAAGGACGAGGCCGAGGACGGACGGCTTGAGCAGGCCATGCGCACTGATGAAAAAGAGCGCGCCGAGCACGTCATGCTCGTCGACCTGGGCCGCAACGATCTGGGACGCGTCAGCGAGTATGGCTCGGTGAAAGTCAAAGATCTGATGTACGTGGAGCGCTACTCGCACGTGATGCATCTGGTCTCGGCCCTGGAGGGGACGTTGCGAAAGGATCTCGACGCGCTCGATGCTTTCGCCGCCTGTTTTCCGGCGGGAACGCTGAGCGGCGCACCGAAAGTGCGCGCCATGCAAATCATCGAAGAACTTGAGCCCACCCGGCGCGGCATCTATGGTGGCTCGGTCCTGTACGCGGATTTTGCCGGCAATCTGGATTCGTGCATTGGCATCCGCACGCTGCTGATGCAAGGCAAGAAAGCGTATCTCCAGGCCGGCGCCGGAATCGTCGCGGATTCCGATCCTGCGAAGGAGTTTCAGGAGTCGATGAATAAAGCTGGAGCGTTGTTAAGGGCGGTGGAAATGGCAAGAAACAGGGGCTAGGGACCAGGGGTCAGAGGTCAGGGACCAGTTGTTTAGTGCCGCCCACCTGCCCTGTTTATGCTCTTGTCCGATAGCGATTGCAAAAGCCCGTTCAATATCTTTCCTACCTCTGATGTGCGCCTGAGCAAGTCTGCCGACCTGTTGGAATCGACAAAATTCAAACGTTCAGAAATCAGAAGTTGCGTTTCGATCTCCATCAAAGAGCCGAGTGCATGACCGATGAATTGCCTGAACTCACCTGTAGAAAGTCTCCCGTGCCCCTCCGCAATGTTGCTGGGCGCTGAAACGGCGGCCCGCCTCAATTGCGACACAAGCCCGTATGTTTCTTCCCGCGGAAAGGAGCGAGTACAGAGGTAGATCTCGGTCACTAAGGCGATCGATTTTTGCCAGGCAATAAGATCTCGATAGGATGTCACGGTGATTGGAACGCATCGCATTCAGTAATTTTCGACGATAAATTGTCTGTCTGTATGTGGCATCCAGTCCTTATTTTTTCTGATTTCCCAAAAGCGGAAAAGGTAGGCAACTGAAAATGGGTTAACTCTGTTGCCCGCTAGCTCGAAATTCTGACCCCTGGACCCTGATCTCTGGCCCCTGCTCACTGCCTCAGAAAATTTTCCACCAGCTTCTTCCCCGCGTCCGTCAGCACGCTTTCTGGATGGAACTGTACGCCTTCGACCGGATACTTTTTGTGACGCAGGCCCATGATGGTGCGAGTACCGTCTTTTTCTGTGGTCCAGGCGCTCACTTCCAACTCTGCGGGCAGATTCTTTTCCTCCACGATCAGCGAGTGGTAGCGTGTCGCCGTCATGGGCATCGGCAGGCCCTGGAAGACGGTTCTGTTGTCGTGCATGACCGGGCTCGTCTTGCCATGCATGAGATGCGGAGCGCGAATCACGTGCCCGCCGAACGCTTCTCCGATGGCCTGGTGCCCAAGGCAGACGCCCAGCACCGGTACCTTTCCGGCGAAATGACGAATCAATTCGATGCTGATGCCCGCCTCATGCGGCGTGCAGGGTCCGGGGGAGACGACGATTCGCTCGGGACGCATGGCCTCGACCTCTTCGACCGAGATCTGATCATTGCGGCGCACTTCCACCTCCGCGCCTAGTTCGCCAAGGTACTGGACCAGGTTGTAGGTGAACGAATCGTAGTTGTCGAGGACGAAAACCAATGCCGTCAAAGTTCCTCGAACCAGAGTACACCGAGAGGCAGAGGTCAGGGGCCAGGGGCCAGGGGGCAGGGGTCAGTGGTCAGGGCTAAAATGTGGTAATCAGCAGTCAGTGGTTAATGATTTGGGTGTTTGGTTGTTGGTAGAAAAGGAAAGTCCTCATGCGCCCCAATCACTGATAACCGGCCACTGATCACTGGTCCCTGAACCTGACCGCGAACCCTGACAACTGACCACTGGTCCCTGACCCCTGGTCCCTGACCGCTGACCCCTGGCCTCTGCCCCCTGGCCCCTGACCCCTGCCCCCTAACCCCTGACCCTCCCACCCACTCGGGCCACTCGTGACCCAACAGTGGTATTGACCGATATCCCACCGCCGGAGCATGCTTCTATCCGTCCACTGCCACTTCATCGCGCCACTTTGGAGGACGCATGGCTGAGCCCCAGGAAGAAAAAAGGGGTGCAAGGCGATTTGCGCTCCGCGTACCGGTAACCGTCAACCGCGGCAGCAATAACGGAAGTAACATGAATGAGGTTGTGCAACTTCGGGATGTCAGTGCCCGCGGAATCTGTTTCTACGTGGATTCGACGATCACGCAAGGCGCGCCCATTGGATTCACCCTCACGCTCCCTCCGGAAATCACCATGAGCGAAAGCATTCGAGTGCAATGCAAGGGTCGGGTCATTCGTGTCGAAGACTCCACTTCTGACGGTAGGGTCGCCGTGGCCGCGGTGATTGACGAATATCAGTTCTTGCCAGACGCGTAAAAACAAGTGGTCAGTGGCTAGCGGTCAGCGATCCGTCCAAGAGTAATCAGTATCTGGTGCCGAGTCGCGGCAGCCTCTGACCCCTGACCTCTGAGCCCTGACCTCTGACCTCTGACCTCTGACCCCTGACCTCTGACCCCTGACCTCTGACCCCTGACCCCTGACCTCTGAGCCCTGACCTCTGACCCCTGACCCCTGACCTCTGAGCCCTGACCTCTGACCCCTGACCTCTGACCCCTGACCTCTGACCCCTGACCTCTGACCCCTTCCATCCTTTCTCTCCGATCTCCACAAGTGATATGTTTTTCCCATCACCCCATCGAGGACCCTGGTGCCGGGAATCGTGTCGAAGTCCGCCTGCTTCATTCTTTCTCTGTTGACGATTGCGGCTGCAGGACAGAACTTCGGGCCTCCGCGGGTGGTCAAAAGCGTCCGTATCGTTCACGAGAAGGGCGTTCCCGCCGTTGAGATCCTTTCCAGCGGCTCTCTCATCCCCGAAATTCAGACGCTCGATTCTCCTCCCCGGCTGGTCATCGATTTGCCGAACTCGCGGCTGGGGCTGGCGCAAAAGCGCATCGAGATCCAGAAGGAGAATATCCTCGCGATCCGCATCGACCAATTTCGCAACAATCCCCCGGTGACGCGCATCGTTCTCGATCTGCAAGCGCCCTACGGACACTCCTGGGACGGAGCAGGGAACCGGTTGATGGTCAGGCTCCGGCCTCCGGAAGATGTGAGTGCCGGCAAGAAAAATACGTCAGCGCAGCCACCGGCTGCAGCAGGCTTCGCGCTCACCAAGGATGCCGATGTCATCCCGGTGACCAGCGATACGGGCTCGGCCGTTATGGCCGCCGGACGCCTGGGTTCGGGATCGTCCATTACCGCAGGATCGGATACGACCATCTTGCATTTGCCACGCGGCGGGGAAGTGCGAGTCTGCCCCGGCACGACGCTCTCTGTCAGCCCGTCGCAAAGCAAGCGTGACTTGATGTTCGGCATGAGTACCGGCGGCATCGAGACACATTACGCGCTCTCCGCTTCGGCGGATTCCGTACTCACGCCCGATTTCCGCATCATGTTTGCCGGACCCGGCGAATTCCATTACGCCATCAGCGCGGACTCGCATGGCAACACCTGCGTGCGCGCGCTAAAGGGGAACACATCATCGGTGATTGTGGCGGAGTTGATGGGGGATCGTCTTTATCAGGTGAAGCCGAACGAGCAAGTCGTATTCCGCTTGGGACAGATCGACAAGGTCGACACCGATGTCCCGCTCGAGTGCGGATGCCCTCCGCCGCCTCCGGTTGTGCGCACATCAACCCAGCCCATGCAGCGTGTGCCCGAGTCCGCAGTTCCTTCCAAGGTGGCGCTGGGTGCAGGTTCCGCCGGAAGCCCGGCCAATCCCGGAACTCCGGCTGCGGGAATACAGGCCAACGAATCTGGCGCCCGATTATCAAGTGGGCCGGAAACAGCTCCGCTGCCTGCCGCTCAGCCCAACGATGTGCACGTGCAGGTCGATACCGCGTTTGTGTTCAACGGCAAAGATCGTGCCGCGAAGACGGATGCTCCCGCTCCCGCCCCGGTCGAAGCTGCGAGACAGTTGCCCGTGGAAGACCCCGCAGCGCCGCCGGTCCATGTCGATCCTGTAATTCAGCCCCCGCCGCCGGAAGCGCAGCCTAAGCCTGAGCCACGCGGCTTCTTCCACCGCATCGGACGTTTTTTCTCGTCCATCTTCGGTTAGATTTTCGTTTGTCGTGGAAAGGGAATTTTCGCCCGTATTGAGAAGGTAGGCTCGGGGCAAGGGATGGGGGTCCAGTAGCAAAGAGCATTTACTGACCCCTGGCCCCTGACCCCTCGCTTCTAGCTGCGATTGATCGCCTTGCGCAGTGGCTCTACTTTTTCCCGCAGGTCTTCCGCGAAATCGGCGCCGCGGCTGGCGGCATCCCGTACGCGGTCGCCGACTTCGCGGACGCGGTCTTTCGCATCGTCCGCCCAATCGCCGAAATTCTCTTTGGCGTCTTCATAACCTCGCCGCAGATCGCGGCGCAGTTGCTTGCCGGTCTTGGGAGCCAGCAGCATCCCAAGCAGGGTTCCAGCGCCAAGGCCGATCAGCAGGAACGTGATCGCCGTTCCCACGCTGCTGCTCTCCGATGATTCATAACGTCCAGTTGTCATAAGAACCTCTTCTTTCGCGCTTAGCGAGTTGGTGTGGTGGTCGCAAGACGCTTCAGTAATTCTAGCCCCCAGCGAAAAATCTACCTATCCAGAAATTTACGTAGGGCTCCAGGCGAATGCAGTTCCCGGCGAGTCTCCTCACGATCGGGCCCCGTATTTCCTTCTCGGTCCGCCTGTGTGTAAAATAAGGCTTTAGCGCCGCGTGGCGGCGGAACTTGTGGCTTGCCCCGCCTTCCGCCAGCTCTGCAAGCCGCAATCGCAACCATCGTCATAAAGATCAAGGAGAGTTTCCAGCGATGTCGATCCCTGCCACACAGCTTCGTCCCGGCATGATCATCAAGCATAATAATGATCTGCATTCCGTATTTAGCGTGGAGCACCGCACGCCGGGCAATCTTCGCGCGTTCATCCAGGCCAAGCTGCGCAACCTGCGCACCGGAGCCATGTTCGAACACCGCTTCCGCTCGCCTGATCCCATCGAAAAGATCAACGTCGACGAAGTTGACATGCAATTCCTCTACGCCGACGGCGACAGCTATTACTTCATGGACACGAGCAACTACGAACAGACCCACCTCACTAAGGACATCCTGGGCGACGCGGTCGAATACCTCATTCCTAACCTGGAGATCAAGGTCGAGTTCTTCGACGGCAAGGCAGTGGGTATCGAACTGCCGCAGACGGTCATCCTCACGGTCGTTGAGACCGAGCCCGGACTAAAGAGCGCCACCGCCTCCAGCGTGACCAAAGCCGCCAAGACCGAGACCGGACTCGTGGTGCAGGTGCCGCCCTTCATCAACGAAGGCGAGAAGATCAAGGTAGATACTTCCGAAGGCGCGTATTTATCCCGGGCGTAAGAATCATTGTTGATTGTGTGATTGATGATTGTTTGTTGCAAACCATCCCAGTCTGGAGCATTGGGTTTTCAATCAACAATCACGAATTCAACAATCAACAATTTCTTTTCATGACCTCATCTGATAAGCCGGTCCAGGCCCGCCGCTACCTCGTTCGCGGACGTGTGCAGGGCGTCGGCTTTCGCTGGTTTGTCGAGCGCGAAGCCCATATGCTGGGCATTGCCGGATGGGTCCGCAATAATCACGACGGCAGCGTCGAGGTGCTGGCGCAGGGAACGCGTGACCAGCTTTCCGGATTGCATTCGCGTCTGCGCGAAGGTCCTCGCGCGGCCCGCATCGATGCCGTCGAAGTTTCCGATGAGAGTCCTACCGCAGGCCTGAATTCATTCCGCATTGAAGGAGCGTCCTAGATGTCGCCTGGTTCTTCGCCCGTGACCGCAAGAGAAGTGGAGCACCTCAAGAATCTTATCCGTGAAGTCCCCGACTTTCCCAAAAAGGGAATCCTCTTTTACGACATCACGACGCTGCTCAAAGACAAGACCGGCCTGGCCATGCTGATCGATAAGCTTTCTGAGCACTATATTTCCCAGGACGTCGATCTCGTGCTAGGCATGGAAGCTCGCGGATTCATCTTCGCCCCGGCGCTGGCTTACCGGCTCAATGCTGGATTCATTCCCGTCCGCAAACCCGGCAAGCTGCCCGCCGAATGCGTCAGCTACGATTACGCCCTCGAGTATGGCAAAAACACGCTCCAGATTCACAAAGATGCCATCCAGAAGGGACAGCGAGTTTTGATCGTTGATGACCTGCTCGCGACCGGCGGCACCGCCGAAGCCACAGCGAAGCTCACAGAATCGCTGGGAGGAAAGGTCGCCGGCCTGGGATTCGTGGTCGAACTGGAATTCCTGAAGGGCCGCGACAAGCTCAAGGGCTACGACGTCATGTCGCTGCTGAAATACGATAAATAAACCACCAAATGGCGAAAACGGGACCGGCGCTGGTTGGCGTCCGGTCCCGTTCTCTTTTTTCGATCGATAAACTCGTTTACCTCACAAGGCGCGCGATCAGCAGTCCAAGTCCAACCCAGAAACCTCCGCTAATCGCAACTGAGAGCGCCAATCCCGAAATCGCGGCCCACTTAATGTGCCGCCCCGTGCCTTCGGCAAAATCGGTATCATCCTCCAGCCAGGCGGGAAGGAATCTTACTCCACGCGAATATTCGTACCCCTCAGTCCAGCGCTCCGGAATGTCTTTCATGCGGATGGCGCGGGTGCTTTCAAGGGGGGAGAACTGGAGCAATTTAAAGCTCATGAAGCACCTCCTTGCATCGTGTTGCAACTCGTCTGCCATTACCCGCCATCGCGCAAATGTCTGAAACTAAGAGAAACATTTCCGCGTGCGGGTTGCCGATTTCCGCCATGGCGTCAAAAAACCCGTTTCCGTTCCTAGAATGAGTTAAAAACTCCCTCATTCGGGAAAAGACCAGAATGTAGTAACACGGCCCGGGGACCCAAGTTTCCCTCCCTTCCTACTTCTCTTCCAGTGCCAGATGCGCATCCTTCGGCAGGTAGCTCTTGCGCCGGAACCAATCCTCCATGGATTCCTTCAGTTGGTCAAGGGGAACACCCGAGCCGATTTCCATCTCTCCGTCGGCCACTGGCAGGGTATCGTCGAACACCGTGGCGTTGGTGAAATTACGCATCGAGAACGAATCAAGCCACTTCAGGGGGCAGGGAATTGTGCGGCCGCCGTCGTCGTATTGCACGCGAATCTTGCGGGCGAACATAGAGTCGATTTAAACACAAAGGCCAGCCCACAATTAAACGGATACCTGATAGTGGATTTCTGGTATTTCCGTCCCGGAGCTAGGCCAGCGTTCCGTTTCATATCGATCTCCGGAACTCACTGTTTTAATGATGAGCTTGTGCCTACAACGCGGAGCGCAATGGATGCCATACTCAAGCCAGCGCTAGATTCATGTTGCTGATCGCCTCGTCGATCTCCTGTGTGTTCTTGAAACCGACGGTGGCGGAATCCACTCCAGCGTTCTGGAACGCGAATCTCATGGCTTTCACGCGATCGTCATGATTACGCTCGAACTGACCGCCTCCGCAAAGCTTCATCCCGATCACGCCCAGCCCTTCCTTTTTCAACGTGTGGATGTGCTCGACCACTTCGCTCACATTCGCCGGGTGGTTCGTGTCTTCATAGGTCGGGCCGTCCATGCGTGCGCCGCTGTGGTTGATGCGGATCAGTCCTACGTCGAGCCAGTTCGTGCCCGGCATCTGCCGCAGTGCTGGCAGCCCGTGCACTGACGCGCCATGGGTGCGGATGATCTTTCTCTGCTGCGCCTCGAGGATCCCGTCCTGCCATCGTTTCGTAGTCTCCGGCCAGTCGGCCGAGTGCTGCCAATGCAGCAGCATGATGTCAAAGTACTCAGTCTGCGAGGTGCGCCGCAGCTCGTCGAATTTGGCCTGCGGATCAATCCCCTGATGGAAGGTAGTCACCTTGCTCATGAGCTGATAACTCTCGCGCGGCAAGCCTTTCAGCGCCTCTCCCAGCATTCCCGGCGTCTCGTAGGCCTCAGCCGTCTCAAAGAAGCGGATGCCGCGATCGTAGGCATAGCGCACGATCCGCGTGAACTCCTGCTGGCCCAGCGCGGCCTGTACCGCACCGTTGTTCGTCCCGGTTCCGAAGGCCAGCCGCGTCACTTGCACTTTTGAGCGGCCAAGTACCACGGTATCAGCGGCGGTGCGCTTGGCGGCAGCCAGCGGAAGAATTCCCGTGGTCGCGATGGCTCCAGCGGCCAGACCGGTTTTCAGGAAACTTCGGCGTGTGATGGAACTCATTCTGGCCTCCGTGGCTCAAGCCGATCGGCGAGCCGGATCAGTGGATATTAGCACGCAAGCAGTCGCAATAACCGCGTTTGATTTCTCTGGCTAAAGAATGGTTCTAGTCAGAGTGCTTGGGGCAAATCCTTGCCTTTGTTTCGTGGTTTTGCGCCACTGAGATGCACTACAGAATGAGCTCCATCACGTGGCAGCAGGGAGACGGGACTTAAAAATTCGCGACCTCATCAGTCTGCGGGCATGGGAGCGGCACGTGGAACGCGACGACGTTCGGTGGCCGGATAGGCGGCTTCCGCAGGCGCCTCGATCCATTTTCGGACTTCTGGCAGAGCTTTGCGCATTGCAACTTCACCGGCATGGATTAAATCGCCGGCATGTTTGAAGTCGTCATAAGCGAAGCCCGCGACATCGGGTTCCACGATTACGTCCGCGGCACTGCGCCACACCGGTGACATCGCGTCCTGCGCAATGGCGAACGATTGGCCGATGACGTCGAACAGATGGCGCGGTGCTCCACCATTGGCCCACGTTCCCTTCAAGTGAACGGCCAGAACGCGGTCCGCGCCCATTTCCCGCAGTGGCCGCGTCGGAACCGGATGCGACAGCATTCCATCCACCAGATACCGGGCACCGATTTCGACGGGCAGAAACATCCCGGGATAGGCACAACTGGCGCGCACCGGATCGATAATCGACCCGGCATGGAAGACGACCCCTTCGCCCGTATTGAAATCGGTGGCGCTTACGCCCAGAGGAATTCGCAGCTCCTCGAACGTGCGGCACTTTAGAGTGCGCCCGAGAAAATCGATCATACGATCGGTGGATGCGAAACCACAACGCGAAAGGGTCCAGCGGGCGAAGCTGGTGAATCTGGTCTTGTGTGCGACCTCTTGCATTTCGGCGATAGACAAGCCGCTGCAATAACAAGCACCGATCAATGCGCCCACGCTCGTGCCCGCGATGACACGGATTGGAATGTTTTCTTCTTCCAGGACTTTCAGGACGCCGACATGCGCAATCCCGCGGGCAAAACCACCGCCGAGCGCCACACCGATTGCGACATCTTGAACAGTATTCGTTGCGGAAGGCTTGCGCGAGAGTTCCCGGCCAAAGGCCTGTACCGACCGGATGATCTTCCCCAGATGCTTCACGGCAAACCCCACATCCCTGGCCGCTTTCGGGCCGGGGCTAAACCCCACGCACCTGGCCAATATGATGCCACTGCAACCCAAAAGGGTGTAACGGCACTTCCGTGCCACCTGCGTAACTGCCTGAGAACATGACTGGTTACTGTTGAGCCAGCAGACAGGTGACGAAGCTCCTGTATTCCTGCTAAGTTGCGACAGTATGGTACGCGAGATTTCTGCCGGGGGCGTGGTCGTCCGCAAGAAGGAAGGCGGTTGGTGGATGGCTGCCATTGAACTGCCAGGCGAGAACGCCCCGCCTTCGCCCAGTACAGCGAAGAAGCGCGCGGTGCGTCCGAAAGCGAAAGTCACTCTCTGCTTGCCCAAGGGCCTTGTCGATCCCGGGGAAAAGGCTTTGGAAGCCGCTCTTCGCGAGGTGCACGAAGAAACTGGGATTACGGCTTCTTCCATCACCAAACTTGCGGACATCAAGTACATGTACGTACGCACATGGAGCGACGGCGAGCGCGTGTTCAAGATCGTCAGCTTCTATCTGCTGCGCTTTGAATCCGGCGAAATCGACGATATCTCCTCCGCAATGCGCATTGAGGTAGCCCGCGCACTCTGGGTTCCGCTTGAGGACGCGCCGAAACTACTCGCCTACAAAGGCGAAAAGCAGATGGCGCGGCAAGCGCTGGAGTACGTCCAGACCCATGCGGACATTTCAACGAACTGAATTCCGCTCAAAGCGTCCTCACGGAACTGGAAAAATTGGCCCGGATGCAAGTACCATGGCCTCGTCACCCGAGTGAACCGGGATCAGTGAACAAGGACCAACCGAAAGCCATCATCCCTTGCACGTTCATCCTCTCCAATCAGACGCGAATATCAGAGGGGTTCATCTTTGCTGGGTTATCTTTGAGGCTCAACTATGAAGCGCATTAATAAAGTCGCGATCCTCGGCGCTGGAACCATGGGCGCGCGCATCGCCGCGCATTTTGCGAATGCAGGTGTTCCCAGCTATCTGCTCGATATCGTTCCTCCCGATGCAGACGGGCCAACGCGCAACAAAATTGCCGCGGCAGGCCTCGATGCGGCAAAAAAATCGAAGCCCGCGGCATTCATGGACTCCTCGCTTGCTCGCTTCGTGACGGTAGGCAATTTCGAAGACGATCTCAAAAAGCTGGCCGACGTCGACTGGATCATCGAAGCCGTCGTCGAGAACCTCGAGATTAAGCGCACTCTGCTGAAGAAGGTCGAGGCGATCCGCAAGCCGGGGACGATTATCACGACCAATACCAGCGGCTTGCCTGTCGGCAAAATCGCCGAAGGATTTTCTGACGACTTCCGCCGAGCCTGGTTTGGAACGCACTTCTTCAATCCGCCACGTTACATGCGCCTGCTGGAGATCATCCCCACGCCCGAAGCTGATCCGGCCGCCATCGACGCGATCTCCCACTTTTGCGACGTGCGCCTGGGCAAAGGCGTTGTCATCGCCAAAGACACGCCAAACTTCATCGGCAATCGTATTGGGACCTTTTCAGTCCTGAATGTTATGCGGCTGATGCAGGAGATGGATCTCTCCATCGAAGACGTCGATGCCCTCACCGGGCAGGCCGTGGGATGGCCGAAGTCGGCGACCTTCCGCACCATCGATCTCGTCGGCCTCGACATTCTCGGACACGTGGTCAGCAATATGACCAGCAATGTCCGCGACGAACGAAGTGACCTGAAGCTCCCTGAATTCTTCAACCAGATGCTGCAGCAAAAATGGCTGGGAGACAAAACCAAAGGCGGCTTCTATAAGAAGGCGAAAGGCGGCGAGGGCAAAGAAGACGAGCGGCAGGCTCTGGACTGGAAGACGCTCGAATACCGTCCGCGGCAAAGACCAAAGTTCCCGGCGCTCGACATGGCGAAAAATGTGGACGACACCGGCGCCCGCCTGCGCATGCTTCTCGGGCTGGCAGGAAGCGGTCCGCAGAAAGGCGACAAGGCTGCCGCGTTCCTGTGGACTGCACTCACCGAGCTTTGGACCTACTCGGCGAACCGCGTGCCCGAGATTTCGGACACCATCGTCGAGATCGATCGCGCCATGAAACTTGGCTTCAACTGGGAACTCGGACCCTTCGAATTATGGGACGCGGCCGGAGTAGAAGCCACCGTCGCCCGCATGAAAAAAGAAGGCAAACCAGTTGCCGCGAGTGTCGAGAAGTTGCTCGCTGCCGGACAAAAATCCTGGTACGCCGACGATCCGAAATCACCTGCTGGGCGGAAGTATTGGGATCTGGCAAAAACGAACTGGGAGCCTGTGGAAGTGCCCTCCGGCGTTTGGTCAGTGGCCGTTGCAAGGAAGTCGAATGGCGTCGTGAAAAAGAACTCCGGAGCGTCGGTAATCGATCTCGGCGACGGAGTGGCTTGCTTCGAGTTCCACAGCAAGATGAACGTGCTCGGGCTCGATGTCATTGGGTTGATGAACCAGACGCTGAAACCCGGCGGGCCGGGCGACAACTTCGACGCATTCGTGATCAACAACGACGCCACCAATTTTTCCGCTGGCGCGAATCTCATGCTCCTGTTGATGAGCGCCCAGGAGGAAGAGTGGGATGAAGTCGATCTCGTAATCCGCCAATTCCAGGGCGCAACGCAAGCCATCAAATTCTGTTCGAAGCCCGTCGTGTCTGCGCCGTTCGGGCTTTGCCTCGGCGGTGGCACCGAGATGTCGTTGCACGCTGCCGCCCGCCAGCCGCATGCCGAACTCTACGCGGGATTGGTCGAAGCCGGCGTAGGTCTGTTGCCCGGCGGCGGAGGTTGCAAAGAGATGCTGCTGCGCGCCGTCGACGGTGCGACGGCTGCGCACGGCAAGTCTTCCGGGGAGGCGCTGGCCGGGTCGGTGGAGATGCTGGAAGCCATGAAAAAAGCGTTCGAAATCATCGCCACGGTCAAAGTCGCAACTTCGGCCCACGAGGCGCGTGGGCTGGGATTCCTCTCCGAATCCGATCGCATTACGATGAACCGCGAGCGAGTTCTTTCGGACGCCAAGTCGCGCGCTCTGGAGTTGGTGCGGGCGGGTTACGAGGCGCCCGTGCCGCGCACCGACATCCCTGCGCCGGGAGAGAATTTGCTCGCAGCGCTCAAGATGGCGGCGTACATCATGCGGCAAGGCGACTTCATCACCGACTACGAAGTCAAACTCGCGGGCAAGATTGCCGAGGTGCTGTGCGGCGGCAACGTCACTCCGGGCACTCCGGTCAGCGAGCAATACATCCTCGATCTGGAGCGCGAGGCGTTCAAGTCGCTCTGCGGCGAACGCAAGACGCAGGAGAGAATTCAATACACGCTCAAGACGGGAAAGACGCTGAGGAACTGATTGTAAATGCTTTATTTAAGCATTACTTAGGAAAACTGAAGTTACTGAGTTTAGCTGTTGACGATAGCTATCGAACAAGCTATCATGCTTACATCGGAGATTAGCTCATGTCCTACGTTCGCCCAGAAGACGTTCTTTCTCCTAAGCAACGAGTTGGCTGCGTTTTGGAGATCATCCACGATCCGCGGGAAGACGGGATGAGTGTGGCCCGCATTCGCTGGGATGGAGCTGAAGTCATTGCTACTCGCTGGAACGGCAACGACGACCAGCCGTTAGGCAACCCTGTATCACGAGGACATGCGACTTGGTTCATCGTGGACCAGTACGCCGCTGCAGATGTCGAAAGAGCCGCACGCGCTGAGGCTGAGCGATCGCCAAACAGCCTTGTCTCGCAGTATCGCGAGATGGCCAATGATTCGGATCGCGAGCGCGAGGCCGATGAATGGAGCGAGGGGCTAATCGGCGATGCATCCACGCAGAGGTGAGGTGTGGTGGGTTTCGTTCGATCCCTCCGTCGGCGGCGAAATCCAGAAAACGCGCCCCGCGGTTGTGATCAGTAACGATCTCGCCAATTCCGCCCTCAACCGCGTGATTGTGATTCCGATCTCAAGCCATGTCGCGAAAGTCTATCCGGGCGAAACGCTGGTTACTCTCAATGGTGAGCAGCGCAAAGCTATGGCGGACCAGATCATGACTGCGTCGAAGCAAAGACTAAAAAGCAGGATGGGAACCTTGTCTCGCGCAGACGTCACTGCCGTTGAGGGTGCGGTCCTTTTACAGTTAGGCATCCGCGGGTAGCCCACGAGCAAGTTATCCCGTTTGTGATTCCGAACCACTTCCACGTCTTCGGTTCAGAAGGGCTAGTCGACGAAGCCTCACTTCACTTGCAGCTAAGAATCAACACGAACTCAAAGCTAAAAGGGGCGTCGTGATACCTGAAGCAATGCCGGGTGCCGGGTGCTCCATATCTCGCTTCCTTTGGGAGATATGGGGGATTTTTCATGAAAAAAGACGACACGAATAATTAACCCGCGGCCATGTGCGCGAACCTCCGCACTGCCGGTTGTCGCCCTTGCTGTGCGCGCCAGAGGTCGTACTGCGACTGCATATTCATCCATAAGTCCGGAGTGGTTCCCAGAGCCGCCGCCAGTCGGATCGCCATCGCCGCAGAGATTCCCGATTTGCCGTTCAGCACGCGCGACAGGGTCACGCGCGTCACCCGCAGGTGAGCTGCCGCCGTGGATACCGCCAGATCCCCGAGATACTCCCGAAGAACCAGTCCCGGATGCGGTGGATTGTGCATGCTCCTCATCCGTAGAGTGTAACAACGATCCGTATAGCGTAACGATACACTTTACAGTTTCTTTCCCGAACCGAGGGTCTCATCCACCTTTTTCTTCCCCTCTCCTGCGCTACAATCCCTTCATGCGAAGACCTCTCCTTGCTGCGGCCTTCTTCATCGGGCTGACCGGCATGATTATTTCATCACCCCCATTGGCTCATGCCCAATCCAAAGAGGACAAAGAGCCGCCTGCCAAGGAATCTGCCCCCGACGTGCCGGACGCAATCGCACTCCCTGCCGGCCTCGAAGCCGTTCTGTTCGTGCGTGCGAAAGGATCCCAGATTTACACCTGCAAAGCCGATGCCGACGGCAAATTCAGCTGGACATTGAAAGGTCCCGACGCCGAGCTGAAAGACCGCAAAGATAAAGTGATTGGTCAGCACTCCGCCGGACCGACCTGGAAACTGAAAGATGGCAGCGAGGTGACCGGCAAAGCCGTGGCGCATGTGGATGCGCTCGACTCCGAGTCGGTTCCGTGGTTGTTGGTAGATGTCGTCACTAATTCTGGGAAGGGAGTGCTCGCGAACGTTACGAAGATCCAGCGCGTGCACACCCACGGCGGCAAGCCTGGGAACGATGCTTGCGACGCGTCTCACAAAGATGCGGAGACCAAGAGCGCCTACACGGCAGATTATTACTTTTTCGCGCCGGCAAAGTGATTCGGGTTCCACCAGTCGGTAGCCGTGACCGGTCTGTCGAGCATTCACAATGCTTTCTGGAAGGCCCGAAGCCCGAAGCCCAGAGCCCGAACCCTGACGCCCAGCATCTAACGAGTGTCATTCAAAACGGAGAAACATCATGCGCGACGTCATCATCGCATCGTCAGTTCGCACGCCTGTAGGCAGAGCATTCAAGGGAACGCTGCGCGCCACCCGTCCGGACGAGCTTGCCGCGGTCGCCATCAAAAGTGCGCTTGATCGTGTGCCGCAGCTCGACGCGAAAGAGATCGAAGACGTCATCCTCGGCTGCGCCATGCCTGAGGCCGAGCAGGGAATGAATGTCGCCCGCATCGCATCGTTGCGCGCGGGGCTGCCCGTCGAAGTTTCGGCGCTGACGATCAATCGCTTCTGCTCTTCTGGTCTGCAGTCGATCGCCATGGCGGCGGAGCGCATCATGAGTGGCGGCGCGGAGGTGATCGTCGCAGGTGGTACAGAATCGATGTCGATGATTCCCATGGGCGGCCACAAAATCTCGCCCAACCCCTGGCTGGTCGATCACTACCCGGACGCGTATCTCTCCATGGGACTCACTGCCGAGCGAGTCGCCCAGAGGTTCGGCATCACACGCGAGGCCGCCGACGAGTTTTCGCTCCGCAGCCATCAGAAGGCGCTGGCGGCAATTCAGGCGGGCAAGTTCGATGATGAGGTCGTCCCCGTGCCGGTGAGTTTCACCACTCCGAA
Organism: Terriglobia bacterium; assembly: GCA_963711365.1. Taxonomy (GTDB): domain Bacteria; phylum Acidobacteriota; class Terriglobia; order Terriglobales; family Acidobacteriaceae; genus Sulfotelmatobacter. The sequence goes on along the minus strand of CAVQDY010000011.1, from coordinate 222,155 downwards.
TGGATCGAAACCGAAGCGGCAGGAGATCGTTTTCAAAGTCGACGAAGGGCCACGTGCCGATACTTCTCTCGAAGCGCTTCTCGGCCTGAAGCCCGCCTTTCACGTGAAGGGAACCGTCACCGCCGGGAATTCGTCACAGATGTCCGACGGAGCGGCTGCTGCCGTCGTGATGTCAGCCGAACGTGCGCAGGCGCTGGGCATTAAGCCGCTGGCGCGCTACGTTTCCTTTGCTACCGCAGGCTACAAGCCAGAAGAAATGGGGCTCGGGCCGGTCTTTGCGATTCCGAAAGCGCTCAAGATGGCTGGACTCAAACTCGCCGATATCGATGTCATCGAGTTGAATGAGGCGTTCGCGGCGCAATCGCTAGCCGTCATTAAAGAAGCCGGCCTCGATCCGGAGAAGGTAAATCCCAATGGCGGGGCCATTGCCCTGGGCCATCCGCTCGGCTGCACCGGAGCCAAGCTAACGGCAACCGTGATTCGCGAACTGAAGCGTCGCAATGGCCGCTATGGCATGGTCACGATGTGCGTTGGCGGAGGCATGGGCGCAGCGGGAATTTTCGAACGGCTATCTTAAGATTACGCTCTGACCTCATCGTTGACTTTGATAACGTTACTTGGTCAGGCTATAAACAACTCCGACACCGTTTGTACCTCCCAAGCCTGTATTACCGTAGAGCAATCCATCGCGACTTACCATCGTACCGAATTCTGGCCCTGAGCCATCAGCGCAGTTCGGAAGGGAACAAAAGTTATAGAGCATGTTTTCGTGCTCGTAGTTTAACTTATAAACGTTCCCGGGACCGCCAGATCCTGTCGTCCCGTATACGATGTTGTCTGATTCCACTAGAACACCGCTTTGTGGATTTCCGCCGGCCTGCCCGCCATTGAAATAAAAAGTATATTTTTTCCCGGTATTGCCGCTCGTTCCCGGCGCTAACTTAAACACTCCGCCGCAGGTGCCAAAGAAACAACTCCCTCCACCTCCGATTTCGAACGTGCCGTATAGATCCCCAAATTTATCAATCGAGATTGGCGAAATCGGGTATTGGCCCTTAACGCCATCAAACTTGTAAAGAATGCTTTCCTGCCACGTGCCCGTGGAGGTGCTTAGAGCTCGTAGACTAACCCGCAGCCGCTGAAGCGGCCTTGGCTGCAGATCGACCGTCCGATGCCGCCAACCTGCGTCGTCCCGTATAGATTGCCTGCATTATCGATCGCCACTCCATACTGCGGAACAGCGCCATCCGATCCGGAGAAACTGTGGAGAACGAAAAAAGAGTACGTGCCATCGCCTAGAGGACTAAGTTCAAAGACAATGCCCAAATTCTTTGCTCCTCCTTCGGTCGTGGTGCCATAAATGTTGCCGGAACTGTCCATGCTCAGTTTGCCGTACCCAGGTTGCAAGCCGTTGTTCGCACCAGGCCCAAAACTCCACAACACGGCCTGGGTCCAGATTCCACTGCCAGTGGCAGGCGGAGTCAGACGAAAAACAGTTCCATACCTTCCACTTCCGCCCAGCGTGGTCGTCCCGTAAAGGTTGCCCGCCCCATCCATGATCAATCCTGCATAGGGATCGGAGCCGTCAGGGCACGTGAAGGCATTTCCCGTGGTACAGAAATTGTAGAGAATCTGTTCCGTCCAGCCGCCGCCCGCGATGGGACTCAGCCCGTAAACCGTCCCGCATCCACCGTTGTTTTCGCAGTATGCGCCGCCGCCGTTGGTGGTTCCGTAAATGTTTCCCGCAGAATCGAAGAGCAATCCGCCTTGGGGAAAAGCCCCGTCGCCAGGATAGGCGCCGAAGCTATAAAGAACGGTCTCGGTCGCCTGGCAAAACGCAAAGGAGCAGAGACATAACGCAACTGTTGAAATGCAAAAGATGAATTTCATCCCGGTCCCCCAGAAAGCCCACCCCAAGAGGCTATACGATCCAAAGAGTGCCGTACTAGGGACTTTCGTGCCCCCTCTAAAACCGCATTAGCTGATTGCGCGGCAAGCCCCAGTTGGCCCCGATGTTACCGCTCTGTATCACATTAGGTCGATTTCTCTCCGCCTATCCAATCCCATCTTCGTCGCATTAGAATGAGACCACCGTAATCCGCTGTGCCTTACCGGGGCTCGGCGGTTTCTTTTGAAGGGATAGACAATGGCAACGACCGCAGTGCCCAAAGCTAAAATTTCGGGTGGGAGTTTTCTGCTCGAGACCAGAAGTCCAGAAGAGGTTTTCACTCCCGAAGATTTCACCGAGCAGCACCAGATGATCGGACAAACGGCCGAAGAGTTCGCCGTGAACGAGATCGTGCCCAACGCAGAGAAGATGGAGCACAAGGACTTCTCCGTGTCGCGTGAATTGCTCAGGAAGGCTGGCGAACTCGGCCTGAGCTCGGTCGAAATCCCTGAGGCGTACGGCGGTCTTGAAATGGACAAGGTGACCGCCGCCGTGATCGCCGATCACATCGCGAAGTATGCCGGGTTCGCTGCGACTTGGGGCGGCCACACCGGCATTGGAACGCTTCCCCTCGTTTATTTCGGAAGCGAAGAGCAAAAGAAGAAGTATCTGCCGCGGCTGGCCTCTGGGGAGCTCGTTGGCGCGTACGCTTTGTCGGAATCGACGTCGGGATCGGACGCTCTGAATTGCCGCACCAAGGCCGAGCTCACCTCTGACGGCAAGCACTACGTGCTGAACGGCGAGAAAGATGTGGATCACCAATGCGGGCTTCGCCGATCTGTTCACCGTCTTTGCCAAAATCGATGGCGAGAAGTTCACCGCGTTTCTGGTGGAAAAAGAATTTCCCGGATTCTCGGTCGGCGCCGAAGAACACAAGCTGGGAATTCGCGGATCATCGACCTGCCCCATCATTCTCAATGAATGTAAGGTTCCGGTGGATAACGTTCTTGGCGACATCGGCAAGGGCCATCTCATCGCCTTCAACATCTTGAATATCGGCCGCTTCAAACTGGGAGCGATGTGTGTTGGCGGCGCTCGTCTCTCGATCCAGAACTCCATCGCCTATGCCAGGCAGCGCAAGGCATTCAACAAGGTGATTGGCGATTTCGGCCTGGTGCGCGAGAAAATTGCGAACATGGCGGCATTGATCTATGTCGGCGAGTCGCTCGTCTATCGCACCGTTGGCATGATGGACTCCGCGCTGAGCGAGGTCGACAAGTCCGCCGCCGATGCCGCCAAGCAGACTCTGAAAGCCATCGAGGAGTATGCGGTCGAATGCTCGATCATCAAAGTCTGGGGCTCGGAGATGATCGACTACATCGTCGACGAGACTCTGCAGATCTACGCTGGGTACGGGTTTGTGGAAGAGTATCCGGCAGAACGTCCGTATCGCGATGCCCGCATCAATCGAATCTTCGAAGGCACGAATGAGATCAACCGCCTGATCATCAGCGGCTTCCTGCTCAAGCGCGCGATGAGCGGGCAGCTGCCGCTCATGCCCGCCATCAAAAAGTTAATGGACGAAGTTCTCTCCGGCCCGTCCATGGGCGATGACATCGAAGGCCCGTTGGTAGAAGAGCGGAAGCTGGTAGCGCAGGCCAAGAAACTTGGTATGTTCGCTGCCGGAGCCGCCACGCAGAAATACATGATGGCGCTGCAGGATCAGCAGGAGATTCTCGGCGCGATCGCCGACATAACCATCGAGACCTATGCCATGGAGTCGGCCTTACTCCGCACGCAGAAGGTCTTCGAGAACAAAGGCGAAGCCGCCGCTGCGCTGCCTTTAGCCATGACTCGCGTCTATCTTACGCAGGCCATGGAAAAGATCGAGTCGGCCGCGCGCAAGGTGATCGCCGCCGTAGCCGAGGGCGATATGCTGCGCACGCAATTGGTCATCCTGCGCCGTCTTGCGAAATACGAACCATTCAACACCATCGAACTGCGGCAGCAGATCGCGCAGAAAATGATCGAGCGCGGCAAGTACACGCTGGCATAGAAAAATCATGTGGCAAGAATAGGAACATGTGGGGACAGCCGCCCCCGGCTGTCCGGCGGAGCAAAGCTCCGCAGCCTTTGCCGCTGCCAGACTGTCTGATACAAAGGTCCCGATGAAATCCCGAATATTCTCCTGCATCGCCATTGCCGTCCTCGCGCTTACCCTAAATCTCGCAGCTCAATCCGCTTCCGCTCCGCCGAAAGATTCCGCCACCTTCGACGCCGACGGCACCGCCCACATCACGCGCATCATCCCGATGCCCCCGACCATCAGTCCAGAGGCACAGGCCTGGCTGAATTCGCTGACGCATAGCACTCCCGGCCCCGAAAGCCTCGCCGAGCGCCGCGCCCGCACCGACGTGTGGCGCGCAAAGGACTCTGCCGAGGCTCGCAAGCTCTATCCAGTCAATGTTGAGGAGACAACCACGGCGGGCGTGCGCACCGACATCATCACTCCGCTCTCCATGCCGGCCGAGAACCGCACCCGCGTGCTCATCAATCTGCACGGTGGCGGTTTCAACTCTGATTCTGGGTCGCTTATCGAAGGCGTCCCGATCGCGAACCTGGCTAAGATCAAAGTCGTTTCGGTCTACTACCGCCTCGCTCCCGAGAATCCATTTCCCGCAGCGGTCGACGACGTGGTCGCTGTCTACAAAGAATTGCTCAAGACGTACAAGCCGAAAAGCATTGGAATTTTCGGAACCTCCGCTGGCGCGATTCTGACGGCCGAAGTGACCGTGCGGCTCAAGCAGTTGGGCCTGCCACTTCCGGCAGCGCTCGGAATCTTTTCCGGCCTGGCCGATTTCAGCCGCCCCGGAGACTCCTGGCAATTGTTTACGCTCAATGGCTTCCCTGGACAGCTAGAGCCGACCGATCCGAATGATCCTCACGACAGCGAGTATGTGGGCAAAACGGATCGGCACGACCCGGTCCTGTCTCCACTATTTGGTGATCTGCACGGGATGCCCCCAAGCCTGCTGGTCACGAGTACGCGCGACATTCTCCTGAGCAGCACGACGATCTTTCATCGCGCCTTGCTGCACGCAGGGAATGACGCGCAGCTAGTCGTGTTCGAAGCCCTCCCGCACGCCTTCTGGTATCACTTCCAGTTGCCGGAAACAAAAGAGGCGCTGGAATTGATGGCGAAGTTCTTGGACGAGAAAGTTGGACGTTGATGAGGTGTCTATCTGAGATGAGAATCAGCCCCTTCCGAAGTGACGGAAGTGCGAATCCTATGTGCTCGTTCGGGCGAAGCCGCTTCGCCCGAAGTAATAGCTGAAAGGCTTGTCCAGTCCACTCGTGCTGCGCATATTCCGACTTGTCTTCCACTATGGATAAAGCCCTCCGTTCGATCGCCGGAAGGTAACCCAGTGATCTCGAGTCCCGCGAAGGAGCCAGTAACGGAACCAGATGAGAGCTGAGTCCGATCGACGGCCGAGAGATACCACGGTCCCAAATCTACGAGGTGCCCTTTACCGATTTGGGAAGCCGCCGCGGAGTCGATGTGCCATCCGAGAATACCAGCATGACAGCCGTCCGAGCAATAAGCCCACTTGAGTCGTCTCACTCACATTCCAAATGATTGCATCCGGGCACACCGAGACTTGACCCGGGCAGCGCACCTGGTGACAAGGAAGCCTCGGGAAAGTAAGCGGAAGGCGGAGGCGGTGACCCGATCACGAAACCGCTATTGGCTGAGCGGCAATCGCAGCATTTTGATCATGAAGTGCGACTGCGAGACAGCCTCACAATGCCGCCATCCAATGAAAACAATCGAAATCACATCGGAAATTCCGGCCCGTTCGGCTCAGAGAGTTTTGTAAACTCTTTCGACACAGACACCAGCACGAGCACAAACCATTCCGGAATGCGGGCTCTACCGATAGGCAATCTCCCGCGACATTCTCGCACCAATCTATCGCTCCTCACTCCCCCGGCACCATCATGTAACTCACAAACGCCAATTGCTTGCTATCCGGAGACCACGAGGGCACGTTGATCGTGCCCTGCCCGCCAAACAATTTTGCCAGTACCGTAATCTTCTTGTCGGTCATGTTCGGATCGAGCGACATCAGCCGCAGCATCACATCCTTGTTCTCCGGATGCCCCTTCACATCGGCCTCATACGTCAGAAACACCATCCACTGCCCATCCGGAGAAATGTGCGGAAACCAGTTGTTCAGATCGTCGGAGAAGACCTGCTCCTGCTCGCTGCCATCCGCCTTCATGCGCCAGATCTGCATGTGACCCGTGCGCTCGGAATTGAAATAAATGTATTTGCCATCCGGAGAATATTCCGGACCGTCATCCAGCCCCTTGGCCGTGGTCAGCCGAGTCTCCTCTCCACCAGCCGCAGGAATCGAATAGATATCGAACTCGCCATCGCGCTGCCCGACGAAGGCCAGCGTCTTTCCATCCGGAGACCAGCCATGCCAATACGACGGCGACTTCTGCGTGATGCGACGGGGCGTGCCGCCGCCAATCGGCACGATGTAGACCTGCGATTCATGATCTCCCTGCGAGTTGTCGCTGATGGCAAGCTGCGTCGCGTCCGGCGAGATGCCATGATCGTTGTTGCAGCGGTTCGCAAATCCGGTGTCGATCGTGACCGGCTTATCGCTGCCCACGCCGATGCGTTCGATGTGCCCATCGCGATTGAAGAGGAACGCGCCGCCATCGCGCATCCAGTTCGGAGCCTCGAAACGTCCCTTAGCGATGTATGCCACACGTCGGTCCGCCGGATTCGTCGAAATCGTTTCCAGCGTGCTGTACAGAGTCGGCTCGCCCTTCGCGGGAGCAGGCTGCGTCAACTCCACGTTCGAGAATACGGCCTGCTCGACGACATCCTTATCATGCGAGCAAACGCCGAGCCCTACGTAGAACTCTCCCTGCAGCGGAATGCGCACCCAACCGCCGGCTGGCTGAAGGTCGTTTCCGCTGCCCAGCGACATGTAGACATACTCTCCGCGCTTGGCAATGCGCAGACGGCTCGGCGCCGACAGCTTCGACTGGATCTGCGATGTGATTGCCCCTTTCTCATCGCGGAATTGCAAAGATGTCAACCCGCTCGCGTGCAGCGCCACGTCGGCATACACCGAATCTGCATCGAGACTCTGCCGTAGCATGAGCGCGGCCTTCTTATGCTCGTTGCCGGTCTTGGTCAGAAAACGGATGTCGGCCGTCAACGTGACATCGCCCGACATTTTCTTCCACACGAATTGAAACGCGTCCGCCGCAAGCCACATGTTTTCGCCGCTGCCCGAGATCGTGTAGGTCTTAGTCTCCGCGTCGTAATCGACGGAGCCTGGATGAAGCACGGTCCCAACATCCCCGTGATTCTCGAACACGCCAACGGAAGAAGACTGCGCATTCGCCTGGACCAACGCGAACACCATCAACAGAAACGCGCAACCGGTCCAGCCGCGCGCGCAAAAGCTTCGCACGCCCAGGTTTCGCACTCGGAACAAAAGTCTGCTCATAGAAGTCCTCATGAAAAATTGCTTTCTCAGTTCGGCCAGCATTGTAAATCGAATTACCTCCATCCAAGGAAACGTTGTCATGCAGAGCGAAGCGAGAGGAAGGCGAAGCCGCCCTCTCGCGCAGTCGAAGCATCCCTACCGCCAGTACACTGCCGCCGCGAGAACTTCCCCCACCCTCCGCAACTTCTGATAAAACATTGGGCATGAGGATTAACCGTTTCATCTCCGCGCTCTGTCTATTTGCCGCACTACTGGTCTCAGCATCTTTTGCACAGGAGCCTGCCGCGATCTCCGCAAACCTCGCCCTCACGCCGCCCATGGGATGGAACTCCTGGAACAAGTTCGGCTGCAATGTCAGCGAAGACATGATCAAGGGCATGGCCGATGCCGTCGTGAAGTCGGGAATGAAAGATGCCGGCTACATCTACGTGAACATCGATGACTGCTGGCAGGTGAGTCGAGATGCTCAAGCCAACATCGTTCCCGATCCGCAACGCTTTCCCCACGGCATGAAGCCCGTTGGCGATTACATCCATTCCCTCGGACTGAAGTTCGGCGTCTACTCCGATGCCGGATCGAAGACCTGCGCCGGTCGTCCCGGCGGCCACGGCCACGAGTACCAGGACGCGATCCAATACGCCGCATGGGGCGTCGATTATCTGAAATATGACTGGTGTAACACGACCTCACAGGATGCCAGGGCTTCCTACGCAAACATCCGCGCTGCGCTCGACGCCTCCGGACGCCCCATCGTTCTCAGCATCTGCGAGTGGGGAACCGCCAAGCCCTGGCTCTGGGGAAAAGAAGTTGGCGGCAATCTCTGGCGAAGCACCGGCGACATTCAAGATCGCTGGGGCGAGCAAAAGAAGTGGCCCGACGGCAGCTGCTGCTCCAACGGTGTGCTCGCGATTCTTCATCAGGAAGCCCCGCTATATTCCTATGCCGGCCCTGGTCACTGGAATGATCCTGACATGCTCGAAGTCGGCAACGGAGGCATGACCGACACCGAATATCGTTCGCACTTCAGTTTGTGGGCGATCCTGGCGGCGCCGCTCATCGCGGGAAACGATCTGCGCGATATGCGTCCCGAAATTCATGACATCCTCACCAACAAAGAAGTCATCGCCGTCGATCAGGATCCGCTAGGTCGCCAGGGCGAGCGTGTCGCCAAAGACGGCGATCTCGAAGTCTGGTCCAAGCAGTTGAAAGATGGCAGCAGGGCAGTTCTGCTTCTGAACCGCAGCGCCTCCGAGCAGGAGATTACTGCGAACTGGGAGGACCTCGGCTATCCCCGCAGCATCAGCGCCGCCGTGCGTGATCTTTGGCAACACAAAGATCTCGGCAAGATGTCGGGAAAGTTCTCAGCCCGGGTCGCGTCGCATGGCGTTGTGGTGGTGACAGTGAAACCGTAGACCACTCGTGGCACAGAGGAACATTTATGTCAGGCAGCGGGTTTCTTGAGTTCCTCCATCACGCTCTGGATCAATTCTTTCGCGTCGGTCAGGCTCTTCATGATGATTTGAATGTCCATGACCGGCTTCCCCGGCCAGCGCTGGCTCTGACAATAGACACCGTGCTGTCCGACTAACGCCATGGCGTCGGTAATCGCATCCATGGTGACCGCGAGGCGGCCCCGCGGGACACCCATCATGGTTTCGTAGTGTTCCAGTTCTTCCTGCTTTTCCTCAAAGACTGCCATCACCGAATTGATCCTCCATAGGCAACTCAACAACCTCTCGCCCCAGAGAGATTGTCAGCATACTGATATTTGGCTTTTTGTGAAATCCCCGCTGAACTGTGCAGGTCTCCTGCCATCGTCCTCAGTGGAATACTACCAACTGGCTCCCGTTCCCCACATACACGTGCCCATTCACCACGGTCGGCACGGAGAACTTGACGGCGCACGCGCTGCTCGCTCCCGCATTCGCCCGAAACAGATAATTTCCCGCCAGATTGCCCGTGTCGAACGCGTAAAGCACCGGGGGCTTTGCATTTTTGGAATTGCAGAATCCGTTGCTGTCAAGTGCCCACAATACCGCGCCGCCCGTGTACTGCGAAACGGATAGCTGTGGTCCAGGCGGTGCGAACACGTCGCCGCTACTTCCCACGCAATTCGCATTCACGCTTCCGCCGGTCGTAGTCGCCGTCGCGAAGGTCAACCATGTGCTTTGCGCGAGCGTGTATTGCTTAATCGGCTGGCAGCGCGTGCCGAAGTAGATGTTGTTATTCCACGCGACCGGAGATCCCAGCGGCCCGCATTCTGGATTATTCGCCGTCGGCGTGCACAAATCCCCGTAGTGCGCCTGCAGGACGTTATCGGTCCCGGATGAGGAAGTCACAGGGCACAGAAAACTACCCACCATCCCGCCGTATCCTCCCATGCTTCCGGTCGCGGAGTTCACCAGGTAGATGTTTCCTTCTTTTCCGGTTTGCACGAGCAGGTTCCTTGGCGTGAAAGACGTCGCGAGATACATCACTCCGCCGGCGCCCACGTCATAGTCCTGGCACAAACGATAGGGATGGTCAAAAGGCGTGAATGAATCGAGAACATTGAACGTTCCCCCTACCGCCTTTCCGCTCAACTTGATGACGCTGTCTCCAAAGCAGCCGAGACATGGACTTTCGTCGCTGTAGGGAGCGGCGGTCGTCGAGCCATTTCCAGTGGCGAGATACACATTGCTTCCGTCGCCCGCCGGGCCCGAGCCGCTCTGCCAAATGCCAGCTTCCGGATACTCTGAAGCCAGCCACGATCCCGCCAGTTGCAAAGATCCGTTGGTAAACGTATACGACATCATCCATCCATACCAGCTTGCCGTCAGAGGATCCGACGAGCCGTTGTCGCAGTGCGACGCCCATGTGATGAACACCTGTCCGCCCTGGATCATCAGCGCCGCACGCTGGTTCTGATGAAGTGGATCAAAGGTGACGCCGCTGTTGGTCGCGGTGATATCGGTCCAGGCGATTATCCCTCCATTGGTCGCGTTTAGTGCGTACAGCGTCTGGTAGTACTCCGGCGCGGGGATGGAATTTGAGGACTTGCTTCTGGCGACGACGACGATGGCAGCGCCGTTGATCTGCGACGTTGTACTGCTGGTGATGGCGATCGCAGGCGTCGAGGTGATGCCGACATTCGGCGCGATATTGCCGCACGGGATGTCTTGGCTCGGCGGTCCAGTCGTTCCGGCCGTCACCTGAAAACGCATCGCCTGCTTTGGCGGAGTCAGCAGGTTCACGTGCCAGTACGGCGTCGTCTGGGAAACATCGCCGTCCCATGCATACACGTCGTTGGTCTCAGTCGCTACGAAGGCCACGTTGTGAATCTTGCCGTCCAACATCTTGATCGCGGGAAGGAACAGCGGCTGCGCATACACTTGTCCCGCCACCGAATCGGTAAATGACGTGAGACCACTCTGGAGCTTGGTCTTATTGAGGACTTGTTCGTTGGGATTCAACCCTGTGCGCGAATTTGAATTGTGATAGGTCATGACGCAAACCGGCGCTGCTCCGTTAGAAGGTGCGCTGGGACAAGCGGTGGAAGCGGGCTCTTGCGAACAAGTGTTCTTCGCAACAGAGACGAGGCAAAGGGTGAAGAAAACAGACAGTAATGGTCTGAGCGCACGCTGCGTTTTCATGGCAAGGACCTCCGAAGGGTGAACGCTGTGGGGCCCGAAAGGGGAAGAGGATCGAAGCTTAGCCCGGAACTCATGGGCTGTCAAATTTGGTATGGCGTCATGCTCTGGGCAACTCAACCACCTCTCGCCGCTTCCTACAACAGTGCGGCTGGATCATTTTAATCGGTTCTCCAGGCAAGACTTAACCTTGCGTTCACAGAACTAAGGGCCTAAAATGGTGAGACGACAGTAGTTCTGGCAGGAGTCCCTCTCATGTTCCGGGTAGCTTCGAATCGCACTTTTTGCATATTCCTTGCTGCGTCGCTAGGCCTGATGACGTCAGTCGCATTCGCCCAGGATCAGTCCAAAAGCGACCCGCCCTCAGCCCAGCAAGGCCAGCCCAACGCGATTCAGGCGCAGCAGAATCAGCCACCCCAGACAATCCAAGCTCAGACAACCCAGGCTCAGACAACCCAGCTCAGACAAAGGAAGACCCGAAAGCTTCCGACACATCCAGCCAAGAGGGAACTCCCGCTACCCAGGCAAAGCCTGCCGGCGCGGTTGATCCCCTGAAGCGCCCGGTCACTGAAAAGGAACGGAAGAAGAACGAGCGCGCCCTGAAACAAGAGTTGAGCAAGCCTTACAAGAAATGGCTCGACGAAGACGTCGTCTACATTATTACCGACGAAGAGCGCGCCGCCTTTAAGCAGCTCTCCAACGACGAGGAGCGCGACAACTTTATCGAAGCCTTCTGGCAGCGCCGCGATCCCACGCCCGACACCGAAGAGAACGAGTACAAAGAAGAGCACTACCAGCGTATCGCCTACGCCAACGAGCACTTCGCCGCCGGTGTCCCAGGATGGAAGACCGACCGCGGCCGTATCTACATTGTCTTCGGCAAGCCTGACGAAATCGAGTCGCATCCTTCTGGCGGAACCTACGAGCGTCCCATGGACGAGGGCGGCGGCGAGACCTCAACTTACCCGTTTGAGCAATGGCGCTACCGCTACATCGAAGGAATCGGGCAGGAAGTTATCATCGAGTTCGTCGACACCTGCATGTGCGGCGAATATCACATGACGATGGACCGCTCCGAAAAAGACGCTCTCCTCATGACGCCCAATGCCGGCCTCACCATGTGGGAGCAGATAGGCATGGCCAACAAATCGCAACGCTTCAATGGCAACGGTTTGGAACGCCTGGGCGCAGGCCCCGATAGTTCCATGATCGCCGCCAAAGAATTCGATCGGCTGGATCAGTTCTTCAAACTGCAGCAGGCGCCCAAGGTCAAGTTCACGGATCTGGAAGAGGCTGTTAACTCTAAGGTGATCCTCAATCCGATGCCCTTCGATGTGCGCGCGGATTTCGTGAAGGTCACTTCTGACACCGTGCTGGTGCCCGTCACCATCCAGATGAAGAACCGCGACATCACCTTTGTGAACAAGGACGGGGTGCAGCGCGGAACCGTGAACATCTTCGGACGCTTGTCGACGCTCACCGGCAAGGTCGTGCAGACCTTCGAAGACACAGTCCAAGTCGACGTGCCCGCTGAACTTCTGCCCCGCACCGCTGAGAACGCTTCGGTCTATTGGAAGGCACTTCCCTTGCGCCCCGGCCGCTATAAACTCAATGTTGCGATCAAAGATGTCAATGGCGACCGCAAAGGCGTATGGAGCCGCAGCATCGTGGTTCCGGAATATTCCGACGACAAGCTGGCGACCTCAACCCTGATCCTTGCCGACCAGATGGAACCTGTCCCCACCAAAGCCATCGGCAGCGGCAGCTTCGTCATTGGCACGATGAAAGTGCGTCCGCGCGTGGCGCCCGCTGACGGCAAGCCCGTCACCTTCAAGCGCGACCGCGACCAGAAGCTGAATTTCTGGATGCAGGTCTATAATCTGGGAGTGGACGAGAAGACCCACAAGCCTTCCGCCACCTTCAAGTACGACATCACGAACGTCGCTACCAACAAGCAGGTCGTGCAGCAGGTCGAGAACACGGATACGATGGGCAACGTCGGTGACCAGGTCACGCTGCAGAAGTCGATCAGGGCCGCCAATCTGCAGCCCGGCGTTTACAAAATTCAGATCACAGTGAACGACAACGTTTCCAAACAAACCGTTGATCCGTCAGCGGTGTTTGCAGTAGAGTAACTCCCTGCATTCCCCCAGGGGGTGGGGCAGAGTTGACGCTTCGCAGGCTCGCAACTTGGTTTTTCGCGTTCGGGCTGTCGCTTCCGGCCTTTGCCGGAGAGCGCCCCGGAGCTATCTCCGGCTATGTGCGCGACGCCTCTGGCGATCCTCAGATGGGCGCCGTGGTGCAAATCCTCGGCACTGCCAACCGCTCGCTCACTGTATTCACCGATGGCGCCGGTTACTACACTGCTGCTAGCCTCGTTCCCGGCCTCTACACCCTGAAAGTTTCAGCTCCTTCTTTCCTGCCGACCTTGCGCGAAAAGGTCGGGATTCGTCCCGGCTCCAGTCTGAAAGTCAACATCACACTCAGCACTCTACTCAACGTGATGCAACTCGGCCCGGTGCGCAGTCTGCCCGATGACGATGACTGGAAATGGACCCTCCGTTCGGTCGCTAACCGCCCCATCCTCCGGATCTTTGACGACCCCAATTCCACCGAAAAGCAGAACCACGAGTTCAGCGGAAGCCTTTCCTTCCTCGCTGGCTCTGCCGCTGGCGGATACGGAACCGGTTCCGACATGAGCACCAGCTTTAAGCTGGAGCGCTCGATTTTCTCGACCGGACAGCTCGCCCTTGCCGGCAACGTGGGCTACGGTTACGGTGAGACCCTGCCCGCAGCCGTGCTGCGTGCCCGCTATTCGTATCAGCTGCCCAATGGATCGCAGCCGGCTCTGGCCCTGACTGTCAGCCGGTTTTCTCCGTCCGACCCGAATCTGCATAATGCGGCCCTGCAAGCCGTTGCTCTCTCCGCCGGCGATGAATTCGCAGTAGGCGACGTCCTGGAACTCAAGTTCGGCAGCGAACTGCAGGCCATTCAATTCCTCGGTCACTTGACCGCCTTCCGCCCCTATGGCTCCGCCGACTTTCATTTTTCGCCCGACACCGTGCTCGAGTACGGATACGCTACCTCCCGCCCTGATACTCGCGCCGAGAAGGGATTCGATTCCGCACCCGCCGACCTCAGCGAGGCGAACCCGCGTGTCAGCCTGCTCGGTTTCTCTCCTAAGATCGAGAGCGCGCATCATCAGGAAGTCAGCCTCTCCCACCGTATCAAGAACACCAATTTCCAGATCGCCGCATTCTACGATCATGTCACCGACCCCGCCCTGACCGGGGTTGGCGATGTTACCGCCGCCGGGGGTTTCCTCATCCCAGACATGTCTTCCGGGACGTTCAGCTATGCTGGCCGCGGACTCGATACCACCGGCATGCGCCTCGTGCTGCAGCACAAGTTTGCCTCAGACCTGACCGCTACCTTGGATTATGGCTTCGGTGGAGCGCTCGATCTGACCCGGCCTGACGTTTCTTTGCAGCAGGCTGCCCAATGGATCTCGACCCAGCGGCGTCACGCTTTGGCCGCCAAACTCAGTGGCACTACGCCGCTCACCCACACGCGCTGGATCGCCTCCTATCGCTGGGTCAACCGAACATCGCTAACTCCGGTGGACATGTTCAACGCCTCCGCCGGTCAGATGGATCCTTACCTGAACATCTTCATTCGCCAGCCGATGCCCTGTCTCGGCGGCCGCATGGAAGCCTTAATCGACATCCGCAACCTGCTGGCTCAGGGATACATCCCGGTCGTCGGCGGCGACGGCCAGACGGTTTACCTTGTCGACTCCGCCCGCTCCATCCGCGGCGGCGTAGCCTTCACCTTCTAAAACAGCGATCAGGGGCCAGGGGTCAGCGACCAGAATTCCATGTGCGAACAAGCTCTGTCCAGATTATCCAAGGCCCAACACTGCCTGATCCGAGAGCTAGCGAACCGTAATTCGCATCCCGAATCCCATCCCAGATAGAGGAACCTGAAGATCAACACTGACGACTGACCCTTAACCCCTGCCCCCTGACCCCTGCCCCCTATACGTAAAATCTATGGTAACCATTGATAACTCCTTGGTTGACTATGGCTGCAATCTTTGGTTAATGTGAATCAGCTGATTTGTGGGCGGGGCTGTGCATCTCGTTAATGTGTAAGGAATTGCAAGCTTCCCAGAGTTCCGAAAGATGCTGTCCTTCGGCCCGCAAGAACCATCACTCCCCTAAAACCCAATCGTTGTAAGGAGACCTAATGAGAGCGCGCATCTTCTTGGTGTTTGTGCTTCTGGCTGCAGTCGGCCTTTCGGCTCAGACCTTCCGCGGAACCATCCTCGGAACCGTCACCGATCCCTCCGGCGCAGTCGTCGCCGGAGCCAAAGTCACGGTAAAAAACACCGGTACCGGACTTGAGCGCTCCACCGAAACCAGCGGCGACGGCAGCTATTCGGTCCCCGAACTGCCCATCGGATCTTACGATGTCACCGTCTCCCAGAGCGGCTTTGAGACTTTCGTCGCCAAGGGAGTCACGGTCGATGTAGCCACCGAGCGTCGCGTTGACGCCTCGCTCAAAACCGGCGAAATCTCTACCAAAGTGGAAGTTTCTGCCGACCAGTTGCCGCTCGTCGAAACCACCACTAATACCCTCGGCGGTGTTCTGACCGCTCAGACGGTCGAAGACATGCCAGTCAATGGCCGCGACTATACCAAGTTGATTTATTTGAATCCCGGCGTGTCAGGATCACCCGATCAGATCTCGGATTCCCCCGGTTCCTTCGGCGAATTTTCCATGAACGGCGCCCGCGGACGCTCCAACAACTACCTGCTCGACGGTACCGACATGAACGACGGCTACCGCAACGACCCGGCCATCAATCAGGCTGGCGTGTTCGGCACTCCGTCCACGATTCTGCCGATCGATGCCGTCGCCGAAGTCAATGTGCTTTCGAACTTTGCGCCTGAGTACGGCCGCAACGCCGGCGCTGTGGTCAACATCGTAACCAAGAGCGGAACCAACGCACTGCATGGCAGCGCCGCCGAATACTTCCGCAACAATGCGCTCGATGCCCGCAACTATTTCAACCCCTCGAATCAGCCCAAAGCCCCCTTCCACAACAACCAGTTCGGCGCTTCGCTCGGCGGACCAATCGTCAAAGACAAGACATTCTTCTATACGGATTACGAAGGCCAGCGCGAGCCGGTAGGCGTGGTCACCGTGTCGAGCGTCCCAACCGGCACCGCAGCCGACGGATCACTGCAGCCCAGCGATGGCAGCAATCCGGTGATTGCCGCACTCCTCGCTCGGCATCCCTGGCCGGCTCCGAATCTCTCCAATCCGGGCGGTATTTCCAACGCGGGAGTCGCCTCCGTCGTATCTCCTTCATACAATGATCTGACGAGCTTCATCGCTAAGATCGATCAGAATTTCAATCCCAGCAACGTCCTCACCGGACGTTATTTCTTCGGCGACAGCATTCAATCGTTCCCGCTGGCCCTGACGGCGAGTGGCGGACAGTTGCCCGGCTTCAACACCTTCACTCCTACCCGGGTTCAACTTGCCTCCATCTCATACACCCACACAATCGGCGGGAACAAAGTCAACGAACTCCGCTATGGGTGGAACCGCTTTGCCGAGGGATTCTTCCCGCAAGACCAGAACTTCCATCCTAGTTCGATCGGTATGTGCGGTGCGACCAGCACGGCGCTATGTAATGGGAGCGGTCCCTTTGATTCCGGCCTTCCCATTATTCTCGTCAGCGGGGTGGCCCAGCTCGGAAGCACCAGCAGTGTCCCGCGCCATCGCTTCGACACCAACAACCAGGTCATTGATAACTTCTCTTGGAAAGCCGGCAAGCATGAGGTAAAGTTTGGCGTCGATTTCCATCGCACTTCGGTGCAGCAATATTTCGACAAGTACTTCCGGGGCCGTCTTAAGTTCGACGGAAGCACAACCGGAAATCCCATCCAGGATTTCCTGGCGGGGGACGTCGACAGCGGATTCCAGTACTTTGGAAACTCCACGCGCCACACCCACGAAAACAACTTCGGTTTCTATGGGCAAGACAGCTTCCGCCTTAACTCGCGTGTCACTTTGAATTACGGTCTGCGGTGGGATTACTTCGGCATCGTGCAGGAAAAGAACAACCTGCTCTCCAATATCACCAGCATTTCTCCTGCGCCAGGAACCGGAACTTTCACGCTCACCCAAGTCGGCCAGCCGGGATTGCCCAGCCTCTATAATCCCGACCACAAAGACTTCGCTCCTCGCGCGAGTGCTGCGTGGGACCTGACCGGAAAGGGCAAGACGGTTGTTCGTGCCGGTTTCGGCATGTTCTACGACGCCTTCTCGCAAGACATGGTGCTCGGCCACCTGCCCTACGCTCCTTACTTTGATCCTGGCCCGGCTTACAACAACTTCGGGACATCCCCGATCCTTTCGACTGGTGCCATCGGCGGGCCGATCGTCGCCGGACAACCTCTCTACGCCGCAACCACGAGCTGCACTTATGAGTGCGACGTGTTTGCCTTTGATCGCAATATCAAGACGCCGTACATGGAGAATTACAACCTCAACCTCCAGCAGCAGATCTCCAGCAAGGCGGTCGTGCAAATCAGCTACGTCGGATCGCAGGGACATCGCCTGTGGCGCTTCTTCGACATCAGCCAGCCGAGCACGGCGCAGATCAATGCCGCAGACAACGCTTGCGACTGCATTAACGATTTCAGCGGCGCGGCGCGGCCGCTCAACGGAAATCCCTACGGCGCATTTTATGTGCTGCAGGAAAACTCAACCGGCAAGTCCAACTACAACGCGCTGCAGGCCAGTTTCCGCCTGACTGGATGGCATGGAGTCACGTCGATCCTGAATTACGTCTGGTCGAAGTCGCTGGATAACTCGAGCGACGGCGAAGATTTCGAGCCCAATGACGCGCAGCCCAATGACAGCACACGGCCGAACCTGGAATACGGGCCCTCCAGCTTCAACCTGCCGCAACGCCTTACCTGGAATTTCGCATACGACTTGCCGACCAGGGGCGGCAGCATGCAGAAGCTGAAGAACGGCTGGGGCCTGAATAGCGTGCTTACTATGCAGAGCGGGCAGCCATTCCACTTCAACTACAACTTCGAAGATGACTTCAGCGGAAGCGGCAACGCGTTTGACCGGCCCGACGTCGTCGGTCCCATCACTTATCACAAAAGCGATCCTTACAACTACGTGGACCTGAGTTCCTTTGCCATCCCATGCACAGTCAATGTCACAACGGCTTCCGGCGCGGCTTCGGACTGCGCCCTTCCGTCCTCCGGCATGTACAATCGTCATTTCGGCAACATGGGCAGGAACTCCCTCGTTGGACCTGATTTCAGGGAGTGGAATTTCTCGATCTACAAGAAGACGGCTATCACCGAGCGTGTGAACATGAAGCTCGGCGTTGATTTCTTCAACATCGTCAATCATCCCAACTTCGCCAACCCGCTGCTGCCGGCATTCATTGCAGATCCAGGCCTCCACGGCTTCCAGATCAAAGGGAACCGCGAAGTCGGACAAATGGTCACACCCGGTCAGGGGTCTCCTATTCTGAGCGCCACCGGCGACGTGGGTATTGGCAACCCCTTCATTGGCGGAGGCGGCCCGCGCGGCATTCAGCTTTCGGCCGTCTTCAAGTTCTAATCGGCTTGAGGGATTCAACCAGCCCCTGCTCCGGCAGGGGCTTTTTTTATCTCAATCAACCTTACGTTACCTAATGCTTCGCCACGACCACGATCATGAAAGTCCCCGGCTTCGCCTTTGGACGTCCCGTTGCCCCGGGTTGCTGCTCTTCAAATTCGAAGGTCGGCAGATATGCCTTGTGCGTCGTCGTATCGATGTCCACCGTTTTCGCTCCGAGGGCAGTCGTTACGGTCTGTACGATTTCGTATTTACCCGCCGCATTTTCGCCAGCCACGAAAAGCTTGCCGTCACGGCAACTCGCCAACGCCTGTCCCCCGTCGAACTTGGTCGCATCGACACCTGAGCCAATCGGAAGATCCGCCAGTACCTTTCCGTCATCGGCACTCATTACAATCATCTTTTGCGGTTTGCGACAGCCAATGAACAGCACCCGTTTCTTGGTATCCATCGCCATCCCCACCGGAGAGCCGCCCGGAGCAACCGGCCAGTGTGCCAGCACTTTTCTCGCTTTCAGGTCAACCACTGCCACTTGGTCCTTGTCTTCGAGATTGATATACACCTTCCCCTTTCCATCCGCCGCGAGGTATTCGGGTTTGCCGCCCAGCTCGATTGGAGCGTCGATGCTCCCTGTCTTCGGATCGACATCGGGCTTGATCGTCATCAGGATTCCGTCGTCGCCGGAGACCACCAGCACCAGCCCGCTGGCGCTGTCGTAAATAATCCCATCAGCGTCAGGATGCGCCTTGAGCGTACCCAGCACAGCATTAGTCTTCAGATCGAAGATCACCACTGCGCCTTCACCGTCGCTGATGAATCCCCGTCCTGCGCTGGGAACCAGGGCCACTCCATGGTTGTGCTTCTGGCCCGGAATATCTCCGACCACCTTTCCCGATGCAGCATCGATGACCATCGTATGCGTGCTTCTGGGAACATAAAGTCGGTGGTTCTCCGAGTCCGCCGTGATGTAATCCATTCCGCCTTCGCCGCCAATGTGAAAAGTATTTTCGACGGCCCAACTACCTTGCGCGACAGCCCGTGCGCTCAACATAAGTGAGACCATGGTTATCAGGGCCAGAATCAAAGGGAGAGTAACTGCCTTCCGAACGCTCATGATTTCCTCCAAAGAAATTGCGGCGCAAGAATAACACTGGCGGGTAACCATCGAGCGCAAACGGCTCGCTGCGAATTAAAAATATTTCTATTCGTTTTTCAGCGAAATTTCAGAATGGAATTAACTGAGAATCAGGTGCAACTTGTGTACAGCGTGAGAATCGTGGCGTACCACTATGGACATCTTCTGCGAGTACAAAGCGTTGCGTTTGGGCCGCGCAGGGCAGATGGCTGCCCGCGAAGTCAGGATAGAGTTCAGCGCTTGGCGGTACGTCCGAAAATCGCGCTGCGGTTTCCACGCCGGGCTGCGCTTGTGCTCAAGAGATGACCGCCGGAACGACCCGGAATTCCACAGCCCTTTGTGACATCTGACCTTGCGCACAGGCCACGAAGTGTTGAATGATGAGCACGCGCGCTAGCGTGGCTCTAGCGTCCCCTGAGTAGATAAGTTCTTTGAAATCAAGATTTTGCCCGCAAGTGATTGTGCCCCATAGATTACTTCGCGATTTCTCGCTAAATCCCTGATTCCACAGTATAGGGGGAGGGGGAGGGGGTAATTACCAAATAGTAACGCAATTCCAAAATGGAACTCGCTCCAAGCCGTAAGGCCGGAGTCGGCGCGTCCGATTTCAAATTACTCAATTACTCAATGACTCAATCACCCAATGGCTCGATGTCTTTCCGTCCTACGCCTTTCGTCACCTCGCCCTTCGATTACGCCGGTGTTACCTTCTCTCTAGTTTTCCCTCCCCACAAAGCTATGTTCCGGAGATCCCTGATGCGCTGCACTTTTTCATTAAAGTCGTGCGCCGTTCTCGCACTTAGTCTGTCCGTTGTTGCGCCGGTTTTCGCGCACCACGTGAAGGGTCAATCCACGCCGCTGACGGTTACGACTTCATCCCCCAAAGCTCGCGAGTTGTGGGAAAAGGGAGTTGCCGATTACGAGAATCTTTATCTCGAGCGCTGCAACGAAGACTGGCGCGCCGCGGTAAAGGAAGATCCGAATCTCGCGGTCGCCTGGGCTTGGATCGCATTCAATAGCGGAGACCCGCAGGAAATCGCCACCGCACGCGCCAAAGCGAAGGAGCTCGCTCCCAAAACCACTCCCGGCGAGCAGTTGATGGTCGAGTGGGTGGTGAAAGTGCAGGAAGGCGACTTCATCGGCGGCATCACTGCCATGAACGACATGATCGAGATGTATCCTCGCGACAAGCACGTGCTCTATCTCGCCGGCAACTGGATGATGCTGGAGGATGGTAACGAGCAGGCGCTGAACATCATGAACAAGGCGCTGTCGATCGACAAGAACTTTCCCGCAGCGCTGAACGATCTTGCCTATCTCGATGCACGCAACCGTCAATTCAGCAAGGCCTTCGCCGCAATGGATCGCTACGTTGCCCTGCTGCCCAAAGAACCCAATCCGCAGGATTCCTATGGCGAATTAAAACGCATGGCTGGGGATTTCGAAAGCGCGCTCGCGCATTACCGCGCAGCGCTGAAGATGGATCCTGATTTCGTCAGTTCGCAGATCGGCGTCGCCGACACCTATGCCTTGATGGGCAATCAGGAACAAGCCCGCTTGGAGTATGACAAGGCGATCCAGTTTGCTCATAACGAAACCGATCGCCTCGACTACGAAATGCAGAAAGCTATGACCTATGTTCGCGATGGCAATTATGCCGAGGCTGACAAGCAATTCCTCGATATCGCGACCACGGCGCACAACAAGGACTACCACCTTTCCGAGGCGCAAGCGTTACGTCACATGGCCGAGTATCAGGCGGATGACAACGTCGCACTGAAGCACCTCAAACTCGCGCAGGAATGCCTGGCGCATCAATCCAACATCTCGGCGTCCGATCGTAACGAGGAACTTTCGCGTATCCTCCGCAATCGCGTGGTGCATGCTTCACGCTCCAGAAACGTATCTTTGGCGGATCGGTCTCTGCACGAACTTGAAACTATGGCCAGTGGCAGCCGTGACCGCGTGATTCAAAGCTCCTATCAGGGCGCTGCCGGCGCATTGCTGATGGATCAAAAGAAATATCAGGATGCCATCGCTCATCTGGAAGATGACCAGGACAATCCTTTCACCATGGAGTTGCTGGTTCAGGCCTACTACCAGACCGAGCAGACGGATAAGCTTCACGAAGTCGAAGCCAAGCTCCGCGGAACCAACGTCCCGACCATGGAGCAGGCTCTGGTCGTGCCGGCCGCTCGCGCCAAGCGTCCCAACATCTAATGATTCTCGTTCGTTCCGGGCTCTAGTTTAGAAGGAGCCCGGAATCACTCGTCCAAGTGGCGGCTTTGGTGTAGAGTAAGTGGTCACTTTATCCGCCATGAAGGCTGACCCCGAGCGCCGCGCCGGATCCCGCATTAAGACTCGCGTTTCCACGCGTGTTCGCACCGCGGGAGGGAAAGACCACAACGCTCAGACCCGCGATGTCAGCGCCAACGGCATCTTCCTCTATACCAATTCGAAAATGGAGAAGGGAACCGATGTTGAGCTGGTTCTAATACTCCCGCCCGAGCTTACCTCCGGTCAAAAGTGCTGGGTCTGTTGCCAGGCCACAATTGTCCGAGTCGAGGAAAAGGGCTCGGATTACGGGGTAGCGGCCCAAATCCGCCGCATGGACATCCTTCCCGAAGTCGCCATCTAGAGGTATGAGGTGGGATGGGGGGGTAGATCAAAGCTTTCCTCGTACCCTCCCAAATCCGGATCGTGTTTCCCATAATTTCACTGTGATCGAGCGTCGATGCGGCTTCCGCCGGAAATTCTCTGTTAATCTGTGAAAAAAGGCTTCCCATTGCACCGGCCGCGGTGCAATAATGGCGGCCCTAGAATTGCTCTGGCCAAAACAGATAGTTTTCAGGTGGGCCCAGGTATGTTGATCGAAAAACTGGCGGCTGGCGTGGTCCGAGTACAGACTCCGCTTGGTCCGCGCTTTGTAATGCCATCATTTATCCAGCGAATTTACTTGCTGTGGATGTTTCGCCATTTTCCCATCCTCCCGCACGCGGTGCTGAGTGGACGGCAACAGCGGATGGTCGACCGCATGTGCAGCCAGCAGAGTTTCGCCTCGCTTTATGCTGACAGCTTGGACGAACTGCCGGTTATCGGAACCATCGAGCGTCGTCCGCCGATCGGACCGGAGCCATTACCTCCGCGGCGTCCGGCTGCGAGCGAGACCAGTCTCGCTGCGGAAGTGCGCCAGCGTCCTTAGCTCCCCGTGATTCACGGAGCGTCGTACTTTTACAGAAGAACGCGAGAGCTGTCCGCGGGTTCTCTCTTCCCGGCCCAAGCGTTCAGCGTGAAGCTACGTGCGCCGGAATGCCTCACGAAAACAGTTCAACGCAAAGATTAAGAATCGAGATTTGTTTCAACGAGGGTTACATTGCCGGCTGCATCGTTGAAATCTCTAATCTGAATTTCGCTGCCGTTGGTCGCAGAGTCGTTCGCCGATGCTATAATTTTTGTTTGCCTTCCCGACGATGTCCCAGTCGTGGGCGCGTAGCTCAATTGGCAGAGCAACTGACTCTTAATCAGTAGGTTGTAGGTTCGATTCCTACCGCGCTCACCATAACCTTGCCTCATTAAGATTTTTCCCCGGTAAACGGAAGGGACGAATAAGCTTCGGGTGTCCCAGTTGGTCTAAGGGCAAACCTGTTGCTTATTCTGGCATTTCCTGCCACACCACCATTCCAAATGATCCTGCGGATGCGAAGCACTTGTTGTCGTCAAAACCACCGCGCTTGATGCTAATCGCCCCTTCGGCGCTTTCAACTGCTGGCTGATGCCGAGCATCTGCGATGGTTCCAACCCCGCGCGCAGCTTACGACCACAAAATGAGCGCAAGATTGGCCCGATGATCAGGGCGCGAATTGAGCGGCGTGGCTACTGCTTGTGCAAAGGCTGGCGATCTAGGCGCCGCTTCGGGTGGGTTGATGGGACCGGTCTCCATCGATCCTCGTATCTGCATTCGTCGAGTTGCCGCGATTTCGGAGTCCGATTTATCCAGATCTCAACCAAACCGATACCGCAGCGCGGACAAGCGTGCTAGGCATATTGGAACGGCCGTTCTCGGTGGCTTCTCCAGAAGTAGGCGAGGATGATTACGCTTGCAACCGCCGCGTACGCGCACCACAACGAGGTGAACGCGTATCGCTTGACCTCCATTACAACCAGCAGGATTGCCAGGTTTGCCGCGCCGAAGATGACCATCATCTTGATCTTCGAGAAAAACAGCGAACCACAAGTTGCAATCACATAGACCAAAGCGACCGTTGTGTTATTGGTCGCTTGATTTATGTACACGATACTGTTTCCTCTGATGTACAGCTGTAATGGGAATGCTGTCAGCGCCCACAGAATATAGAGCGTAGTAGCTCCGCCGAGTAGGAGGAACGGCAACATCCGGCTGCGGCTCTGCGCATTCGGCTCGAACAAAAGCACGCCCAGCGGCAGCAAAAAAGGGAGGAGTCCTTGCGCATAAAGCATGAACGCCGCGCCCATCCCGTGCGCCACCGCAGGCGATAGAATCCCATCCAATCCCAACCAGACGAATCCCTCGATAAACTGATGGATGGCGAACAGCGTAGGGAGCGCTGCGAAGAGTAGTTCGCGCCGGTGCTTCACCTTGGTCAAGGTGACGACGCCGACGGCACTCAGGACTCCGCTGCCTACGAAGTTCGCGGTAGCTGAGAAACACATAGCCAGCCTCCTTCTTCTGCGAACATACATCTGTTGTTTTGGAAAGCAAAAAAGCAGATTAATCGAAGCCTGTTAGCGGAATGCCGGTTTCATCCGTTCCCCAACGATTCCAACGCAGCTTTCACCCGTTCGCGCCCGTTCTGTCGAACGAAATAGTAGCGCAGCTTAGCAGCAAAGAGTCGCCGCAACCAATATTATTTCGTCGTGCTACGACGCGCCCAAATGTCGGCGCGATCGTGAGCGAGCTTCTTTCCGCAGGTAAGGCACACTTCATATTTACTGGCGGAAGGTTCCACCGCGTAATGACTCAACGATGGTACAGCCACAGCCCGAACGGCCAGGAATCGTCCGGGAGGTTCGATCTCGTTTTCCATTGCAGCGCCCCCGGCGCCGACAGTATGTAGGACCGACGCAGCGTCAGGGATCAATAATGAGTCATGAGCCGGTCCGTGCTCATAGGCCTTTGAGTTTCGCGAATGCAGCCGTCGCATCGTGAATGCGGTCGAAGAAGTTCGTCGGGCCGATGACTTGAGTCAAGAGATGCCGGTCGAAGTCTGCCTTGAGAGAGAGAGGCGCGCGAGCGAATACCAACACAACTCCGCGGCCGGCCAATTCTTCGTGAAGTTCACGTACCATCCGGGCGGCCGTGTAATCCACATTCGTGATCGCTTCCGCATCGACGACTAGCCATCGCACCGGCGAAAGGAGTGGCCCCAGTAAACCGCGAATCTCTTTCTCAAACAGGCTGGCATTCGCATAGAAGAGAGCTGCTCCGAAACTATAGATGATTAAACCTGGTTCGGTTACCGCGCCGGGAATCGCCGGCACCAACTGCCAGGGATCATGTTGGCTAACGACCAAGACTCCGGTGTGAGGACGATAGCTATGCCGCACAATCCGGAGCAGAGACAGCACCATGGCTAATAGAATGCCCTGCTCGACTCCCACCAGCACAACGACGGCCGCAGTAAACACAGCCAGAGCGTATTCCTGCGGACTCTCGCGTCTAATGTCGCGCAAGCCGCGCAAGTCGATCAAACGGACAGCAATGAAAAATACGATGGCTCCCAATACGCAGCGTGGCAGGTATTGCAGAGGCTTGGCCAGAAAGAGCAGAACGAACGTAACCGCTACGGCGGTAGCCACCTGGGCAAGCTGGCTCTGGCCACCGGAGGCTTCGACCATCGCGGTTTGAGTAGGGCTTCCGTCCACTACAAAAGTCCCGCTGAACGCTGCCGCGGCGTTGGCCGCAGACAGACCAACCAAGTCCGTGCTTTCGTCTAGATATTGATGGTGGCGCCCAGCGTAGAAACGCGCGGTAGCCGCGCTTTGGGCAAGGATCATCACAAAGCAGGAAGCGGAAACGCCGAGCAGTGGTACGACATCCTTCCAGTGGACGGCTGGCAATCCTAAATGCGGAAGCCCCCCAACCACGGGTCCGACAATGGCAATGCCGTGAGCCGCGAAATCCCAGTTCGCGCTCGCGGCAATAGCCCCGGCGACCGCGAGCAGAGAGCCCGGAAGTTTGGGGGCAAACCAGCCGAGAGCAAAGACACTTGTCACGACCAACGCCGAGAGAGCCAGGGTTGGCAGGTGAATCCTGGGAAGACTGCGGAGGATCTCAAAGAGCTGCCCAACCGTACGATTGGAGTGCACTTCGAGTCCGACCATCTCGCTCAGCACGGCGATGCCCACCTGAAATCCGACTCCGGTGAGAAACCCTGTCAGCACGGTCTGCGATAAGAAATCGGCCAGGAAGCCGAGCTTGAGGACTCGGGCCAGCAACAGAAATCCGGCAGTCAGCAGAGCAGCCGTCGATGCCAGCGCTACATATCTGGCGCTTGCGATGGGAGCCAAAGTCTCGAGCTTCCCAGCAAGGATGGAGGCCGTAGCCGAATCGGCAGCGACCACCAGATAGCGGGAGGAACCGAATACGGCAAATGCCAGCAGAGGAAGCAACAGCGTGTAGAACCCCGTGACTATTGGCATGCCGGCAATCTTGGTATAGCCGAGCGCTTGTGGGATGTTCATCGCCGCCAGTTGAAATCCGGCGATTGCGTCTCGGGCTGCTCCGGCTCGAGTTACAGGCCTGATGCCTTGAAACAGACGAATCCAGCGACTACTTCGTGCCTGTGGAGAGCCGGAGTGCACGCGATCCGGCTCAGGCGATGGAGTGGCTTGCATGTTCATCGTCATTCCAGGAGCGTCCTTATTGTTGCGAAAGTTCACGCATTGAAAAATCCAACCGATTTCAGTCGGACTCTTATAGGACAATACAGCAATGCGACCAGAGCATACCCACTGCCGGAATAATCGTATCTGGAAAAAGTTGAGGACTGACACGAATCGAGATGTTTATCGATAAGTGGCTTCGTCCCGGTATAGGGCGGTTGAGACAGCCATAAGATGAACGATCAAAAAAAGAATGAGCCAAGTACTGGAGTGCGAGATGAACAGATCCGTGCGGCACTGGATCAGCATTGGGCGGCATCCGATGCCAACGATTTAGAAACGGAGCACCTCATCTATCATGAGGATGCAGTGCTGGACTACCCACAGTCAGGCGAACGAACGCGCGGTCGAAGCAACATACAGGGTCAACGCGCTGGTCAGCCGAACAAAAAGCGGTTCACCGTCCAACGAGTCATTGGCAGCGGTGACCTCTGGGTCACCGAATTCATTTTGACCTATGACGGCAAGCCGTCTTACGCCGTGAGCATCATGGAGTTCAAAGCCGGAAAAGCTGCGAAGGAAACGCAGTACTTTGCGGACCCATTCCCGGCTCCCCATGGCGCGCTCAATGGGTCGAACGGATCAAACCATAATTCTGAGGCGCGAGAATTCGCTAAGGACACGGCGTGGGACTCTGAATTGCTGCGCTCGACGTGACGGCCATGCCAGTTCTAGCTGGCATCGCGCTGCCGGAGTGGTTCGTGATCCGCCATTGCGCGCAGCTCTCGATGAGGTTTGCGCAGTTGAGCCTGCCGTTCGATGCCAGTCTTTCCCTCATTTCAATGTTCCGATAGACACATTTTTTGACGGACGTGCTTCCTGGAATTCTGATTGAGATATGGAATCGTTCAAGGCGCTAACGGAAAATGAATCGTGTTCATGTGAAGAGAGTTTCAGCACTTTTTCAGCTTGGTTACTGAGAAGGGTACTATCGTGCCATTAGTTTTCTTGCAGGTGTGACTCCCCCGTCCAGACCAGGTAAGAACTAAATCATTTTGCTAGCGTGAGTTCGGAGGCTTCGGCAGCAAGATTCACCGACATCTCGCGGCTCAAGCGCCCGCGAAGGCCAGTGGAAACCCGATTGCGCCCACCACGGTGCGGCAGAGCGCTCATGCGTAGTCCCCGGTCAATCATTTGTCTCTGATAGTATTGACGACCGCGGCTGTGTGCTCATCTCTAATGCTATCCTGCCGAGTGAAAAAATAGAAATGGGAATACGGGGGCTACTGGTAGATCGCCCTCGATAATCTTGCGCGAGTGGAATCGCCCGCAGTGCAAATCTGATGTCCCGCGATTGAGAGCCCACACCGTGGATTGGGATGTGCCAATTTTCAGCCTAGAAAGGTTCGATCATGAAACGTAGCAGTCATATTTTTTCGATGGTTTATATTCTAACTCTGTTCATTTTGACTACCGCATGCGGCGGTGGATCCAGCAAGACGGGCAGCAGCACTACATCCAATCCAAGCGTCACAACTTCGTCCATACCTGCCGGTACCGTAGGCTCAGCCTATGCCACCACGCTACTGGCAAGCGGTGGAACGGCACCTTATAACTGGTCACTGAAGACTGGTACTCTGCCGGCCGGGGTCTCTTTGAGTGCCGCTGGCGCCCTCAGCGGTACTCCGACAACAGCGGGAACTGCTGACTCTCTCATTTTTGAAGTGACGGACGCGGACAAGAATTCTGCCAGCTCCGGCAATCTCAGCCTCAAGGTTAATCCTGAGGCACCACCGGTTATCCAAAACTCGGCTTTGCAGAACGGGAATGTGGGTGTAGCGTACTCCGTCACTCTAGCAGCGACGGGTGGCACAAAACCCTATCATTGGTCAGTGCAGTCGGGCACGCTGCCCGGCGGTCTATCTTTAAATTCGACGACTGGTGTGATCACCGGTACACCCACGCAGCCGGGAAATTCTAGTGCACTGGTTTTTGATGTTACCGACTTCTACAACAGCGTAGGAGTTTCGCGAAGCCTCAGCGTTCAGGTAGATCCTGTGATTCAGGTTTCAACCACGTCGTTGCCGAACGGCACGCAGGGAGCCGCATACACTGGCTATCTTACGGCGACGGGCGGCTCGGGCGTTTACACATGGTCCCTGACGTCGGGTACTCTGCCTCCAGGTTTGTCTTTGAATCCATCGACTGGCGCCATCACCGGGACACCCACAACACCAAATATTTTTAATGGGCTGGTGTTTGAGGCGACCGACGCGGACACGGCTACCGGGCTTTCCGGTTCGCTCAGCGTTCAGGTATACAACACGGCCGATTGTAGTTCGGGTGCGGAGAGCAATCTCGGCACTCAAACCTATGCCTTCCTGGTCAAGGGTTTCGACTCCACCTCCACTCATCTGGCTCCAATGACGATGATCGGCAGCTTTACAACGGACGGACAGGGCGGCATTACGGCAGGCGAGGAAGACACCAACAGCGTGAGCGGCGCCCAGTCCGACCTTGCGATCATTGCCGCGAACAGTTCCTACACGCTTGGACCGGACAATAACGGCTGTCTAGTGCTGGCCACCTCGGCAGGCACCGCCAACTTTCACTTCTCCGTGAGCACCCTGAATAGTTCAAACGTGTTTACGCAAGGGCACGTAATGCTCGACGATAGTAGCGGAACCGGTGCTCGCGGAAGCGGTATCCTGCGGCTTCAGGACTCCTCGGCTTTTGCCACCGGCCTTTCTGGGATGTACGCGTTCCTATTTGCCGGCACTGATGCAATGAGCGGGAATTTCGGCGTAGCCGGATCATTTACGGCCGCGGGCGGAAACTTCAGCGATCTGGCAATCGATGCGGACAGAGCGGGTACGCTGTTGAGCAACGTGACTGGCGGGAATGGTGCATATTCATCGACCGATACCTACGGAAGAGGAACAGCGTCGTTCGCCGCGACCAGCTCCGGCCATAACTACGGCCTGAACTCGGTGTATTACGTGGTCAGTTCCACAGAGGTGCTTTTCGCTTCCGCGGACCCTTGGACAACGAATCCAATCTTCAGCGGCGAGGCTTTGGCCACAAACAGCGCATTATTCTCGGCAGCTTTCTTGCAAAACAGCTACGTGGCTCATGGGGTCGGAGTGACCGCCAAAGATGTTCCCAATGCTGTCATTATTACGGTGGTTTTCGACGGTGTTAGTAACGGCAGCGGCGCGCTGGTCAACGACCGGGGCGGTGTTGTCTCCAGACGGTTTGTGCACACCAATTACTCCGTTGACACGACCACGGGGCGGGTTGTCTTCGCTGGCAACTTCATTACGCCGGTCGGATACCTGGTGACAGCGTTTGACGGCATAAGCGCGGTTCTGTTAGGTGACGACTACCCAGCTACTTCCGGCACACTGGAACCGCAACAGGCGAATGTCCAGCCGGCAGCTGGCATCTACTCGATTGGAACCGATGAGGACGCTGACTACCTCGCGGCCAACCAGGTTGGGACGTTTAACCTAGGCTCGCCGAATTTTTCCGGGACGGAGAACGTCAGCAACACTGCTTCACCATTCCTCCTGGAGAACCAAGCTGTTTCTGGCTCATTCTCATTCGCAGGCAATGGGGCCGGCACCTTCTGGGGCAACAATGCCGTCAGCAGCGGCTCGGTCATCTACTTTATTGACGAGGAAGGTGGGACAAACACTCATCCCACGATCGTCTCGGTTATCAAGTAAGTCTGTAAGGCATTTGTCGGCGAAAGTGCTATCTCCGCAGTTTCGTCCGCGCATGAATCCGTGAGCTGTTCGCAGTCGGGGGTGTACCGTTGCGCTATGCGATCCCTAATTGTCTTTGGATCTGCTCCAGCGGTACGCCCTTGGTTTCGGGAACCATAGTTCGAACCCAGAGGAGCTGCAAGACCATCATGCCGGCGAAGAAGGAAAAGATATAGCCGGCAGGGAAAGCTGCGACCATCTTCGGGAAAAACGTGGTAAGCGCGGCGGCGAAAATCCAATGAGTGAAGCTTCCGAGGGTTTGACCTTCGGCGCGATGGCGATTGGGAAAGATCTCAGAGATGAAGACCCAGATCACCGCTCCCTGGCCGACCGCGTGGGCTGCGATAAACGCGAAGATGCAAACTGGCACAATCGAGTAATGTGCAGTGAAGAACGCCCAAGCGACAAGTCCCAGTGATGCGATATAGCCAAACGATCCGATGTACAGGAGAGTGCGGCGGCCCAGTCGATCGATCAGCCAGAGGCCTACAAAGGTGAAAACGAGATTGGTGACGCCGATACCAATCGATTGCAACAGTGCGGCTTTCTTGGCTAGACCTGTAAGTTCAAAGATCCGTGGAGCGAAGTAAAGGATGGCGTTAATCCCGGACATCTGATTGAAGAAGGCGATCAGAAAAGCCAGCAGAATCGGCTTCCGCAGGCGAGCGGTCCAGAAGTGCCCTGACGAAACTTGCTCGGTTGAAGCTGCAACAATTTCGTTGGCCTCAGCTGCGATCTGTTCTTTCGGAACATCCGGCTGACTCCGTTGCAACACCTGCAAGGCCCCGTCGCGATCTCCTTTTTTCGTAAGCAGCCAACGTGGACTCTCCGGCAGTCCCAGGCAGAACAGTGCATACAGCAGAGAAGGGAAGGCCGCGACGCCGAGCATCCAGCGCCAGGCATTCTCTCCGATGCCCGCCAGCAGAGCATTCGACACAAAAGCAATCAGGATCCCGAAAACGATGTTGAACTGGAACATGCCGGCGAGGCGTCCGCGATGCTGTGGTGGAGCAATTTCAGAGATGTACATGGGAGCGACCACGGTCGAGATGCCGATGCCGAGGCCGCCAATGACGCGAGCGACGATGAAGATTTCTACGTTGGTCGCAAGCGCTGAACCGACTGCACCCACGAAATAGAGCACGCCAATCCAGAGCAAAGTCGCTTTGCGACCGAACCGGTCCGCGGGCCAGCCGCCGACCAGCGATCCGACCACGGTGCCGTAGAGCGCGGAGGCCATGGCAATGCCATGCACACCCGGACTGAGTCCCCAAAGAGTCTGAATCGTCTTTTCTGCCCCGGAAATAACGACGGTGTCGAAGCCGAAAAGAAATCCGGCGAGAGCCGAGGTGAGCGACCAGAAGAAAATGCGTCCGTTCATAGTTGCGAAGGGCGCAGCTTATCACAGAATAAGGGTTTTCACGTGTGATTCAATGAACCGAAACGCTACTATTCTTTCGTAAGCGGAAAACCTTTTTCCCGCCAGCCGCGGATCCCGCCATCCATTGAAATCACGTGGGTGTACCCCATTTTTTGCAGGTTGTCGGCGGCTAGCGCGGAACGAAATCCACCTCCGCAGTAAAGAATCATCTCCGCACCGAGATCGGGCACGCGGGCCTCGATGTCGCGCTCAATGACTCCTTTTCCCAGGTGAATCGCGCCCGGAAGGTGGTCTTTCGCGAATTCGCTCTCCTCGCGCACATCGACTAGTAAAAACTTGTCGCCCCGATCCAGTCTTTTCTTAACTTCGTCAACGTTGGTCTCGCGCACGCGCGACCGGGCATCGTCGACAATTTTGAGGAAGCGCGGGGGATGCTGGTGTGCCATGAGGTTCTCCTTCAATGCATTGCCTTCAACATAGTATCAATCTGGCGAGCGCCCATGCATCGAAGCAGCAGGATCAGGTAGGATCAAAATTTGCCAGCGGACCGGACATCTCGTCGAATCGGATTGGCTCGCGCTCTCTCGAAGCTCGGGTACTGCTCTCGCTCGCAGGCGTGTGAGATCATTCGTGCCGGTCGCGTGCGATTGAATACTACCGTACGCCGCGATCCCGAGACGCCAGTTCGTTTGGCGAAAGACCGCATCGAGATCGAGGGCCGCGCCATCGAATCCGAGCAAAAGGTCTATCTAGCGATGAACAAGCCGCGCGGACTGGTCACCACCGCTTCTGACGAGCAGGGACGTGAAACGGTGTACTCGATCCTTGAACGATCGGGAGAGTCCCTGCCATGGGTAGCTCCGGTCGGCCGGCTCGATAAAGCGAGCGAGGGATTATTGCTGCTGACGAATGACTCCGAATGGGGCGCGCGAGTCGCCGATCCCCATACGCATTTGGAGAAGATGTATCACGCGCAAATTGAAGTTATCGCCGATGACGATTTTGTCCGTGAGATGGAACGAGGGATTCAAACGAAAGAAGGAGAGCTTCTGAAAGCCTCGCGTTGCCGACTCCTTCGCTCCGGAAAAAAGAACTGTTGGCTTGAGATCACGTTAGACGAAGGTAAGAATCGCCAAATCCGCCGCATGCTCGAAGCCCTCGGCGTGAAAGTTTTGCGGCTTGTACGCGTGGCGATTGGCCCGTTGCAGCTGAGTACACTGGCCAAAGGAACGCATCGGCGCCTTACGGCCGATGAGAAGCAGGCCTTCGATCGAGCGCTCACCAGGGACTGCAAGTCACGCAAGCCGCCCACGGTGAACCAAAAAAGGCGGAAGGCGCTCAATGACTGACATCACCTTCCTTTCCGCCGTTGCGATGGCGCAACTAATCCGCGAGAAGAAGATTTCTCCTGTGGAACTCGCCGAAGCCCATCTGAGAAAGATCAAGCGCCTCAATCCGACGCTGAACGCCTTTGTGTACGTTGATGATGAACGCGTCCGGCGAGAGGCTCGCGATGCTGAGGGCGCCGTGATGAACGGACAGCCCCTGCATTCACTGCACGGCGTGCCGCTCAGCATCAAGAGTTCCATCGACGTCGCGGGTATGAAATGCGAATCCGGCACGCGTCTTCGCGCTCAGAATGTCGCCAAGAGCGATGCTCCTCTGGTCGCACGATTGCGCCAGGCCGGTGGGACTGTCATTGGAGTTACCAACACGCCCGAAATGCTGATGGCGTGGGAGACTGACAATGTTCTCCACGGCAGAACCAACAGTCCATGGGATCTCGATCGCACTCCCGGCGGCTCCAGTGGCGGCGAAGCGGCCGCCATCTCTTCCGGAATGTCGGCCGGGGGCGTTGGCAGCGATGGCGGAGGGTCGATCCGGGTGCCCGCGCACTTCAGCGGCATCTGCGGGTTGAAGCCAACCCCAGGGCGCATTCCGTCCACCGGGCACTTTCCCGAGTCTGGCGGACCATTTTCCCTGATCGGGGTTGTCGGTCCAATGGCCCGTACCGTGGCCGACTTGAAGCTGCTGTTCGCAGCGATGCAAGGTCCAGACGACGGGGACGCCTGCGCCGCCCCAGTTCCGCTGCGCTGGCCGAGCGAGGCAGAAATCAAGCAATTGAGAGTGGGCTACTTCGATGGTGATGGCCGTACGCCGGTCATCTCGGAGATTCGCGATGGGGTAAAAAAGTCCGCCGAATCTTTGGCGCGCACAGGCTTCCAGGTCGAACCTTTTTGCCCCGAGGGCCTGGAGGAGGCCCGCGAGCTCTGGCGAAAGTTCTTTGTGAAGGCTGGCGGCATTTTGCTCGCTCCCATGTTTGGAGGACGGGAGCCCGATCGCAGCCCGATTTTGAAGCAGTTCCTGGACTGGGCGGAGCACGAGCCAGATCTTAGCGGCGACAACTTGCTTCACGCCTGGATCGCCCGAGACGCATTGCGTGCCCGATTCCTGGCGCAAATGCGAAAGTATCCAATTCTTTTATGTCCGCCCGCCGCCATCCCGGCCTTCCGGCATGGTGAGCGCAGTTGGCAGATCGAAGGTTGGCAGGGCGAAGGAAAGACAGTTCACTACCTTGATGCCTGGAGCTACACCGAGTGGTTCAATCTGTTGGGCAATCCCGCGGCTGTGGTTCCCGTGAGCCAATCCAAAGAAGGGTTGCCGGTTGGCGTTCAGATCGTCGGCCGGCCTTGGGAAGAGGAGCAGGTTCTCGCGGTGGCAGCCGTCATCGAAAGAGAATGCGGGGCTTGGCGAGTGCCGCCAATCCACTAACCGGTTTGCGAGCACGACTAATATGTTTCAATTATTTCGCAGCTTTCGTGCTCTGGATAACTTTATGGACGCGATTCATCAGCCACTGTGGGGCTGATAGCCATTGCCAACTGCCGGAATCGCGCAATACGCAATGCCAACCTCTAGGGGAATCATCGTTCGCATTCTGTGGTGGCTGGTTGTTTTCCTGTCCATTTCCGCCGCGTACCTCTATACCCTCCCGCAAGCCAACGTTCTGTACGCTGGCATCGTGTTGCTTCACGCTGTTGGTGGCGCGCTGGCAACGATTCTCCTGCTCCCTTATCTTGTTAGCTTTCTCCGTCGAGGAAGCATTGCGACACGTGCTGGATGGCTGCTGATCGCCATCGGCGCTGTCGTCGGCGTGATTCTGATCAAGACCGGTACTCCCCGCAGTGAATGGAACAAGTTGTATGTGCACATCGTGATTTCAGCAGCGGGCGTCGGATTGTTAATCGCAGGATGGCTGAATACGCGCGCGGAGGAACAGTTCGGTAATCGACCAAGCGTGGGTGCGAGTGGATTTCGAGTGTTTCTGTGCCTCATCGTGCTGGCGGGTTTCGGTTATGGCGCCCGCTACGTGCGTGAAAGCTGGCAAACGAGCAATCGAATCCAGAATCCCGCCATGCCTCCCGATAACATGAACGGCGAAGGTGACGGCCCACAGGGATCATTCTTTCCCAGTTCCGCGCAGGTCTACGGCAACCAGAAGATTCCCAGCAAGTTCTTCATGGAGTCCGACTCCTGCAAGCGCTGCCATGAAGACATCTACAATCAGTGGTTCAGCTCGGCCCACCACTTTTCTTCCTTTAATAATCAGTGGTATCGCAAGTCGATCGAGTATATGCAAGACACGATCGGCACCAAGCCTTCGAAATGGTGCGGTGGATGCCACGATCCCGCCGTCCTCTATGCGGGCATGATGGACACGCCCATCAAGCAGATCGTGCGTCGCCCGGAGGCACAGGCCGGCCTTGGCTGCATGATGTGCCACTCCATTGCCCGCGTGAAGAGCACAATGGGGCAGGCGGATTTTTATCTGGAATATCCCAAACTGCACGAACTGGCCGCTTCCCGAAACCCAATCGTGCGCACCCTGCACGATTTCCTGATTAACCTTAATCCCGAACCGCATCGTCGCGTGTTCCTGAAGCCCTTCATGCGCACCCAGACGGCGGAATTTTGCTCCTCGTGCCACAAGGTTCATCTTGACGTCCCGGTGAACAAATACCGTTGGCTCCGGGGATTTCAATGAATACGACAACTGGCAGGCCAGCGGAGTTTCCGGTCAGGGCGCGCGCTCTTTTTACTATCCGCCGAAGCCGCAGCAGTGCGCCGATTGCCACATGCCCTTGGAGTCTTCCAAGGATCAAGGGAACATTAACGGCTTCGTACATTCGCATCGTTTTCCAGCGGCCAACACCGCGGTGCCGACGGCCAACGAAGATGCGGCGCAGCTCAAGTTGACCGAAGACTTCCTTCGACACGGTGCATTGACCGTGGACATCTTCGCCGTATCTCCCGCGCAAGCTCCGGTGAAGCCAGGCGCAAGCATGCAATCGGATCTTTCGACCAGCTTTGCGGTAGGAGAAGAAGCCGAGAGCAAAGTCGCGGCGGAAGGCGGCGTGACTGGGCCCATCACCGCTCCGTTGAACCGTGCGCGGCCCGCGCTGCGGCGTGGCGATACAGTACGCGTCGACGTGGTCGTGCGTACCAAGAAGGTCGGACACTTTTTCCCTGGAGGTACCGTCGATGCCGCTGACACGTGGCTCGAGTTGAAAGGCACCGACGACAAAGGCCAAACGATTTTCTGGAGCGGCATGGTCGAGGACAATGGGCATGGTCCCGTGGAAAAAGGCGCGCACTTTTATCGTTCTCTCCAGATCGATGCCCATGGCAATCCCGTTAACAAGCGCAATGCCTGGGCCACGCGTGCGGTGGTGTACGTGAGGTTGATTCCGCCCGGTGCGGCGGACACAGTGCATTACCGCATACATATCCCGGAAAACGCCGGAAGCAAAATTACGCTGCACGCCCGCCTTTGCTACCGGAAATTCACCTGGTATAACACCCACGAGGCATTCGCGGGTGTGCCTGTTCCAACCAGGCCGGACGCGGTTTCCGCCGATTACGACGATCGTCCAACAGTCTTCACGGCCTCGCTTAGCGGAGTTTCGGCGAAAGAAGAGAAGATCCCCGATTTACCCATTGTTTCCCTGGCTGAAGATGAAGTAACGCTTCCTGTCGTCTCGCACAGTGCGACCGCCGAGCCGCCGAAGACGATTGTCCGCAAAGAGGAGTGGCAGCGCTGGAACGATTACGGCATTGGGCTCTTCCTGCAGGGAGACCTGAAAGGGGCGGCCGCTGCCTTCGAAAAAGTAACTGAGGCCGACCCGGCCAATCCCGACGGCTGGGTCAATATCGGACGCTGCGCCGTGCAGGAAGGCGACATGGCTCGCGCTCGCACGGTGCTCGAAAAAGCTCTTGCAATCTCACCTGACTTGGCGCGCGCAAATTTCTTCTACGCAAAAGTTCTGCGCTCCGACGGCAACTACGATGGCGCAGCCAAGCGCCTGCGCATGGTTTTGGCGCAGTATCCGCGAGATCGCGTGGCGCTCAACGATTTAGGGCGCATTCTCTTCTTGCAGCGCAAGTACGAGGAAGCGGTCAAGGTTCTGGAATCCGTTCTCGAAGTTGATCCTGAGGACTTGCAGGCGCACTACGACCTGATGCTTTGCTACAACGGTTTAGGCAATCAGAAGCTGGCGAAAGAACATCAGGAGAGGTACATGCGATTTAAGGCGGACGAGGCGTCACAGGCGATCACCGGACCCTATCGCCAACTCCATCCCGAAGACAACAACGAGCGACAAGCCGTGCATGAGCATGTGTCGGTACCGTTGCCGGTTGTCGTTTCACATGTGGGGACAGCCGCTTCGGCTGTCCTGCCGGGCAAGCCGCGGCTTGCTTCCGCGACAGCAGCCTCCGGGGCCTCCAAATAAATGTTTTCTTTAGCGAATCAATTCACCACAGCGTCACAGACTCGCAGAGAAAAGTGTAAATATTGTTTTTGTTGCTTTCTCCGTGTCTGTCTGTC
Organism: Terriglobia bacterium; assembly: GCA_963711365.1. Taxonomy (GTDB): domain Bacteria; phylum Acidobacteriota; class Terriglobia; order Terriglobales; family Acidobacteriaceae; genus Sulfotelmatobacter. Next base: position 184,414 of record CAVQDY010000011.1, on the reverse strand, counting down.
TCTGTGGTTGATGGTGTTTTTACTGTCCACCACAAGTCAAGCTCAAGCCGTCCATTTTCGCGACGTCACGGCGCAGTCCAGTATTCACTTCACGCACCATAACGGCGCCTTCGGCAAAAAGTGGTTGCCCGAAACCATGGGCCCGGGCTGCGCCTTCATCGACTATGACAACGATGGATATCCCGACATCATTTTGATCAACGGTGAAGATTTCCCCGGCCATGCTCACTCTGGTACCACCACGCTGAAGCTTTATCACAACAATCGCAACGGCACCTTCACCGACGTGACACGTCAAGCAGGACTCGCCATCCCCATGTATGGATTCGGCGTCGCTGTCGGCGACTATGACAACGATGGCTTCGACGACCTTTTCGTCTCCGCGCTCGGACAAAGCCATCTCTTCCATAACAACGGCAACGGCACGTTCACCGATGTGACAAAATCCGCCGGCATGTGGGGGCCACAGGAATTTTCGACCAGCGCAGCATGGGTCGACTACGATCGCGACGGCAAACTCGACCTGGTGGTCGCGAACTACGTGCGGTGGACCGAGCAGACAGACCTTTACTGTACGCTCGACGGAGCGCACAAGTCCTATTGCACACCCGAGTCCTACAAGGGGACTTCGGTTCGCCTGTGGCACAACTTGGGCGGAGGGAAGTTTGAGGATGCCACGCAGAAGGCTGGGCTCAACGATCCGACATCAAAAAGTCTCGGCATCGCCATCCTCGATTACAACGTAGACGGCTGGCCAGACCTTCTGATCGCCAACGACACACAGCCCAACAAGCTCTATGTGAACAAGAAAAACGGTACGTTTGAAGAGCGTGGAGTCGCTGCCGGTATCGGCTTCAGTGAAGATGGCGTTGCGCGAGCAGGCATGGGCGCCGATGCCGCCGACTATGACCGTAGTGGCTACGCCAGCATCCTCATTAGTAACTTCGCCAACCAGATGGTCTCGCTCTATCACAACGAGGGCAACGGTCTGTTCGTGGATGAAGCTCCTCAGTCCGAAATCGGACGCGACTCGCTGGTCACGCTCGGCTTCGCGTGCTTCTTTTTCGATTACGACAACGACGGCTGGCCTGATATTTTTGTTGCCGACGGCCACATCGAGAACGAGATCGAGCGCGTGCAGAAACGCGTGAGCTATGCGGAGCCTCCGCACCTGTTCCGCAATCTGGGTGGCGGGAAATTCACCGAAGTGACCGAGCAGATGGGCAAATCCTTTGCCACGCCGAAAGTGGCGCGTAGTGCGGCTTACGGGGATATCGATAACGACGGTTTTCTGGATATTCTGCTGACCACCAATGCCGGGCCTGCGTACCTGTTTCACAATGAAGGAGGAACGAATCACAGCCTGCGCATTAAATTGGTGGGAACAAAATCCAATCGCGATGGCATCGGTGCCGTGGTCCGTTTGATCTCGGGCAACGATCATCAGTGGAAGATGCTGCGCTCTGGCTCAAGTTATCTCGCACAGAGCGAACTCGTTCTGACATTTGGGCTGGCCGCACATTCGAAAGCGGATGCCATCGAGATCCAGTGGCCGAGCGGACAGGTCGATAAACTCTCGAACGTCAACGCCGGACAGACCGTAACCGTTCAGGAAGGGAAGGGCGTCACGAGCAGTCGCTCGTATGGTCCGCCGCACCTATATAAGTGATTGTCATCCTGAGGAGCGCGAGCAGCGCTCCGAGGGACCGTACGAAAGATCCCAGCAACGATCCTGGAGAGGTTCGAAGGTGACGTATAGAGCTGTTCCCTTCGCCGCTCCTCAGGATGACAAACCTTGATTGCCATGTCGCCCCTTGTGGTTAAATCGATAGCGAAATGAATCTGAAAATCTCTGCCGTGTTCCTTGCCGCGCTGGCTGCGGCAGCAGGACTGTTCGCGCCCGCATCCCAATCCAATCCTCTCGAAGCTGCGCGCCTCAACAATCTCGGAGTTGCATATATGAACCAGCAACTCTTTGAGAAGGCCCTAAAACAGTTTCAGCAGGCAGCCGAGGCTGATTCGAGATTTGTCATTGCGCGCTTGAACGAGGGCGTTGCGTACTTGAATCTGCAGAAGGTCGACGACGCCAAAGCGGCTCTGGAAGATGCGCTCAAGCAGGATCCGAAGAATCCGAATGCCTGGTACAGTATCGGTCTTTTGGCGAAGAATACCGGCGATGCGCAAGACGCGATCGCGGCCTTCAGGCATGTTATCGAAATCGATCCCAACGACGCTGACACCTATTATTTTCTCGGTACTTCGTATGCGCAGGCCAAACAGTTTCCGCAAGCCATCGACGCGTTCGACCACGCGCTGAAAATCAATCCACTGCACGCCTCGGCGGAGTTCGGACTATCCCGGGCCTACCAGCAATCCTCCGACACCGATCACGCCCGCGAACACTTGAAGAGGTTTCAGTACATCACGCAAAACAAAATCGGTGCGCCCATGAGCCTGGCGTATGGCGAGCAGGGACAGTACTCGCGTGCCGTGGAATCGCCGCTCATGCCGCTGAAGCCGCCGTCACAAATCAAAGTGCGGTTCGTGGATGTGACGAAAGAAGCGGGGATTGTTTCGAAGCCAAGGCCTGCTATCAACCACGTTAAGGTTTTTGAACCCGGACCGGGAGCATGTTTCTTCGATTACGACTCCGATGGCAAGCCCGACCTTTTTATCGCTTCCAACGGACCGCAAGGCGGGTTAGTGCTCTATCACAATCTGGGCAACGGCAAATTCGAAGATGTGACGAAATCGGCAGGGCTTGATCCCAATCTTGCCGCCACCGGTTGCACAGCTGGCGACTACGACAACGACGGGTTCACCGACTTGGCAATTGGCGTGGATGCTCACACGCTTCTACTGCATAACGAGAAAAATGGCACGTTTCGGGACCAGTCGGCGACTATGGGAGCTCAGCACGCGAATAGTGCGATCGCAGGCCTTACCTTCGTTGATTACGACCATGATGGCGACCTCGACTTGTATGCCGTCTACCAGGGAGTTGTGAGGGACCCCACCAAATTCAACTCGGCGCATGTGGCTGAAACTCACGGAACGAACCAGATGTGGCGCAACAACAGCAACGGAACATTTACCGACGACACCGATGCGAGAGGACTTGCCGGTCCCGCTTACGGCGCAAATGCTGTCGGTACCGACTACAACAATGACCGGGCTGTTGATTTGATCGTGACAGGCGGATGGGGCGGCGGTGTTATGGCTGGCACTCTGCAGTTCCCGCCGGCTATTTTTGAAAACCAGCGCGAGGGGAAATTCGCACTGCGGGAACTTATCGCATCCTCTTCGCCAACGCGCGGAGTTGTGCCGTTAGACTTCGATCATGATGGCTGGATGGACCTCGCTTTCACGCACGCGGGCTCGCCCGCCCTGACCCTCTGGCGAAACAACCACGGCAAGACTTTCGAGCAAGTGAAGCTGCCCGAGACGAATTGGGTGCATGCCTACGGGGTGGCCGCATTTGATTACGACAATGACGGCTGGGTCGACCTCGTCGCGGTCGGCGAGACGAAGGATGGCAAGGGCGAAGTCCGGCTCTTCCGCAATCTCGGCCCCGACGGATTCAAAGACGTCACCACCGATGTCGGACTCGACAAAATTCAGCTCAAAGATCCGCGCGCCATCATCACCGGTGACTACGACAACAATGGCACTACCGACGTGCTCATCACACAGAATCACGGCCCTGCTGTGCTTCTTCGCAACGAAGGCGCCAATCAGAATCACTGGCTGAAGCTTTCGCTCAAGGGACTGAACGACAACAAGTCCGCCATCGGCACCAAAGTCGAGGTGTTTTCCGGAGGCAACCGGCAGAAATTTGAGATCTACGGCTCCAACGGCTATCTCGGACAGAATTCCACCGACATCGTCGTAGGCCTCGGTGATTCGAAGGATGCCGATATTGTTCGCATGCTCTGGCCAACCGGCGTTCTGCAGGACGAAATCCAGGTCGCCGGTGACAAGCAGCAAAACTTCTTGGAAATCGACCGCCGCGGGAGTTCCTGTCCGACATTATTCGTCTGGAACGGCGAGCGCTACGAATTCGTCGCCGACATGCTCGGCGCGGGCGTCGTCGGACACTGGGTCGGCCCCGGCCAGCGCGATATCCCGCGCCCGGTCGAGTACATCAAGATTCCGCGGGAGGCGGTTCGTCTGAAAAAGACCTCGGACATTGGACCACAGACCTTAGCCCTCAGCTCTCAGACCTTGGACAACGGCGCGCAGGCCGAAGCCGGAAGCCGGAAGCCCGAAGCCGGCCTCCTGAGCTTTCGCTTCATGGAGCCGCTCGAAGAGGCCGTTTATCTCGATGAGGTGCGGCTCCTGGCTGTCGATCATCCGGCCAATGAGGACGTATATCCCAACGAATACTTCGCCTCGAATCCGCCGTATCCGCAGTTCAAAGTCGTCGTCAGCCGCGACGCAAAGCCGCCCGCCGGCGCCTGGGACGAACACGGCCACAACGTGCTACCAGATATGCTGGCGCATCGCTACTTCGGCGATTTCGCGCTCACGCAATTTCTCGGATTCGCCATCCCACACACATTGACGCTCGACTTAGGTGAGCCGTACAACGGCGGCCCGCTCTGGTTGCTGGCGCACGGCGAGATCGAGTACTTCTCAGCCAACAGCATGTACGCCGCATCGCAGGCGGGTATCGGAGCCATCTCGCCGTATGTTGAGGCGCAAGACGACGGGGGGAACTGGAAGCGTGTGATGGACGATATGGGATTCCCTGCCGGCGGTCCGCGCACCATGACTGCGGATCTGACCGGAAAACTCCCGCTCGGTACGCGGAAAATTCGCATCACCACCAATCTGCAAATCTATTGGAACAGCATTCTCATAAGCCGTACCGCCCAGCCTCAAAGGCGTCATCCTGAGCGGAGCCATTCTTCAGGCGAAGCGAAGTTGAGGCGCGTTGCGGGCGTGAGCGAAGCGGGAGCCCGCAGCCGAAATCCCGAACGTAGTGAGGGAGCCCCTTCTGAAAGTACAGGCCAGGAAGTTCGCCTCACTTCCGTTCCTCTCGTCCGCGCCGATCTCGAATTCCACGGCTACCCCTACAAGATCGAGGGAAATCCTCCAGGCAACGTGCAGTACATCTATGAGAAGACTAGTGCGACAGGTCCGTACACGCGCCCCTTCGGAACCTATACGCGGTATGGCGACGTCCTACCTTTGCTCACCGCACTGGATGACAAACTCGCCGTCTTCGGGTCAGGCGACGAGGTGCGCCTCGATTTCGATCCGTCCAATCTTCCCGATCTTCCTCAAGGTTGGGTGCGCGACTATTTCTTCGCTGCCAACGGCTACGAAAAAGATATGGATTTCTACGCCGCCGAAGGCAACTATGTCGCACCGCTGCCATTCCTGAGCATGGGAGAGTATCCCTACACGCCGAAGAAAATATTCCCGCTCGATGATGCGCACGTGAATTATCTGCTCGAATACAACACGCGTCACATGTCAGGCAACGAGCAGCGAGGATATTGGTTCGACTACGGAACTCGGCCCTAGCCCCGGAGCCGACCCGACGGCGGGCGTCATCCTGAGAAATCGGCGGAGCCGATTCGAGGGACCGTACGCGAGGCGTGAAGGGTTGCTGGCGTCGACGGGATTATCTCTGCTGCTAAAGTTGTTGGACACTCCATTTCACGCCAACTCGCTGCTTGCCGATTGTCTCCCGAGAGCCGTCAGAATCACGTGGTTCGAGGCCTCGAGCTTGCGAATTGAGAGATCGTTTTCATTGCGGCCTTACGGAATCGTTTTAATATTGACATTCTCCTGATCCCATAATTCAATAGCCGTTTCTCATGGAAACCTCGACCGCTACCACTTCTGCCGCCCCGCGTCTCCGACGCACACTCACTCTTTGGGATCTGATCCTGTACGGCATCATTGTGATTCAGCCGGTGGCCCCCATGTCCGTGTTTGGGGTGCTCAGCGACGCCGGCCACGGACACGTCGTCACAACGCTCCTCATCGCCATGGTCGCTATGTTGTTTACCGCTTTCAGTTATGGTCGCATGGCGCGAGCCTATCCCAGCGCGGGTTCCGCATTCACTTATGTTGGGCAGGAGATTAATCCGGCGCTCGGGTACGTCACGGGTTGGAGCATGGTGATGGATTACATTCTCAACCCAATGATCTGCATCATCTGGTGCAGTCAGCAGGCTTTCGTGTTCGCGCCGGGCATCCCCTACTGGGGATGGGCGATCATATTTGGGGGAATTTTTACCTTCCTGAACCTCCAGGGCATCAAGACTTCGGCTCGTGTGAATACCTTATTGGCGGCTGGAATGGGCGCGGTTGTCGCTGTGTTCTTCATGGTCGCGGCGCGTTACATCACGAGTCATCCCCACGATGGCGCGTCCTTTTTCACTCGTCCCTTTTACGATCCTCAGCTGTGGAACACCAAAGCCGTGCTGGGCGCCACTTCCATCGCTGTGCTGAGCTACATTGGGTTCGACGGCATTTCCACGCTTTCGGAGGAAGCCGAGAATCCGCGGCGCAACATTCTGCTGGCGACCGTAATGACTTGTTTTGTGATTGGGATACTTTCCGCCCTCGAGGTGTACGCCGCTCAACTGGTTTGGCCCGCCACTCAACCATTTCCAAACAGCGATACTGCTTTCACGTTTGTCGCGGGTCGGGCGTGGAAGCCTATGTTCGCCATCCTGGGATTTACTCTGCTGGTAGCGAACTTCGGATCAGGCATGGGCGCGCAGATCGGCGCTGCCCGTCTGCTCTACGGCATGGGACGCAGCAAGGCCCTGCCGCAGGCGTTCTTTGGGAAAGTCGATCCCAAGCGGCATGTGCCTCGCAATAATGTCATCTTTGTCGGAGCTATCGCCCTGTTCGGCGCATTGCTGGTAACTTTCGGCTTGTTTAGTTACGGATTGGGCGCCGAGATGCTTAACTTTGGAGCCCTCATTGCTTTCATGGGAGTCAATCTCGCGGCATTTGTGCGTTACTACGTGCGTGAAGGCAAGCACAATGGAGTGCCTCCGCTGGTACTGACGGCGCTGGTGATCGCTCTAGTGCTCTGGCCGGGATCGAATTGGACGCTATTAGTTGCTGCGGGCATAGCACTGGCAATCCTGGCGATATGGACGCCCCCACTCGCCGGGTTTACGATTTGTTTTTTTCTTTGGAAGAACCTCAGTTGGAAGGCTTGGATCGTCGGCAGCATCTGGATGGCCGTCGGCATTGCTTTTGGAGCCTGGAAGACGAACGGTTTCCGAGGCGACTTGGTGAACTTCGATCTTCCACCTGAAGAAGAGTGAGACGATCAAGAACGACTACCAGTTGTCGCGTCGCTACAACAGGAACTGGTTCCGCTCGGCTCCGTGATGATCGACTTTAGCGACTCCTAGTCCGCGTCTGACTGGACGCGAAGTACTGTCGTGGCGTGGTTCCCAGCGCTTTCCGAAACATCGCGATAAATGCGCTGGGAGTGCTGTAGCCTGCTTCCAAAGCGGCGCTGGTGATCTTTTCTCCCGCAGCCAGTTGCTGCAGAGAACGCATAAGCCGCAATTGCTGTCTCCATTTGCCTAGCGACAGGCTGGTTTCCCGTTCGAATAATCGCTCAATCGTTCTCTTGCTGGCGCCCACCTTTCTACAAACTGCTGCCAGAGACCGCGTTTCTGAAGGATCACGTTGCAGAATTTCAGCCACTCTTTGTGCGCGCGGGTCTGCCGGACTGGTCAGCTGCAAAGGAAGCGCGCGCACGGTTTCCAGTTGGTCCAGGATCAGATCGATCAGATGGGCGTGTGCCTTCACTCTGCGAGTCATGGCAGGGAACTGGCAGGCGTGCAAGATCAGTTCCTGCAATAGACGCGATACGTTCACGACGCAGCAATTCCGCGGAAGGTTCCGAGCCATCCGCGCCCGCACATACAATGTGCGCATCGAGACCGGACCCGACATGACAATGCTGTGCGCCGTCTTTGCTGGAATCCAAACCGCACGCCGCGGCGGTACGACCCATGTCCCTTCCTCTGTCCGTACGGTCATCACTCCGCGGCTGGCGTAAACCAGTTGGTCTTCCGGATGAAAATGGGCAGGGATCACATGGCCATGCGCGAAGTCATAGGTAAGGGTCGACACCGGGGACGGAAGTTTTGGGCAGGCGTGGACCGCATGTCGTTTCTTCGACATTTCTTGTCACGATAGCGTAATGACGTAAAGCGGAGCAATAGCGTAGTCTTCCGTCATGCGTACAGGCATCCATCTGGGCCGAGGAGGCATTCCATGTTGGGATCGACGAATATTGTCGCTTTTGTTCCGATTAAGGATGCAGAGAAAGCTCGCGCCTTTTACGAAGGTGTGCTGGGACTGCGATTCGTCAAAGACGATGGATTCGCTCTGGTGTTCGAAGCGAATGGGATCATGATCCGAGCAGCGAAGATGAAGGACTTCACACCGGCGCAATTCACGATCCTGGGATGGCAGGTCTCCAGAATAGAGAATATAGTTCGAGCTCTCCAGAGCAAGGGCGTGCACTTCGAAATCTTCGGTTTCTTCAAGCAGGACGGCCTGGGGATATGGACCGCCCCAACCGGCGATAAAGTCGCCTGGTTTAAAGATCCGGATGGGAATGTTCTGTCTATCTCACAGCATGTTTAAGGGAGATGCCGATCCGCCTCAAAGAAAAAGCACTTCTCCACGATAACCTAGAGAGAAGTGGGACGTTCAAGTCCTGCAATGACGGATCTGCCGCACCTGCGGAGGGACTAGCGAGCAGGACTTGGAGTTGAACCCTGAGCAGAAGAGTCCGGGGCCTTATCGAGCATGGCTTGAAATGCCGCAATCTCCTCGGGCACACCCCAGACGGTCGCCTGAGTTTGCATCTGGCAGTAATCATCGGGATATTCCCATGCGGGCTGTACCGACACTTTGGTCGTGCCATTGAGTTCGGCCAGGGTGTAGGCCCAGACCTTCTTGGTGGTCATGCCCGGACAAGCACTCGATGCTGTGAAGACTGCATCCATGAGTGGCATCTGCCCCGGCTTGGAGAAACGAAACTGCAAGGGTTGATCGGACTCGAGCGAGTAGCCGCCCTGCAGGCTTACCTGCACGATCAGCGCCTTTACCGCTTGCGCGGGTGCTTTACTGGTAAATAGATACGGCCCAGGCTGAGCTTTTGTTTTCTTGTCTCGCGCCGCCGCAAACGTCGTGAACACCAGAACCAGAATGAGAATCCGTTTCATGCCGTACTCCTTTTCACAAACTCATCGGCGTACACAGACTTATCCACAATCACACCGAGGCGGACACCGCATCCCTCGCCGATGCTGGAACAGCGCGAGTCCGCGCCCATTCGCGCAAGGCCGCAATTTCCTCGGCGCGGGTCGTCGAGAGCGGCACGGTTTGCTCGATCGCGTTGAGAAGATGCTGCGTCGCCAGCGGCTTCTTCTCCGAATACGCGGCGTACATCGCGCCTTGCACAGCGGCGTCGATTTCCGCCCCGGAGTATCCATTTGCCGCACTGGCAACTTTGTCGAGATCGAACTCTGCCGGATTTCGTTTCCGCTTCGAGAGTTGGATCGAAAGGATCTGGCGGCGCTCCGCCTGATTCGGCAGGTCAACGAAGAAGAGCTCGTCGAAGCGGCCCTTGCGGATCAACTCGGGCGGCAGCACCGTGACGTTGTTGCATGTGGCCGCAACGAACACCGGAGATTTGCGGTCCTGCATCCAGGAAAGGAACGAAGCGAGCAGGCGGGAGGAAACTCCGGCGTCAGCTGAAGCTGAGTCGGGGCCGCTGCCGGCGAAAACTTTTTCCAACTCGTCGATCCAGAGCACGCAGGGAGCCAACCCTTCCGCGACCTGAAAGACCTTGCGAATGCGCTTTTCGGTTTCACCAATGTATTTGTCGTAGACCGCCGACGTGTCGAACTTCACGAGTGGCAGCTTCCATTCGCCGGCGACGGCGCGCGCGCAAAGGGATTTACCGCATCCCTGTACGCCAAGGATGATCATGCCGCGGGGAGGCTCGAGGCCGAACTCGCGTGCGGAATCTTCCCATGCCCCGCGACGTTGTCCGAGCCAGTGCTTCAGGTTTTCAAGGCCACCCACGGCGGCCATATTGTCGGACGCTTCAACGAACTCAAGCATCCCCGAATGTCGCAGCAACTGCTTCTTCGCTTCGAGGATATCGGTGACAGTTTCGGGACACAGGGCGTAGCGCGTCACCAGCGCCTGCGAGATGGCGCGTTCGGCTTCTTCTTCAGTCAGGCCGCGCAGATTCGCCGCCATGGCATCGACACCCGCCGCATCGAGTTGCAGCTTGAGAGAATACGTCTTCGAGAGACGCGTGAATGTGTCGTGCACGATTTCGCGTAGGCGGTCCCGATCGGGCAGCGGCAGGTCGAAATATTCGACCAGCGTGGTCAGTTCCGCTGGTACCGTGAGTTCGGGCGCCGTCAGGATCACAGTGCGGCGGTTTGCCGAGAATTGTTGTCCGACATCGCGAAGTCGGCGGACGACCACGGGATCGTCCATGTGGCGATGAAAATCTTTCAGGATGAAGACGGCTTCGACCGTCATCGATTCCATGTTCGCGAGAGCCTGTATGGGCTCGCGCGTGTTGTAGATCGATCCGCCGGACGCTGCAGTGGCAGCTTCAGGTCCCATAGAGGACACGACGGCGCGCGTGAGCCGGTCGGCTTCGCCGCCGCCGGGGCTCAGTGTCGTGTGCGGCTGAGCTAGCGTCCCGGGATTTACTCGTGTCCATCCGGTGGCTTGATCGATGCGTGCCTGAAGGTTCGGCTTCTGGGATTCGACGGGGGCATTGCTACCCGAGCGCACCAGGCCATCGGCGATACTCCATTCGAATGTCGCCATGTTCAGCGTGGAACATGCGGTGCGGACGAGATTGACGGCGCGCATTTCTTCCGACGTTTCCATCACGACGATGGGCGTCGAGGAGTTGATGAGAACTTTCAGGCGATCGAGTCCTTCGCTCATGGCATCCTGCTTTTGTGGGACGCATTCCCAGCGGCTAAAAGCCGCTTCTCGGATTGCGTCCGATGTACGGCTGAAGCCGTACCCTGATACAAATCTTCCTTCGGCCGCGCGTCTGATACTGATCCGTCCTCGACTCGCGGATGGAAGGCTCTCGGCTACGAGCCGCAACTGTTTGACCGGCCGAGCGTTGCACCCCTATAATAAGGAATTCGGACCCACCCGAATATCTCTCTGAATACACGAAGGTAACGAACCAGACATGGCAAATCATCTTTCGGCGCAGAAACGCGCGCGCCAAACCGAAAGCCGTACGACGCGCAATCGCGCCAACACCTCCAGCCTCCGCACTCAACTGCGCGATCTGCGCGAGGCCATCGCCAAGGGCGACAAGGCCGCAGCCGAGCAGATGTACCGCAAGACGGTTTCTGCTCTCGACAAGGCCATCCAGAAGGGGACGCTGCACGAGAACACCGCCTCGCGCTACAAGTCCCGGCTCAGCAAGCACGTCGTCGCGATGAAATAGCTCGAAGCCGTCCGCTTTCAGCCATCCACCAATTCAGGGCAGGCCTATACCGGGTCTGCCTTTTCTTCTTTCCGCAATCCTCGAATCTTCGCCATCTGGTCCATCGGGTCCGAATTTCCATCCTTTAGCGCGCCGGCGCAAGTCAGTGAAGCGAGGATTCCGACGCACCGCGGGTGGTCGTCCACTTTCATTTTTGGTGGTGCGGCCCCGCTCCCGTGCCTCGAATGGAACGCCGATCATCGTGGCGCTCGACTCTTTGGTGTCGCGGCTGCTCTCTCCTCCCTTCCTGCCGGTTGGCGTATGGGCGGGGTGTGATGCTGACCTTCTGGCTTATCCTGTTTTGGATGTACCGGCGAAAGATCCTGAAGATCTAAGCAACGGTCGGTGGCTCATTCGCTTCCAAGAGCATCGCGCTGCGCTCTGATACCATTTGGCGGGAAAGTACTTTGGGAGGACTGCTTGGCTGAGACTCGGATTGCGGGACAAGAATCAGCGGTCGGAGTACAGGGAAGCTTGCGTCGGCGGGTGTTAGGCATTGTGCTGGCTGGGGGAAAAGGAACCAGGCTGTACCCCTTGACGCGGGAGCGCGCCAAGCCCGCAGTCCCTTTCGGCGGGAAATACCGGATCATCGATTTTGTTCTGAGCAATTTTGTGAATTCCGGGATCCATTCGGTCTACGTGCTCACGCAGTTCCGCAGCCAGTCGTTGCTGCAGCATTTGAGTGAAGGCTGGCAGTTTGGCGGCCTGCTGAAGAGCCACTTCATCACCAATGTTCCGGCCCAGATGCGCTCGGAAAAAGAATCGTGGTACCAGGGAACTGCCGACGCGATTTTTCAGAACGTAAATCTTGTCGAGCAGTCTGACCCGCATTTTGTGGCGATCTTTGGCGGAGATCATATCTACCGCATGAACATCGCCAGCATGATCGATTTTCATGTGGCGAAGCAGGCAGAAGTGACGGTCGCCGCGATTCCAGTTCCCCGTCAACCAGGCGGTGGAATTCGGCGTCATCGAGGCGGGCGCCGACGGGCGCATCATGGCATTCCACGAGAAGAAAGCGGATGCCCCAACGATGCCGGGCGATTCTCACCGTGTGTACGCATCGATGGGCAACTACATTTTCTCGACGCGCACGCTTCTGGATCTGCTGCATGCCGATGCCAAGGATCCGAATAGCCGCCACGATTTCGGCATGGACATTCTGCCCAAGCTGGCGGGGAATGCGCCGATGTATGCGTACAACTTCGAGGCCAATCGCATTCCTGGCGAGGCTGAGGACGCTTTCCCTTACTGGCGAGACGTGGGCACGATTGATGCCTACTACGAGGCGAACATGGATCTGAACCATGTGAAACCGGAACTCAATCTCTACAACCGCGAGTGGCCGGTGCGCAGCACGAGTTATCCCGATCCGCCGGCGAAGTTCGTGTTCGATGAAGAGGGACGCCGCGGCGAGGCGCTCGACAGCATTGTGTCGGGCGGATGCATTCTTTCCGGGGGCATGGCGCGAAAGTCAGTTCTGGGACGCGGCGTGCGGGTACACACTGGCGCGCTGGTCGATGGCTGCGTGATCATGGACAACTGCGACATTGGACGCCATGCGAAAGTAAAGCGAGCGATCCTCGACAAGAACGTTCACATTCCCGCGGACGCCCAGGTGGGCTACGACCACGACGAGGACCGGGCACGCGGGTGGCACGTCACCGAGTCGGGAATTGTTGTGATCGGGCGGCAGCATAGCCCGGTGCCGATGGCGTCGATGTTCGCCTGAAGATCCCGCGGATTGCCGCGGGTTACAGGGCTATCTCAAACTGTTCTCTGAGCGTGGAAATCCACTCTTCCTCTGAGGCGAGAAGTCTCTCTTCGCGTCGGCCTTTGTTGGTCACGATCAGCCTCATATCTGACAAGGTAATTCGACCCTCGGGAGTCGCACGGCTGCAAATGCGCTTTTGCGTGAACGAGGACTCAGGCGACGTCTGGTGGTAGTGGCACATGGCGGCGAATTCTTCCAGGCGGCGTGGCTGCAGAGAGAAAGAGTATTGCGGCTTCCAGTGGCCGTCAGGCAGGCATTTTTCCATCTGCCGGCGCTCGCCTCTTGGCACGAGGCGAAACATACCTGCGGGATCGGATTGCTCTTTTCCCGGTTCCGGGCCCGGTTCCAGCCGAACAGGTTCGAGAAACGATTCACCAAAGCCGACGTCGGCGAGCCACGGTTCGTCGAGATCGACGCGCAACGCTAGATGGTCAAATTCCGGACCTTCGTCGCCATTGGATCTGGCAACACGAGCGGAGAGCAGGGTAACATGGAACCCGAGGGCGCGCAGCAGGGCGGCGAAGGCGTAGTTCAGTTCGTAACAGAATCCTCCGCGACGGAGAGTGACGATCTTGTGCAGGATGGCATCTTCGTCGGTAATGATCTTACGTCCCAGTGCGATGTCGAGATTCTCGAAGGGAACGGCAAGCAGGTGAGCGTGGTGCAGAGCTCGCAGAGTTTTGGCTGTAGATTCGTTTGGACCGGAGTAGTTGATGCGGGCGAGATAGGAAGGAAGGTCAAGCATGAGAAAAGCCCAGAATCTTCACTCTATCTTGTCATGCTTTTGCAAGTTGTGTCTGGAACATAGGATCTGAATGTTCTTCCCATCCTTGGAAGAACCGCCTTGGGAGTAAGGGATAACGTGATCGAAATGAAGATTCTCTCTGCTTCCACACCTCACGCAGCAGCCCTTATCGCGCTTCCAAACTTCAAGCTTAATCGCCGAAGGGATGACGCGATCGTGATCGAGATTCCATTCCGTGGTCGTTTTCAACAGTGGCTGATCGAGAATCTCAAGCTTGAATTTGAACACCTGGCGTCGATCGGAGGTCTCTTGCCAAGCATCTACCAGTCTGAAAAGACCGTTGTAGACCCATATGCCATCGCGAATCTTCTCAAAGACTCGCACCAACTCAGCGCCTGTCCTCCCCAATTTGTAGCGCCTGACCGCATCTAGGAATAGTCCGTTCTGGGTGAGTCTCCCACTAGGAAGTGATTCGGGTTGGTCGACCTCTTTGGGCTCGGGACCTCCCCGTACACGAGAGATGTCGTGGCCTTCGTAGATGATTACGCGTCCGCCCTCTTCGAATCGGTCCGTGTACGGGGCGCCGTGTCGAAGGCTCATCAGAATAAGACTCTCGTTTCCTTTCAGGCGGAAATTCATCCCGCGCTGGAGATTCACGCCAAAATTGGCGCACATCTCCAAATAGGAAAGGACGTCGCCTTGACTTACCATCTGGTGACCATTCGCAGCGCTCTCGTGCGCGAGTATATCCCAGGCAGCAGACAACTGAGATTTCGCGCGAGCGGGTTGAGCATCGGGAACGAATTATTCACCTACACCGGCAGTTGTTCTTGCATCCAGCTGGGGGCATCGAGCTTGGGCTCGCTGGTGAGATCGATGATCAGACGCTCGAGCACCATGCGTTTACTGACAGGGTTGGAGCGCAGAGCCAAATCGGCTTTGGCGACGAGGCGAATGGCGCGCGTCAATTCGCGGCGGCTCCTGTAGCGGCGGGCCTGCTTGATGATGTCGTCGGCGGCGAAGGGAGGCACGCGGAATCCCTGCCAGAGCGCAGCCCAGAGCATGCGCTGGTCGCGGACGTTGCGTTCGAGAATCACCAGCATCTGGCGGAAGGTTTTGGCTAGCATGTAGACGTGGCCGATTGCGGCCTCCTCCCCGTCTCCAGAGAGCAGAATCGCGTCGAGAACTTCGAGGGCGCGGACCCGGTCTTTGCTGGAAATTGCGTCGGTGAGCTCGTAGAGCGAACGCTGTTTGGCGGCCAGAACCATGGTTTCGACATCGCCGAGAGTGATGCGCTTCTTTTCGCCGACATAGAGAATCAGTTTTTCCAGTTCGTTGGAGATCATCATCATGTCGCCGCCGAGGGCGTCGACCAGTTCGCGGGCGCCGTCGGCCTCGATCTTCACGCTGCGGCCGGTGCAATACTCGCTAATCCAGCGAACCGCCTCACCTTCTTCCACGCGCGCCAGTTCAACGATCCCGCAGTATTGGCCCATGGTTTCGCGGATGCGCTGGTAGCGTTCTCGATCCTGCATCTCGATTTTGCGGGCGTCGGCGGGAATGCTGATGTGATCGGCTACGAAGACGATAAGGGCATCGGGATTCGGATCCTTGCAGTACTGCTCGATGGCGGCGAGCTTTTCTTCATTCGAGCCGCGGCCGAAGAGATTCTTTACGCCGCGCACGAAGAACACCTGGAATGGGGCCATCAACGAAGGAGTACGGGCGCGGTCGAGAACCTCGGCCAGATCGTTTTCGGCGAGGTCGAATTCGAAAAGACTGAAATCGCGAAGGTCCGCGGGAACGAGATGCTCGAGGATGGCGTCGCGAAACCGCTTGCGGAAAAACGCTTCGTCACCCACGAATACGTAGGCCGCGCGCAATTTGCGCGATTCGAGTTCGCTGACAAAGCGCTCGGCCTGGGCGAAAGCGCGCATCAGAGCTCCTCCATGGCGGCGGAAGGCATCGACTTCGAATGTAGCATCCAGTGTGCCGTTCGCATAGTAACTCACCTCGACCGTCGAGTTTCGCTCGACCGGAGAGCTGATGGCGGCTGTCTCTACATCTTCACAGCTTACTCAGAAATTGTAAGACTTCGCGGGAATCCCAGTTGAGGGGGCCGATGAATTTTCTACCCAGCATGCTTTCAGTCGATCCCGGCAGAATCGCCGCAATTGCGAGGAAGAGGATGCTCTTCACGGTCTAGAATCCCTCCAGAACGTTCGACACGAGTGTGCGGGCAAAATCCTCGGAGAGCCGGCGAAACGCGGGCGAGTCCTCTTCGAAAAACGTGGCCAGGTCCTGCGAGACTTCGTACTGCTCACGAAATACATACGCCGGATTCTGGTAAAGCATCTTGCCAGTGCGGTCCGTGAAGGTGACCTTCATGCTGACCACGACCAGAACGCTGGCGGCGCGTCCGGTCGCCGTGTCGTAGGTAAGAGGTGTAGCGACTGTGGAGAGGACTGTGCCTCGCAGCACAGCGTCGGCGTCGTCTCCCGAATCGTTAATGATGTGATAACGCGTGCGGGTGGTGAACTCGCGTACGACCGAGGTCGTCAGCATGTGCTCGATGCGGTAATTCAAGGTTTCGTTCTTGAAAGCGGGAATGGCGATCGTCTGGATACTTTCAGGAAGCTGGGACGTGTGTCCGGCAGTGTGATAGCCGCAACCCAAGGTCGTAAAACCCATGCTGGCGAGAAACGCGCAGAGCGCGAACGCCCGCACGGCCGATTGGATCATTGAATCTTCCCTGTGGGACGCGTGGCCATCATAGTCTCGGCGCACTCCACGGCTGTGATCGCAGAGATCCGCAAATTATCCGCAGTGGCCCACAACCACACGCCATGGGGCTCCACGGAATCCGGTTTCAACAGAAGCTGAATGTCGGCCTGACCTGCCGAACTTACGTTGCTCGGAGCGTCTTCTTCCAGTCCGGGAATCACCACATGGTCGCCGGAGAGTGATTGAGACAACAAGGGGATGTCCACCGCGTTTTGCATCTGCAGGAAAACGGCGACCGCATAGCCATGGAAAATGGGCGCCTGCAGCACCATCAGCGAAGGCTCTGGGGAGTTCACACCGACAATTTTTCGATAGTGGCGAAGAACGCGAGTCTCCACCGAATCCAGCGCATGCTGAGATTTCTGGCCATAGCGGGACAGAAGGTTAAATGCGATCTGCGCGTCGAAAACGTCTTTGGGCAGCGGCTGGAACGAAAGCAGATTCACGGTCTGCTGGTGTAGCTCGTCCATGCCGCGCTGCCCGTGCTCGGAGGCGGGCTCGAGGATGGTCGCGACGGCGCGGTTTATGATTCCCGCATTTTTTGCCCGTAACAGCAGCAACGCAAGAATAACGGCTACAGGATGCGCAGTAATGCATGGACCCGGTTGCAGTTCTGGCGGAGCGATCTGACCGAGCTCGCGCTCGATCCAGAGTGAGCGGACGGTAGCACCGGGCTCGTTCTCGAGCGCGGCAGAGAGATCGATGATGGCGCTGCCGGCATCGCGAGCGTCTTTCCAACTGCGGCGCGTGCTCTCCTGGTCAGAGGCGAAGAAAGCGAAATCGACATTCTCAAACTGCTCCGCGCGCACCCGCTGGATAAAGCTGATCTCGTCGCCCATAGCTTCCAATTGGCCGAGAGACTCGTCATCGTCGAGCAGGCGGATATCCGCCGCGGGGAAATTGCGTTCGTTCAGCAGTTCGGCAACTTCTTTGCCTTTCAGGGAAGCGGCCCCGACGATGGCCGCGCGATACAGTTTGCTGCGCTGCGCCAGACTGCTGGGGACTGGCAACGACTTGGTGGGTTCACTCATGAAGCCTACGATGCCTCCTTATACGATGGCGGTGGCGCACCGCGACGGGGGCGGAAGATCCACTGCAGGCGCCAGAAAACGCCGGAAGCCATGTAGAGGATGGCAATCGCAAACAACATTTTTTGCGAGAAGAAGAAAATCAGCGCAAACAATGCTGCCAACAGAACGATCAGACGGAAGGGATGGCGCGAGCGAAAATCAATGTCTTTGAAGCTGTAGAAGCGCCACGTGCTGACCATGAGGTATCCGATAGTGGTCACCATCGCCGACCACGCCAAGGCCGTGTAAGAGGAGACGAGCGGATCGCCTTCGGCAAAGTGAACGACGGCTGCCACCACTCCGGCGCCCGCCGGAATCGGCATGCCCACGAAGTATTTTTTGCCGGGACGCCCTGGGTTCGAGGGCTGCGGGTTGTGGGTGATGTTGAAGCGCGCCAGACGGCTCGCACCGGCAATCAAAAACATGAAACTTGCAATGGCGCCGAGTTGCGTCAGTTTAATATGCCACTCCCCTTGGCTAAGCAGCACGGGTGGCATGAGGTGGAAGCCCCACGTCCAGGCGAGCATGGCGGGGGCTACTCCGAATGTGATGGCGTCGGCAAGGGAGTCAAGTTCGCGTCCGAAGTCGCTTGTGGTTCCGGTCATGCGGGCGATGCGCCCATCCAATCCATCGAATAGCACGGCGAAACCGATCGCTTTGGCAGCGTTGTCCAGGTGCCAGAATTCTGCGGCCGTGGCATGCATGACCTCGAGGATGGCGTAGTACCCAAGCGCCATATTCGCCGTGGTGAACAGCGATGGAAGGATGTACATCCCTTTACTCTGACGGCGCCGAGGCTTGGCTAAGGTCTGATCCATCAACGAACACTTTCCGAGGTGACGGCGCTTGCGCCAGCCAACGGCCTCTGCGAAGGCACATACGCAAGCACGCTGGAACCGCCTTTCACGCGATCGCCCACTTTCACATTTGGCCGGGCGGCCGCGTCGAGCAGGACGTCGCAACGCGAGCCGAACTTAATAAGGCCGATGCGCTGGCCGCGCTCGACGCGATCCCCGATTTTCGGGTGGAACACGATGCGTCGGGCAAGCAATCCAGCGATTTGCTTGAAGACGACCCGCTGTCCTTCGCCTTCCAAGGTCACAATATTCTGCTCGTTTTGCTCGGCACAGTCCTTGCTACGTGCATCGAGAAACTTGCCCCGCTGGTAACGGATATCGCGAATCATGCCGGCGATAGGCGTCCGGTTTACGTGGACATCAAAAACGCTGAGAAAGATGCTGAGCCGAAGTTGCTGGCTATTTCCGACGGAAATGGTCGAGATGTCGGTGACTTTCCCGTCCGCGGGGGAGACCACAGCCCCTCCTTCGGCAGGAATGGCGCGTTCAGGATCGCGGAAAAACCATAGAAAGAAACACGCGAGCAAAATGGGCACGATCGCCCAGGCAGGACGAGTCAACCAGCCGAGCAGAATTGCGGCGGCGATGAGGGCCAGAGCGTAATAATAACCGTCACGAACCATGGGGGATTCTTTAACAATTATAGCTTCCCGTGGGAGACGGGCAGCCTGTTCGCTCTGTAAGTATAAATAAAAAAAGGCGCTTGATTCGCGCCTCGGGAAGATACATTTGTACCGGGGCAGCGAAGGCTGCCAGCCGCTTGGACAGGAAAATTATGCTACGTTGACGCCGTACTGCTGCCGGTACTCGCGCTCGATCGATTCCATCTGATCCTTGAGGCGGAGTTTCAGCTTCTTCAGACGCACTTCTTCCAGCTTTTCGTCTTCACTGAGATAGCGTTTTTGGGTGAGCATTTCGAGACGTTGCGCGTACTGCGTATGTTCCTGAGCCAGTTTGCGGAATTCCTCATGACTGGTCAGGAGTTGGTCTTTCGAAGTCAGCATCCAGCAGACCTCCAAACCTGATATAAGCCCACGTTAACACAGCCGTAACATAGGAACAATGCCAAAAAAGTGGTGCACGTTCAGGGGAGGGTGGGGGCGAAGGGGGGTCGTTTCAAATATACGATGGCGTCTTCTATCGGATTGGCGTAGTAGGACTTACGTCGTCCAGTCTGCTGGAAACCGAGCTTTTCATACAGGGCTCGGGCGGCGGCGTTAGATTCCCGCACCTCGAGAAACACTGCGTCACTGTTAACCTGTTGTGCTCGGGCCAGCAACTCTTCTATAAGCCCCGTACCGATTCCTTGGCCGCGCGATTCCGGCGCTACCACGATGTTTTCCAGTTCCCATTCGGGGGGGACGGAACGGGCCACGAGGAAGCCGCAAATCGGAGATTTCTCCGCATGTTGCTCCGAAGAAAACTGTTGTAGGGCTATCAGAGCCAGCCCCCGGCCAGGGCCTTCCGGTGCGCACAAGTTCCAATATTGTTGCTCAGTCCAGTGCGCGGCAGTAGAACACTGGCGCTCCAGCCGGTTCATTTCAGGGATATCCTGCGGAGTTGCGATTCGAATCGTCACTGGGTCGTGGATGTCTGAGATGTCGATTGGCAAACCTACTAAGAACTGGAAGTTGGCTTGGAAAAGATCTCTGCGTCCGTGCGCCGGATGTAGTTCGCCTCCAACTGCTCTGGAGAAACCGCCTCGCCAGCTTTGAGCTTTCGCCAACCGAGGGTGGCAACTTCGGAGGTACCGGGACGCCTTAAATTCCTGCGGATAAAGCGCCTTTTCGAATCAGACATCCGGCTGCCCAGCGCGTCAAAGATCACCTGATCAGGCGTCGAAATCCAGCGAGCGTCACCGGATTCCAGCAACCCTGCGAGATTGTCGAAAGTGACGAGCGATTCGTTGAGCGGTTTAGGCGGTGCATCCTCGGTCGCTGTCGATGCGATCTCGTATTGGCCGACATAGGCCTCGCCGCGTCCGGCGTCGAGCGCGACAGCATAGCGGAAAGCAGCGTCAGGCGAGGCATCGTGAAAGGCACTGATCATGCGGCTGTAGGGAGCAAGCGCCTCGATCAACGAGACAGGCACGATCGGCTTGCGCAGAATCTCGGCGAGCCCTTTGATTGCAGCCAGGCCAACGCGTAGCCCGGTGAACGATCCTGGCCCGGAGACAACGATAAATGCGTCAATCTCCGCCTTGCGGACGCCGCGTTTCTCGAGCATGCCCGAGATTTGCGGGATCAACTGTGCGGAAAAAGTTCCCCCGGCGAGCGGGATTTCTGCAATGACTTCCACCTTGTCGGCAGACGCCGTGTCGCCTGCGCGGGCCAGGCCTACGACCCCATCTTTACCCGAAGTGTCGGTAACGAGAAGAAGCATTGTGGCTGATGAGTTCGTGAAGATCCGTGCGAATCTGTTGCTGATTAGCCTTGCACTAATTCGAGCAGCACTCCGCCTGTACTCGCGGGATGAATGAAAACGTACTGGTGTCCGCCTGCGCCAATTTTTATTTCTTCGGAAACCAGGCGCACACCGTTTTTTTTCAGGCGCTCGACTGCCGCGCGCAAGTCTGGGACCTTGATGCAGACGTGGTGCAGGCCTTCTCCGCGCTTCGCGATGAACTTGGCAATCGTCGAATCCTCGGACGTGGCCTCGAGCAGTTCGAGGCGGCTTTCGCCCACCGGGACCATCACAAGTCGCACCTGTTCCTGCTCAAGGGTTTCTTCCGGCGACACGACGAGGCCGAGCTTTTCGTAGATGGCCTTCGCAGATGCCAGCGACTTTACCGCGATTCCGAGATGGTCGATGCTGAAGTCCACATTGCCTCTGCTTTATATCCTGAATGCAGATTGAAAACTCCACTTCAGCACTTCAGTCTGCAATCCTAAATCTGAAATCTACAATCGTTTTCCGACGATTTCCTCTATGAGCGTATACGGATCGCGTTTGTGCTCGGCGACATCTGCAGCGAGTTTGGCAATGTTGCCGTCGCCGAATTGCGCGCGCGCCTTTTCGAGCAGGGCATCGCGCAACATTTCGACCAGACGCTCCTGCCAGTTTTCGACGCTCTTTTGCAGGGCACGGTCTCCATTCTGCAGGTACGCCTCGTACTCCACGATAGCCGCGGCTAATTCTTGCACGCCCTTGCCTTCACTGGCCACGGTTTTGACAATTGGCGGCGTCCAGCCGTCGTGGCGCATCGCCAACGATTGCAAGGCACGAATTTCTCGCTCGACGCGCTCGGCGCCTTCGCGATCGCTTTTATTGATGACGAATATATCCGCGATTTCCATGATGCCGGCTTTGATGGTCTGCACATCGTCGCCCATACCGGGGACCAGAATTACAACAGTGATGTCGGCCAGGCGCACGATGTCGACTTCGTCCTGGCCGACGCCCACGGTTTCGATCAGGATTACGTCGCGACCGGAGGCATCGAGCACCGTCGCGACATCGGCTGTGGTGCGGGCCAGTCCCCCAAGCGATCCGCGCGTCGCCATGCTGCGAATGTAAATGCCGGGGTCGGCGAAGTGATCCTGCATGCGGATGCGGTCGCCGAGAATCGCTCCGCCAGTGTAGGGGCTGGTGGGATCAACGGCGATGATGCCCACGGTGTAATTTTCGTCGGGCCCACTCCATCCGGGTGCCCCATTCAAGCCGCGCTCTTTGCGGCTTGAGTGGGGATTTCTGGCTTTTCGGTAGAACCGCGCCAGATGATCGACCAGCGTGCTCTTCCCGGCTCCGGGCGCGCCGGTCAAACCGATGACCCGGGCTTTGCCGGTGTGTGGGAAGAGAGCCTTCAGCAGGTCGGACCATCCGGGGGCGCGGTTCTCGACCGTTGAGATGGCGCGAGCCAAGGCGCGCGTATCGCCGGAACGGATGGAGTCGATCAGGGGATTGGGTTGCGTTTCCAAACGATCAGTGTAAAGCAGGGACCGTGAGACGAGGAAAGGACGTTAGGGATTGACTATGGCTCCTCCGGGTCCGATCTTCAAGATGTGTCGAGCGAGCCGGCCAAGCACTGGATATTCCGCCCAAGCTCCTCGGCCTGCCTTCACTCCGTAGATAACCGCCAGCAGCAGTTTGACAAGCCAAAGCCCCATAAAAGCCAGCATAAAAAGACCAAAGAAAAGGAACAAAAGAAGAGGAGCGTTTGAAGAGCCATGTTGCGGAGTCCAAGCGCCGAAAGATATTCCCAGACTCATTGCTACGAAGAACCCACCAATCGTAAACATCTCAAGAAACAGGCACAGGGCCTGGAACAGTAGAACCTGTAGAGCGTGGAATGTAATGAAGCGGGATTGGCGCTTGACGAAGATCACAAGGGGCGCAATCCAGCCCCCGACTAACTGCAACACGTGGGCCAGCACTGCCATCGTGCGCTCGTCCGATGTAGTGGCGACCTCGGTTGCGAGCGGCGTCGTTGAGTTGCTATCCGACATTCGCAGAGGAATCAACCACACCGCGGCACGATAGAGAATCTCTCAATCACGCCCGCGGGCGGAAAGATGCAGCACGCGAGATCCTTCGCTCCGCCTGAAGAACGGCTGCGCTCAGGATGACGGCGCTCCAGCAAAGTCAATCCTTCAGCAACTGCCGGGCAATCACCAGCCGCTGGATCTCGCTCGTCCCCTCACCGATGGTGCACAGTTTCACGTCGCGATAAAACTTCTCCGCCGGATAGTCTTTGATGAAGCCGTAGCCGCCGTGAATCTGCACGCTCTCATTGGCGCACCTCACGGCAACTTCGCTGGCATAGAGCTTCGCCATGGACGATTCCTGCGTCGTCTTCATGCCCGCGTCTTTCATCGACGCCGCCCGCATAGTGAGCAGCATGGCCGCATCGATCTCAGTCGCCATGTCGGCGAGTTTCCATTGGATCGCCTGAAATTCGCTGATCGCTTTGCCGAACTGGCGGCGCTGCTTGGAATACTTCAGGGCACAATCGAGCGCTCCTTCGGCCATGCCGAGCGACAGAGCGGCGATTGAGATGCGGCCTCCGTCCAGAACTTTCATAGCGTCGGGAAATCCCTGGCCTTCGGCGCCTAGCAGATTTTCTGCGGAAATCACGCAGTCTTCGAATATCAGTTCGGCGGTATCGCTGGCGCGCAACCCGAGCTTGTTTTCTTTTTTGCCGGGGCGGAAACCTTTTGTGTCCTTCTCCACCACAAACGCCGAGATGCCATGCGTGTGCGCGGTGCGGTCGGTCACTGCCAGGACAACCACCACGTCGGCATAGTGGCCGTTGGTGCAGAAGGTCTTGGTGCCATTCAGAACCCAGCTATTCCCCTTGCGGACAGCGGTCATGCGGGCGCTGCCCGCGTCGGAACCGGACGAAGGCTCGGTCAATCCCCATGCGCCGATGAATTCGCCTGTGGCGAGTTTGCTGACATATTTCTTCTTCTGCGCTTCATTGCCGGCAAGAAAGATGTGGTTGGAGCAGAGCGAAGTGTGCGCCGCGACAATGATGCCCACTGATCCGTCGATGCGAGAGAGTTCCTCAATCGCGGTAACGTATTCGACATATCCCATGCCCGCGCCGCCATACTCCGCGGGAAAAATCGCGCCGAGTAGACCGAGTTTGCCCAATTCCTTGATGGTAGCCATGGGAAATACGCCGGCTTCGTCCCACTCCATGACGTGCGGCTTGATCTCGCGCTCGGCAAATTCGCGCACGCTCTTTTTCAGGTGCAACTGCTCTTCGTTCAGTTGAAAGTCCACGTTCCCTCCGGCGGTTCGGCGGCAATCGGAGCGCAAAAAGCTTCGAGCCGCACAAATTTTGATTAGAACACAGCGATTGCAGAGGAAAAAAGTTACGTCTGGGGCGGAGCGAGGAATCATCAAAAAGTGGCATGAATACTGGCGATTTCGCAACGTCGGCGAGCAAATCCGACCGACCGGATGGTTTGGGAATTCACACTTTGTCAGCAGGAACGGCAGGCGCGAGAAAGCGCTGAAAGACTTCGTTGGAGAGGAGGCGTCCCCGGCAGGTGAGGTAAATGCGAGTCTCATGTTGCTCGAGCAGCCCGTCAGAAGCGAGTTCCGCAATGATCGAACGATAGAGCTCAGATTCAACTGGCGTGCAGGTTCGAGCGACCTCGTTCAGGTCCACGCCGCGATTCAGGCGCAATCCAAGAAAGAATGTCTCCTCCAGAGCAGTCGCGGCTGAGACCGCGGTCTTCTGCAGAGGTGAGCCCGCAACGTACTTTTCCAGGGAGTCAGCGGTCGCAAACCGCACAGCTTCGCCCTCCGGAGTAGAAGAAAGCAGCATCGAATGTGCGTCTACGCCGAAGCCGAGATACGGACGACGCGTCCAATATTTGAGATTGTGGCGCGACTCAAATCCAGGTCGGGCGAAGTTGGAAATCTCGTATTGTCTCACTCCGGCCGTTTCGAGCCGCTCGCAGGCGATCCCATAGAAATCGGCAATCGCATCTTCATCCGGGACGAAATGGGCATGATAGCGCGTGCCACCGGCGATCAATTCGCGTCCCAGACGCGAGTCGTCGTCGATCTCAAGCATGTATACGCTGACGTGCGGCGCACCTGTGGCGACGGTCTCGGCGAGCGACTTATTCCAGCTTTCAGCCGTCTGGTGGGGCAGTCCTGCAATCAGGTCAACGTTGATGTTGGCAATCCCCGCCGCACGCAGGCGCGCGATGTCCTCGAGAATCGTTGTTCGGTTGTGCAAGCGTCCGACCGCGGTGGCCTCGCGATCGATAAACGACTGCACTCCCAGGCTGACTCGATTGACGCCGCAGCGCAACAGGCTTTCGATAACCTGCGGAGTAAGCGTACCTGGTGCGGATTCAACGGTAACTTCGGCATCTGGCGTCACGGAGAACTGGGCGCGTACGGCATCGAAAATTCGCTGCAGCTGATCGGGCTCGAGGACGGTGGGCGTGCCGCCGCCCAAATAAATGGAGTCAACATCGCCCTCGATCCGGCCGCCCATCTGTTTGGCACTGTCTTCAGCAGACGCGATGTCGGCACAAACGCGATCGACGTAGCGCTCGAACACCGCCCGCGAGAACACGTCGGAGGCGAAGTTGCAGTAGCTGCATTTGGTGCGGCAGAACGGCACCGAAATGTAGATTCCCAGGCTCACTCCCTTCATTATCCCAAACCTTTTCCATCCTCTCGGGCGTTTCGGCCATCTATTTGAGGTACCCTGTTGGAAGGCGCCACCCGCGCCGTCTGCGCGTTTTTTCGAATCTGATCGCGAGCTCATGGCCCAGGAAGAGGAAATATTAGGAAAAGCGTACGACAGCCGTCTGATGCGGCGGCTGTTGACATACCTGCGTCCCTATCGCTGGCCCGTGGCGGTGGCCATTGTCTCGATCATTCTGAAGTCGTTTGCCGACGTTTTAGGCCCGTACCTGGTCAAGGTTGCCGTCGATCGCTATCTGGCCCCGCACCAGGCGCAGCGACTGGCATGTGGAGTTGGCTCAGCCCGAAGCCGATAACCGGCATCGCGCAGATCTCGACCATCTACTTCGGCCTGCTGATCTTCACCTTCGTTCTCGAATTCCTGCAGACCTATTTCATGCAGTGGACAGGTCAGCAGGTGATGTTCGATCTGCGCAGCCAGATCTTCCGCCATCTGCAGCGCATGCACGTCGCGTTCTACGACAGGAATCCCGTAGGCCGCCTGGTCACACGCGTTACAACAGACGTGGACGCATTAAATGAAATGTTCACGTCGGGCGTGGTCTCGATCTTCGAAGACCTGTTCGTGCTGGCAGGAATTCTCGGGATCATGCTTTGCATGAACTGGAAGCTGGCGCTGATTACCTTTGCCGTGCTCCCGTTCATTGTGGTGGCAACGAAGATTTTCCGCGACAAGGTTCGCGATTCCTACCGGCGTATTCGCACCGCGATTGCCCGCATCAATTCGTACCTGCAGGAACACGTCAGCGGCATGGTCGTGTTGCAGCTTTTCAACCGCGAGAAGCGTGCTTACCACCGCTTCTCGGAAATCAACCGCAGCCACATGGACGCGTTTAAAGACGCAATCCTCGCCTATGCGGTGTATTACCCGGTGGTCGATTTCTTTTCGGCAATCGCGATTGCCTCCGTCATCTGGTGGGGCGGGCAGGATGTGCTTCGCGGCATCGTATCGCGCAGCGTGAGCGTCTCGTTCAATCCGCACACGTTGATCTCGTTCCACCTGGTTGCAACCGCAGCTTCTCTAGGCGTGCTGATCGCGTTCACGCAGTATGCCATGCGCTTCTTCCGTCCGATCATGGATTTCAGCGAGAAGTACAACATTCTGCAGTCGGCGATGGCAGCCAGTGAGCGCATTTTCAAGCTGCTGGATACCCCGGTGGACGTGGTTTCACCCGCAGTGACGAAGACTCCCGAAGGCCCGGGCCGGATCGAATTCGATCACGTGTGGTTCGCATACCGGGAAATGCCCGAAGAGAGCAGGCCTTCTGGCAAAGGCAATGGCCATGTGGGAACGGCCGCCCCCGGCCGTCCGGCCGAGCACAGCTCGGCAGTTGTTCCCTCCAACGGCAACGCTGCTGAAACTGGCAAGACTTCCGACTGGGTTTTGCGCGACGTCAACTTCGCCATTGAGCCCGGAGAAACAGTCGCGGTCGTCGGCCACACGGGCGCGGGCAAGACGACGCTGATCTCGCTGCTGATGCGCTTCTACGACGTGCAGAAAGGCGCCGTCCGCATCGATGGCGTGGATGTGCGGGAGATGGATCTTGCCGATCTCCGCAGCCGCATCGGCGTTGTGCTGCAGGATCCGTTCCTGTTCACCGGAACGATTGGCGGGAATATCCGGCTGGGCACCGAGCGGATTCAAGATGCGCACGTG
The DNA here is from genome assembly GCA_963711365.1 of Terriglobia bacterium. Taxonomy (GTDB): domain Bacteria; phylum Acidobacteriota; class Terriglobia; order Terriglobales; family Acidobacteriaceae; genus Sulfotelmatobacter. Next base: position 156,809 of record CAVQDY010000011.1, on the reverse strand, counting down.
CAGCAGGCGGCAGAAGATGTCAACCTTGGAGAGTTCATCCGTGCTTTGCCGAAGGGATTCGACGAAGAAGTCCGGGAGCGGGGATCGACGCTTTCCACCGGTCAGAAACAGCTGATCTCGTTTGCCCGCGCGCTGGCACACGAGCCGAAGATTCTGATCCTCGACGAAGCCACTTCCAGCGTGGACACTGAGACCGAGTTCCGCGTCCGCGATGCTCTCGCCCATATGGTGGAAGGGCGCACTTCGCTGATCATCGCTCACCGGCTGTCGACCATCCAGCGTGCCGACAAAATCATCGTGATGCACAAGGGACAGGTCCGCGAAATGGGCACACACCAGGAACTGCTCGCGCATCGCGGCATTTACTACAAGCTCTATCAGCTGCAATACAAAGATCAGGAAATGGCGATGGGCAGTCCGCGCCTGCCGGAATCGACGGTCAGTGCGGACGATTAGGTGGTTCTATTTTGTGGTGAGTCGCGGAGCTTCGCTCCGCCGGACAGCCGAGGGCGGCTGTCCCCACACAGAACTCGAGCTGCTACACCGCAATCCTCGCGGTTGCATTCTCCACGGCAGCTGTCCTTAACGCCGACAAATATTCTTGCGCCATTTCCGTCTGGCGGTGCACATAGTCGATGCCGACCGGCTTTCCGTTCTCGACTGCGGGATGGCAGAACTCCCAGTTCATATATCCCTTGTATCTGGATGCGACGAGCGCATCGACATAGGCCGGATACGCTACCTGCCGTCCCCAGAAGTTCTTGTCGAAGTAGCCGCCTGCCACGAGTTCGACTGAGCCGTCCGGACGCCGCGCAAATTCTCCATTCATATGCGAGTGGACTTGCAAGCGGCCGCTGGCGTCGGCCATCTGCCGCGCATGCTCGGAAGAATCGGCTTCGGGCTCGATATTGATGTCCATGCAGGCCTTGAATGCGGGCGAACCGACCTCTTCGATGAGAGACAGAACATCTTGATAGCGGTTGACGATATCCGGTCCGTGATTTTGCATGGCGAGCACGATGCCGTAATCCTCAGCCATCTTGCAGAGCTCGCGCATCGACTCGACTACAAAACGGCGGCGATCTTCTTTCCAGAAGCCGTACTGGTTGTAACCGTAGGTCTCACTGTAGGTCGCGAGGCCGTCATGGAGGGTGATGCCGCGCCAGGCGGCGAAGACCTTGCAGAGGGGAGATCCCAAATCGTGCGCCAGTTTGATGCATTCGCGCACATAACAGATCATGGCCTCGCGCTGCACCGGGACGGGGCTCGACAGATCGCAGTTCGGCGATACGGCACACAGTTCGATCCCGGCTTCGCCCGCGAGATCCCGCAGTCGCTTGCGGTCGTCGCTGGAAAGATCCATGGGTGCGGCATGCGGCCTCTCGGCATCGAGTTCGAGTCCTTCCCAACCTTGTTTTTTCGCCAGGCGGACAAGGCTGAATAGGTCGATGGCTTCTCCGCGGTACCACACTCCCCGATAAGTAACGCTGTACATGCCGATCTTCATGGCAAGCTCCGTGAAAATGCGGCATTAGTGTCGCACAGATTCGTCACGAAATCACGGGTGCAGAGCCTGTGTCCGGAATTGCGAACAGGGCCGATTACAATGGCAGTGTGCGAATCCTGATCTCCGCCGGGGAGGCGTCGGGTGAAATGTACGGCGCGCAACTGATCGAAGCGCTCCACCGCGCCGCCGCCACAAAGAATGTGCGGACAGCCGCCCCCGGCTGTCCGGCCGAGCGCAGCTCGGCTGCTGCTGTAGGCAAGAACCCCGCGGAGCTTCGCTCCGCCGGACAGCCGAGGGCGGCTGTCCCCACACAAACAAATCTCAGCTTCTTCGGCGTTGGCGGAGATCGCATGCGCGCAGCCGGGTGCGACACCGTCGTGGACACTAAAGACCTCGCGGTGGTCGGCATCACCGAGATCCTGAGTCACCTTCCGAAGATCCTCAGGCTGTACAAGCACCTGATCCGCGAGGCCGACCGGCGCAAGCCTGATCTCGCCATCGTGATCGATTCCCCGGCGTTCAACTGGCGGGTGGCACGACAGATGAAGCGGCGAGGCATCCCAACGATTTATTACGTGGCGCCGCAGTTCTGGGCCTGGCGGCAAGGGCGCGTGCGTCTGCTGCGCGATTACATCGACAAGGCGCTCGTTATTTTTCCCTTCGAAGAGAAGTTCTATCGTGACCGCGGCGTGGATGCGACGTTCGTGGGACATCCATTGGCAGAGTTACCCCTGCCGGTCGTCGAGCGCAAACAGTACGCGGCAGAGTTCAAGCTGGATCCCGCGAAGCCGTGGATCACCCTCATGCCGGGCAGCCGCGTGAAAGAAGTGCGCATGAATCTCCCGACCATGCTGGAGTCGGTGGCTTTGCTCGGCGAGGATTACCAGTACGTCCTGCCAGTGGCTCCGACGCTGGACCGCGAATTCCTGCAGAGCCTGATTGGCCAACATTTGACCGGCCAAGACTTGATCGGCCAGATAGAGATCGCGCTGCTTCCGGAGGCGTTACCGGCCCTCTTTCATGCCCGGGCGGGAATTGTTGCCAGCGGAACGGCGACCGTCGAGGCTGCCATGATGAATATGCCATTCGTCATGGTCTACCGCGTGTCTCCTTTGACGTATCTTTTGGGAAAACCCCGTGTCAAAGTCTCGCGGTTCGCCATGGTGAACCTGATTGCCGATGAAACGGTTGTAACCGAGCTCGTGCAGCACGATTTCACCCCACAGAACGTAGTTCGAACTCTCCAGGGGATCCTGGCCGATGGACCGGAGCGCGATCGCGTGCTCGAAGGGCTGGCGCGTGTGAGAACCCGGCTGCGAGGCTCGGAATGCAGCCAGGAGACGCTCCAAGGCCAATCCCCGGCAGACCGGGCGGCCGAGATGATACTGTCGTTTGGTAAGTTCTACGCATCTATAGGTAAAGGGCAGCAGACTCGCCCGAACCTATCTGTAGGCAACTAGTTCGAACAAGGATAAGATTTCGCAGTGAAATAACTGCGTGAACCGCACTCTTAAGTTCGTCCCCCGGGGGAAATTGGTACTGACGCAAGTCCGAAATTATCGTTCTAAGGTCAATCGATCCGCATGCGAGTTGGCGCTTTCGGCAGTAGTAGTTGCATTTTTTGCGCTGCCCCTGTGTGGTCAATCTCCGCCAGACACACCGTCGTCCATGCCAGACGCGCCCTCTACCAGCTCTCAGCGACTAGCGACCGCGGCTGCAACCGGCATTCTTCGAGGCACTGTCATCGACAGAGATGGTGCCGTGATCCCAGGAGCGAAAGTGGTGGTGACGGTGGGCTCATTCAGCGCGGAGACCTTTTCGGATAACAACGGGACATTCACATTCAACAACGTCCCCGCGGGTGCGTATACGGTTTCATATTCATCCAATGGGTTCGCCACTCAAATGCAATCCGGGCTGCTGCAGCCGGGTGAGAACCATCTCAATCCACCGGTCCAACTCGTCGTGGCGACAAGCGTCGAGGTTAACGTGACCGAAACCCGGCAAGAAATTGCCGCAGATCAGGTTCACGTCGAGGAGAGGCAACGGCTGCTGGGAGTGATCCCGAACTATTACGTTACCTACGTCCCGGACGCGGCTCCGCTCGACGCCAAACAAAAATTCCATCTGGGATGGAAATTCATAATCGACCCGGTTTCGTTCGGAATCACCGGGCTCATCGCCGGAGTCGAGCAGGCTAGCAACTCCTATAGCGGTTACGGACAGGGAGCGCAAGGCTACGGTAAACGTTACGGCGCCGCATATGCCGACTTTGTCTCTGGAACATTTTTCGGCAATGTCATCTTTCCCGCGCTGCTCAAGCAGGATCCGCGCTACTTCTACAAAGGAACAGGGAGCAAGAAATCGAGGCTTCTCTACGCGTTGGCCAACGCCGTCATCTGTAAAGGCGACAATGGACGCTGGCAGCCGAACTATTCCAACGTTCTCGGCAGTTTGGCAGCGGGCGGGCTGTCCAACCTGTATTATCCGGCGGCGAACCGGAATGGCATTGGTCTGACCTTCGAAAACACGGCGATCGGCCTTGCGGGAAGCGCGGGAAGCGCTGTGGTTGAGGAGTTTCTGTTCCGTAAGCTCACATCCCACTCTCATGACCCGCAACCTAAGTAGGTAACCAGGTCAGCATCGCTTTGGCAAGCGGTGCCAAGGTATTGAGGAACTTGTGCTCCCAGCATCTTTTCCGTCAGAATCTTCATCATAGGAAATGGGTTATCATTTCCCGGAGATCCTCCTGAATGCAGATCGACCTGCGGCGCGGACTTGGCGTCCTCACGATTTCTCTGACTCTATTGCTGGCAGTTTTGGCCGAACCGGCTGGAGCGGCAGAAAAAACCAGGCTGCGCGTCGACGACTATCAGATCGAAGCGACCCTTCAACCCCATCTTCACCAGATTACCGCCAAGGCTAAAGTTAAGTTTACGGCGATGCAGGACTTAAGCGTCGCCGTGTTCGAGTTGCACAATGACCTCCGGGTCACCAAGGTCACTGACGAGAAGAACCAACTGTTGTCGGCGGAGCGCGTCACGCAGGATTCCACAGTGCGCGTTCCTCTGCCGAGCGGTTTGTCCAAAGACAGTTCGATGACGCTGACCTTCGAATACGAAGGAAACCTGGAGAACGCCGATAACAGCCCTGTGCCAGGACTCAGCCTGGCCTACATAGGCGACGACACCAGCTATCTCCTCTATGCGGGCCGCTGGTTCCCGCTCAATGCATACGGAATCAACCGCTTCACTTCAACCATCAGCATTACCGTGCCCGCCCACATGCTGGTGATTGGCAGCGGCAAAGAGACCGTTTCCGACGTGGCTCCGCCCAAGAAAGCGAGCACGAGCGTTCTTCCGACCAAGACCTTTACCTTCGTCTCCGATAAGTCGAGTTTCCCGGGATCTATCGTTGCCGGCATCTTCCAGGAGTACAAGAGTGACGAAGCGGGAATGGACCTGCACGTGTATTTCAAGCCGACGCACCAGAGCGTCGCGCCCGCTTACACAACGACCGCGGTTCAGGAATTTACCTACTACCTGACGCTGTTCGGGCTGCCGCCTTCGCAGAGGCTGAACCTTTTGGAACTGCCGGGGGACACGCTGCCCTATACCTGGGCTCCTGAACTGGTCGGCATCGCAAGTCCATCCATCACCGAGAAAACAAATTATCGCTTGCTGGCCGATGGCATCGCGCACCAATGGTGGGGAGTGTCAGTCAGTCCGGCGACCAAGGATGACTGGTGGCTGAGTGACGGATTCGCGCGCTACTCCGAAGCTATGTATGTGGAAAACGCCGCCGGGGCTGCGGGACTGGAAGAGGCAGTGAAGGACATGTCCGTTGGCGCTCTAGCCTACGACACGGTGCCGCTTTCCACCTCCGCCAAGCTCGATACCTTCTCTACTGAGTTTCAGTCGCTCACCACCGACAAGGGAGCGATGATCCTGCACATGCTGCGCTGGGTTCTGGGCGAGGACAAGTTCAATAAGACGATGCGCGAGTTTGCCACTCAGTACGCCGGCAAGTCGGCAACTACCGACGACTTCCGCGAGATTGCGGAAAAAAACTATGGCGACCAGCTTACATGGTTCTTCTCGCAATGGCTCGACTCGACCGGCGCGCCGGAGTTCAAGTTGAAGTACACCACGTACCGACTGGGCGGGGCTGCGGTCGCGCAGAATCCGAAAGAGGAGAAGACGCCGGGATTCCGTGTTACCGGCGAAATCTCGCAGGACCTTGATCTTTTCCGGATGCCGGTTGACATAAGAATCGAGACGGACGGCAAGACCGAGAACAAGAAAATCGATGTCGTGGGAACGAATTCGCCTTTCACCATCGAGACCTTCGGACGTCCCAGGAAGATTTCAATTGATCCTGACCATCACGTGCTGACCAACTCAAGCGACGTGAAGCTGCGGGCTTCGGTTCTGCGCGGTCAGGCCTTACAACAGCAAGGCGATTTATCGGGCGCGCTGACCGAGTTCAACAAAGCCCTCGACCTGAACAAGAACAGCTCGCTGGCCCATTACCGGATTGCGGAAATCTTCTTCCTGCAGCGGAATTATCAATCGTCGGCCAACGCTTACCGTGCCGCGATTGATGGCGATGGCGAGCCGCGATGGACCGAAGTCTGGAGCCGGATCCAGCTGGGAAAGATCTTCGACATTACAGGACAGCGCGAACGCGCAGTCGGACAGTATCGCCAGGCTCTGCAGACCAACGACAATACCTTCGGCGCACTTGAGGAGGCCCGGAAATATCTGCAGAAAGCCTACGAACGGCCGAAGGAAAGAAGCAGTCAATAATCCAGTTCGGCTCAGGCGGGTATTTCTAATCTCGCTCCTGGAATCCGAGCCAGCGTTCGGCTTCTTCCACGGTCCGAAATATCTCGATGGTGCGATCGCTGCGCAGGATTTTGTGCATCCGCGCGGCATGATTCTGCACCGCGGTGCGCACTACGAAGGCGCGCTTCGCTTCCAGCGAGAACGGATCAATCTCATCGGCAAGCTTGAGAAAATCTTCCGCCTGCAGATCGAGATTCTCTACTTCGCGCAAGTCGGTGATTTCTGCGAATGCGGTTTCGAAATAAGGATGCGCGCGCAGCCGCTTGGCATAGTCCGCGATTGTCTGGACCGTGACTTGAGGCCCGAATCTCACCATCACGACGCGCCGGCCGACGTCGATCGAAAACTCGGCAGCCTCGGCAAATGCTCCGGTCGATACCTCAAAAGAAGGATTGCCCCCAAACGCTGCATGATTCTGGACCACGAGTAATTCTCCCGAGAGTTGAAGGTAACTCTCTCTTATCGGCTAGCCGCAGCAGGACTTCAATGCCGGCGGTTGGTCGCACCATTTCGGTTTAGCTAACCTTTTTCTACCCATCATGGTCTAAGTCACTACATGCCAGCGGGGAACTTTACTGTACCCGGCTGCGTATCTCTGATCAGATGGTTGGGCGGCGGGATTGAGACCCCTCGCCTGAACGTTACCCGGGTGCCCCCACGCTCCTCCCCGGAGGCGTGGGGGCATGATTTTGCGCCAGCAGGCACACCTTCTTTCAAGTTGTGAAGCTCCCTTATCGTCTGTGCTCGTGTGTTCTACAATCCCTCGATGCCAGAAATCTCGCACATGCGCCTCGATCGCGTGTTGGCCCAGTTGAAGCTGTACGAGCATCCGTTGCTGACGTTCTCCGCGCACGGTAAAGGCGACGGAGTCGAGGTGGTCATCCAGTTCAAGGATCAGAGCATTCCGGTCCACACCTATTATTTCGACCTGCATCCGCGAGATCTCGACGATCCCCAGTTCGAATGGGGCTTTCAGCGCCAGCTTTATGACGCGCTGCATGATTACTTTGTCGAGATGTTCATCCGCACACCACAGGACCGCGCCGACCGGCAGAAGAAGGGATTGTGAGCGGACTGCGGGCAAAGATTGAACAGGAAACCAGCGAACGCAGGCCGATTCCTTTTTCGCGGTACATGGAACTTTGCCTTTACGATTCTGAGTTTGGCTACTATTCGCGGAACGCGGCGCAGTTCGGCAAGGCGGGCGACTTTTACACTTCGAGCGATGTGCATGCAGTATTCGGCCGTTTGCTGGCGCGACAGTTCGAAGAGATGTGGCGCGCGCTGGGCGCACCTTCGCAAGTTGTAATTCGAGAGCTTGGTCCGGGACGCGGGCTCTTCGCGCAGGATGTGATGGACTGGTCGGAGAAGAAGTTTCCGGAGTTTTTTCGGGCGCTGCGCTATGAACTGATCGAGCAATCGCCAGCGCTCCGCCAGCGCATTTCGGAAACGCTGAAAAAGCGGCTTGAGACGGGCAAAGCGACTCTCGAGACCTCGAAGAAAAACCCGGAAAGCCTTTCTGCCAGAATCTTCCCAACCGTCGTGTTTGCCAATGAGTTTTTCGATGCGATTCCCGTTGAGATATTGAGTCGCCGGGGATCTCTTCGCATTGAGAGCAGGGAAGGGAGATTGATGGAAAGCTGGGTTCAGTCTTCTGCGGAGGAACTGGAATTCCTGGATCGTTATTCGGTTCATCCGGAAGAAGAAGAGCGGATCGAAGTGCCTCTCATCGCGCAGCGGGAAATGTCATCTGCGTGCAACCTCGAACGTGGGTTCATCGTCGTTGTGGATTATGGATACACGCGCGAAGAGCAACTTGCAGGACGGCATCGTGGAACCGTGAAAGCGATCCGGCAGCATTCGGTAAGCGCGAGTCCGTACGAAGCGCCCGGCGAGCAGGACATCACGGCTGATGTGAACTTCACCGCGCTCGCGGCCGTTGCTGAACAGCGAGGTTTTCACGCACACAAGTTAGTTACGCAATCGCAATTTCTGATGGGAATTGGCGAGGAGAATCAGTTTGCGGACGCCTTTGAAGAATGCCGGTTGACGCAGGAGCGGGCGAAGGTTGCGCTGCAACTCAAACATCTGGTGACTCCTGCAGGAATGGGCGAGAGCTTTCACGTGCTGGTGGCGGGCAAAGGAGTGGATGCGGAGAAGGCGTCGGCGCTGGCAGGTCTGAACTTTGGACGGCGTTAGACGAAATCAATCGATTTGGGAAAGTTTACCTTCTTATTACCCCTACCCCCCCTCCCCCCGAATCTCTGGAATCTTCGACTTAGCGGAAAATTCAGAAGTAATCTATGGGGCTCAAGCACTTACGGGTAAAATCTTGGATTCAAAGCACTTACCTCTTACCCGTGTTATGAAACTGGAGCGTTCCCAGCCCAGTATCGATCTGTGCGGACGGAAGCGTCAAGGGAAAACGACGCAAGGAGCGCGAGTGAGTTCCATTTTGGGAATTTGAACGAAACTGGTGGCCCTTCGAAGTAGTCCCCGCCTGAATTAACTTCACACATCTATACAGATTCGTATACAGATTCGCAGACAACCTCGACAAAAGAGCGAGGTTTGCGAAGGCCAATAGCGAAGAGCACGATTCTCGAAATAACTGCCCGAAAGCGCCGGTGGAATCGGAGACGGTTTAGGCCTCTGTGCCGGGATCTGTTATTTTGCCGCGGGTTCTTTCGAAGCGCGACTACTTGAGACGGAAAACTTTGTGGCGGATGTCAGGCCAAAATTCCTTCACGATGTTATTCAAAGCGGCGGATTCCATCTGGTTGCCCCAGCCGCGCAGGGTCTGAGCGCCTCCGCGTTCCTGAGGCGGGTAATAAAGATTCGATAAAGCGGCCTCGCAGGCGTTGCCACCGACCTCAGACCAGTTGAATCCGGTGCCTCCGGAGTCGGTCTTGGTAAGAAACGTGCGGGACAAAGCGTAGGTGGTACGTCGGAAGAAGCCACCGTGGCCGAGAGTGTAGTAGCGGGGGTCCTCGCGGCTGATGACGGGCACAATGGCTTCAGTGAAATAAGTTCCAGAGACTCCGTCGACAAAGGCACGCCAGTAATAGCGGGTATAACCTTTGAACCCGCCACCGAGTTCCGGATCGGAGTTGAGGCCGAAACTCTGGGCAGCGATGATGCCGGTCCAGACGAATGAGGAATAGTCGAAGCTGTCGTGAAATGCGAGCACGAATTTCTGGTGCGGAGTTAAAGGGGGAAGCTGCGTGTTGGCGTTGACCGCGGCAAAATTCGGGACCACCCAAAACATTCGTTTGGTCTGGCGCTCCGTCGTTTGTTCCTCGATCTTTTTTTCTCCATCGCGATTCCTTCCATCCTCCGGCTTGACTTGGGTGACGGACTGAGTAGGTACTTCCTGAATCGATGGATTGTCGGTTGTGGTAGTTGTCTGGCACCGGATCTTGCCTGGGATTAACAGGGCGAGACAAAGGAAAACAATTCGCGAATGTCTGGGTCCACCCCGCTGAATATCTCGCAATGGCATGCTCTGGTGCGCCATGATGAGATGCGAGTTGGTGGCGAGTTGTTGCTGGACGGGAAGCCAGAATATCCTGGTGAACGTGCTCCGGTTCCTCCGGGGCGCGGACCTACAACGCCTGTGGCTCGGGATACTCGTAGACGCCGCGACCGGATTTTTTCCCCAAGCGGCCGGACTTCACATACTGCACCAGAAGTGGCGCGGGGCGATATTTTTCGCCAAGAGATTTGTGCAGGTATTCGAGAATGCTGAGGCGGGTATCGAGGCCGACCAGATCGACGAGTTCGAACGGGCCCATGGGATGATTGAGCCCGAGTTTCAAGGCTTTATCGATGTCGGCGGCTGAGGCGATTCCTTCCTGCAGCATGTAAAAAGCTTCATTGCCGATCATAGCGTTGATGCGGCTGGTGATGAAGCCCGGACTCTCTTTGATTACGACAACTTCTTTGCCCATGCGCTTGCCGACTTCTACGGCGGTTGCGAGAGTCTCTTCGTCGGTCTCAAGGGCGCGCACGATTTCGAGCAACTTCATCTTGTGCACGGGATTGAAGAAGTGCATGCCCACGCATTTCCTGGCGCGGTAGGTGACGCTCGCGATTTCAGTAACGCTGAGGGACGATGTATTCGAAGCGAGGATCGTGGTGGGGCGGCAGATTTTGTCGAGCAGGGTAAAAATTTCGATTTTCGATTCCATCTCCTCGGGGACGGCTTCGATGACGAGGTCGGCTTCGCGGGCAGCCGCTTCAACCGAGCCGGCATATTCGAGGCGGCGAAAGGCGGCGTCGGCATCCGCGGCCGTGACTTTATTCAGTTCGACAGCTTTATCGAGGTTGGCGCGAATTTCCGTTTCCGCCTTGCGCAGTGCATTCGGCAGAAGATCTTCCAGGATGGTGCGGTATCCGCCGAGGGCAGCAGCGTGGGCGATCCCACGTCCCATAATGCCCGCGCCAATAACAGTAATCGTCTGGACCGCGGACACCCTACTTCTCCACCTTTTCGAGATCGGCGATCGCAGAGTTGAAGGAGGAGGCGGCTGTGCGCATGACTTCGGCCAGCCGCTTGCGCTCTTCGGGGCTCATGGCGGGGATATAAATGCAGATGCGGCGCAGAGTCGCCGTGATGTCTTCCACGTAATTCATTGCACGAATCAGTTCACCAGTCGCGACTACCATGAGGCTCCTCTTGAAACAATCGAGTTTGCAGCTGAACCTTCTATTTTGGACGCGGGGGAGAATTTAGTAAAGCTGCACATAATCAGCTGTCACATAATCAGCCGCACATAATCAAGCACGAAACGAAGGCGAGCTTCGACGGAGGCGCGTGGAAGCTCGAGCAGCCTGTATTCGAGATTGGTGTAAGTTGCAACGAGAGACTCGTATGTCCGCACCGCTTCTGCAAAATCCTGCTTGCGCTCACGATCCTGGCGAAAGATTTCGGGCCAAGGCGGGGCAATGAAAACGGCTTGGTTATAGCGGTACTTCGTGGCCGCGTTTCGCATATGCTCGGGCGCAGGAATATTCATCAAGCGCAAGTATCCCAATACATCGGGGACTCCTCGATCGAAGAAGGCCGGAGCCGCACTTTGTCCTGCGAGATGATACGAGCGCATTTCCCAGCAAAGCATCAGTTCCGCAAACAGCATGGGATCGCGCCACGGCAGGCCTGGGCCATCGATCGCAACCTGGTGCGCAATAATTCCACGCCCGGCCTCGACCGAGCACGCATAGCCACGCGACTGAAGGGCATCGATCAATGCAGTCTTTCCCGATCCCGGGCCACCGGTGATTAGGTAAAAACGGTCTGAGTCATTACTCACTTGCAACTTCCTCCCTGGTGATTGTTACAAAAAGCGTCTCGTAAGCCGCTGAAAGAAGAGGCATATAATCGCAATCAATTCTTTTAATAGTGCATTCCATCGTGGGTGGAATCGAATACGCATATGGCAGAGAACACTTTGAAACGCTACATCTTCGCGAGCGATTTCGACCAGACGCTCACGTTCAATGATTCCGGCTACGTGCTGGCCGAACTGGTCGGCATTTCGACGGAAGAATTTGAACGTAAGTCTAAGGGGATGGCGAAGATCAACCTGGTGCAGCAAGGAGCGGAACTGGCGTATCTGCTGCTGCACGATCCGGAGTTTCGCGCGAAGGTGCGAAAAGATCATCTGCGCGAAGTGGGAAAGCGCATTCGACTGAAGAGCGATATCAAGCTGCTCTACCACCTTCTCGAGTCCGGCATCGATGGGCATCAGTTTGATTTTTTCGTGCTGTCGGCGGCACCGGTCGAGATCGTCCGGTCGGCGCTGGAAGACATTGTTCCGCCGGATCACATCTACGGGACGGAATTCCGCTATCAGCCGTCGGGCGAGATCGACACGATTGTGCGTGCGACGGCGGGATACGGCAAAGTCGCGGTTCTGGATAGTTTGCTATTGCAGCGGGCTGCAGGGCCGGATCACGTGATCTATACGGGCGATGGTAGCTCTGACATCCATGTAATGCTGCACATCAATGCGCGCGATGGATTGACCATCGCGGTTTCCGAATCACGAAACATTTCGCAGATTGCCAAACGGACGGTGCTCAGTACGAGCGCACTGGCAGTACTGGCGCCGATTCTTGAGGAAATCGCAGGATGGGAGCGCTATCGTATTCGAAGCTTCTTCGAAGCGAATGGAATGCTGATCCAGGAGTGGGAGCGGGTGCGGACCGATTGGCTGACGGTGCTGCCGGCGGCAGAACCCACGCCCACCGAGAGCGTGATTGCCGGGGCGAAGCTGGAGACGGCGAGTTCGTAAGCTTCATGCTACGCGATAAGAATCTCGTTCCGCTGTCGCGACAGCACCAGCATGCGCTGGCGTTGTGTGTGCGCATTGAGCGTGCGTCGCCGATTGATCAGAAAAGCGTCGACTGGCAGGCGCAAATTGCCCAGCAATTCGAGGCTGAGATCAAGGTTCACTTCACGGCGGAAGAGCAGATCGTGTTTCCGGCGGCACAGACTTTCCGCGAGTTGCGTCCGCTCGTCGAGGAACTGCTTGCCGACCACCAGCGGCTGCGGGCGAATTTCGCAAAGGCTGAGGCACGGCAGATGTCGGTGGAAGAACTGGTCACGTTTGCACGGAAGCTAGCGGAGCACATTCGAAAAGAAGAGCGGCATTTATTCGAACGCCTGCAGCATTTTATGAAACCGGAAGAACTCGTACAACTCGGTCAAGAGATTGAGCGCGCGCTCGAGAGCGCCGCTCAGGTTTGCTCTTTACCGCAGCCTAAGAAGTAACTGCGATTCCGTGGATGCGGCGGAACTTCGCGGCTGATTCTTTTCCCATATAGCGCTCCAGCACGCCAGGCTCAGTGTAACGGAGATCGACCACAACCAGTCCGTCGAGAACGTTGGAAAACTTGCGATCAACATTGAAGCCGAGAAGTTTGCCACCGACCTTGGCGTATTGACGAAGCAGGATCGGCAGGCCTTTGCCATCGAGTTCGACATCGGTGATCGGCTGAGAGAGTTCGTCGAGATCGCGCAGGGCGCGGCACATGGCCCGGCAATCCCACGGGCGCAAGAAGGCGGGGCGGAACTTGCGGCGAGGCTCGATCAATCCGGCCAGGTCATCTTCCTGCATGCGCGATTCGAAGTAGCGGTAGATCATCTCGCGCGAAGCCTGGTTGTAATCGTTGCTGATGCTCACGGCGCCAAACAGCACTGGAATCTCGGGGCGCGTGGCCACGAGGCGAGCAATTCCTTTCCACAATAGAAGAAGTGGAGCGTACTGACGCTGATATTCGGGACGCACGAAGGAGCGTCCGAGTTCGAGCGCAGGGCCTAGCTTTTCGAAAAGGCGTTCATCGTAGCGGAAGAGCGTGCTGGTATAAAGACCGCTGATGCCGTGTTCCGCGAGTATTTCCGTCGTGCTGCCGGCACGGTAGGCGCCAACCAACTCCTGCTTCGCTTTATGCCACAGCAGGACGTGCCAGTAATACTGATCGAAGGAATCGAGGTCACGAGTTTTGCCGGTTCCCTCGCCGGCGCGCCGGAATGTCAGCTCTCGTATGCGACCGACTTCCAGCAATAGCTTTGGTATCTCGCTGGCCATGCCGAGATACACGGCGAATTCCCCGTTTTCCGCAAGACAGCGGTCGGGGGGCAGCTTAGCGACTTCTCCCGCCAGAATTGGCTTCGGCATCGGGGCCGCAAGAGGTTCCTGAATCTTCTCCGCAAACTTGGAGCGCAAGGCCAAAGGCCAGGAGGTTTCAGATTTGCTGCGGCGGCCGAGCAGATAAGTTCGCCAACGAAGATACTCGATGGCTTCACGATCATTGGGCAGGGCGTTGAGCGACTCGGCTTGCACGGGACTACCCACACGGACTTCGACCCTCTTGCCTTCCTGCTGCAGAAATTCCTGCAGCAGAAATGCAGTGCGCAACTTGGGATGGATCATGCCGAGAAGCTGGAAGCGAACCCCGTTGTGTCCGCAGAAAAAAACGGGCAGCGCGGTCGCGCCGGTGCGGCGAATCAGACGGACCGCGGTATCATTCCACTCCGGGTCGGCTACTTGCCCCGCGGGCATCTGCCATTGCGAGACTTCACCCGATGGGAACATTGCGAGCAATCCGTCCTGCTGTAACCAGGCAAGAGCCTCGCGGAGTGCCTTGCGATTGGCTTCGATGGACCGATCGGTCTGGAAGGGGTCGACGAAGATGCAATGACGCTGCAACTCCGGGATATCGCTCAGAAGAGAATTCGTAAGTATTTTTACATCGGGACGGACGCGGGTGAGAAGTACGGTAAGCAACGCACCATCGAGCACGCCATAAGGATGGTTGGCCACGACGACGACTGGGCCGGAAGCCGGGATTCGAGATTGGTCGGCGGAATCGACGCGAAAATCGATTCGCATCTCCGAGAGCAGGCTTTCGAGACGAAATCCCTCGGGCGCGCGCTGCACGCGCCGATACAGATTTCTTACCCGCCCGACCGGAGCCAGCTTTCCAGCAATACCGGGGAACTGCGCGACACGGGATAACACTTCTCCCTGCGACGGATCGGTCTGCAGTTGGTTGGATGGCATGTTATAGGCATACTGCATGCGCATTGCGACAGGATGAAGCGCAAGTTAAAAGTTGATGAAATGAAATGGAGGATGAAGCGGAAAAGTAACCAGCAGTAACTATGGTGCGAGAGTGGCCCGGCTGAGTCCGTTAGGTTTCGAGACGGTAACGTGTCTCGGCCAGAGCGTACATCCGGCGCCACACAAGGCGATTGATGGTCACCACGGTGGCAGCCATCATGATAGTGGCGGCCAGAAGAAGGTCGAAGTTGCCGGTGTCGGTGGCCTGGCTGATGGTGGCACCAAGTCCAACGGTGGTGTAGGTCTGACCCTTGAAATGGAAATATTCGGCTACGATGCTGGCATTCCACGCACCGCCTGACGCCGTTACCAGGCCGGTGACGAGATAAGGAAAGATCCCTGGCAGGATCAGCTTCTTCCAGCGTGCAATTCCGGTGAGCCGGAACACTGAGCAGCACTCCTTTAGGTCCGTCGGAATCGCGATGGCACCCGCGATTACGTTGAACAGGATGTACCACTGCGTCCCTAGCAGTAATAGTGCGATGGAGCCAATGCCAAGCCCTCCGCCAACGCGAATGAGAAGAAGAAGGACGACCGGGAATAGTGCCGTTGCCGGGACGGAGGCGGCAATCTGTGCCAGGGGTTGGGCGACGCGCGCGAGTTTTGGATTGAAGCCGATCGCCACACCGGCGGGGATGGTCCAGAGCGCGCCGAGCAGCAGAGTCAGATTCACGCGCAAGAAGGTGGCCACCAGGCCTATGCCGGCTTCGCGAATCTCAGGTCGTTGGAGTCCGCTGAGCAGCATGATGACGCGGACAATTCCGTAGCCCAGTGCGGCAAGCAGGCCGACCGCGATCAACCGGACAAACCAAAGCTTCCAGGGGCTGCGCTGTTCGTTTTCTTCAACGGGGCGCGGACGCGCAAAATACATCATCAGACGCTCGCGCAGGGGCTGGATGGTGCGGCTCTGGATCTGTGCCAGACCGCGCGAGTGACGGAACAGGTTGAGCGCCCAGGAACGTGGAGCGTCGGCACTCTCGACCTGTTCGACCTTAAATTTTTCTGCCCAGGCGATCACGGGACGCCAGACGAACTGATCGAGCAGAACAATGACCGCAATCATGGTTGCGATGCCCCAGACGATTGAGCGCGTATCCCCATTACTGGCTGCGGTCTGAAGATAGGATCCAAGCCCGGGCAGGCGGAAGTCGCGCGAGCCGAGCACGAACATCTCGCAAGCCATCAGAAAAAACCAGCCGCCGGCGACGGACATCATCGAGTTCCAAACCAGCCCAATCGCCGCGTATGGCAACTCCATCTCAATGAATCGCTGCCACCAACTGAAACCGTAAATTTTAGCGGCCTCACGCATTTCTTTAGGAATACTTTTCAGTGAGGCATAGAAGCTAAAAGCCATGTTCCAGACCTGGCCGGTGAAGATGAGAAGAATGGCTCCGGCTTCGACACCGAGTTGGCGTCCGGGAAAAAGAGCAACCATGGCCAGCATGACGCCGGGAAGAAAGCTGAGCACCGGGATCGACTGCAGAACGTCGAGCAGAGGAATCATGAAGCGCTCAGCCCGTGGGTTATAGGCGGCAACGTATCCGTAGACCAGTGTAAAAGCGAGGCTCAGCACATAAGCGATGGTGATGCGCAGCAACGAATAACCCGCGTACGCGGGCAACGCCAGAGGGCTGCGAGAGATATTGACTTCAGGCGTGAACGGGCCGAGCCATGTGCGCCCGACGACGAGCACGCCGTAGAAGAGCGTAATCGCCGCCGCGAACATCAGCAGGTCAGGCAAGTAAGAAATCTCGAGGCTGGGCAGTTGCGTCCAGAGTTGGTACGCCGAGAATCCACGCAGGCTGATGTTCTTTTTCATGCGTTGGCTCAGGACTTCAGATTCTGTGATTCCGGCGAGGAGGCAGGCTCGGGGGTAGCTTCGGTCTGAACCAATTTTCCGCTCTGCCGGTCATAGTCGAAAATCTCGGCATAGCGGCCCCAGTTCATGGCGGTTTCAAACTGGCGCTGGACCTCATCTTCGGCGAAGTGTTCGTCGAGGATGTCATGAAAAAATTCGTCAGCAATCGAGTGATCGGCTTTGCGCTTCAGGATACTGTCGATCTGCTTGAGAATCGTTACGTGCTCGAGCGCGGCCTCGCGGAACAGAACTTTACGGTGCTGGATATCGGCGTCGGCAAAAGCAATGCCGGCGGGTGTGATCTGAACATCGCCTTCCTTGAGCCACGCGAATCCCAGCAGCACGCAAGCTTCGAGAATCGGCAAAAGGTCTTCGACGTCCATGACTAATTCTTCGGAGAGGCGGAAGAGATCTTCGCGACCGCCGCGATCGCGCAGCAACTCGGCGAGCCCGGCGATGCCGCCAACCCGCGCGTGGGGAAGCATCTGGTATCTCGCGGTGCGCAGCGGAGCCTCCTGCTTCTTGACTGCTTCTTTTGTAATGCCACCCCGGGGAAGGATGATTTCGGCTGTGGTCTCGGCGTCGGGCAGCGCGTGATCGGTATCCGGCTCCGTCATCACTTTGTAGATGTAGTCAACCAGTTCGACAAAGCGGGCGGACTTGCGGTCGCGAGGATGCTTCAGCCTAATGTTGAAATCGGAACGCACACGTGCAGGATTTCTTCCCAGAACCATGACGCGATCCGCCAGCATGACGGCTTCCTCGATGTTGTGGGTCACGATGAAGATGGCGCTGGTCGGCATCTTCTTATTGAGCCAGAGTTCCAGCAGTTCACCGCGCAGGTTCTCAGCCGTGAGGACGTCGAGTGCGGAGAAAGGCTCGTCCATGAAAAGGACCTCAGGTTCGACGACGAGCGCACGGGCGAATCCCACCCGCTGCTTCATGCCACCGGAGAGTTCTTTCGGATAGGCAGTCTCGAACCCATCGAGACCAACGGTATCAAGCGCGCGCAGAGCGCGTTTGTGGCGCTCGACTTCGGGAACTCCTTTGGCTTCGAGGGCAGCCTCGACGTTCTGAATTACCGTGAGCCAGGGGAACAGGGCGAAGCTTTGGAAAACGATGGCCACGTTGGGCATTTGCCCGCTAAGCGGCTTACCGTGCCAGAGGAGCGTGCCCGCAGTGGGTTCTGACAGTCCTGTGAGAATGCGGAGAAGCGTGGATTTTCCGCATCCCGAAGGTCCGAGGATCGCGATGATTTTGTCCCGCTCGATGGCGAGATTGGTCGATCCGACGACCAAGATGCGGGTGCCGTCCGGCTGCGGATAAGACTTTTCGACGCCGACGGCTTCGATGATCGCTTCCGACACAGTAGAGACTCCCCGTTCTTCTATACACGATTTGGGTCACAAAGGGCGACGTTGTAATGTTCTGTTAACAAACAGAAGCGCTGGAGCTAAGCGCCCTGAAAGCCCGCTGTTACATGGCTGCGCGGGCCTGTGCCATCAGGCGAAAAAATCTTCCTTCGACTGCGTCGCGAAGGGCTTCGGAAGGCGGTCGCAGACTTCAGCGAGCAAAGCCAACTTCGCCGCCAGTTCGCCTTTCAGCTGGCCTTCATCGAAGCGCCATCGCCAGTTTCCATCGTTCAGGCTAGGAGTATTCATGCGAGCGTCGCTGCCAAGACCCAGGATGTCTTGCATCGGGATAACGCTCAGGCAGGCTGGTGAACCCTGAGCCGCGCGAATGAATGCCCAGTGGATACCGTCTTCGCAGCGGCCGATGTAGGCCTCCGCATTTCGGCGTTCATGCTCCGCAGCGGCTCCATTCCACCAGCCGATCACCGTGTCGTTGTCATGCGTACCGGTGTACATCACCTTACCGGCGGCGCGATGAGGCAGGTACATATGCGCGCCCTCGTCCCCGAAACCGAACTGTAAAACGCACATTCCCGGAATCTGCAGGCGTTCTCGCAACGCGTGCACTTCGGGAGTGATATATCCAAGGTCTTCGGCGAAAAATGGCAGTCCCCCCAGAGCTTGCCGCAGCGCAGCGAATAAATCGTCGCGGGGACCATCGACCCAATGCCCGTTGATCGCGGTGTCGTCCCTGGCAGGAATCTCCCA
This sequence comes from Terriglobia bacterium, assembly GCA_963711365.1. GTDB lineage: Bacteria > Acidobacteriota > Terriglobia > Terriglobales > Acidobacteriaceae > Sulfotelmatobacter. Next base: position 137,847 of record CAVQDY010000011.1, on the reverse strand, counting down.
GAACTGATCGAAGCCGCGAAAGTGATCGAGGCGAATGTAATCGCAGTGCTGAGTCGCCCAGCGCAAACGCTGGATCCACCATTGATATCCTCGCTGCTTCATTACATCCCAGCGGTAGAGCGGATTGCCCCAGCGCTGGCCCGTTTTGCTGAAGAAATCGGGAGGAACGCCGGCGACGACTTCCGGTTCGAGGTTGGTCATTGAGACGGAAGAGTTCGCGGTGTGTCCACACATCGGCGCTGTCGTAATTCACAAAGATGGCTACATCCCCCACGATGCGGATCGCCCGTTCTGCACAATACTTCCTTAAGGCCGACCATTGCTCGTAAAAGGCGAACTGTAAGGCGCTGCGGATGCGGATATCGTCGGCGAGTTCCTCCTTTGCTTTCTGCAAGGCGCGCGGCTCACGCGCGGCCAGATCTTGCGCCCAGCGATTCCATGGCTCAAGTTTGTGCCGGGCGCGGAGGCCGTCGAACAAAACGAAATCCTCCAGCCACCAGGCATTCGCGCCGCTAAAAGACTCGAAGCGCCGCAGGGCTTCGCTTGATGCAGAGCGCAAGAAGTTTCGCGCTGCCTCAAAGAGCAAGGGCAGTTTCTGCGCAAAAACCTTGTCGTATTCAACGGGACCTGAGTTACTCGGAAGCTGATCGAGCTTGGAATGCTCGATCCAGCCACGATCAGCGAGTCGCTCAAGGCTGATCAGCAGTGGATTTCCGGCAAAGGCCGAGGTGGTCGAGTATGGAGAATTGCCGTAGCCAAGCGGACTGAGCGGAAGCACTTGCCAAACGCCTTGACGGGCAGAAGCAAGGAAATCCACGAAGCGGTAGGCGGCGGGACCCAGGTCACCGATTCCGCCGCGCGACGGCAACGAAGTAGGATGCAGAAGAATGCCGGCGGCACGTGCAAAGGACATGAGACCGCCGCTTACATCCCTTCGCTGCCGGAGCGAGTCAGCGCCTTGAGTTCTTCTTCGTTTCTCTTGATCTTACCCGACTTGGTCATCTCGTCGACCAGGTTGGAGACGAATAGAGCGAAGCGCTCCTGCTGCTTGTTTTGCAGCAGTTGGTCGCGGATCTGGTCGCGCTTGGCTGCATAATCGGCCTCGGACGGAAGTTGGTCCTCGAGCACCTGAAGCACAACAGCGTCGCCGCCATTGCGAATGGGGCCGCTGATTTCTCCCGGCTTCATCGTAAAGGCCACTGCTGCCTGACCCGACATGGAACCTACGTCTGGAACCTGGCCATCCGGCAGGACTAGATCGCTGGTTTTCATGGTGGCGCCCAGTTCCTTCGCAGCGCGCTTCAAATCATGCTCGGACTTGGCGCGATCGGAGAGTTCCTGAATCTTCTGCGATAAGAGCGTTCCCGCTTGTTCATTCTTGAATTCTTCTTCGACGCGGCTGCGAATCTCTTCAAAGCTCGGAGTTGAGGCTGGCTTGATGGCCAACAACTGGAACACGACCGTGCCCATCGATGCCGGAGCTACATCGGGCGGAGCCTTGTCGGCTTCGGAGAACACCGCGTCCATAAACTGCGGTGACGGCCCCAGACCCGGCAACATGTCTTTGCGGGTGAAGAAGTCGGAGGTAATCACCGGAACATTTTGCTTGGCGGCTGCGGCGTCGAGACCATTCTTGCGGGCATCATCCAGCAGCGTCTCCGCCTGACGCTGGGCGATCTGCGCCGCTTTCTGGCGCTTGAGGATCGGCTCGATATCCGACTTCACTTCGTCGAGCGATTTCATGTGAGCGTCCTGCTTGTCGTCCACACGAATGATGTGGAAGCCATAGCTGCTCTTCACCAGACCGCTCATCTGGCCCTTGGGCAGCGAAAACGCAGCCTTCTCAAATTCGGGTACAGTCTGGCCGCGGCCGACCCAGCCGAGCGATCCGCCTTGCTTGGCGCTGCCTGGATCTTCCGAATACTTCTCGGCGAGCGTCTCAAACTTCGCGCCATTCTTGAGTTGCTTCAACAAGTCTTCAGCACGGTGCTGGGCCTCGGCCACTCCCTTTTCGTCTACCTTGCCATCAGGACCGGCGAGCGGAGTCTTGATCAGGATGTGGCTGACTTTCACTTGCTCCGGCACACGATATTGATCGCGATGCTGATCGTAGTAGTTCTGCAGATCGCTTTGTGTGACTTGAACGCCCGCCTCGAGCTTCGCGGTGTCGATCACGGCGTATTTCACTTTGCGTTTTTCCGGAACGGAGTTGGCGTAGGTGGCCTTGTGGCTTTCGTAATAGGCCTTTAACTCCGCTTCTGTGGGGTGCAACCCCTTCTTGATGTCGTCCTCTTTGAGGACGGCATAATCGAACTTGACCTTGGAGTTTTGCTTGATGAATTGCTCGTGAATCTCAGAGTCGGTCACCCCCGCGGTTCCGGACACAAGCGCTTGCAGCTTGGTCAGCAGAATGTCTTTTCCGACGGTGTCTTCAAATGTCGCGGGTGTCAATTGGGCGCGCTGCAACATGTCTTCGTATTCCTGCTGGCCAATGAAATTGCCGTTGGGGAAGAAGGTGGCGGCATAGCGGCCGTGCTGCAATTCGTCTTTGATCTCCTCGGGAGAAACACGCAGCCCAATCCGAGTGGCTTCGCTGATCAGGGCCTCGCGGGTGATGAGTTGCTCGGCAGCGCGCTGGGCAAAGAAAGGCAGCAGCATGCTCATGTTGGCCCCGCCCTGCGGCATCTGCTGCTGGAGCATCTGGCGAGCCGTGGTGCGAACTTCATCGGCGGTGACATCGGCTCCATCAATCTGGGCAACCACGCCTTTTGGCGCATTGCCAAAGCTGTAATTGCCCCCGCTCGGCACCAGGTACCAAGCCATCGAAACGGTCATCAGCAAAAGCAGGCCGCCGAGAACATACTTCTTCACCGGACCGGGGGTTTGTAGAAAACGAATCATGTTCTTATCACTCCAGAGTAGACAGGCGAATTCTCAATTATAAACCAAGCTGCTGCCAGCCACGGGGCTCGCCTGCGCGTAATGGAATAGCTGGCCGGAGCGGGCACCACCCCGGATACCAAAGGCATCGACGCAATTCACTCCGTGGAAAAGGGGCTATTGAAACGAATTAATAGAAGTGTTATCCATTCAACGAAGCAATTCTGGACATTTCCGCGCCGGTCTGATGTTTATGCCGGTATAAGTCTGTGTGCCGAAGAATTCTGTGCCGAACCAAATCTCTACCGGTCTATGACGCGCATCTGCAAAAGGAGCACCATGAAACCAGGCAAGCAGCTAGCCGCGACTTTTTTAGTCATTGCGTCTCTCGCCCTCTTCTCTTCATTCTCGTTCGCCCAGGAGAAAGCGTCAGCCAAGCACGATAGCGAACCCAAACTCGCCTTGCACGAAGGCTGGGCGCTGCAAACCTCGACCAAGGTCGAGGCCAAGGGAGAAGTGATCTCCACACCACAGTTCGCGCCCAAGGGTTGGCACGAGGTAGCAGTTCCTACAACCGTCGTGGCAGCGCTGGTGAAGGACAAAACTTTGCCCGATCCGTTTCCGGGCATGAATCTGCGCAGCTTCCCGGGAATGAATTATCCGGTCGGCGCCAATTTTTCGAATATCCCGATGGCGCCTGACAGCCCTTACGCCGTCTCCTGGTGGTACCGCAAGGCGTTTACGGTTCCGTCTGCCTACAAGGGCAAGACGATCTGGCTCAAATTCGATGGAATCAACTACCGAGCGAACATCTGGCTCAACGGAAAACAGATCGCCAACTCCGACGATGTCGCGGGCGCGTGGCGTACCTACGAGTTGAACATTACTGCGACCGCAAAGCCCGGAGCGGAAAACGTATTGGCGGTTCAAGCCTTCGCGCCAACCGATCACGATTTAGCCATCACTTTCGTGGATTGGAACCCGGCGCCTCCCGACAAGAACATGGGACTATGGCGCGAGGTTTATGTGACCGCTAGCGGGCCGGTCGCACTGCGGTATCCAACGGTCGTGTCGAAGCTGAATTCACCCACGAATGACACCGCGCAGCTCACAGTTACGGCTCAAATAAAAAATGGCACCAATCAAGCAGTGCAAGGCACGCTCAAAGGTCAGATTGAGAATGTCACGTTCGAACAGGACGTGGAACTCGGGCCCAACGAGACGAAGGACGTGACGTTTACGCCCGACAAGTTTTCGCAACTGGTATTTTCGAATCCGCGGTTATGGTGGCCCGCGCAGATGGGGACGCCAACTCTCTACAAGCTGGCCATGCAGCTTGACGTGAACGGAGCGGTCAGCGATCAGTCAAACAGCGAGTTCGGTATCCGCGAAATTACGTCACAAGTGAACTCTGTCGGCGGTCGGGTTTTCCAGATCAATGGCAAGAACATTCTGATTCGCGGTGGCGGCTGGACTCCGGACATGATGCTGCGCGAGAATTCCCAGCGTCTGCACGACGAATTCCGCTATGTAAGAGATATGGGGCTGAACACGGTCCGGCTCGAAGGCAAACTTGAGACCAAGGAGTTCTTCGATCTCGCCGACAAGAATGGCATCCTCGTAATGGCAGGATGGTGCTGCTGCGATTTCTGGGAGCGCTGGCCCCGTTGGCAGCCGAAAGATTTCGACATTGCCAAGGAGTCACTGCGCGATCAGATCTATCGTCTCCGCAGCCATCCCAGCCTGGTGATGTGGCTGAATGGCAGCGACAATCCTCCTCCGCCGGATGTCGAGCAAATGTACCTCGATGTCGAGAAAGATCTGTTCTGGCCCAACCCGGTTGTTTCGTCGGCAACGGGAAAAAAGACCAGCGTCACCGGCGATAGTGGAATGAAAATGAGCGGCCCTTATGAATATGTCGCGCCCAGTTACTGGGAGGTCGACACGCCAGAAGGTCAACCGGGGCGCAAGCTTTGTAACCCCGGCGGATGCGGCGGCGGTTATGGATTCGATAGCGAAACCAGTATGGGGCCTGCTGTTCCGCCGATCGAAAGCATCCGCGCGATGGTCGGCAAAGATCACATGTGGCCGATCGACGATGTGTGGAACTACCACGCGGGCGGCGGGGAATTCAAAACGATCGGTGTATTCAGCGACGCGCTCGCGAACCGCTATGGCAAGTCGGACAACGTGGAAGACTTTGCCGTCAAATCGCAGATGCAGACCTACGAGGGTGTGCGCGCGATGTATGAGGCATACAGCCGCAACAAGTACCAGTCGGCGGGCGTCATTCAATGGATGTTGAATAATGCCTGGCCTTCGATGATCTGGCATTTGTATGACTACTACCTGCGTCCGGCCGGCGGCTATTTCGGCGCCAAACGCGCCATGGAAGCCCTGCACCCGCTCTACGGATATGACGATCACTCGATCTGGGTCGTCAGCAGCCAGTACACCGACGTAAGAGGATTGAAGCTGACTACGAAGCTTTACAACCTCGACATGACGGAGAAGTTCACCCAGGAGAATCCACTCGATGCCGCGGCTGACAGCACGGCGAAGGTGTTCACCCTGCCCGATGTCTCTGGCCTGAGCAACACGTATTTTCTCGTGCTGCGTCTAGAAGATTCAACCGGAAAACAAGTCGGATCGAATTTCTATTGGCTCTCCACCAAGCCGGAAGTCATCGATTGGGCCAAGAGCACGTGGTGGATGACGCCGACGGCCTCGTATGCCGACTTCACCGCCATCTCGCAACTGCCGAAGGTGAAGGTGAAGATGACGGATCGCACCGAGCGCAAAGGCGAGGAATCGATCACGCACGTCACCATCGAGAATCCCAGCAAGAGCCTGGCGTTCTTTGTCCGGCTTAAAGCTGGATAAGGGCGCCAAGGGAGAGGAAATCCTACCCGTGGTTTGGGAGGACAACTACATTTCCCTGCTGCCGGGCGAAAAGCGCGAGATTACTGCGAGCTATCGCGCAAGCGAACTGGGTGCGTCGAAGCCCACGGTAGAGGTCAGCGGCTGGAACGTGGAGCCGTAACTTTGTGGTCATCGGGGAGGTCTTTCTTTCGTCTCTCGGAGCTGCGTGCAAGCGTCAGAACGCATCGCACCAGCTCCGGATTTCCGCTGCATTTTCCTCCCATTGACGCACCCTGAATCTCCGGGGTAGGCTTGAGTCAATGGTAGTGACTTGCCTTCCGGGCATGCGCCGTTCGATCGTTCCCGTCTCCAAGCAAAACCCTGCTTTGTCTGTAAACCGGTACTGGTGTGTTCCGCGATCGCCGGATTTCGAGCGCCGTTCGGCTCCTCGGTTCCAGCCTGCGGTGGCCCGCCACTTAGAACATAAAGAATGAAGAAGAGCATCGGGGTTAGTCCCAACATCGAGACCTTGTTCGGCACGCGGGACGAGAATGTGCGTCTGCTGGAAGACGGCCTGAACATCACCATCAATCTGCGCTCGAACGCCATTGAACTGGAGGGAGCCGCGCGCGACGTGGCTCGCGCCGAGCAGGTATTCACCGATTATGAGAGCCTGCAACGTTCCGGCTACAGCTTCAATAACGGCGATCTCAACAGCATGCTGCGGGTGCTGACCTCTGATCCGAACTCGACGTTGCGCGGCCTGGCCGATGCCGGCAAGCAGCGTTCCTTCGGACGCCGTACCGTTCAGCCGAAGAGCAGCAACCAGCGTCGCTATCTCGAAGCCATCGAGAAGCACGACATGGTGTTTGGGATCGGGCCGGCGGGAACCGGCAAGACCTATCTCGCGGTTGCGATGGCGATTTCCGCTCTGCTGGCCAAGCGCGTGAACCGCATTATTCTGGCGCGTCCCGCGGTGGAAGCGGGCGAGCGTCTTGGATTTCTGCCCGGTACCCTGCAGGACAAGATCGATCCTTATCTGCGCCCGTTGTATGACGCCCTGTATGACATGCTCGATCCGGAAAAGGTCGACCGCTATCTGGAAAAAAATGTCATCGAGATCGCGCCCATCGCCTTCATGCGCGGACGCACGCTGAACGATTCCTTTGTCATCCTCGACGAGGCCCAAAACACAACCTCGGAGCAGATGAAGATGTTCGTCACCCGGCTGGGCTTCAATTCCAAAGCCGTGATCACTGGAGATGTGACGCAGATCGATTTGCCGAACGCGCGCCGTAGCGGCCTGCTGGAAGCGATTGATGTTCTGAAGAATGTGAACGGATTGGCCTTCGTGCACTTCGACGAAGCCGACGTCGTGCGCCATCACCTGGTGCAGCGCATCGTCCGCGCCTACGATGAGCATAAAACGCGAGTGGCAGAACAGCAGATGCTGCTGTTGGCGGAGCCGAAATCCGCGGAGAGTTCGGGAGCTTCCCCGGATAAACAGGCCGCCGTTTTGGCGCATTCTGCTTCTGCTAATACGGTTGCGACCGATAGAGAGAAGGACAGATCGGCCAAAGCCGAGGGATAAAGCTTTTTGAATCGGTAGGAGGGCCACCCGCGCGGCCCTCCTATTTGCATTTACGGGATTCCAGCTGAGACGAGGTTGCGGCTTGGTGATCTTCAAAAAGCGAGTTGCCGGATTGAGTGCGCCATCGCTTGATCGCTTCGTACTCCGGGCGCGTCGAGCGGCGCGCATCAAAGGTACGGTCGATGTCCTGGTTACGAGCAGCGGCGCGATGCGAGCTCTCAATCAGCGTTTCCGCGGCAAGAACAAGCCAACCGACGTTTTGTCGTTTCCTTCCGAGACAACGCCTCCTTCTGAGCCAGGGCACAGCCCTTCCGCCGATCGCCGACCTTTCGCAGGCGAGATTGCTATCTCGGCCGATATTGCCCTCGATAACGCCCGGCGCCTTGGTCATTCCGGTGCCGTGGAAGTGAAAGTTCTTGTTCTGCATGGAATTCTGCATTTGGCGGGCTTCGACCACGAGCGCGATAATGGTCAGATGGCCCGTAAGGAAGTTGCTCTGCGCCGATCGCTCAGACTTCCATCGTCGCTCACCGAACGCGGCGAAACCGGCCCAGTCAAATCCTCTCGGCGTGCTGCTCCGCGGTTGAGAACAGTTTCGAGGACGGCATGAACCTCGCTGTCATCTTCGCGCTATTTCTGCTAGTCGGACTGCTGACACTGGTCTCGTACGTCGACCGCGTCTATCAGGAAGCCGGCAAATTCCTGTCGCGCGAGTTCCAGGACAACATTGATGTATTCGAGCAGAAGATCGAGCCCGCGCTCAAGATCGGGCGCAGCCGTGCCGCGCTTTCGATGGCAGTGCTTACCCAACTCACCATCGCCGCCATCGCCCTGCTGATCGGATATCTGCTGTTCCAGTATCCGGATTGGAATGCCTATGACATCTTGCAGGCTACCATCAGCCTGCTTCTCATCGTCATTATCTGTAATCGCTTTCTGCCCTTTGTCTTCTTCTCGCGCACCAAAGGCGAGTGGCTGTTGCACTGGGTGCTGATTCTGAAGGCACTCATCTACCTCGTCATGCCGGTCACGATCGTCGTCGGCTTCCTGCAATCGGTGGTTACGCTGACGCGACAGAACACAACCGAAGAGCCCGAGACCGCGTCTGAAGCCGTCGATGCACTGATCGAAGCCGGGCAGGAAGAGGGAATCATCCAGGCGGGCGATCGCGACCTGATCCAGTCGGTCGTGGAATTCAGCGGCAAGACGGTGCGCGAGGCGATGAAACCGCGTCCTGTTATGTTCGCCGTTCCCGTGAGCACGACCGTCGAGCAGTTCATTGAAATGCTGCGCGCCAAGCACTATTCCCGCGTTCCCGTATACGAAGGCAGCATCCACAATATCAAGGGGATTGTTTATACGGCAGACGTGCTGCAGGTGCCCGACACCGAGGCGCACGTACGTACGCTCGATTCGATCATGCGGCGCGACGTTTATTTCGTCCCGGAAAGCAAGCTGGGCAGCGATCTGCTGCGCGAGATGCAGAAGCAGAATATCCGCATGGCTATTGTCGTGGACGAATATGGCGGGGTCGCGGGTCTGGTTACGATCGAAGACCTGGTCGAAGAAATTGTGGGTGAGATTCGTGACGAGCGCGACAAGCCCGAAATCGTGCGTGATGGCGACCGCGGATTCATCGTCTCTGGCGGCATGGATGTCGATCGTCTCAACGAACTCTTTGGCACCAAACCGGAAGGCAAGGAATCTGCTACCATCGCCGGGCTGGTGAGCGAGCTTGCCGGACGGATTCCACGCAAAGGCGAAACCATGGAAGAAGATGGTTTGCGCTTCGAAGTTCTGGAGTCCACCGACCGCAAGGTCGAGCGCGTGCGAGTGTCGACCGTCCAGCCGCAGCAGTTGAAGCTGATGTAAGCCACTGCTAGCTCCTGGCTGCTAGCCAAGCCAAGACTAGCTAGAGGCCAGTGGCTAGAAGCTAGAAGCTCTCTCTCATGCCATTCCGTTCCGGATTCGTTTGCATCCTCGGACGCCCCAACGCGGGCAAGTCCACATTGCTCAATGCGCTTGTGGGCGAAAAGCTGGCCATCATCTCGCCCAAGCCGCAGACCACGCGCAACCGCATTCAGGGCGTCGTGCATGTTCCCAAGCGCAAAGGTAAAGACGGCGGGCAGATCGTGTTGATCGATACTCCGGGAGTGCATAGGCCCGACAGTTCGCTGGGGCGCAAGATGATGGTCGAGGTCCGCGAAGCGCTCGAGGGCTGCGATCTGGTACTGGTCATCATTGATGTCAGCCACAAGCTCGATCCCCGCGATCAGTTTGCGCTTGATCTGGTGAAGCAATCGAAAGCCAAAGCTTTTCTTGATCCTCAATAAGATCGACCTGATCAAAGAGAAATCGAAGCTGTTGCCGCTCATCGAGGAATATCGCAAGCTCTATGACTTCGCCGAGCTGTTCCCGATTTCCGCGTTAAAGCGTAAAGGTCTGGATGATCTTCTGCATGCGATTCTGTCGGCCCTTCCGGCCGGCCCGGCCTATTTTCCGGAAGATGAAATCACCGACCAGCCGGCAAGGTTTATGGCGGCCGAGATTATCCGCGAGCAGGTGCTGCTCAACACCAGCGAAGAAATTCCCTATGCGACGACGGTGATCGTCGAGAGCTTTGAGGAAGGCAAGCGTCTTACGCGCATTGCAGCCACGATCTATTGCGAGCGCGATGGGCAAAAGGGAATTCTGGTCGGCAAGGGCGGCCGCATGCTGAAGAAGATCGGCACGGCGGCGCGCATGCAGATCGAACGCATGCTAGGGACCAAGCTTTTCCTTGAACTTTATGTGAAAGCCGAACCGGGCTGGCGCGATTCCAGGCGGTTTGTGGAAGAACTCGACTGGCGCCGCCAGTTGGAGCAGCGCATGCTCGAGCAGGGAACCAAACAGGATTCTGACAGTCCTCGTGACGACGAGTTGCAGCATTAGTGAAACGTGTCGGCAGTGTTATGCTACGACCGGGAGCGGGCGTCATTGCCCATTCTGGCGTCTCCCGCTAGAATCAAGGGACCGCAGGTCTTGGGGGCGGGACGGAAACAATCGAGCCAACCATAATGCCAACTGGGGATTCTGCCGAGGAACAACTCCCGGAGTACGACTTCGATCCAGACAAATTGAACTTGCGCGTCCGCGTAGCGCTGGCGGCCGATCGCAAAGCCGTCGATCAGGTCGTCGAGCAGGTCATGCAGGCCGTTCGCGACATGAAGTGCGTCAACGGCAAAGAGGACGCCATCGAGCTGGCGCTGCAAGAAGCGCTTGCCAATGCAGTGGTTCACGGCGCCAAAGAAGATCCCAGCAAGACCGTGGAGTGCCTGGTTGCGTGCGATGAGCAGCGCGGCATTCTGATCATTGTGCGCGATCCCGGCGAGGGTTTTGACCCGCAGGCGATTCCCAGCTGCACCATGGGCGAGAATCTCTACTCCAACCACGGGCGCGGAATTTTCCTGATCAATCAGTTGATGGACGAGGTGAAGTTCCGCAAGAACGGCACCGAGATTCACATGGTAAAGCGCTAGGCCTTATTCTTTCGCCGCAATCCCCAAAGCTTTCATCTTCCGATAAAGATGGCTCCGCTCCAACCCAAGCACTTCGGCGGCGCGGGTCACATTGCCGTGGGTTTCATCGAGCTTCTTGAGAATGTAATCCCGCTCGTAGGCATCTCGCGCTTGATGAAGCGTGGAGAACTCGCTTTTGGGCGCGCGCCGGCCACCGTCGCGATAGACGAGTGGCGGCAGGTGCTTGGAGTCGAAGCGCGTGGTTGTAGGATTCATGATGACGATGCGCTCGATGACATTCCGTAACTCGCGCACGTTTCCCGGCCACGAATAGCGCATCAGGATGTCGATCGCGTCATCGCTAATCTCCCGCGGACGCCGTCCATACGTAGCCGCCAGTTCTTTCAGGAAATGCCGGGTGAATAGAGGGATATCTTCTTTTCGTTCGCGCAGCGGCGGCACGAAGAACGGAATCACGTTGAGCCGGTAAAAAAGGTCCTCCCGAAAGTTTCCCCGCGAAATCTCTTCCTCCAGATCTTTATTGGTGGACGCAATCACACGCACGTCAACTGTGATCGTCTCGTCACTGCCCACCGGAGTAAATCGCTGTTCTTCCAGTGTGCGCAGTACTTTTGACTGCGTCTTCAGGCTCATATCGCCGACTTCGTCGAGAAAGAGCGTGCCTCCATTTGCCCGCTGGAACTTGCCTTCTTTTTCGTTGGCCGCTCCCGGGAATGACCCTTTGCAGTGCCCGAACAGTTCGCTCTCAATCAGATCTTCGGGAATAGCGGCGCAGTTCACCTCGACAAAGGTCTCATCCTTACGCAAGCTCTGTACATGGATAGCATGGGCCACCAATTCTTTGCCGGTGCCCGACTCGCCATAAATCAGCACGCGTCCGTTCGTCGGAGCCATGAGGCCGATCTGCTGACGCAGAGCCTTCATCGGGATGCTGTCGCCGACGATGATGCTCTTCGACTGAAGCTGCTTCTTCAGATCGACATTTTCCCGATGCAGTTTCTGGGAATCGATGGCGTTTTTGACGACGATCAATGTCTTCTCAATGCTGAGCGGTTTTTCGAGAAAGTCGTAGGCGCCGAGCTTGGTGGCGCGCACCGCCGTCTCAATCGTCCCGTGGCCGGAGATCATCACCACTTCGGGTGGATTGTCCAGTTCGCGAATCTTGGCGAGAGCCTCGAGACCGTCCATTCCGGGCAGCCAGATGTCGAGCAAGATGACATCGAAGGAACTCTTGCGCAGCGCCTCCAGACACGCTTCGGCGCTCTCCACGGATGAAGCGGAATAGCCTTCGTCCGTGAGAATCCCGGCCAGGGAGTCGCGAATGCCAGCCTCATCATCAACAATCAGGATGCTATGCATGTTTGAAGAGAACCGGCGCGGGTGTCGATTCCGCGGCTAGCGGAAGCTCTACGATAAAGCGCGCGCCCACCGGACGATTTTCCTCTACGCGAATCGAGCCATGATGATCTTCCACGATGCGGCTCACAATCGCAAGCCCAAGCCCGGTTCCGCGTTTCTTCGTCGAAAAGTATGGTAGGAAAAGTTTCTCTTTCAATTCGCGCGTCACCCCGTGCCCGGTGTCCGCGACGGTGATCTCCACGGCATCCCGGCTAGCCACCAGCGCGGTGCAGATTTCAATCTCGCGCACCACGGAGTCCTGGGTTGCTTCGGCGGCATTGTCCACCAGATTCGCCACAGCCCGCCGAATCGATTCATTGTCGGCCATCACCTTGGGCAGATCGGGCGCCAGCGATTTGTGCACGCTGATGCCATCGAGGCGGCCGTTGAACATCGAGAGGGCGCTCTCGATGATCTCGTTGATGTCGGCGGGCTGGGGCTTGGCAACAGGAAAGCGCGCCAGAGTCGAGAACTCGTCCACCAGACGGCGCACGGTTTCGACCGCTCCTGCAATCGTTTCTGCGCAAGACCGGACAACGCCCATCGACGCGGGATCGTTCGGAGTGGCGCGGTCCAGATGCCGCTGGATCCGCTCCGCCGAAAGCCCAATCGGCGTCAGCGGATTCTTGATCTCATGGGCAACACGCCGGGCGACTTCGCGCCACGCAGCCTGCTTCTGGCCCTTCAGCAAATCTGACAGGTCTTCAAAGACCACAACATACCCCGCGCGTTCTCCCTGATGGCGCAAGGGCGCGACCGTGACCGCAACGTTCAACGATCCGTGTGCCAGCGGCATTTCCATCTGACTGGTGGTGAGTCCCATACGGTCCGCGCGGCGGAGCAAGAGTTCGAAATCCTCCACAACATCTGCGGGAAAAATATTGGAAAGCGATGCCCCGAGAGAAATCGGCGATGTTTCTTCCGTGTCTTCCTTCAGGATGGAATATGCGCAGCAGAGCCTGATTGGTGTGCGTCACCCGGCGATTGGCATCGAGCGACAGTACCCCCGTCGGGATGCTTTCGAGGATCGTCTCCATCTGTCGGCGGCGCTGATCGAGTTCAGTATTTGCCACGGCCAGCTCGCGCGTGGAACTCTGGAGCTGCCCACGGCTGGCCTCAAGCTCCTCGGCCATGCGGTTAAACGACCGCACCAGGTCGCCGATCTCGTCGGCGGCGCTCACGTCTACACGATAATCGAGGCGTCCGCGAGAAATCTCCTGTGTGGCTTCTGCCAGCGCCGCCAGCGGGCGTGTCACCAGTTTTGCCAGGAACAGAGCAAGCCATGTGCTCACAAACAGCACCATCATCGTGATCAGCAGCAGAAGGCCGATGTAGGTTTGGCGCACGCGATGGCGCTCCCGGCTCAACTGGAAGTAGCGCTGCTGTCCCGCCTCGACCTGATGCACCGTCTGAGAAAAATCGTGGGGCAGCGGGATTGCGACCAGAATCTGCCCTCCTCCGGGAACAGTGGCGCTGCCCAGCGTGTAATCGGTCTGTTGCCAGGTGAACTGCGCGCGCTGGCCAGTCGTGGCTTCGGCGATCGGTAGAAACCGCCTTATCATGGACCAGGGTGCGGGAAGGTTGAAGCTGGCTTCGGCATCCCCATCACGCAGGGCCACGGCGAATCCGCCCTGCAGGGTCATTTCGTGATGCTGGAACTCGGTCGTGACGGCAGTGAATCCGTGCCCATCGAACGCGTGCTCGACCTCGGGCGAAGACGCAATCGCTGCTGCTTCGGCACGAGCGTTCTGCTGCGCATACTGCGTTAGCAGAGAAACCATCGCCTGCGTGTCGTGACGCACCTCTTCCACCGGAGTCGAAAACCATTTATCGATTGACCGGTTCATCAGGCCATAGGCGAACCAGTACATCACGATGACCGGGACAAAGGAGAGCAGCAGCGCCCCTGCCACCATGCGCGTGCGAAACTTCGAACCCAGCACGCCCATGCGCCGTTCGGCAAAGAGCTTGAGCAGATTGCGCGCGAGCACAAACGTCAACGCTACAAATAACAGCGAGATCAGCAGCGATAGAGCGTAAAAGACGATTGCTTGCTGGTTGGTCTCTGCGGAAAGAATCGTATTGTTAAAGGCCGTTTGCGAAGCCAGCACCACAAAAAGCGCCAGCACCGCAATGCTCAGCAGGATGATTACCTGCTTCCTATCGGAGCGCTTCTTTGGCCGGATTGGAGCCGGAGCGTTCATGAAGTCCAAAGCCCAACGACAACCATGAGCCTTCAAAAGGATTATAGATGCAGAAAACTGCGCGAGGACGCGTGTCTCAGTGGGTTCGTGACGCGGCAGAATCGAGTTCGTCGAGGATCGCGAAGTAAGCCTGCTTTGGTTGATACCCGCGATCAAAGGGCAGTGCAGCGCCGCGGGAGCCGTGCGAATGGGATCCGATCCATGAGTATTTGTCGGTGAAGCCCCAGGTTTGGATCGCGGTGCATCCAGGATTTTGCAGGCACGCATGAACCACGCCGCGGTAAACGTCGGCTTGCCTGCGTAGATCGTCTTCCATGGCACGGCCGCCTGAATCTATCGGGAGGGACACATCTAATTCCGTGATGTGAACCTGAACTCCCAGTTTCGTAAGCCGGCCGATATTGGCAGCGACTGCATTGCTATCGAAGTCGAGACGCGAGATGTGCAATTGAAGCCCCACGCCGTCAATCGGCACACCTCGTTGTCTGAAGTCCTTTACCATGGCATAGATCGCATCGGATTTCCGGTTCATGCCTTCGCCTTCAGCCTCGTTATAAAAAAGAAGCGCGTGAGGGTCGGCTTCATGCGCCCAGCGGAAAGCTTGCTCGACATAAGCCGTGCCTTTGCCGGCAAGCCCAATGCCCGGCTGGTTATACCAGAGCGAATCTTTGGCTTCGCCTTTTTCATTCAGCGCTTCGTTGACGACATCCCACGCGAAAACCTGGTCTTGGTAGTGCTTGATCACCGTTGTGATGTGCTCCCGCAGTAGATGCGACAATTGGGCCGGAGTGAAGTGACCTTGCACCAACCATTGCGGATTGTCGTGGTCCCAAACCAGGCAATGGCCGCGAACTTTCATGCCATGCGCCTGCGCAAACTTGACCACCTCATCGCCTTGGCGGAAGTCGAACCCTTCATCATGCCGCACCACCCACCATTTCATGACGTCTTCGGGCTCGACCATGTTGAATTCGCGAGCGAGGGTGGCCGCATAGCCCGGTTCCGAAAAAAGCGACGGGCGCACCCCGGTGCCAACCAGAACCTGGGCTCGATCCGCCGCTTGCCGCAGAGTGATGGGGCTCTGTGCGCATGCAGCGACCGCTAAAACTGCAATGACGACCCGGCTACAGCGCGAGAGGCGTCTCGTAAACATCATCTCTTATGGACTACAACAGGCAGGAACGGCTGTAAAGGACATGCATCACATTTCGGCTTCGATTTCCCACAATGGTATTTACCCACTCCGACGATGAGTCCATGCATTTCGTTGTACACCTGGACCAGCGCGGTTCGCTGCGCACTGCTCATCGCAGAAGGAGCATGCACGGTTCCGGGAAATCCCGACTCCAGAAGCGTGGCATTCTGCGATTTCTGTTTCTGCTCGCCGGCAATCGAACTGAGAGAACGTTCGAATGTCAGCCGAATCTCTTCGTAGTCCGTTCTTTCCGGCACAATGGAATGCCGTTCCAGCACGCGCCGCGTATAAGCATCCACGACAAACACCGGATGATTCCCCGCATAAAGAAGAATCGAGTCTGCCGTCTCCGGCCCGATGCCATTCAACCCGAGCAATTCCTCGCGAAGCTTCGCGGTTGGTTCGGCGAACATCTGTTCCAGGCAACCGCCATACCGCCGATCCAGAAACTGGATGAACGTCTTCAGTCGTTGCGCCTTCTGCCGGAAATAGCCCGAAGGCCGGATCAGACGCTCGAGTCGCGCCAGCTTTATTCTCCTGATTCCCTCCACCGACAACATTTCGGCCCGCCGCAGTCTCTCCATCGCCCGCTCGACGTTCGTCCATGCTGTGTTCTGCGTCAGATAGGCGCCGATGATGACTTCGAACGGTGTCTCCGCCGGCCACCAATGTTGCGGGCCCCACGCGAGATACAGAGCGCGATAGTACTTTCTAATTTCTTCCTCTTGGGATTGACTCGGCACGGGAATCGTTTCTGATTTGAGTTTAAACCGACCCCTGAAACCGCGCAGTTGCCCGTCTTAATCCTGCATACGACTTACTGAAGTGCATGTACTTGGGCCGGTACTCGACTCCCGAAAAGTTAAAAAAGGCGCGATTTTCGCGGTTTCTGCCCTCTAAAGCCAGTCTCTCCATCAAGTGCAAGTACTTAAGTAAGTGGTGCGGTAATCCGCTTGCGTTGACAATTTATGTCAACGCGAACCTAGCTGCATTCTCTCCCAATGAATGAGCAGCTGTTCGCGCCGTGCCCTGCACAAGTGTGAGGCACCGTTCCATCTACGTGGTCAGGAGATCTGCGTATGTCTCAACGGCTGGGTGATCTTCTCGTCAAAGAGAAAATCATCACACCAGAGCAGTTGGAACAAGCGAATAAGGTGCAGAAAGAGCAGAGCTGCCGTCTCGGCTCGGCCTTGGTGAAGCTCGGCTTTCTGACCGACGAAGACGTCACCAACTTCCTTTCGCGCCAGTATGGCGTTCCCGCCATCAATCTTTCGTATTTCGAAATTGACCCTGCCGTCGTCAAGCTGATTCCCTTTGAGACTGCCAAGCGCTACCAGATTCTCCCGCTGAGCCGTGTGGGCGCGTCGCTGACCATTGCCATGGTCGATCCCACCAACGTCTTCGCCATGGACGATATCAAGTTCATGACCGGCTTCAACATCGAGCCGGTCGTGGCCTCGGAGAGTTCGATTCTTTCCGGAATCGATAAATCCTACGGAGCGACGAACGAAGAAAACCTCGAATCGGTCATGCAGTCGATGTCCGAGCTAAGCGACGAAGACGTCGAGTTGCAAGCGGAGCAGCAGGAAATCGGACTCTCGGAACTGGAGAAGGCGGCCGACGAAGCTCCTGTCGTAAAGCTGGTGAACGTCATCCTGGGCGACGCCGTAAAGCGCGGCGCCAGCGACATTCACATCGAGCCCTACGAAAAAGAATTCCGCGTCCGCTTCCGTATTGACGGCGTTCTGCAGTCGATCATGTCGCCTCCCATGAAACTCAAAGACGCCATCACCTCGCGTCTCAAGATCATGTCGAAGCTCGACATCAGCGAGAAGCGCCTCCCGCAAGACGGCCGCATCATGCTGAAGATGAACGTCGGCGGCCGCAAAAAGCAGCTCGACTTCCGCGTCAGTACTTTGCCCGTTCTCTGGGGCGAGAAGATCGTGCTCCGGTTGCTCGACAAAGAAAACCTCCGCCTCGATATGACCAAGTTGGGTTTCGAGTCGGAGTCGCTGGTGAAGTTCGAAAAAGCCATTTTGAAGCCGTACGGCATGGTGCTGGTCACAGGGCCCACGGGCTCGGGCAAAACCAACACGCTTTACTCCTCGATCTCGACGCTCAACAAGCCTGACACCAACATCATGACCGCCGAAGACCCGGTTGAGTTCCAGTTGGCGGGTGTGAACCAGGTCCAGATGAAAGAGCAGATCGGATTGAACTTCGCGGCTGCTCTGCGATCGTTTTTACGGCAAGACCCCAACATCATTCTGGTCGGCGAAATTCGAGATTTCGAAACCGCAGAAATTGCCATCAAGGCCGCGCTCACTGGACACTTGGTGCTTTCCACGCTTCACACCAACGGCGCCCCGGAAACCATTACCCGGCTGATGAACATGGGTATTGAACCTTTCCTGGTGGCCACGTCGGTGCACTTGATCTGCGCCCAGCGCCTCGTCCGCCGTATTTGCAAGGACTGTGCCGAGGTGGTCGACGTTCCTCCGCAGACCCTGATCGATGCAGGATTTACTCCCGAAGAATCGAAGACGGTGAAGATCCAGAAGGGAAAAGGCTGCGGAGTCTGTAACAACACCGGCTACAAGGGCCGTTGCGGTTTGTACGAGGTCATGGAGGTCGACGACGAGGTGCGGGAGCTGGTTCTGGTCGGCGCCTCGGCTGTGGAATTAAAGAAGAAGGCGATTGAACAGGGAATGATCACCTTGCGCCGCAGCGGACTGATCAAGGTGGCGGCGGGCATGACCACGCTCGAGGAAGTCGCGCGCGAAACGATTCATTGATTTTCCGTAACACTGGAAAGGGAGAGAACTTCTTATGGGTTTGTCGTTAAGCGATCTGCTCAAACGAATGCTGGAGATGAATGGCAGCGATCTGCACATCACCACGAACTCGCCGCCACAGATCCGCGTGCATGGCCACCTTGTTCCGCTCGATTTGCCGCAGATGACTCCGGCCGAGACCAAGCAGCTGGCCTACAGCGTGATGACCGACTCGCAGAAGCATCGCTTTGAAGAGAGTCTGGAACTCGACTTCTCTTTCGGTTTGAAAGGACTGGCCCGCTTCCGTGCCAACGTCTTCAATCAACGCGGCGCCACCGCCGCCGTCTTCCGTCTGATTCCATTCGAGATCAAATCGTTCAACCAGCTCGGTCTGCCCGCCGTGGTCAGCAAGATGTGCGACAAACCCCGCGGACTGGTCCTCGTGACCGGGCCCACGGGCTCCGGGAAATCCACCACCCTGGCCGCCATGATCGACAAGATCAACAGCGAGCGCCACGACCACATTTTGACCATCGAAGATCCCATCGAGTTCGTGCACATGAACAAGAACTGCCTGGTCAATCAGCGCGAATTGCACGCCGATACCAAGAGTTTTACCGACGCTCTGCGCGCCGCCCTCCGCGAAGACCCGGACGTGGTGCTGATCGGCGAAATGCGTGACTTGGAGACCATCGAATCTGCGCTGCGCATCGCAGAAACCGGCCACTTGACTTTCGGCACTCTGCATACTAACTCGGCGACTTCGACCATCAACCGTATCATCGACGTCTTCCCGGCACACCAGCAGCCCCAGATCCGAGCCCAGCTTTCGCTGGTGCTCGAAGGCATCATGTGCCAAAGCTTGATCCAGAAGACCGATGGCAAAGGCCGCGCCATGATCATGGAAGTGCTTGTGCCCAATGCCGCCGTCCGCAACCTGATCCGCGAAGACAAAATTCACCAGATTTATTCGTCCATGCAATCCGGACAGGAAAAGTTCGGGATGCAGACCTTCAACCAGTCGCTGGCTACGGCCTTCTTCCAGAAGCAGATTTCGTTGGAAACGGCTCTGGCGCGCTCCAGCAACGTGGATGAACTGCAGGAAATGATCAACCGCGGTGCCAGCCTGACCAACCGGGCAGCATCGGGCGGATCAAGTTTGGCTCGCGGAGCGGCTCCCTCCAAGCACTAATCAGTCGGAGCCAGGAATTCGCAGCACCGTTGTTCACAGCAGGTACGTCAGTGAGGAGAGGCTAAACCATGCCAGTCTTTACATTTTCCGGCAAGGATGCGTCGGGACAGAGAGTAGCGGGCGAGCGGATCGCCGCCAACAAACAATCGCTGGCGCAGGCTTTACGGCGCGAGCGTATCACTCCAGGCGCCATTCGTGAAAAGGGCAAAGAATTTTCCATGCCCACTTTCGGCACCAGCAAGGTCTCGACCAAGGACCTCGCGATTTTCTTTCGCCAGTTCTCGGTCATGATCGACGCCGGCCTGCCCTTGGTGCAGTGCCTTGAGATTCTCGCCGCCAACCAGGAGAACCCCTCCTTCCAGAAGACTTTGACCGGCGTGCGCACCACGGTCGAAGGTGGCGCGACCCTGGCCAACGCGATGCGACAATTTCCTGTGGTCTTCGACGACCTCACTACCAACATGATCGAGGCCGGTGAAACCGGCGGTATTCTCGACATCATCTTGCAACGACTGGCAGTGTATGTCGAGAAGGCCGTGCGCTTGAGAGCGGCCGTGAAATCTGCCTTGATCTACCCTGTTGCAGTCGTCGGCATGGCCGGGCTGATTGTCGGCGCCCTGCTCAAGTGGGTCGTCCCCATCTTCGCCAACCTGTTTGCCGGGCTGGGCGTAGCCCTGCCTCTTCCCACTCGAATCACCATCGGGATGAGCGCGTTTGTGCAGACCTTCTGGTGGATCTTCCTGGTGGGCGGTATCGGTCTCTGGTGGGGCACGAAGCAGATCCGCAAAAATCCTCGCGGCCGCTACTACTTCGACAAAGGGATGCTGCATCTTCCGGTGGTTGGCGGACTGCTCCGGAAGATCGCGGTTGGCCGCTTTACCCGAACCCTGGGCACCCTGATCACCTCCGGCGTGCCGATTCTCGAAGGTTTGAGCATCACGGCGAAAACCTCAGGCAACGCTGTTTTGGAAGAGGCGCTGATGAAGGTGCGCAAGGCCATTGAAGAGGGCCGCACCATCGTCGATCCACTCCGCGAGTGCGGCGTGTTTCCCAACATGGTGACGCAAATGATCGGCGTCGGCGAAGCCACGGGCGCCATGGATTCCATGTTGCAGAAGATCGCCGACTTCTACGAAGAAGAAGTCGATGCCGCGACCAAAGACATGCTGGCCATGTTGGAACCCGTCATCATCGGTCTGCTCGGCGTCAGCATCGGCGGCATCGTCGTTTCCCTGTACATGCCGCTGTTTGCCATGATCGCCAAACTGGCTGGATAAAGCTCGATAAAAGGGGCATAGGTTTCAGCGTTTCAAACCGCAATCCACGAAACGCTGAAACCTTCACCCCATGCAACATTGAGACGACATTGAAGTCTGGGCTCCTGCATGCAATCGACGTTTGACGAGCGAAATTGGCTGGGCTGGCTGGTCCGGGTCCGTATTTTTATTCTGACTCTGTTGCTGGCTATTGAGCTGGCCGTCGCACAATTCAGTCCCGCGCCCATGCCGTGGCGGCTCTTCCTCAGCACCATCTTTTTCTGGTACAGTCTTTCCCTTTTCTATATCTTGCTGCTCTCCTTCTGGCAGGAACATCGGTTGCAGGCCGCCTTGCAGGTCCTCACCGACGTGGTTCTCGTCAGCCTGGTGATCCACGAAACAGGGGGCTGGGATAGTTCCCTGAACTTTCTCTATCCGCTCGTCATCATCGTGGCCAGCGTTCTTCTGCCTCGCATTTGGGCAGGGCTCGTGGCCGCTCTGGCATTCATCCTGTATGGGACGGTGCTCGAGCTGAACTACTACGCCATCATCCCTTCCTATTGCACCACCCATCCCGGGGTCAAGGCGCTGCAGGCCATCATCTTCGTCAATCTGTTTGCCTTCCTGGCGGTGGCCTACCTGGGGGGCTTGCTTACCGCCAAACTGCGCCAGGTGGGCGTTCAACTCAAAGACACAAGCGGAGCGCTCGAGAGTCTGCAGGCCTTGCACGAGAACATCGTGCAATCGATCAGCAGCGGATTGATCACCACGGGTCTCGACGGGCGCATAACCTTGGTCAATGCCGCCGGCCAGCGTTTGATGGAGCGCACTGCGGCGCAGCTGATCGGAATGCCCGTCAGCCAACTCTTTGTGGATCCCTTGCCTACTGTGAATTCGCAGCCCGGCCACGGCGAAGTTCGCTTTGATCCCCCCACAAAATTCCGCAAGACGCTGCGGGTGCGCGTCACCGCCCTCACCGTCCCCGACCGCGGCGATCTGGGCTATGTCTATGCCCTCGATGATCTAACCGAGATTCGACGCCTCGAGCGGGAAGTGCGCATGCAAGATCGCTTGGCCGCCGTGGGCCGGCTCGCGGCTGCGATCGCGCACGAGATTCGCAATCCGCTGACGTCCATCGCGGGTTCGGTCAGCATGCTCTCCGGCGTCCCTGAGATGAACGAGGATCACCGCCGCTTACTCGACATCGTGACCCGCGAGTCCCAGCGCCTGAACGCCATCATCACCGATTTCCTGGCCTACTCGCGTACCAAGCAATATCACTTCGACAAGGTAGACCTCATCCAGCTGCTCGAAGATACCCTCACGCTCATGGATCATCGCATGACGGCCGAGAAGACTGGCATCACGATTCATCGCAAGTTCGCCGCCCATCAGGCCGTGGTGCTGGCCGATGGCGACAAACTGAAGCAGGTTTTCTGGAATCTCTGTGAAAATGCCGTGCGTGCGATGAAGTCTGGCGGCACTTTAACCGCTGCCATCGAGTCGCTCGGCGAGGACTGGCAGGTCTCGTTCATCGACACCGGCACCGGCATGACTCCGCAGCAGATCGAAAAAATCTTTGAGCCCTTCCAATCGAACTTTGAAGGTGGCACGGGCCTGGGCCTGGCAATCGTCTATCAGATCGTGCAGGCGCATGAAGGCAAAGTCTGGGCGCGCTCCAAACCGGGCCAGGGTACGACGTTCATCCTGCGAATGCACCGGCTGGACGCGGAGCGGACAATTTCCGTCGGAAAATCAGTCACGGCAAAAACCGAGAAGAGCCGAAGTCAGCCGGCGCCGCAGCCTATCGCGCTAGCGGCCGGAGGAGGCGCGCGTGGCTAACATCCTTGTTTGCGACGACGAACGCTCCATCTGCGAAATGCTCGATATCTCGCTGCGCCGCGAGGGCCATCGCGTCGAAACCGTGCAGTCGGGCCAGGCGGCAAAGAACAAAATCGACGGCGCCCTCTACGATGTCATCATCACCGATATCAAGATGCCCAACATCGATGGCATCGAAGTGCTGCGCCACGCCCACAAGGTTTCGCCGGATTCGGCCGTCATTCTGATCACCGCCGTCGATGATTATGAAGCTGCCGTGGAAGCCGTGAAGGCCGGCGGCGCCACCGATTACATCCGCAAGAATCCGGGGCTGGTCGACGAAATCAAGCTGGCCATCAATCGGGCCCTCGAAAAACTCGTCCTCAGCAAGCAGAACTTCGCCTTTCGCCGCGATGCTGCCGCTAGAAATTCACTGGACAACATCATTGGCTCCAGCGGAGCCATGGAGAAGCTCAAACAGACGGTACGCACCGTGGCTTCGACCGCCAGCACGGTGCTCATCCACGGCGAGAGCGGAACCGGTAAGGAACTGGTGGCCCGGGCCGTTCACGTCTGCTCGCCGCGCGCTACCGACGCCTTCGTCTCGGTCAATTGCGGAGCTTTCCCTGAAACGCTGCTGGAAAGCGAGCTATTCGGCTACCTGAAAGGCGCCTTCACCGGCGCCAACCAGAACAAGCGTGGACTCTTCGAAGTCGCGGACGGCGGCACCATCTTCCTCGACGAAATCAGCGAGATGACGCTGGCGATGCAGGTGAAACTGCTGCGCGTGCTGCAGGAGCGTACGGTCCGTCCGGTCGGCAGCGCCAGCGAAATCTCCATCGATGTTCGCGTCATCGCCGCGACCAACCGCGACCTTGACAAGGCTGTCGCCGAGAACCTCTTCCGCGAAGATCTCTACTATCGCCTGAATGTGATCCCCATCCGTGTGCCGCCCCTGCGCGAGCGCCGCGAAGATATTCCCCTGCTGGTCAATCATTTCCTCAAGAAATATGCCAGCGCCGCTGGCCGGAGTATTCTGCGGGTCAATGCGGCATCCCTTGATTCGCTTTGCGGATACGAGTGGCCGGGCAACGTCCGCCAGCTCGAGAACACCGTAGAACGCGCGGTAGCACTCGAGACGGCGGAAGAACTTCATGTGGAACTGCCGGCTGAGCGTCCCAAGGCCCGGGCCGCCGCGGCTTCCGCCAATGGTAGCTCCCTGCCCGAAGTCGGGGCCGAACTTACCCTCCCCGAGGGCTTTGGGATGGAAGGCTACGTTGCGGGCATTGAGCGCTCCCTGCTCCAAAACGCCCTGAACCAGAGCGGAGGCGTCCAAACCAAGGCGGCCGATGTTCTTGGCATCTCCTACCGCTCCTTCCGCCACCTCATGAAAAAATACGGGCTCTAACCCCTTCGCCCTGTGGAAATGCCCCCAGCCAGCCGCTGGAACCCGGAAAATTATCAAGGAGATCGTGTAAATTGTGCCCGGGTTCATAGTAGGGGCGGAGCTTTCGACTAAGGTGTTCACCTGAATTCAGGAAGCCGCACTGGCGGGCTTAGTCCCACTTCCGGAAATGTCTCTGAGGCAATTCTTCGCAGCTCCGCCGGCTGGTTTGTTCCGCACACACCATAGCGAGACGCCCAACGCTCTAGAACGGCACTCAACATCACGCTCTATGCGCGTTTTTGCGCGTCTTTTCGGCACTTCGTGCGAACTTGCGACCATCTTTCGGCAATTTCCCCATCGCGAATTCCAATTCTCGGAGTTTAGACCTTGCCCGCAAGTCGCTGTGGAAAAGACTCTTTGTGCCCTCCGACCACAAAAAATCTCAAAATGGCAACGTGGATGCTATTGAAATTGGAAAGAACAGCCGCGCACCTACCAGGTGAGGCAAATCAAAAAAGGGGAGGATGGGATGAAAGAGCAGACTGTTCGGCTCGGTCCACGCGAACAGCAGATCGTTGAATTGCTGTTGCAAGGATGCGACAACGCCGAAATAGCCAGCCAGCTCAATATGGCGCGGCGAACCGTAAAAGCTCATTTCAACCGGTTGTTTCTCCGTTTTGGAATTACCGGCGGTATCAAGCGAGTTAAGCTCGCGACCCTGTTGTACCGGAGGCAAACATGTCTGCAACCGAACGTTATGGAAACCGTGTCCCCAGTGAGCGTGAGCACCGAGTCATCCAGCTCGTTGCCGAAGGCCTGAAAAATAAAGAGGTCGCTGACGCCATTGGAACCACCGAGCATGTAGTGAAAAACTACCTGCGGGTCATTTACGACAAGCTCGGCCTTTGGAATCGGGTGGAGTTGGCCCTGTGGTACGAGGCTCGCCGCTCTCCCGCAGTACTCCTGATGCAGTAATCCAAGTCTGAAAAGGTTCCGTGGATTGGCCGGGGCGGGCATGTAAGTCCGCTTAGCCCCGTCGCAACTCCCTAATGGCAACCAAAGGCTTGCAGATTACGCAAGCGCTCGCCCGCTCCCGCTACGCCCTTCTGCGCTGCGGAGTCCAGCAGCACGCGCCCCTGTTCGCAATTCTTCGCAACCCCGTCGCCCCTCAAGTACAGATCGGCCAGCAGAAGTATTGCTTGCCCGTTGTGTTTCGCGACGGACTTCCACAGCCATTGTGCGGCCTCACCACTGTCGCGTGCCTGTCCACCGGTTCCGCTCAGATAGCGCTGAGCCGTCGCCAGTTCCTCTGCCCCTCCGGCCGATAACTTGTTCGTTGACTGAGCAGCTTCGTCCGGAGTCGGCACTGCAGTCTTCCGCGCCGTTTGAACTTTGGCCGGTTCGCTGTTGTGGGATGCCGCCACATTTGTTGGGGACAGTGCTGGCGTGGCACCGGGTGCCGCGTTCTTTGCGGCCGCAGTCTCTTCCGGGTTACTGGGCGCCGGCGATGGGGTGCTGGGGGTGGTGGCGGGGGTGGACGGGGCGGTCTCCGTGACCGGAGCAGGCGGAGGTGGTGATGCCCCATGAGAGCTCGCGGCATTCTGTGACCCGCGCCACGCCATATAACTCAGCCCGCCAATGATCATCACCAGCAGCGCAGCAATGTAATATCGGGTATAGGACCGCGTCGGCTCGTAGTCCCAGTCTTCGTCTTCGGCGCGCGCCGAGCGGAAGCTCTGAAATAACGACAGCGAATCATTTCCCGCTGCCGGCGAATGGAAGACTGGTTCAGGCTTCTCCCGCTCAGCTTCCGCATAGGATGCTTCGCCAGCATCCTCTTCGGCAAGGCGGCCTTGCGAAATGCGATCTCGATCCGAATGATTGGATTCGATGCCCGCGAAAGGGATCTCCCGAGGTTGGCCGGCTTGGCCATTCGTCGGCTCGGCATTTTCGTGCGAAGCTTCTTCTGCGCGCACCTCATCGGGCAAATCGCGATCCACTCTGGCTCCGCACATTCCGCAAAACTGATGCGTTACCGGATTTTCGTGGCCGCAAGCGCCACACGAGCGAAAGTCCGGCCGCCGTTGTTCTGAGAATGCTCGTCCCGCCACGGAAGCATTCGTCGCATTCGCCATACCGGCTGCAGTGGAGGGTGCGCTGGCTTGTTTTTCCTCACGTTCCAACTCGCGCACCAGCGCAAGAACTGCCTCATCGCGCCTTTCCGGTGGATTGGTGAAATATACCTCAGCCCAACGGCTCATATTCTCGGCCAGAAGCGGGTTTAGTAGAGGATTGAGTTCTTGATGGGACGGTGCGTCGGTACCGGCAGAACGGTCGCTTAGACGTGCCAATCGCTTCTCCTGTGAAAACTGTAGTCGAGGAACACGCTGAATCGGTGTGTATGATTGCACTCCGCGAACAGAAGGTTGTCAATCGTTCGAAAACTCTGGAGTGCCGGCTGCTCGGGCAGGATATTCTCAATTGCAGATCTTACGGTACGCCGGCTCGAACTGGTCGAGTTGCGCCTCGCGCTGCGACGTGAACCTTCCCTTAGCGGTCTTGCCATAGAGCTCGGCCCCCGGGCAGTAGTACAGAGCCGTCCGCTCATCGACCCACACCTGAACCGAAGGATTGCCCTTGTCCTCGACAGGCGCTGGCTCCTCCGCCAGCCCTAGACCTATCAGCATCCGCTCAAAGACCGATAGGTCGGCGTCTGGTGCCGCTTTCTTGTGTGCCGCTGCCGGTTTCGCCGCGCCCACAGAACTCGATGGATGATTCGACCACACCCCCCACCCAATCACGCAGGCCACCAGGATCAGCGCAATGACCAAATACACATCGCCCCGCCTTCCATTCCAGAATTGAGCCAGGGACTGACGGCGCTTACTGGAAGACAAGTTTTCCAGGAATTCACGCGCCGCGGCGGCGGAACTCCAATCGCCAGGAGCCGTCGCTTTTCGAGTGAGCGCTGTTTCAGGCTCTTCCTCGACCGTTGCCTCTTCCTGCTCGATGGTCTCGTCTTCTCGGTGCTTTAATTCTTTTGCCTGCGTTAATTCTTTGTCGCGCTCTCCTCGTTCGTGCTCCAGCGCCTCGGAGATACCCCTTTCTGCCTTACTTGACATTCCCAGTTCGCCCGCGCCAACCGAGCCTGGCGGGACGATTTTTTCGAGGGCGTCTTCGAGTGCATCATCCAGACGCGAACTCTGCGCTGCAACCGACTTCTCTGCGGCAGCGCCTGCGCCTGCGATCGCTTCATCCATGAAGGCTTCCGGGCTGTTCTTGGTTTCGGCGTCCTGCATGTGCCAAAGCGAGGCCATCTTGCTTTGCATGTTCGGAGATTCGTAGTCCGCCTTACGAGGCGATCCGCACTCGCCGCAGAACTGTTCTCCTTCCAGGAGCGGATGGCTACACTTGCGGCAGATGTATGCTGTGACCGTTGGCGGCGCTGTCCGACCCGCAACTTCTGTCTTGGCTGCCGGTTTGTCGACCATGGCAGTCAGACTGGGTTGCAGCTTCTCCAACGCCTCGAGCATGGCGGCGCGTTCTTCCGCCATCGACTTCTTCCACGCGATTTCTTCGTCGCGGACCAACGCTTCCGTCACCAGCCCCGCCATTAATTGACAGGTGTGTACATCCTGATCGCTGAAGGCATGCGGAGTCGCGTAGTAGAGCTCTAACACTCCGGCCACTTTGCCCTCGTGGAAAATCGGCGCCAGAATCAACGACTGAATTCCACGCCGCTGGCACTCTTCAATGTCAATATCGATGTGATTTTCAGAGAGGACATCGCCACAGCGCACCACTTGTGCGCTGTTGATGCAAGCCGAACAAAGCGCCTTCGTGATCGGAACGACTGTGCCCGCCGGCAGCGTCTTGAGTCCGGCAATGGCGGGATAGCGTACTGTTTGTCCGTTTGCGATTGCCACCGCCCCACCGATGGCCGCGCCAATCTCGACCACGCGCTCCGCCACCAGCGCCATCGCATCGTTCAGGCTCAGCTTGCGGACCTGGATATGGTGTTGCGTCTCGACGATCTTTCCCAGGGTGAGCGTGTATTCCGGCTGAGCGCTCGATGCGGGCGATGGTGCCGGCGGCGTTGCGGGCGCAGGAGTCGACGCCCGCTCCTTGGCTTCGACCAGGTCTCGCTTCAACTGCAGCCGCAAGTCGAGTTCCCGCTGTCCTCGATTGTGTTCCTGCAGTACGAAAGCCGCTTCCAGCAGCTTATCGAGAGCCTGCTCGTCGAACACCGGGTTTTCTTTCTCCTCAGACACCGTCAGGATTTCCACGGATGGAATTCGCCCTCGCCACATTTAGGTTCTAGCCGCCGGAATGCGAACATTCCATTGCACGTCCCGCGCCAATACGGAAATCGTAGTCTCCGTTTGGACTGATTTTTCGTTTTCATTGGGGGATCGGACGCCTTGGCGGCCCCTTGGCTGGGCCTTCATCTCGCAATAGTTTAACCCTCAGCCGCCTGCCATGCGAGTGATCTTGTCGGAACGTCCAAGCCGCTTCGGGTCGAAGCGTACTCCCGCGAGTAATAGTGACTGGTAACAGTTACCGCAGAGAACTGCACATCGAAAGCAATTTCTTACTCGGTCGCAGGTACAGGTCGTTGCGCCTGACCGTCGTTCTTTGCGCTGAGATAGAAGTGCACTGCCGGGGTAATGATGAGCGACAAAATCATCGAGATCAGAACTCCGCCAATCACTGCGATCGCCAGGGGTTGCAACATCTGCGACCCCGCTCCGAGAGCGAACGCCAGAGGCGCCATGCCGGCCACCGTCGCCAGCGCCGTCATGACAATGGGACGCAGTCTGCGTCGTGCAGCCAGCAGCATCGCCTGCTCCGGCAGACTCCCCCATGCTCCGCATTTTCTGGTCAGCATCGAGCAGCAGAATCCCATTTTTCGCAACGATCCCGATCACCATGATCATTCCCATAAACGAGGAGATATTAAACGTCGTTCGCGTGATCACCAGTGCGATAAACACGCCAGACGTGGAGAGCAACGCAGAGGAGAGGATCGCGATCGGCGCCGCGAAGCTGCCGAATTCGAAGAGCAACACGATGAAAAGCAACAGGATGGCGAGGATCAGCACGATCACGAGATCGTGGAAGTTGCTTTGCTGCTCCGCATACTGCCCGCCATACACAATACGGATGTTGGCCGGAATGTGCAGCGCATCCATGGCTTTCTGAACGTCGGCCATGCCGCTGCCCAGCCCGCGGCCTTCCAGCCGGGCAGTCACGGCAACATCCCGTTGCAAGTTCTCGCGCCGGATCTCGGTCTGGCCGGGTGTTTCCACGATCTGGGATAGCGCTCCTAACGTGGCCGTGTGGCCGGTGCTACTCACCAGCAGCGTGTCGCGCATCGCGTCAAGACTTGCTCGATTGGCCGCCGGGAATCGAACTCGTATCGTGTACGCCCGGTCGTTGGCAACTACCGGAGTTGGAGACGGCTCGCCTTCCAGAATGGCCGAAGCATCGAGCGCAACTTCTTCAGCGGTGAATCCGGCTCGTGCCGCCACGCTCGGATCGACCTGAAATGTCACGGCAGGTCCGCTGATCGTGTTGTCGATTCCGTTCAGAATGTCGACAACGCCATGAATCTTGCCGATGGCATCGGCGACTTTTGGCGCCCACTCGTCCAACTGTTTCGGATCTTGCGAAAACAGCTTGATCTGGATCGGCTCCGGTGCCGACGTAAGGTCACCGATCATGTCCTGCAAAACCTGCGTGAACTCGATGTCCAGTTCCGGCTCTTGTTGCCTGACTTCCGCTCTCACCTCCGCAATGATCTCGTCGATCCCGCGATCGCGATCGGATTTCAACTTCACCAGAATATCGCCCGTATTTGCTTCGGTCACCGCGGCTAAGCCAAGTTGCAGTCCCGTGCGCCGCGAGGTGCTTTCCACTTCCGGAATCTTACGAAGCATCTGCTCAATGTGTCCGACCACTCGGTTCGTCTCTGCCAGTGAACTGCCGGCGGGCATGATGTAGTCGAGAACGAATCCGCCTTCATCCATTTCCGGCAGCAGATCCGTGTCCGTGAGAGTAAAGCAGACGTACGAAGCTACAATCAGCCCAACGCTGAAGACCACCAGCAACAACCTGCGCTGCAAAGCACGCCTCAACCAGCGCTCATGAAAATTCACAATGCGCAGAAAGAATCCGCTCAGGTGCTTTTCTTCCGCCGCCAGAATTCTCTGGGCTTCTTCCTCCGCTGAGGCAGGCTTATCGGGACGCGTGCCATCGGAGCCCGAAAATTCTGCGTCGCCGTTCTTCTCTTTCTTCCCCTTGATGAAGTACTGGCTCAGGTTCGGCGTCCACGTCATCGCCAGCGCGAGTGAGGTGATAAGCGAGACGCTCATGGTCACCGCCAGCGCGCGAAAGAAAACTCCGTAGACCCCTGTAATGACGATCAGCGGAATGAATACAACCACCGGTGTGATCGTCGACCCGATCAGCGGGATCGTAATTTCTTGCAATGCGCTGTGAATGGCTTCCAGCCGCGACTGTCCCAGGTCCCGATGCAGCACGATGTTTTCCACGACTACAATCGCGTCGTCGATCACCAGTCCCACGGCAGCGGCCAGACCACCGAGCGTCATCAGGTTGAACGTCTCGCCCATCAGCTTCAGCGCGATGAACGTGACCAGCACCGTTACCGGGATGACCAGCCCGGCAACCAGCGACGTTCCCCAATCACGCAGGAAAACCACCAGAATGATCGAAGCGAGAATCAGCCCCAGCAGGATCGCATCGCGCACGCTCTTGATCGATTCGTTGACGATGATCGACTGATCGTAAAACGGCTCGATATGAATTCCCGGCGGCAGCGTTTTCCGGATGTTCTCGATTTCGTTGTGAACTTCCTGTGCCACCTGCACCGTATTTCCATCGGGCTGGCGATTAATGTTCAGCAGCACCGCCGGCTTACCGTTCGCCGTAACGACGGTATATACCGGCATGACGCTGGTTGCGACCGCGGCAACATCTCCAATGCGAACCGGAATGCCAGTCGCCGTGTTCTTGATGACGGTGTTGGCGATTTCTTCCGGCGTTTTTACCTGTCCGTTGACCAGAGCGAGATAGAGTTGGTGATTGCGCTCCAGTAGTCCCGGTGAGTCGATCAGGTTGGTTCGCCGAACCGCGTCAAGAATGTCGGAAACCGTTACGCTCGCCGTGAGCAGCTTGGCCGGATCAGGCATGATCTGAAACTCTGGCTCCTGGCCGCCTTGCACGATCACCGTCGAGACGCCTTCCAGACGATTGAGGCGCGGCTTCAGTTCGTACGTCGCCATCTCCCACAATTGCGTTTGCGGCATGGTTTCGGAGGTGAGGCTGTACCCGATGATGGGAAACGCGGCGAAGGTCAGCCGGTGCGCTTCAATTTTGGCGGTCGATGGAAGTTCCGGTTGTATGCGCGAAATCGCTGCATTCACATACTGCAGCGTCTGGAACATATCCACGTCCCAGCGAAAGTACAAATCAATTTCTGCCGATCCGCGACTCGTGATGGATCGCACCGTCAGCAATCCCGGCACGCTGTTGACGGCCTCTTCCAGCGGACGCGTGATCGTGACCATCATCTGGTCGATCGGCATCACACCGTTATCCACCCCAACCAGCACGCGCGGAAAGTTTGTGGAGGGAAACACCGAGACTGGGATGGTGAACGCCAGGTACGCGCCCAGCAATCCCAATGTCAAAATGAGGAAGATGACCGGCCGCGAGTGTTGTGCGACCCAGTACTGATTCTTGGCCCCGGCTTTCTCCGAATTCACGCCGTCGCTCCGCAGTGTTTATTTTTCACTGGATCCCTCACTGGGAGCCTTCGATCCCTCGGCCGAGGGCTTTGCTTCCTCGGCCGGAGCCTCGGTCGCTTCGATCTTGATCTTGGTCTTGTCAGGCAAGCCGTAAGCGCCACTGGAAATGACCTGGTCGCCCTCTTTCACGCCTTCGACAATCTGCACGTCATCGCCATTGCGAATGCCAATCTTCACCGCCTGCTGATGGGCAAGGCCGTCGGATCCGGCCAGCATCACTGTCGTCGATCCATCGGGCGCCGTGAGCACCGAATTCTTTGGTACGACCAGAGCATCCTTTACGGTTTGCGCCGTGACGGAAACCCGAACGCTGGTTCCCGGTTTCAATTGATGCTTCGGATTCTTGGCTTCGAACCAGACTTCTACCGTCGTGCTGTTGGGATCGAGCGCCGGGCTTACGACCGTGACCCTGCCTTCGATCGGCTTCTCGATTCCCGGCACGCTCATCGTTCCCTTGTCGCCAACTCTTAATGCGGCAGCATCGCTCTGCGGAATGTGCGCTTTGGCAATCACCGTGGAGATATCCATGACCGTAAGCAGTGGCGTTCCCGCTGCCGCCATTTCGCCGGGATAAAGTGGACGATCGGTAATCACGCCGCTGATCGGGCTGCGGATTTCTGAATAACTCAGTTGTGCCTCCGCCCCCATGTACTTGCCCTTGGCCGACTCGAGTTGTCCTGCAGCGGCTTTCAATTCCTGCGGCTTGCCAATCGCCATCAGAGCATCCAGATGTTGCTTGGCAATCGCGTACTGGTTCTTGGCTTGTACGAAATCGACCCGTGACTGATCGAGTTCTTTTCGTGGAAGCGCGCCTTGTTCAAAAAGTAGCTGGCGGCTCTCGAAAACCTTCGACTGCGCGTCGAGTGCCTGCCGAGACTGCTGTTCGTCCGCCTCGGCCTTCTGGACCTCTTCCGGCAGACTCGCCGCAGTCGTCGTCTCGTACGTCGCCTGCGCCTGATCGAACGCTCCCTTGCTGTCTTGCGCAGCCGCCGACAAATCTCGATTCTCGAGGACCGCGAGTAACTCGCCCTCTTTCACCGCGCTCCCACGCTTTACCAGGAACTTCTGCACCGGGGCGCTGATCTTTGGCACGATCGCAGACTGCTGCAAGGGAAACAAAATCGCCTGGGTGGTGATCACGCGCTGGATGGTGGTTTTTTCCACGGCGGCGGCTTGCACGGTGACAGTCGGCTCTTTCTCGCCCTTCTCAGAGGAACAGGCGCCCGCAAGCAGCAGACATGCACCCGCCACCACCAACAAAAAACTCCGAACTCGCCCATTCAGGCGGTGAATTTTCCGTGTACCACTCGATAAACTCTGGGTCCGGTTCATTTCGTCCTAGAAACTTCCTGTCAGGGTCTGTAAGTTTGCGACCGCGATGCGATAACGCGACTGCCCATCGTCATACGCGTTACGCGCCAGCGTCAAAGTATTCTGCGCATCCACGACTTCCAGCACGGTGGATTCTCCAGCCTGGTAGCGCATCGTGGTCAGGCGGAGACTATCGGCCGCGAGTTCCGCGGAGCTGGCCAGCGATTCCATTTCCGAGCGCGACGTCTCGGCCTCACTGTAAAACTGGCGCAGATGGCTGAGCAGTTGTCGCTGCGCGTAGGTCAACTCCACGTGCGCCTGATCGCGGCGCAATTCCGCCTGCTTCAGCTTGCTGCGGTCCGCGCCCCAGCTGAAGATCGGTATCTGTAACGAAGCCACCGTCGAGTACCCAAGATTGCGCACGCCATGGCTGGTCACGGCGAATTGGTTCGAGTCGATTCCGTAGAAATAATCCAGGCTCAGCGACGGCAGCAGCCCTCCCCACGCCGCCGTGACCTCATGATTTGCCATCTGGTATGCCGCCAGCGCCGCGCGCAAATCTGGATTGTTCTTTTTGCCCGACGCTTCTACCTCTGCGAATGGCGGCAGAGGCTCGGGAGTCTGCAAATCATCCACCACCGTGAAGTCCTGATTGAAATCGGAAAACAGCAGAACCGCCAGATCCAGCCGGCTGCTTTCCATCCTGATTCGGGCTTCCTGCAGATCGCGCTGTTGTTGCTGGTTCTGAATGCGCGCCTTGATCACATCGGCATGCGCGACTTCTCCACCGTTCTCCAGTTTCTGGCTGATATCGAGAAACCTGGACGCCTCGGCCGCCGCGCGCTGCGCGGTCGCGTATTTCCGCTGGGCGACGACCAGGCCGTAGTACGCCTGGGTCACCGTGACGATTAAGCCCCGCGCCGCGATCTCCGCCTTGGCCCGCGCCTGCGCCAGCGCCGCTGAGGATCGCCGGTAGTAGGCAACATTCGTCAGCGAAAGCGCCTCATGCACATCCCCCTGGCTGACGTATTCGTGCACCCCGTTATTCGCGACGAAACGCGACAACGGGCATCCCGCGGTGGTCGTCTTGCAGTCTACCGGGACCGGTCCGGCCCCCTGCGTGTAAATAAACGAGTTGTTGTAATTCACGTCCGGCAACAAGCCTGCCCGAGCCTGCACTCGATCTTCGCGCGCCAGCCCCAGATCGGTCACAGCAGCGGACCGGTATTGTGGATCATTCTGCCGGGCCCGTTGTAGCGCGTCCTGCAATGTGATGGTCAGCGGCGCGCCTTGCGACGGCGAGGCCAGCGTCACCTGTGCATAACTCCCGATCGCACATGCCAACACGCCCAAAATGAAAACGCTACAAGCGCCACTTTGGGAAAGCTTCACCGCCATCGATTTTTGCCGCGTCCAATCAGAACTCACCTGCCACCTCATTAAACCAGGAATGTTTTAAGACCATGAAAACAAACGAGATGCCGGCTGACGAGCGACTTTGACCTGACCGCATAGCCCCCTGCGGCTACGTGCCTGGGCTTGGCTCGCTGTATG
The DNA here is from genome assembly GCA_963711365.1 of Terriglobia bacterium. Classification (GTDB taxonomy): domain Bacteria; phylum Acidobacteriota; class Terriglobia; order Terriglobales; family Acidobacteriaceae; genus Sulfotelmatobacter. The sequence goes on along the minus strand of CAVQDY010000011.1, from coordinate 103,072 downwards.
AAACGGCATCCGATTCTCTTTTCATGGTCTTGCGGTCAGACCAGTTTGGAACTCGCTGAGACTATCACGCCCATCCTGAAAGGCACATGAAAAACCTAAGTCCATATGCCTAAGCCATGGTCACGCAGGTACTTACGCCTGCCCTCATCTTCCCCACGAAGAAATGGCGAAACTATTGCAATACGTACACCCGTGTAGTCCACCAGCACCAGGGAGGGAATGAACGTGATTAATCTGGATCAGGTCAAAGTAACTCCTCGCGACCAGCAAGTATTGAATTTGCTGGTCCAAGGTTGCAGCAACAAAGAAATCGCGGGCCAGTTGAATATCAGCCCGCGAACCGTGAAACAGCACTTGCGCACCCTATTCCTGCGCGCCGGCATTCGCGAGGGCCGCAAGCGCGTGAAGCTCGCCATCGCAATCTTCAGCAAAGAAGAGGCGCAATCATGACACCCAGAGAGCGTCTGACCGCCAAAGAAATCCAGATCGCCACACTGGTCTGGGAGGGTCTAACCAATCGTGAGATCGGGCGAATTGTCGGCACCAGCGAGCAGGTGATCAAGAACCACCTGCGCAGCATCTTTGACAAGCTTGGCGTCTGGAGCCGCCTCGAACTGGCTATGTACGTAGCCGGTCATGGGGGCAAAAACTGGCTTGAGGGCAAAGGCGAGAGCTCGCATGTTCCCTTGACGCTGGCTGTCGGTGCTGACTAAAACGAAACGAGAAGAGCAGGTTTTCAGAAGAGCCATGGCTTTCCTGATTGCGCTTAAGGCTCAAACACCGCAAAAGGTTTCACGGCTTGTGCAAGAAATAGCACCATTTTCATCGCTAAATGCCTTTTTTCCATAGATTTGAATGCTTATCAACGCGGCACTGAAATTGCACTGCTGGTCTTGATACTCAGAGCAGGCTCCGGCAGCCACGGAGCCTGGTTCGCATCTCAGGGGCGAAGCCAGCAAATGGCCTATAAAGAAACTTTCTGGATGGCATGTGATTCGACCGAGCAGTTGCGCGCCGAGTATGGGCCATTCCACACCCGCACCGAAGCCGAAGTCGAGGCCAAAAAACTCGGATTCGGCTACCTCCTCCGCTACGAACATCTCCTCGGACCTGACGAGGAAATCGAGGAAGTCCGCTGCATCTTTGTGGAGCTTCCGGGCGCCGCCCCGGTCGGAATCGAGGTCAATCCGGTAACCCTCCACACCCGTTGTGCCACCTGCGGAGAATCCGCCGCCCACGATACAGGATGGCAAGCCGAGGTCTGGGCCGACATCCACGAATTCGAGCATTCTCGGCACCTGGTGCGTCTCTTCGAACACGCGCGCGGCAAAGGCCTCAAGGAAATCTGCGACTGGCGCGGTTAGACGAAACCAAAACCGCAGAGGACGCCGAGTACGCGGAGTTTTCCTGAGAGAAAACCTGGATGTCGGCAGTTTATCTTGCGCAGACCTTCTGCCAGAGATTTGGAAACCAATTTTCTCGGCGTCCTCCGCGTACTCTGCGGTAATGATTTTGATTTTTAGCTGGCAAGCGCGCTGGCCGCGGCCCGATCCAGAAACCAGATCAGTTTTCCATCCTTTGGCTGCACCAGTTTTGCCGGATATTGCTCGCCCGGCTCATTTCCTTCCAGAACGATCTTCAGCACGGGAGCCTTATCCATTCCGCTGACCAGAAACGCAATCTCGCGGCCTGCATTCAAGACCGGTAGAGTGAACGACAAGCGGTGAGTCTTTAATTTCTCAACCCAGTTTGCGATGACCAGGCGAGACCGTTCCTTGAGCCCCGCAGTCCCTGGAAAAAGCGAGGCAGTGTGCCCATCCGGCCCCATCCCGAGAAGAATCAGATCGAATCGCGGAACATCGTTGGCGCCTAATTGGAAAACCTTCCGCAAAGTTTGTTCATAGGTCTCGGCCACCGTTTCTGCATCGGGATCCTCGGCCGGCATTCGGTAGACATTTCCCGGCGGCACCGGAACCTTCGACAGCATGGCTTCGTTCGCCATCCGGTAATTGCTCTCCGGATCGTCGGGTGGCACGTGCCGCTCATCTCCCCAGAAAAAAAACATCCGCTCCCAGGGAATCGTCGTTCGTGCATTGGTTGCCAGAAGGTTATAAAGGCTCCTGGGAGTCGACCCGCCGGATAAAGCGATGGTGAATCGCCCGCGCGCGCTGACCGCATCATTGGCGGCGCGCACCACTTCTTCTGCTGCCACGGCGAATAATTCCTGTGGAGTCGTCAAAGTGCGAATTTCGGCTGAGGAACTCAAGCTCATCTATCCCTTGGCGCGTACCGCCGCACATCGTGCCGCGCCCAGCAGTCCCGCTTTTTCGTTGGTGACCACCTGGACAGGAATCGATTCGACCAGCGGACTCAAACGCCCCTTGTTCACAAACGCCTCCATAAATCGAGGCCCCTTCAATTTAGCCAGAATCTTCGGCGAAATTCCTCCAGCCAGAAACATTCCTCCCGTCGCCATCGTCTTCAGAGCCAGATTGGAAGCCTCCGCGCCATAGACGGCGACAAAAAGATCCAGAGCTTTTTCGGCCAGCGAGTCCGTTCCATCCAGCGCGGCGCGTGAGATAGCAGCGGCCGGATCGTGCGTCTGCATTTCCGCCGCAAGCACCGAGGATTCTTTTCCGCATCCCGCGTCCCGTAAGAATTCATACACGTTGACCAACCCCGGTCCAGCCAGAATGCGCTCATAGCTCACGTGCCCAAAGCGCGCTTTCAAAAACCGAAGCAACTCGATTTGCAGGTCACCCTGAGGAGCGAAATCAGTGTGCCCGCCCTCACATGCGAAGACGTGATGCCGGCTCCCATCCCAGAACAATCCAGCTTCGCCGAGACCCGTTCCGGGAGCAATCACGGCCTGATTTCCGATCACCGGGCCGCTCACTTGATTTAATGGAACCAGATCGGCAGCGCTCAGCGCTCCGATGCCCCAGGCGCTGGCTTCGAGGTCGTTGATCAATAGCGTTGCTGGGAGTTCAATCTGCTTGGCGAGCAGCGATTGCTCAATCACCCATGGCAAGTTCGAGGTTTCGACCCGCCCATTGCGGACCGGGCCCGCGATCCCGAAACAGGCCGCCTCCGGATGCGCTCCCGAATCATGCAAGAACTGGGTGACAATCTCTCCCAACTCGCTATGCTCACGGCTGGGAAATACGCGTTCGGAAATCAGGCGAAGATGACCATTCTGGGGTTGGAAATAAGCCAGCCTGGCATTGGTCCCACCAATATCGCCGGCCAGAATCATTTTTCGAAGTTCCTCCAGCGGCGGCCGTCGCGCTCCAGCAATTCGTCGGCCTCCTTGGGTCCCCAAGTACCAGAGGCATAGTTGGGGAAGTTCCGTGGCGGAAGCGCTTTCCAGAGATCGAGTACGGGATTCACCACCGACCAGCCCGCTTCCACCATATCGGCGCGTTGAAACAGCGTCTGATCGCCGATCATGCAATCGTGCAGCAAGCGCTCGTATCCCGTGCTGGGCTGCTTGCCAAAGTATTCCTGATATTCGAAGTTCATGTCCACTGTTCCCAGCCGCATCACTGGCCCGGGAACCTTGGCCGCGAACTGCAGCGAGATGCCTTCTTCCGGTTGGATGTGCAGCACCAGTTGGTTCGGCATCAGGTGCTCGACCGGCGTATCGCGGAACAGTACAAAAGGTGCTCGCCGAAACTGTATCACGATATGCGTGTTGCGCACCGGCATTCGCTTGCCCGTCCGCAGATAAAACGGCACATCGGCCCAGCGCCAGTTGTCGATGGAAAGCTTCATCGCCACGAAAGTTTCGGTGCGCGAATCCAGCGGAACATCTTCTTCGCCGCGGTATGCGGGAACGCGTTTCCCGTCTTCCGTTCCATCGCCATACTGTCCGCGCACGCTGCGGCTCAGCACTTCTTCATCGCTCATCGGCTGGATGGCATGCAATATCTTCGCCTGCTCATCGCGCACCGCATTGGCGTCGAACGAAATCGGAGGCTCCATCGCCGTTAAGCTGATCAGCTGCATGATGTGATTGGGCACCATGTCGCGCAGCGTTCCGGCATGATCGAAGTAGCTGCCTCTCCCTTCCACTCCAACCGTCTCGGCTACAGAGATCTGCACATGATCGATGTAGCGGCGGTTCCACACCGGCTCGAAAATTCCGTTAGCAAAACGGAATGCCATGATGTTCTGCACCGTCTCTTTGCCAAGATAGTGATCGATACGGTAGATCTGCTTTTCGTTCGCAACTTTCAGCAGTTGCTGGTTCAACGCTTTGGCGGATTCCAGATCGTGTCCAAACGGCTTTTCGATGACCACCCGGCGCCAATGACTGTTGCTCTGCTCCATCAACCCGTTGGCAGCCAACTTTTCCACGATCGGGCCGAAGAAGCTGGGCGCGACTGCCATGTAGTAGAAAAAGTTCTGATGGGTCGAGTGCTCCTGATCGAGTTTCGCCAGAGCATCTTTAATCCGGCCATAAAGACCATCGTCGTCGAAATTCCCGGCAAGATAATAGAAGCGCCGCTGGAACCACTCCCAAAGATCGCTGTCCACACACTCGCCGCAATAATTCTTGATGTCTTCGTAAACCTGCTTGCGAAACTCTTCGTCGCTCCACTGGGTGCGCGCTACACCCAGAACTGCGAATTCCCGCGACAGTAGCCCGGCCCGGGCGAGGTTATACAGTGCGGGAATCAGCATGCGACCCGTCAGGTCTCCGGCTGCCCCGAAAATCACCATCACACAGGGATCGCCCTGTTTTCCGATTTTTGGCGGCGACGCTACGTTCGGTTGTTCCGCTACTTGAGCCATGAATCAGTCCTCTTCCGCTATGGTCAGTATTTCTCTGCGATCTCAGCGCGCTCTGCGGTGAGATGTGTTGGCGTAAACACACCACAGATACGCTAGTGACCGCTTTTGGCGCCCGCTTCGATGTGCCCGCCAAATTTCTGCCGCATGGCCGACAGCATCTTCTCGGAAAACGTATGCTGCTGCCGCGATCGGAAGCGCACAAACAACGCCGCGCTCAGCACGTCCACCGGCACAGCTTCGTCAACGGCCGCCTGTATCGTCCAGCGGCCTTCGCCGGAATCCTGCACGTAGCCTTCGTACTCCGACAGCGTCGGATTTTCCGCCAGCGCCATCGCCGTCAGATCAAGCAGCCACGAGCTGATTACGCTGCCGCGCCGCCACACTTCCGCGATGTCGGGCAAATTCAGATCGTAACGGATATCTTCCGGCAACTCCTTGCTGGTCGCGTTCTTGAAGATGTCGAACCCCTCGGCATAAGCCTGCATGATGCCGTACTCGATCCCGTTGTGCACCATCTTCACGAAATGCCCAGACCCCGACGGCCCGCAATGAATGTAGCCTTCTTCCGACGTGCCCCCGAGTTTCTCTCGTCCAGGAGTGCGTGGGATGTCACCGATCCCCGGAGCCAGCGTCTTGAAAATCGGATCGAGCCGCTGCACCGCCTCTTTCGGCCCGCCGATCATCATGCAGTATCCGCGGTCAATCCCCCACACGCCGCCGCTCGTCCCCACGTCGATGTAGTGAATACCCTTGCCTAGCAGCTCCTTCGCGCGCCGCACGTCATCTTTGAAATACGAGTTGCCACCATCTATGATGGCATCGCCGGATTGCAGATGTTGTGCAAGCTTCTGCACCGTCTGCTCCGTCGCGGTACCGGCGGGAACCATGATCCACACGGCACGGGGCGCCTTGAGTTTCGAGATGAGATCTTCGAGAGACGACGCCCCCGTAGCGCCTTCTCCAGCCAATCCCTTCACCGCGTCAGGGCTGAGATCGGAGACAACGAGCGAATGCCCGCCGCGCATCAGCCGCCGCGTCATATTCGCGCCCATGCGGCCCAAACCTACCATTCCTAATTGCATGACTGACTCCTAAGAGCAGCAGCCAATGGCCCCTGCGTTTGCTATGGGTGCCCCATTTCTCGCTGCTTTTGCGAGAAGTGGGGAATTTAGAGTGCCAAGGTCGCGCGGTTATGTATCCCCAAAAAAACTACAAGGCTTTCTGTATCGCCGACTGCAGCGTCGCCAGACCGCTCTTCAGGTCTTTGCCCAAATGCACCCGCAAGGCGCGCCTTCCGCGCTCCGCCAGCACTTGGAAGTCGCCGCGTGCCTGCGCTGCCTTTACGATCCCGAACGTGAATTTCTGTCCCGGCACCGGCAGTTCCACCGAATCGTCGCACGTGATCTGCAGAAACACTCCCGAGTTCGGACCACCCTTGTAAGCCTGCCCAGTCGAATGCAGAAAGCGCGGACCGAACCCCAGGCAAGTTGCCACGTGCTTTGTATCGCGAACTGCATGGCGCACAGCCTGCAGGCTCTGTTCGTGATCCGAGTTCATCTGGATATATCCCAGGACCGCGAAGTAATCCCCGGAATGGATGCGGTTCAGATGCGCCTTTATATAACCAACCAATGACTTCTCACTCGCGCTCTTGGCCAGCTCGGCGGCATTTTTCTCGTCCGTGAACAGCTTCACCCCGCTGTCTTCGAGGATCGCCTTCTCCGCAGGCAGCGATCCCGTCTTCTCATACTCAGTGGTCAGATTGCGCGTCGCGATTTTGCTGGCTTCGACATCCGGCTGATTGAAAGCATTAATGCCGATGATCGAACCCGCCACCGCCGTTGCAATCTCCCAGCGGAAGAACTCGGCGCCCAGATCGTAAATGTCGGGCATCGTGATTCGTATGACAGGATGTCCGGCTTTCTCGATCGCCGCCACTTTCGCGTCCTGATCGGCGTCTCCGCCGTTTTCCAAACGTACATACGCGAACACGCGGTCATTGCCGTAGACCTCGGGAGAAGCGAGCTCTTCGCGGTCTACCGGGATGATTCCTTTTCCTGATTTCCCCGTCGACTCGGCCAATAGCTGTTCCAGCCATGCCCCCAGATCCGAAATTCCGGGAGACGCAATGATCGTCACTTTGTCACGTCCCGCATTCGCCGCCGATCCCAGAATAATTCCCAGCACCGCGCCAGTATTGCTCTCAACGCTCACACCGGCGCCGCAGGCACGCACCATCTCCGCCGCGCGATCCAGAAACTTCTTCGTGTCCAGACCCATTGCGGCCCCAGGCGCCATCCCGAAATTCGAGAGCGCCGAGTAGCGCCCGCCAATCGAAGGACGTCCGAAGAAAACATGCAGGAAATGATCGTGCTCCGCTACCTCCTGCATCTTCGATCCCGGATCCGTGACCGCCACAAAATGACTCCCCACCTTATCGGCGCCCACGACTTGCTTGGTTCGCTCAAAAAAATATTGCTTGAAGATGTTCGGCTCGAGCGTGCTGCCCGATTTGCTGGAGACGATGAAAAGCGTTTTGGCGATGTCAATCTGATGCTCGAACGCCTTCACCTGCGCCGGATCGGTGGAATCCAGAACGTGCAGAGTAGGGAACTGCGGAATCCTGCCGAACGTCATGCGCAAGACTTCGGGGCAAAGACTGGAGCCCCCCATGCCCAGTAGCAGGATGTGCTCAAATCCTCGCGCGTGCACTTCCTTCGCGAATTTCTGCAGCGTGTCCTGCTGCGCGATCTGCTCTTCGACAATGTCGAGCCAGCCCAGCCACTTGGACTCATCTTCGCCCGTCCACAGGCTGGCGTCTCGATCCCACAGGCGCTTCATCTTCCCGCCCGACTGCCAGTCGGCAATCGTCGATTTAACGGTTGTGGCCAGAGATTCCGGCAGGGAGGTCTTCAGTCGGCTCACGGTCTTCCTTCTATCCTTTTTGTTGTGTGCTCTTCTCAACCGCTGCGAGCAGCTTGTCGAACGCATCGGCGAACAGCTTCACTCCGTCTTCGGTGAGCTTGTCGGTAGCTTCCTTAATCGAAATACCGGCCTTTGCCAGATCATCCATAATCTTCTGCGCGCCCGGGATGTCCTCCGTCAAACTGTTGCGCAGTTTCCCGTGATCGCGGAACGCATCCACCGTAGCCGGCGGCATCGTGTTCACTGTGTCCCGCCCGATCAATTCTTCGACGTAGATGACATCGCGGTAATTCGGATTCTTCGTGCTCGTGCTCGCCCATAACACGCGCTGCGTCTGCGCACCCTTGGCGGCGAGTTTCTCCCATCGTGGCCCGCTGAAGATTTTCAGATAGCGCTGGTACGTCAGCTTCCCGTTGGCGATCGCCACTTTGCCCAGCAGACTCTTGTACAGCGCTTGCTGATTCGCATCCGAAGTGCTCTTCAGTTTGTCATTCAGCTTGCCGTCGATCAGCGTATCGATGCGGCTGATAAAGAAGCTGGCCACTCCTGCCATCTTTTTCACATCGCCGCCCCGCGCCGCCAGAGCCTCAAGTCCATTGATGTAAGCCTCGGCAACTTTTTCGTAGACTTCCTGCGCGAACAGCAGCGTCACATTGATGTTGATGCCTTCACTGATCAATTGCTGAATCGCCGGAATTCCCGCCGCCGTCCCCGGCACCTTGATCATTACGTTGTCGCGCTGCACCGTCTTCCACAGCCGGCGCGCTTCCTCGAGCGTCTCTTGCGTCTTCAGCGCCAGATAGGGCGAGACTTCCAGGCTTACGAATCCGTCATGGAAATTCGATTCCTGATACACACCGCGCAGCGCATCCGCCGCGTCCTGAATATCGCGAATCGCGATCTGCTCAAACTTTGCTGTTGGACTCAGTCCCTTCTGCGATGCCAGCGAATGCAGCATGTCGTCGTACAACGAACTGTCCGCGATCGCCTTCTCGAAGATGCTCGGGTTCGAGGTCATCCCTCTCAACCCGTCATCGTCAATCATCTTCTTCAGTTTGCCCGTGGTGAAAAGATCGCGCCGGATGTAGTCCAGCCACATCGACTGACCGTAGGAGAGTAATTCTTTGAGCGGATTCTTCGTCGCTTTGGAACTTTCCAGGACCCCAGTAGGTTGCATGATAGCCTCCACACTTTTTTGGATGACAATAATCGAACCTGAGACGCAAGCGAACTGCGAAGCTAGACTATTTTCCGGCGATTGCTGCGTGCGCTTCTTCGACCACTTTGTCGACCGTGAATCCAAAATACTTCAACAAATCCTTCAATGGCGCGGACGCTCCGAATCGATGCATCCCGATATTGCGTCCCTTGCTGCCCGTATATCGCTCCCAGCCCAAGGTCGCGGCCATTTCAACCGACACTCTTGCCGTCACATCCGAGGGCAGCACGCTCTCTTTATACGCCGCATCCTGTTGATCGAAGATCTCCCAGCACGGCATGCTCACCACCCGCGCCTTCACGCCTTCCGCCTTCAGCTTCTCGTAAGCTTCCACGCACAACGATACCTCGCTGCCCGTCGCCAGAAGAATGACATCGAGCTTTCCCGGAGAATCTGCCAGCACATAAGCGCCCTTGGCCACGCCCGATGCCGCAGCATATTTCGTTCGATCCAGCGTCGGCAGGTTCTGCCGCGTCAGCACCAGCGCGATCGGCGTGTGCTGCTGCCGCGCAATGATCTTCCACGACTCCGTCACTTCATTCGCATCGCCCGGTCGTATCACCAGCAGATTCGGCATTGCCCGCAAACCCGCCAGTTGCTCGACCGGTTGATGCGTCGGACCGTCCTCGCCCACCCCGATCGAGTCGTGCGTGAAGATGAAGATGGAGGGCAATTGTCCCAAGGCAGCCAGCCGAATACTCGCCTTCATGTAATCGCTGAAATTGAAGAAGGTCGCTCCAAAGGCGCGAAGGCCGGAAATCGTCATGCCATTGACCGCCGCGGCCATCGCGTGTTCACGTACCCCAAAATGCAGATTTCGCCCGCCGTAGCTGCCCGCCTCGAAATCTCCCGCCCCATCAAATTTCAACGTTGTTTTATTCGAAGTCGCCAAGTCGGCCGAGCCGCCAATGACCCACGGAACATTCTGCGCAAACACGTTCAGCACCTTGCCCGAACTCTCGCGTGTTGCCACACCCTTCGCGTCTGCCGGGAAAATCGGAAAATTCTTGTCCCAACCTGAGGGCAGATCGTGATGCTGCATATGGCTCAACCGCTCCGCCAATTCCGGATTCTTCTGCGAGTATTCCGTGAACATCTTCGACCACTTCGCCCGCAAATCGGCGCCGCGTTTCCCCACGACTTCGCGGAAGTGTTCCCGCACTCCATCCGGTACCAGGAACTTCGCATCTTCCGGCCAGCCGTAGAATCGCTTGACCAGCTTCACTTCTTCCTCGCCCAGCGGTTCGCCATGCGCGGCATTCGTGTCCTGCTTGTGCGGAGACCCGTACCCGATGTGGCTGTCCACGATAATCAGCGTCGGACGATCCGTCGTCTTCTTGAAAATCTCAAATGCCCGCGCCAGCATCTGCAGATCGTTCGCATCGGCAACCCGCGTCACATTCCAGCCATATCCCATGAATCGCGTCGCAACATCTTCACTGAACGACCAGTTCGCCGGACCATCCAACGTGACATTGTTGTGGTCGTACATCCAACACAGATTCGACAGCTGCAAATGACCCGCCAGCGAAGCCGCTTCTCCGCCGATTCCTTCCATCAGGTCGCCGTCCGAGCACATCGCGTATACGTTGAAATCGAAGACTTCATACCCCGGACGATTGAAATTCGCCGCCAGCCACTTGCTCGCAATCGCCATCCCAACGCTGTTGCCCACTCCTTGACCCAGCGGTCCCGTCGTCGTTTCCACGCCCGACGTGATGTGCGATTCCGGATGCCCAGGTGTCCGGCTTCCCAGTTGCCGGAAGTGCTTGATCGCATCCAGCGATACGGCCACTTCATTCGTCACTCGCCCCTGATCATCCACCTGCCGCACTTCTGCCAGGTACAAGATCGCATAGAGCAACATCGAGGCATGCCCATTCGAGAGCACGAAACGGTCGCGGTTCAGCCACGTCGGATCGGCGGGATCGTAACGAAGGAATTCCGTCCACAGGTTGTACGCCACCGGCGCCAGCCCCATCGGGGCTCCCGGATGCCCAGAGTTCGCCTGCTGCACCGCGTCGATAGCAAGGGTTCGAATGGTATTAATGCTGAGAGTGTCTAACTTCTGTCCCGTCGCTAAAACCTGTTCACTGGCAACCATGCGACTCCGTTCCTCCAGTCGGCGTGTCCGCGGGGCCGACCGGTCTTTCCTCGATTAGAGTTCCCTGGCAGAGAAAGGGTGCAATCAGCAGAAAGTGTATCAATTTCCGCGCCAGCGTGGATTGAGTTGAGGTGAAAACGGTGAGCCAGAGGTTGGCTTTTACTTCAGCAGTTGGATGTAATTGGTCTCGCTGTGCGACGCCTGGGTGGTTTCCTGCACAAATTTCAAGAACTGCCGCAGGTTTCCGCGTTCTTCCGGACTCATATTTTCAAAACGGACGCGGATCTTGTCCGCCGGTGCGCTTCGGGTCACGACTCCACTCAGCGCGAAACCCTTCACCCAGATTTTTCCATTCGGCACCCACAATCCGACATCCACTTTCGCGCCAGAAGGCACCGAGGCCGCGGTCTCGATTAGGCATCCGCCCGCACTTGTATTCGAGAGATTGCCCCAGATCGGATTCGGTCCTTCATTGACCCGCAGTTCGACCGCGACAAAGCACTTGATGCGCGGATGTCGGCGCCGGTCGCTGCCCCAACTGGGACTGAAAAAGTCAGGTTCGAATGGAGGTGTTGACGTTGTGGGTGAAGCCGAAGGTTCCGGCATCGCCGGTGTTTGCCCTGGCGCGCCGTTTTTCCCCGGTTTTGCCGCCTCTGCCTTGATCTCGCGCATGGCGGTCACCAGTGCCTGGTCGCGCTTGTCCGCCGGAGCTTCGCGGTAGGCTTGCAGCAACTTTCCCACCTGCCGGACAAGATCCGGGTCAGACAGAATTCGGGTCCAATCAGTGCCGGTTGCCGTGCTCATGCAATACGCATTCTTTCCTTGCGGAGGTTTTGGCCCTCAGACTCAGCTTGCGGCAAAGGTCACCCGAGTTCAAGATGACCTTAGTCACGCCTGAACGACGCCCGTCAGTTAAATTAGAGATGGAGTTATTGCGCTTCAAACGCCAGTTGGACGACTTCGGTGGTTTCGTTCTGCCCAGCTTCGAACTTCCACTTGCTCACCGCGTCTTGCGCGGACTCCACCAGCACCGGGTTTCCCCCCAGCACACGGGTGGATTTCACCGTCCCGTTCGCCCGCACAATCGCCTCAACCCGAACCGCTCCATGGATATGCATCTTCTTCGCCAGTTCTGGATAGACCGGCGTCACACGGATTGCAACCTTCCGGTCAGACGCTGTTGCGCCACTCGTCGTCTGCGCACTTGCCACCGTCAACGTTAGAGCTATTAATATGCCGGTAAGAATTAGAATGCTTCGCCGCATTTTCGATTCAGCCCCTGTTACCCTTGCTGTTACTGTTACTGCTTTAGGTTACTGGCACGCGCGAGAGGGGGCAAAGTACGGAAGGCATTGTCCGCAGGTGCAGCTGCTTCTTATTCTGTGAAATTGTTTCCTGCTTTCCATTCCGCTTGCAAAATCTAACTTCCAGGCTCGGATTCGTTGCATCGCCGAAGCCCGTAAACGAATCAAACGTGACGAGTTATCCTATAGGACGGGTAAGACGCTCGACCTTCCTGCATGAAAATGAAAAGGAGTCGAAAGTCCGAAAGATCAAGAATGCGATGCTCACTGCGATCCTCCACTTTTGTAATTCTTAATTTCATATTAGCTTTGCTCCTCCATCCTGCTCTGCAGTCCCAGACCACTGCTGCGCCCACCATCACGCTCCCGGGCTCTCAAAGCCCTTTCCTGCGCAGCGCTCCCGAAGGAAACGCTACCTCCGAAGTCCTGCAAATTGATTTCACCCAAGCCATTGACCGCGGCCTGCGTAACAATCTCGGCCTTCTCCTGGCTGGAGACCAGACCCTGGCCGCCCGCGGCCAACGCTGGCAACAGTTGGCAGAACTGCTGCCCGATGTCGGAATCCGCGCTCAAGAGGCAGTTCAGACCGAAAGCCTTGCCGCCCTCGGCTTCAAGTCCAACGTTTTCCCCTTTCCCGTACCTCGCGTCATTGGGCCATTCAACTACTTTGACCTGCGCGCGAGCCTATCCCAGAACGTCTTCAATTTCAGAGCATTGGAAAAGGAGCGCGCTGCCTCAGCCAGCCTTAAAGCTGCCCAGCTCTCCCTCAAAGACGCTCGCGAACTGGTCGTGCTCGCCGTCGGCAACTCTTATCTGCAGGCCATCGCGGCGGCTGCACAGGTCGAAACTTCCGAGGCTCAGGTCAAAAGCGCTCAGGCACTTTCTGACAAAGCTTCCGACCAGCAAAAGGCCGGGCTCAGCCCCGCGATCGACGCTCTCCGCGCCCAAGTCGAGTTGCAGACCCGGCAGCAGGAACTCATCGTTGCCCGCAACAATCTGGCTAAGCTCACCCTAACCGTGGCCCGCGTGATTGGACTTCCCCCCGGACAGAAATTTGTCCTGACCGAGAAGGCTCCCTATCAGGCCCTGACCCCGCTGCCCCTCGAAACTTATCTCCAGCGCGCCTTCTCCGAGCGCGCCGATTATCAGGCTGCCCTGTCCCAGGTCGCGAGCGCCGAACTTAGCCGCAAGGCCGCCTTTGCCGGTCATTTTCCTACCCTCGACGTCAGCGCGAATCTCGGTGATATCGGGACAACGCCCGGCCAGTCCAACGGCACTTGGATGGTCGTCGGCGGCATCAATATTCCGGTCTTTGCCGGCAACCGCGTACACGCCGATGTCCTCGAAGCCGACGCTCAGCTCCGCCAGCTTCGCTCTCAATTAGGCGATCTTCGTGGTCAAATCGATTACCAGGTCCGCACCGCGCTGCTTGACCTCAATGCCGCCGCCGAACAGGTCGAAGTTGCTCGCAGTTCGGTTGATCTGGCCGAGCAAACATTGGCTCAATCCCAGGATCGCTTTACCGCCGGGGTCACCGATAATCTAGAAGTAGTCCAGGCCCAGGAATCCGTCGCCGCCGCCCATCAGAGTTATATTCAGAGTCTTTATGCCCATAATCTCGCGAAAGTAGAATTGGCTTACGTCATCGGCGATGCCGAACATGGCGTCAAGCAATATCTGAAAGGCCATCAATAATTATATGGAGCAAACCACAACCCAGACTCCGCCAGCGGAAGCCGATAAGCCGGAATCCGGCAACAAGCCGCTGCCCTCTACAGAAAGGGATTTCCACGCCCGCCCCTCGCGCACCTCCACTCCCGGCTTTCGCATTGCCATTTTGATTGGACTCGTCGTCCTGCTGGTTGTGGGCTTCTTCGCCTACCGCTATTTCACCAGCTATGAATCCACCGACGATGCCCAGGTCGACGGCCATATCAATTCCGTCAGCGCCCGTATCAGCGGTCACGTTACCAAACTGAACATCCGCGACAACCAGGAAGTAAAAGCCGGCGACGTGCTGGTCGAAATCGATCCCACGGATTATCAGGTCGCCTACGACAAAGCGAAAGCCGACTTCGCCGATGCCCAGGCCGCTGCCATCGCCGCAGGTGTGAACGTTCCCATCACTTCTGTGAATACCAGTAGCCAGGTTTCTGCGACCGAGGCCGACGTGAACAGCGCTCGCGCCGGAATCCAGGTAGCGCAAGAGCAATTCCAGGCCGCCAAAGCTCAGTTGCAGGAGGCCGAAGCCAATAACGTGAAGGCACAAAACGATCTCGGCCGCTACAAGCAGCTGGTCGAGAAACAGGAAATCTCCCAGCAACAGTATGACCAGGCCGTCGCTTCGTCGAAAGCCAGTGCCGCTGCCGTCGAAGCCGCTCGTGCCACGGTCGACGCCGCCGAGCAGCAAGTCACTCAGGCCCGCGGGAAGCTCGTCCAGGCCGAAGCCAATTACCGCTACGCCAATACCGCTCCTCGCCAGATGCAGATCACCCGTGCCCGGGCGCAGTCGGCCGTGGCTCAGGTCCAACGCATGAAAGCGAATCTGGATCAGGCTGCCTTGAACCTGCAATACACCAAGATCGTCGCTCCCGTAAACGGCATCGTGAGCGACCGCACCGTCGAAGTCGGCCAGAACGTTGCTCCCGGTCAGGAACTCATGAAGGTCATCAATCTCGACGACGTCTGGATTACCGCGAACTTCAAAGAGACGCAGCTCCGCGATATGAGAGCGGGTCAGCGCGTCACCATCGAAGTCGATGCCAACGGGCGCAAATATGATGGCAAGGTCGACAGCGTTGCCGGCGCCAGTGGCGCCCGCTTCAGTCTCCTGCCTCCCGAAAACGCTACCGGAAACTACGTCAAAGTCGTGCAGCGCATACCCGTCAAGATTGATCTCAAGCCCGGTGCCAACAATGATCTGCAGCTGCGCCCCGGTGAATCCGTCACGCCCAAGGTGTGGATTCGGGAATGAGTTCAGCTTCGGCCACGCTGGATCAGTCCGACGCCTGGCGACCGGCCGTCAACCCCTGGATCATCGCCTTGGCCGTCACTCTGGCTACGTTTATGGAAGTGCTCGACACTTCCATCGCCAACGTGGCCTTGCCCCACATTGCCGGCGGCCTCTCCGCAGGCCAGGATGAAAGTACCTGGATCCTGACCTCTTACCTGGTCTCTAATGCGATCGTCCTTCCCCTCAGCGGCTGGCTTTCTTCCATCATCGGCCGCAAGAACTTCTATATGGGCTGCGTGGCCCTGTTCACGATCAGCTCTTTTCTCTGCGGCTTGGCGCCAAATCTGGCAGTCCTCATTATTTGTCGTGTCTTGCAAGGAGCCGGCGGCGGCGGATTGCAACCCAGCGAGCAGGCCATTCTCGCCGACACTTTCGCCCCCGCCAAACGCGGCATGGCATTTGCCGTCTACGGAATGGCCGTGGTCACGGCTCCCGCGATCGGGCCCACCCTCGGAGGATGGATTACCGATAACTTCACCTGGCGCTGGATCTTCTTTATCAATATCCCCGTCGGCATCCTCTCCATCCTGCTTACCTCCAGGCTCATCCAGGACCCGCCATATTTTCGTCGCCGCAAGCTTGCCGAAACCCACATTGACTACATCGGCTTGGGATTTGTCGCCCTCGGCCTCGGCACCCTTCAGGTCGTTCTCGATAAAGGACAGCGCGACGACTGGTTTGACTCTCGCTTCATCGTCTGGATGTCGGTGACGGCCATCGCCGCCTTGATATTCGTCGTCTTCTGGGAGTGGCACCATAAAGATCCGATCATCGATCTGCACTTGTTCCGCGATCGAACTTTCGGCATCTCGAATCTGCTCATGTTCATGCTCGGCTTCGCCTTGCTCGGCAGCACATTGTTGCTGCCTCTGTTTTCGCAAACCCTGCTCGGCTACACGGCGCAGCAGGCCGGCCTCGCGCTTATGCCCGGCGGATTCGCGATTATTCTTTTCCTCCCGCTCGTAGGTTTTCTGCTGTCGCGCTACACCCCCCGCTGGCTCTTGCTCTTCGGCCTGGTCGTCCTCTCCCTGTCGCTTTTTCATATGACCGGCTTCGATCTTGAGATGGATTTCCGTACCTTGGCGGAAGCTCGCGTGTTCCAGGCGGTCGGCATGGCTTTCCTGTTTGTCCCCATCAATACCGCGGCCTACGCATTCCTGCCGCGGGATAAGAACAACGCCGCCTCCGGCCTCATGAATCTTGCCCGGAACATGGGCGGCAGCGTCGGCATTTCCCTGGTCACCACCATGCTTGACCGGCGCTCCCAAGTGCACCTCACCGACCTTGCCCGGAACCTGACTCCGACCAATCCCGCATTTCTTTCCATACTAAGAGGCGCTGCCCGGGCCATGCAGGCCCACGGAGCCAGCGCCGCCGGAGCAAACCAACGGGCCTATGCCCTCATCCAAGGAACTGTACTGCGGCAAGCCACCATGCTTTCCTATATCGATTGCTTCGAGTTCCTGGGTATCTCGATCCTGTTGATGATCCCGGCCGTGTTCCTGATCAAAAAAACCAAACCCGGCGGAGGAATGGCAGTACACTAGAAAGCCATGTTTCGCATCGTAACCATCGAACGCGAGTTTGGCAGCGGCGCAGCCAGGATTGCCGTTCAGTTGGCCAGTCGCTTGGGTTGGAAGGTGTGGGACAAACTTCTCACCGACGAGATCGCCCGCATCGCCCAAGTCCATCCCTCTGCGGTCAAGCGCTGCGATGAGCGCATGGACAGCCGCCTGCATCGTCTCGCCAAAGTCTTCTGGCGCGGAAGCTACGAGCGCACTTCTCCACTCAGCAGCCAGATGTTTGACACCGACCGCATGATGACCATGATGCAGGACATCATGGATCACATCGGGCAGGAAGGGAACGCGGTCATCGTGGGACGCGGCGCGCCCTTCTTCCTGCGCGAACATGCCGACGCCTTCCACGTTTTCTTGTACGCCCCGCGCGCGGAGAAGATCCGCCGCACCATCGCCGAGGGATACAGCGAGCAGGAAGCCGACGAGATGGTCAATACCATCGATCGCGAACGCATTGCCTACGTGAAGCACTATTTCAATGCCGACTGGCCGACCCGATCTCTCTATCACCTCATGCTCAACACCGCGGTGGGAAATGAGGCGGTGATCAAGACCATCGTCGAGACCATGAATCTGGTCTCCGGCAGTCCGAAAGCCACAGACTACGAACAATCGCCGGCCCCAACTCCATCTCGTAATTGATCGCCTACCGCGCCCCTTGCGGCCGCACCGGACGCTGCGGCGCCGGACAACAATCCTCCGCACAAACATCCTGCCTCGGACCGAACAATCCTAGCGCCCGCCGCTCCGCGCCTTCCGTTCTCTCCAGAATCAATTCACGAATCATCGCAACGAATTTCGGATGAATCTCCGACCGTCTTCGCCCGCGCCATGGGCAACTCCAGCGAATCGCAAAGTTGCCTAGCCTCGATATCAAGATCGTAAAGCACTTCCATGTGATCCGAAATAAAACTGATGGGCGCAATCACAACCGCGCTCGCAAGATTTTTCTGCTTCACTTCGCGCAAATGATCAAGAATGTCGGGCTCGAGCCAGGGCTGTCCCGGAGCGCCGCTGCGGCTCTGATACACGAGCGCATCATTCTCAATGCCAACGGCCGCGGACGAGAGTCGCTTCACCTCTTCGAGTTGCTTGACGTAATCACTCGTACTGGCCATCGACATCGGAACGCTGTGCGCCACGTAAATAACCTGCACATCTGCTCGAGTGATGGGTGCCCCATTTCTGGCCGGTTTTGCCAGAAGTGGGGATTTTGATCCCTGCTCTTTCACCGGGACCAGCTCGCCCAGCGCATCTTGAATGCGATCTTCGGTCGCCCCGAGAAATCCCGGATGATTAAAAAAAACGCGAAGCTTGTCGATTTCAGGCGCGCCTTCTCCCACTTCAGCTTGCGCCCGCGCGATGTCCTCACGATATTGCCGGCATCCCGAATACGAGCTGTACACCGACGTGACGAACGCAAGCGCTCGCTCGATCCCGTCACCCTTCATCTGCCGCAACGTCTCGGCAAGCATCGGATGCCAGTTGCGATTCCCCCAATAGACCGGCAGCTTCGGTCCATACCGCGCGAGTTCGTCTTTTAGCGCTGTAATCAGTTCGCGGGTCTGCTGGTTGATGGGGCTCTTGCCGTCGAAGTGATAGTAGTGCTCGGCGACGGCCAGCATGCGCTCGCGCGGCACGTTGCGTCCGCGCAGCACGTTTTCGAGAAACGGAATCACGTCCTCGTGCTTCTCCGGACCACCAAACGAAACCACCAGGATTGCGTCGTAATTCATGGGTATAAGTGCGAATCCTGAGCATACCTCATCCGACAGGCCAGACATGAGACCTCCGGCGCGACTCTCGATGGGTGCCCCATTTCTGGCCGGTTTTGCCAGAAGTGGGGCTTTTGACCTTCACGCGCGAGGGACATGCTGTTTCATTCTTCCCGAAATTTGCTT
Source organism: Terriglobia bacterium (assembly GCA_963711365.1). Lineage (GTDB taxonomy): Bacteria > Acidobacteriota > Terriglobia > Terriglobales > Acidobacteriaceae > Sulfotelmatobacter. The sequence goes on along the minus strand of CAVQDY010000011.1, from coordinate 84,229 downwards.
GTGGTAGCGGGGCCCATTCCGATGTCGCCTTGAGTGGGGCAGTTCAACCGGGGTGGCACAATGCTCGTCAGCGTCGCCAGCCCCGAGAGGAACATTTCGTCTCCAGCCCTATTTCCTCTGCATCCCGCTCCTGACTATCCCCCACCAGCGTGCTATTTACGCGCGCACCTTCTGACCGCGAAGATAGGCGCCGCCAGCGAACACCCGCAGCTCCAAATAAAGTGAGTGCGCAACCTTTCCGATGGGCACACGGTGCGCGGCAAAGTCTTGAGCTTCTCAGGAGAAAGTCATGAATGGCATTGCAGAGTTCATTGGATCTACGTGTGCGTTGAGGTTCCGCCTGACGGCGCTGCTGTTGCTGGCGCCCATCGCCATCTTGTTCAGTTCGCTGAATGCATCGGCCCAAGGTTTCCAGATGACGCAACTGATCGTTCCCGGCGCCCAATCCGCCTCCACTTATCCCCTTGGCGTCAACACTGCCGGGGCGGTCGTCGGCTACTACACCAATTCGTCCGGCGCCCTCGAAGGCTTCTTGTATTCCAGCGCTACTTATACCGCACTCAGTTATCCGGGAGCTACTGGCTATACCCGCGCCGGAGGTATCAATGACTCTAGTATCGTGGTCGGCGATTATCAGATTAACGGCGACGATGTCATTCACAGTTACACCTACTCTGGCGGCACCTATACTCCTTACAGCGATTACAAGGGCCTCTCCACTTCTCTTTTCGGCATCAACAATGCCGGTGATAAAGTTGGCGCCGTAGGGGGAAACGGCGCGGTTGAGGGCTATATCGATGCCAGCGGCCAGCTTACCGCCTTCTACGCAAGCGGAACCGATGCCACGTATGTCTACGGTATCAACAGCTCTCTGGAAGTCGTCGGAGAGTTCTTCGACTCCAGCAACAACTTTCACGGCTTTTCACGGACTTCCAGCGGAGTCATTACCCAGCTCGATTATCCCGGTGCGCGCGACACCGTGTGTTATGGCATCACCAACGGAGGCGTCATCACCGGCACTTACATCAATTCGTCCGGCCTGCCCTATGGCTTCACTTATTCGAAAGGCACGTTCAAGACCACCGACTTCGCCGGCACTCGCGGCATTAATAACAACGGAGCCTATGACGGATTGTATTGGGGTGTAGACGGAGCTGGGCAGGCCTATTTAGCCGTACCGCAAGCTTTCAAGCTGACGGGAGTCAAAATTCCGAAATCGCAGCAAGGCTCCTTGACTGGAGTCAACAAATCGCAGGCCGCTGTCGGGAGTTACGTGGATTCGACGGGCAAAGCGCATGGCATGATGGCCACGCTCACGACGCTTAAGAATATCGATGATCCCAAGGGCGTGACGACGATATGTTTCGGAATCAACTCCAGCAACGTCATCGTCGGAGATTACTCCGACACCAACGGCAATCCGCATGGATTCGAATACAAGGCCGGCGTATTCACTGATATTCCCGGTCCCTCGGATGCGCTTTCCAGCGACGCCACCGGCATCAACGATGCCGGAGAAATCTCGGGAGACTTCTACTCCGGCACAGACCAGCTGCACCACGGCTTTTTGCTGAAAAACGGACAATACACCCAGCTTGACGTGCCTGGCGCGGTTGAGACCTTCGGCGCAGGCATCAATGCCTCTGGCTCCATGACATTCTTCTGGGTGGATTTTTCAGGCTACATCCAGTCGTCGCTTTATAACGGCACAAACTACACCACGATCGACGTGCCTGGCGCGGCTTCAACTTATGCGCAGAGTATCAATACGGCGGGCGACATCGTTTTCCTCTGGTTCGACCCCTACGGAATCGAGCATAGCGCATTGAAGAAAGGCGCTGCCTACTTCATCTTCGATTTCCCGAACGGCTCGAACACAGCCGCGCGCGGCATCAATGACAGTGGCCTGCTGGTCGGCTCTTACGACCCGTCAGGTCAAACCGCGCCTCAACCCTATTACGGAACGGAGTAACTCGGGACAGGCACGAGTTCACTCGGGATTGCCCATCCTTTCGCGCCTTTTTGCGAAAGGGTGGGGATTCGATGATGACTCGCCATTTTGGGGGACATGCTGTTTCAAAACGGAATTGACTCCGCACTCGCGAAGAGTCCCCACTCAAGCCAACACCGGGCTTGAGTGGGCCACCGGCCGGCCGGAAGCTGAAAAACAAAGGAACCACCCCGAAAAGACGGGCCGCCCTCCCGACTCAGCACTATTGTGCCGAGCAGTTCAAACAATGTGCCAGAGACACCCGGGCGGGCGCGCGGATAACATTGCTTCGCCGTACGGGCCGAGCGCTTCCGAGGGATCAATCTAGTGCTATACGGAGATTCGCAATGAAACCAACAATGATGGCATGGCTTCTCGTGTTTGCGGTTGCACCCACTCCCGCGCTCTGCCGCGAGAAACCAGCCCAAGACTGTAAAGTCACGTTCGCGGTCGTCTATCTGGACCGCCTTAACAATACGAACAACGGCATCCCCGCGAAGAGTGTGAAAGACGTAGAGAAGAGGTTGAGCAAGTACGGGGACGTTTGCTATGCGGGAGACAAGAAGGCTGACCTAATTTTCTTCATTCACACTACTCCGGCTGTTTATCATGGCACGCACGTTTACACCGACACCTCAACCTCATCCGCTGCGGCGACCGATGGCAATGGAAACTCCGCAGCAGCGGCAGCATCCAGCTCTTCCACGACAGTAGTGCCCTACACCATGGATTACTCGGTGTTCATTCTCGACATTGAAAGCCAGCAGCCCGACGGCTCCTACAGAATAGTGCGCACATTGGATCAGAGGGGTCTTTATCACACTATCTACGGGATAGGCTACGGCAAAGGGAAGCATCCAATCATCAACGTCATCGACGCCGCCGCTCAGTGGCTACACGACAACAACCTGGGGAGATAACGGTTGTGGCCAAATTCGAAGGGTTCGCTGGCCGGTGGCCCATTCAAGCCCGGTGTTGGCTTGAGTGGGGAAGTTCCACCGCTAAACAGAGCCTTCCGGCGGCTCGCTCTCGTTTGCGTGCGGTCCATTCGGACTCGATCTCGATTCGTCCCTCGCGGCCTGTTGCGTGATGGAGAAAGCTGCTCCACGCCCAGTCTTCGGGACGCTCGCACAACTCCCTCTTCACCGGATTGCAATGGATGTAGTGCAGCTTCTCTACGAACTGCTCATGATCACGAACGTTGAAATCGTAGTAGCGCTTCTGCCAGAAATGGTCAGCGTCTCCGATCAAACGCCGCGACACTCCCTGCTTCAGCGATTTGAGGGCGTCCGCTAATGTGGACTGTTCGGGCTCGCTGACCAGCAGATGGATGTGTTCCGGCATCACGACGTACGCGTAGACGCGAAGGCAGAAGTTGCGGCGGACGCGCTCAAGGGCATTCTCAAAGACCAGTCGGCTCGCGTCGGTCGTGAACAGCGGGCGTCGCTGATAACAGCAGAATGTTACGAAATGGCTTTGCCCGGTATTTTGATGACGCTTCAGGCCCCACGGCATGAGGTTAGCGTAACTGGCTGGCGTCCTCGCCTCAAGGCGAAACAGACGTTGAGAGGGACCTGCTGTTTCAAAACGGAATTGACTGCGCACTCGCGAAGAGTCCCCACTCAAGCCAAAAATCAGGCTTGAATGGGCCACCAGCGAAGGTCTCAGGCGCGGGAGAAATCAATTCAGGAGGTCGAAGTACCACAGAAGGTGGGCGCAGAGCGCATCCCACTCGTCGCCGCTGAGTTTGCCGATTCTCTTGAAAATATCGGACTTACGGACAGGTTGAATGTGTCCGAGCATCACGAGGCAGTCTTTATGCAGCCCATTGTTCTGGTTACCCGTCAACGGAAAGTCGGATTCTTCCTTCAGGTCAATCCGAGTGCTCGTGGGTGCGATGCTGATGATTGGGTACGTCGGACGTTCGGAAAGACGGGGGTTCGTTAGGACGACACACGTTCTTCCGTCGGGATGATATTTTCTCTTTCCTTCGGGGGTTTGCGGCATAACAACGGACTCATCCTCGACAAGGCAGACATCCCCTTGTGTGAAGATCGCCTTCGATGCACCCGCGGCTTTGAGTGCATCGCGTAAGTCCATTTGCGGTTATTTACAGACTTTCTCTCGGACGAGGCGCCAGTCCTCTAAGGTCTTGAGTTGGTTTTGCGCTCTCTCTTCGTCGCTGCCGCGCACAGACGTGTCGACTTTAATCTCGCGCAGACGCTCTAGCCTCGTTTGGGGACGGGAAGGTGCTAGGGTCGCCATAGGATACTTCGCTCTCTTGGGGGAAAATCCAGACACGATAGTTTACCTCATCCTGTCAAGTGCAATTGACCTTCCGTGTTCTATTCTCGCAACCGGAAGTCGTTGGCCGAATACCTTCAATACCTTAGACTCGTGAGATCTTTTTAGGGTGGCCTCCGATCGTGCCAAAGTTCGGACGGCTGGCAGTCAAAAGTGTCAAAATGCGGCAATCCGTCTCAATATGAGAATCGGGATAGCCGATATTGCGGTTACCGCTCGGACCAGTCAATGGTGATCTCGATCCATCGCCAGCGCATGGGCTGGCACGATGCGGTCGATGGCGTGTGCTTGTTGGTGTCGGAGGAAACGTCACGACTAGACGAAACGTGCTCCACGGTTGTGTGCATCGCGTGCTCCCCATCACCCCCTCCCGTGACCCCGCACACGGAAATCCCTACCCATTTCTGAGAGCGTAACTTAGCCGCAAGGTGTGGCTAGCCTCCACGGACCCAGAGTCCGATGGGGGCTTCGTTTTGGGGGTTGAAACCAGTACCTAGTACCCAGTACCGAGTACCCAGCAACCCCAAAAACAAACACCAAAGGTTCTTTGAAAACTTGATGCGCAGGAAAAAGGGCTTGCTCCTCGATTCACACCGAGGCGCGGGCTGGCGGGAGCGTTGGCTGAAATCGAAAATGCTCTCAGAACGGCGTCATCCCGAACGCACGCTGCCATGAGGTAGACCTTCGGCTTCAGCCGGAGGCGAGCGCAGCGAGCGCGCGGAGGGATCTCCCTTACATAAGCAGTTGGTAAGCGGGAGATCCTTCACTCCGCCTGAAAAGCGGCTCCGTTCAGGATGACGCCACGGGGCACTGGCAGCTGACCCCTGACCCCTGACCCCGACCCCTGACCCCTGACCCCTGACCCCTGACCCCTGACCCCTACCCCGACCCCTGACCCCTGACCCCTGACCCCTGACCCCTGACCCCTGACCCCTGGCAACTCTTTTGTTTTGAATATTTTCCCCGCATCTCAGTTGAACCCGTTAGAACAAAATCAAATTTTCCCCTAACCCGATGATTCCAAAGAATCACCCAGGGAGGGGGTAGGAGCAAAAATCGTGTACGGATATCCCAATCGTTGTCAGCACATCAAAGTCAATGGCGTGCAGTGCGGATCGCCCGCGCTCCGCCGCAACCGTTTCTGTTTCTTTCACAAGCGCTTTCAGGACGAGCGCATTCGCCTCTCCGCCGATCGCGCCCGCCGCGGCGTCGCCACCTTTATTCTTCCCGTCCTCGAAGACGCCAACTCCATTCAAATGGCCATCATGCAAATCATGCGTCTCATCCTCACCGGACAAATCGAACACAAAACCGCCAGCCTTCTTCTCTACGCGCTGCAAACCGCCAGCTCCAACCTGCGCAGCACCAAGTTCGAGCCGCGCATGCATCAAGTCGTCCTCAACCCACGCGACGCTGCCGACATCCCCCTGGACTGCGATGCCTGGGACGACGAAGATTTCGACGAAGAGGAAGAAGAGGAAGCCGAACCCGACGAGGTCGAAGTCGCCGTCCAGGAAGCCACGAAACATGCAGCCGTTAGGGCGCGTCTCGAAGCCGAGCAGAGAATCAAGGCTCGCGAACTGGCGCAAAAGCGCGAGAAGGATCGCGAAGCGCTGCGCAAATGGTCCGACGCGCACCCCGATCAGGACGAGCCTTACATCGACGAGCACGGAATGCTGGCGCACCGGCCCAGAAAGCCACCCGTCGGCACCACCCTGGAACAAGCCCGCGCCGATGTCGCTAAAGTGGCTCAGCAGTTTGTCTCCGGCGCGAACCTGCCGGCGAAGCCCTGAGCGCAGCGTAGTCGAAGGGGAAGCCGGAGGAGCAAGCCCGTTTCATCTCAGCAACCTCTGCTCGCGCTTAATCATCTATCTCCCGGCTCATAACGCGCACGTGACGAAAGCAAGCAAACTCGTGATCACCTTTTTTTCCACGCTCCCGGCGTTCTACGGGCTGTGGCTGCTGTTTGTGGGAACCTTTTCACTGCATGAACTGCTGATTGGAATCATCGCCGCCGTTCTGGCCTCCATCGGGATGGTCGTTGTGGGGATTTTCTACTCGACTCCGTTCTCGCCGACAGCTAAGGATTTGTTGGCGGGTTGGCGATTGCCGTGGTATGTGCTGTCCGACACATGGGTTGTGCTGGCGGTTGCTGCGAAGGACTTGGTGGGAAGTCATCGGGCGGAGTCTCTGTTTCGTGTCGTGCCGTTCCGAGCAGGCAGCGAAAAAGATCCGCAAGCGACGGCACGGCGTGTGCTGGCGACGGTCTACAGCACAATGGCGCCAAACTCGATCGTCTTGGGCGTGAATACCAACAATCAGAAGTTGCTGTCTCACCAGATCAAACGAAGTTCGGTTCCGAAGATGACCAGGCAATTGGGAGCGGAAGCGTGAACGTCTGGGAACTGGCGGCACAAGTGATGATCTTTGCGCTGGTGCCACTGACGTGGATGGCGATCCGGGGAGATGTGCGCCAACGCCTGGTTGCGTTTTATATGGCAGGCATGGTGATTACGCTGCTGCTGATGCTGCTTACGATGGCATTTCACCGGATGCCCATGATGGATGTGGCGCTGACCCTGGCGCTGATGTCATTCGGCGGCGGAATCGTATTCGCACGCTTCCTGGCGCGGTACCTGCAATGAAAGCCATTGCGATCGACATCCTGCTCGCCGCCGGTGTTCTGATTACCTTGCTTTCGGTACTCGGGATGTGGCGCATGCGTGATCCGTATCAGAAGATGCACTTTATCGCGCCTCCGGCGTCGCTGAGTGCGGCGTGTTTCACGGTCGCGATTTTTCTTCAGGATGGATTGAAGCCGGAGTTCTTCAAGGCCTTCGTCACTACGATTGTCCTGATCGGAATGAATACGGTAGTAACCCACGCGGCGGCGCGGGCGCTGCGCATTGCAGAGACGGAGGATTGGAATCCGGCGCCGGGCGAAGAAGTGCCGATCCGCGCGGACGATAAGTTGGTGGTTCCGGAGCGAGAGAGATGAAATTGCTGCAGTGGACAAGTTTGCTGCTGGTGGCGATTGCGGCTCCGGGCGTGGTATTGAGCCGCGATCCCAGGTCGCAGGTGGTGACCCTCAGCTTTTACGGACTGCTTTGCGGGCTGATGTTTTTTGTGTTTCAGGCGCCGGATGTAGCGCTGTCGCAAATCACCATCGGCGCTGTCATGCTGCCGCTGCTCATCCTGCTGGCGCTGACCAAGATGCGGCGGGACAGCCTTCGCCACCAGCACAAGGCGGGGAAATGAGTTCGCAAGCGCGCACTGCGATGTTTCTGATAGCGGCGGTGGCCCTCGCGGTGATCCTGGTTCTGGGGCTGGTCAACCTGCCTCCGATGGGCGATTATCGCGGTCCGTACGGAGACGTGGTCACGCAGGTCGCAGTCTATGAGCGGCACGCAACCGACATCGTCAATGCCATCAATTACGACTACCGCGGGTTCGACACGCTGGGCGAGGAGTTCATCTTATTTGCGTCGGTGCTGGGAGTGTTACTGCTGTTCCGTCCTGCGAATAAAGAAGATCAGGAACAGCACTCGAAGACGAATGGAGCTGGGGAAGAGAGGTTGCCGGTTTCCGATGCGCTGCGCGTGACGACTCAAGTAATCATGGGAGTCATGATCGTGTTCGGCCTGTATATCGCTACCCACGGACAATTGACGCCCGGCGGCGGATTTCAGGGCGGAGTGGTGCTGGCATCGACTCCGATTCTGGTGTATCTCGCCGGCGACGTGAAGACGTTCGAGAGAATCACGTCGAGTCCGCTGGTCAAAGTGGCGGAGTGCACCGGGGCAGCGGGATATGCAGTGATTGGGATCTCAGCACTATTTTTCGGAGCTCATTTCCTGACAAATATCCTTCCGCTGGGTACGACGGGGGATCTGTTTTCCGCTGGAACGATTGCGGTGATCAGCGTGTGCGTGGGGGTAGAAGTGACGGGCGGATTTGTGGTGTTGACGCGGATTTACCTGCGAGAAATCGTTGAAGAGTTGTTAGAGAAAAAATCATGATGCTGCACGTGCCGTACTTCATCGCTGCCTGGATTTTCCTCTGGGGTCTCTATGGAATCGTGACCAGCAAGAATCTGGTGCACCAGGTAATCTGCCTGGCCGTGTTGCAGACGTCCACCTATGTTCTGTTGCTCACGATCGGATACAAGACGGCGGGAACCGCGCCCGTCTTTGCGGACATTCCGGTAGGCACACCGGTTGTGGATCCGCTGGTACAGGCGCTCATGCTCACCGACATTGTGGTGGAAGCCACGGTGGTGGCGTTGCTGCTTGCGATGGTGGTGAAGGCGAACGAACTGGCCAACACGGTCGATCCCGAAGAACTGCGGATTCTGACCGGGTGATATGACCACGCTGATCCCCCTGCCGGTTGCCACTCCTCTCATTGTGGCCGCCTTCCTTGCGCTCACAGGACGCTGGGTGGGGCGGAGATTCTGCGACGCACTTTCAATCGCGACCGCCGGTGCGACGCTTTGGACAACCGTAGAGATTTTGCGCGGAGTTTGGCTGGCACCGCTTACCTATTGGTTCGGCAACTGGTGGCCGCGAGCCAATGATGTTGCGCTCGGGATCTGCTTCCGGATCGATGCCATCGGCGCCGCGTTTGCGGTTCTGGTCGCGCTACTGACGACGGCAGGGCTGATCTTTTCCTGGAGAATTTTTGAGGAGACCGAAAATCATTTTCAGCCGTTAATGCTCATCTTTATGGCCGCCATGTGCGGCTTCAGCTATACGGGAGACCTTTTCAATCTTTTTGTATTCTTTGAGCTGATGAGCGTGTCCGCATTCGCGCTGTGCGGACTTAAGACGCTGGAACCCGCGCCGCTGCAAGGAGCCTACAATTTCGCGATCGTGAACACGGTGGGCGCGTTCATGATCGTGTTGGGAATCGGATTACTGTACGCACGGACTGGCGCACTGAATTTTGCCCAGATCGGCCATGCGCTGGGAACGCATGCCGACGCGCTGGTGATCGTCGCCTTCCTGCTGATTTGCGTCGGCTTTATGGCGAAAGCGGCGATCGTTCCTTTTCACTTCTGGCTGGCTGATGCCCACGCGGTCGCGCCGAGTCCAGTGTGCGTACTTTTTTCCGGAGTGATGGTGGCGCTTGGACTTTATGCGGTTGCGCGGATCTACTGGACGGTTTTCCAAAGCGCGCTCGCGGTGCACACGGCTTCTCTGAGTGATGTGTTTCTCGTGCTGGCGGGGATCACTGCGTTGCTCGGCGGATTCATGTGCTATGCCGAGCATCATCTCAAGCGCTTGCTTGCATTCTCGACGATTTCGCACATGGGACTGATGCTTGCGGGAATCGCATTGCTCACGCCGAAAGCGTTGGCTGGTTCTGTGCTTTATGCGCTGTCGCACGGCGTGATTAAGGGAGGACTATTCCTGTGCGCCGGAATCGTGCTGCACCGGCTGAAGAAAATCGGTGAGAACCATCTGCACGGGCGTGGGCGTGGAATGTGGGCGACGGGAGCATTGTTTGTGCTGGGAGCCTGGGGACTGGCTGGATGCTGGCCTTTCGGCACGCTGCTAGGCGAGAGCATGATCTCGGAGGATGCGATCGCTCATCACCAAAGCTGGATTCCCTGGCTATTTGTTTTCGTGGAGGCGATTACGGCTGCGGCTGTGTTGCGTGTTTTTTTTCGAGTCTTTCTCGGGTGGGGCGAGCCTGCACCTACGGATCCGGCTTCACGAATCGAAGAGCGTCCAGAGACCAAAGAGCATGAGCACACCCCAATCATGATGCTGATTCCAGCGGCTGCTCTGGTATTGCTGGGAATCGGCTTGACGGCTGTTCCGGGAGTTCGAAGTCTGGCGGAGGCAAATGCAAACCGCTTTGTCGAGCAGTCGCGATACGTGGATGAGGTTCTCCATAATGCACGGCCTGCCATGCCGAAATTCCCGGAGGAAAGCCCACTCACTTCGTCCATCGTGCGAACGGGAATTGCGGGAGCGCTGGCGGTCTTGCTGGCGTTGGGAAGTGTTTTCCGCAAACGTTCTGGCCGGGCGCTGAACTTCACGCGCAGTCTCGAACTGGGTAGCGCAGTTTTGCGGCAGATTCACAGCGGACATCCCGGAGACTACGTAGCGTGGCTTTCCGCCGGGGCGGCGGTGCTGGGCGGATCGTTGCTGTGGTTGCTACGGTAGAGGAGATTGGTGCGCCCGGAGAGATTCGAACTTGAGCCGATTTGCAGGCGTGAGCGAAGCGGGAGCTTGCGGGCGAAATCCTGAGCGGAGTGAAGGATCTCAGTTGGCAAGAACTTCTGGTGAGAAGTGGTGCGCCCGGAGAGATTCGAACTTGAGCCGATTTGCAGGCGTGAGCGGAAGCGGGAGCCTGCTGGCGAAATCCTGAGCGGAGCGAAGGATCTCAGTTGGCAAGAAATTCTGGTGAGAGCTGGTGCGCCCGGAGAGATTCGAACTCCCGACCTGTTGCTCCGGAGGCAACCGCTCTATCCAGCTGAGCTACGGGCGCACGAGGGATCATTTACAGTCTACATGGCGCGCAGGGCAGCAGCAATCGTGCGCTCATCCACTGTTTTAGCTCCATAATTCTGTCACCCCCTAACAGCAACGTGAAAATGTCACCCCATGAGAGGAAGGACATTCGCGTTGAGTCAGAAGGAACTGCAACGAGTGAGCGTAATTTCCAGTTGCGCTAAGGGAGACATGGCGTGCGCCAGAGCCGCCGAACTGCTCTCGCTCAGCATTCGTCACGTGCGGCGTCTCAAGAAGCGTATGCGGGAGCAAGGGGAGGCGGCTCTGGCGCACGCCAACCGCGGACGGCCCAGTCCGCGCCGTCTTCCCAGCCGCGTCCGCAGAGACATCCTGCAACTGGCACGCACCACTTACGTCGGCTCCAACGATCACCACCTCTGCGAAAAACTTTGCGAGGTCGAGGGCTTTTCCCTGAGTCGCGAAACCCTGCGCCGTCTGTTGCGCCAGTCCGGTCTGGGATCTCCCCGCCAACGCCGCGCTCCCGCGCATCGCCAGCGTCGGCTGCGCTCCGCCCGCGAAGGCGAACTGGTACAACTGGACGGCTCGCCGCACGACTGGCTGGAAGGCCGCGGCCGCGCCTTACCGCTCTCGGCCTGCAAGACGACGCCACCGGAAAGATCCTGGCCGCTCAGTTCTTTCCTTCCGAATCCGCACATGGCTATCTCACTCTGCTGGGCCAACTGCTCCGCCGCCACGGCACACCGCTGGCTTTCTATGGCGATCACAGCGGCATCTTCGTGCGCAACGACGACTTCTGGTCGCTCCAAGAACAGCTCGCCGGAAAACGTCAGCCCACCCAGTTCGGCCGCGCCCTCGATCAACTCGGCATCACCTTCATCGCTGCCCGCAGTCCGCAAGCCAAAGGCCGCGTCGAACGTCTCTGGGGGGTGCTCCAGGATCGCTTATGCAGCGAGCTGCGCCTCGCTCAGGCTGCCGATCTGGACTCCGCCAACGTCGTGCTTCGTCTCTTCCTCGCCGACTACAACCGCCGCTTCGCCCGCCGGCCTCGCGATATGCAAACCGCCTGGCGGCCGGCACCGGAAAATCTCGACCGCATCTGTTGCTTCGTCCATGAGCGTGTCGTCAGCAACGACAACATCGTCCAATGGGAGGGACAGCGCTTCCAGATCCCCCAACAAGGACAACGCTTCAGCTTTTGCCGGAGCCAAAATTCTCGTCTATCAAGACGCTCGACGGGCGCGTCTCGCTTTACTACCGCGACACCCGCCTGCTCCACACCCTGGCTTCGCCAGGGTGACATTTTCATGTTGCCGTTAGGGTGACAAATTCACGTTGCTACAACATCCTGCGCTCATCCACTCCATCGAAGCTCACCGCAGACGTAAGGTTCCTCACGGCCGCTTCGCGTCCGTTCAGGATGAGATCCTGCTGGAACGCAGAATGATGACATCACGCGGGAACCGGGAATCACGGTGCTGCATGCAATGGTCAGTGTTGCTAATAGCGGTCGCGGCCACCACCACCGCCGCCGCGGCCACCACGATCACGGCCGCCGCCACCGCCACGATCTCCGCGGTCGCGGCCACCGCCGCCTCCGCCTCCGTAGCCGCCGCCACCACCTCCGCTGCGCTCCGTCTTGGGGCGAGCTTCGTTGACGTTGATGGTGCGTCCGCCGACTTGGGAGCCGTTGAGCGCCGTGATGGCTTTCTCGCCGTCCTCGTTGCTGGCCATTTCCACGAAACCGAAGCCGCGGGAGCGGCCGGTATCGCGATCGGTCATGATGCTTACGCGGTCTACTTGTCCGTAACCCTCAAACAACTGCCGCAGTTCATCCTCACCGGTGTTGAAGCTGAGGTTCCCCACAAAAATATTCTTCACGCGTCGTTCCCCTGCATTGAGCTGTCGGAAGTGCGAGCTCAGTGGTCGGACTGGCAGGACGGGAAGGCCTTCCTGAAAATCTTGACGGGAGCTGGCAACAGTCAAATGCGGCACGCAGTATAGCAGAGTTTGGGGGACCGGCTTGTCAATTTGATTTCACGGTAGTGGGCTACTACCGCATTAGCACTCATTCAAAGTAGCCCACTACCGATTTCACAGGGGAAGGATGGGGCACACGGCGCTGCAGGCAACTGGGGCATCCCGGTCCACCGCATCACCGGTCGCGGCAGACGTAAGGTCCCCCACGGGGGTTTTGCCCCATAAGCTCCAACTTGAGCGACGGTTCCTTCCGGATAGCGGACGATACGGACCGCGCGGATCTGCAATGATACTTGGTAATCCAAAAACCCGAACTCTCCTCATTGATGCGACGTTGAAGAATTGCTAAATTTCGAACTGATGAGTCCCCACACTTCGGTCGTACGTAAGATCACGCTTGTGCTCCTAACGCTTTCTGTTGCGGGAGCAGACCACGGTTCACCAGACACGCATCGTCCCGATGCTACCCCTATCGTTGCCAATGCTCGTAAGATCGTGACGCCCAACGGCGTAGAATGTCTAGAAAAGGTTCGCATCGGAGGGATTGAGCAGTGGGTTTCGGTCCGCGGAACTGACAAGCGCAATCCGGTCCTGCTGTTTATTCACGGGGGCCCCGGATACGTTTCTATACCAATGAGCTGGTGGTTCAGCCGTGGTTGGGAAGAGTACTTCACTGTCGTGCAATGGGATCAGCGCGGCGCCGGCAAGACGTACCTGATAAATGACCCAAAGTCCGTCGCTCCAACCCTGACCCTTGAACGCATGGTGGCCGACACAGAAGAGATGATCAGTTGGGTGCGGAAAGGCTTAGGCAAGCAAAAGATCTTCGTCCTTGGTCACTCGTGGGGCAGTTATCTGGGACTCGAAGTTGCAAAGCATCATCCCGACTGGCTCTATGCCTATATCGGCGTAGGGCAGCTCACGAACGGGCCGGAGAGTGAACGCCGGGGCTGGGCCTACACCCTCGATGCAGCCCGCCGCGCAGGAAATTCGGAAGCAGTACGGCAGTTGGAGGCAATTGCTCCGTACTTTGCACCTCGTCATCCCTCACCGCTGAAAGACATCTACACGGAGCGCAAATGGCTCGACTATTACGGCGGTGTTATGGCGCACCGAACCGGCAACTCTGCCGAAAGCGATCTTTCAAAGCTGTCGCCCGACTATAGCGACGAAGAAATTCCGCGCATCTGGGAGGGAAACGAGTTCTCAGAGCATTACCTGCTGGCGCAGGTTCTTAGCCTGGATCTGAGTGGGATCAAGGAGCTGGATTGCCCAGTGATTATCTTTGCCGGCCGCTATGACATAAATGTCAATTCTCAAGTTGCAGCCGAGTGGTTCGCAAGCGTGAAAGCGCCATCCAGGCAATTCGTTTGGTTCGAGAACTCTGCACATTTGCCCATGACCGAGGAGCCGGGGAAATTTCTGCTGTCCTTGGTGCGATATGCCCGGCCGATTGCCGAGAGAGCCGGCGATGTCTCGCCAGTATCGCCCTGAGCACCGTATCCCGTGTCAACGTGGGACCGGTGAAACTGCAACTCGGCTCTGGGTTCTGGTAGCCTTTATAATCGGCTCTCGCTTAACCGAATGCTCCTGACTCCCAAGTGACGGGCAATCCGGAAGGAATCTCGCTTTAAGTTAGCGCTTATGGGGCTTCGCTCCCGTTCAGGATGACATCACGGAAGCTCACAGGCTCATTTTTTGGGGTACTAGTGGCCTGTCGCAGTGAATTCGTTAGTACGTAGGCGCCGAGAAGGGTCGGAGTATTTCCACTGGATCGGGCGAGCATTGGCAGAGTAGGCGTTGATGTAACGACGGAGTTTGCGAGCCAGGTCAGGTACAGAGGTGAAGATGCCGCGGGCAATGACCTCACGTTCGATCTTGGCGAACCAGAGCTCGACTTGGTTAAGCCAAGAGGAATACGTAGGGGTGAAGTGAAGCTGCACCCGAGGATGCTGTTGCAGGAAGTCGCGAACGAGCTGGGTTTTGTGGGCGGAGAGGTTGTCGAGGATGATATGAATCTGCTGTCGAGGCGAACACAGCGATACCACTTCTGCGAGGAAGGCAACGAAGTCGCGACTGGTATGGCGGGCCGTGGTTCTTCCGTGCACGCGGCCGGTCTTGGTGTCCAGCGCGGCATACAGAGAAAGCGTTCCATGCCGATAGTACTCGAAGCCGTGACGCTCGGCTCGTCCCGGCGAAAGCGGCAGCACGGGATCGAGCCGATCCAGGGCTTGAATGGCGGTTTTCTCATCGACGCAGAACACGGCGGCATGCTGCGGAGGCCGCAGATACAGGCCGATAATGTCGGCGGCTTTGCTTTCGAACTCCGGATCGTCGCTGGCCAAGTAACGCTCCAAGCGGTGGGGTTTGAGACCGGCTTCTTTCCAGACCCGATGCACCACATCTTTGCTGACACCCAGCGCGGTCGCCAGTTTGCGGCAACTCCAATGGGTGGAACCGTCGCTGGGTTTCTTGCGGGTGGCCGACAGAATCCGCGCCCGTAAAGCCGGAGTCAGAACCGTAGCCTTCTGGCCGGGATGATAGGTATCGAGCCCGTCGAGCCCGGACTCGAGGAAGCGCTGCTTCCAGCGGATGATCGTGGGAGCACTGGTTTGCAGCCTGCGCTTAATGGTGTTGAAGGAAGCTCCTTCTGCCAGCATCAAGATGAGCTTGGCGCGAAAGACATAGCCGGCTGGCAGGGTACGCGATTGAGCAATGCTGTTGAGTTCCGACCGTTGGTTGCTGGTGAGGGACACTTCGCTGTCTGTCGCCATACCAACTTAGAAGCATAACAACTGGTAATGGTTACTTTGCGACAGGCCACTAGCATCCGGTTACTAGCATTCGTCGACTTTCCAGTAGCCTGCGGAGTGGAATCCCATCTGGAGGAGGCGGTTCTTGGGATCGTGGCGCTTGCCGCAGCCGGGACAGATTAGGTAGCGGCTCCAGGCGGTGCCCTGGTGGTCATAGTTTTCGGCGACGGCGAAGGTGCGTCCGCAACTGCAGGGGATGAGAAACATACGGAATGCAGCCTGGGTGGACGACGGGTTTCGTTGCCTGGGAGATCCCTCGCGCCGCGAAGAAGAACGCTCCGGTCGGGATGACGCCGACGGTTTTTGTGTGACTGTCTTTTCTGTGCCTGTCTTTGTTGATGTCGACTTGGGGCGAGTGTTCACGGTCTACGATTCTTCTGCCTACGATTCTTCGACGGCTGCCAACGAGCGCTTCTTCCGCATATTCGATTGCAAAACCTTCTTGCGCAGGCGCAGCGATTTCGGTGTGACTTCGACGAACTCGTCGTCGGTGATGAATTCGATGGCCTGTTCCAGATTGAGGGGCTTGAACGGAACCAGGCGGATCGCTTCGTCGGCAGTGGAGGCTCGCATGTTGGTCAGCTTTTTTTCACGCACGGCGTTGACGTCGAGGTCGGTATCTTTGGCGTTCTCGCCGATAATCATTCCCTCGTAGAGGTCGATGCCGGGTCCGACGAAAAGTTCGCCGCGCTCCTGCAGTCCCCAGAGCGCATAGGCGGTAGAAGTTCCGGGGCGGTCGGCGATCAGAGCGCCCGTGAGGCGATGCGGGATGTCACCTTGCCACTCGGTGTATCCATCGAACAGAGAATTCATCACGATGGTGCCGCGCGTGTCGGTGAGGAGCTGGCTGCGTAGGCCGATCAGTCCACGGCTGGGAACGCGGAACTCGATGCGGACGCGCCCGTAGCCGTGATTGTGCATGTTGGTGACTTCGCCTTTGCGCGAGCCAAGCTGCTCCATGACGACGCCGACGAAGTCTTCGGGAACGTCGATGGTGAGGTGCTCGACCGGTTCCATCAGCTTGCCGTCGATGCGCTTGGTGACGATCTCGGGCTTGCCGACCATGAGTTCGTAGCCTTCGCGGCGCATCATCTCAATAAGGATGGAGAGCTGCAGCTCGCCGCGACCGAGAACTTTGAACGAGTCGGTGGTGCCAGTTTCTTCGACGCGCAGCGAGACGTTGGTGAGCAATTCTTTTTCGAGGCGCTCGCGCAGGTTGCGCGAGGTAACGTATTGGCCGTCTTTTCCGGCGAACGGCGAGGTGTTTACCGTAAACAACATCGCAATGGTCGGTTCGTCGATAGCGATGTGCGGCAGCGGCGTGGGATTTTCGACATTGGTGATGGTCTCGCCGATGGTGATGCCTTCGACTCCGGCAACGGCGACGATGTCTCCGAGTTCAGTTTCGGTGATGTCAGTGCGCTTCAGCCCGGAGAAAGAAAACAATTTCGTGATCTTGGTTTTTTGCAGCGTGCCGTCGAGCTTGGCGATCGCGACTTCTTCTCCGGTAAACATTTTGCCGTTAAAGACGCGGGCGATGGCGAGGCGGCCGAGGTAGTCGCTGTAATCGAGATTGGCGACCAGAATCTGCAACGGTCCGGCGAGATCGCCCGTGGGCACAGGAGTCGTCTTGATGATCGCGTCGAAGAGCGGACGGAGATTTTCGCCTCCACCTTTTATATCGGTCGAGGCCGTGCCGGTCTTGGCATTGGTGTAGAGAACGGGGAAATCGAGTTGGTCCTCTTTGGCGTCGAGATCGATGAAGAGATCGTAGATCTCGTTGAGCACTTCCTGCGGGCGGGCGTCGGAGCGGTCGATCTTATTAATGACGACGATCGGAGGTAGTTTGGCTTCGAGCGCCTTGCCGAGGACGTAGCGCGTCTGGGGCAGCGGGCCTTCGCTGGCGTCGACCAGGAGCATGACGCCGTCGACCATCTTGAGGGCGCGCTCGACTTCTCCGCCGAAATCGCTGTGGCCCGGGGTGTCGACGATATTGATCTTGACGTCGTGATAGAAGATGGCCGTGTTCTTGGCGAGAATCGTGATACCGCGCTCGCGCTCCAGCTCGTTGGAATCCATCACGCGCTCGACGTGGTGTTCGTTGGAACGGAATGTGCCGCTCTGATTGAGCATGGCGTCGACCAGCGTGGTTTTGCCGTGGTCGACGTGCGCGATGATGGCGATATTGCGAATGCCTGAACTCAAAAGGAAGCCTTTCTAATTTGTGTGTAGTACCACTTTACTATGCGGGGATGGGGACGCGATACGTCCTCGGGATCGGGGCGCGATTTCGGGTGGACAGAGTGAACCCCAGCGGCTAAAGCCGCGTCGAGGTCGAGCCTTGTCGGCACGGCTAAAGCCGTGCCCTTTCACGAAACGCCCGCTTCAAAAGGAGTTCTCATCGAAGGTTCAGTCGTGCCTCCGGCACGAGCCAATATGTGTCGTGCGCAGCGACCCGCCACTGGAACTGGCGGGCTATTGTCAGTCGTCCCGCCGGGACGCGTTGTCGGCATGGACGATTCACCGAGTTCCGACTCTAGTTTGCGGCTGCGTCCGTTTCTATCAGTTCCGATCCGAGTTCCGCGCTGCCTTCGGCTTTCGCCCGCAGGCGGTACCAGACAACGATGGTCACCAGCGAGAACATAAAGATGATGGTGGAGACGGCGTTGATTTCGGGGGTGATGCCGCGGCGCAGGCGTCCCCAGATTTCGAGAGGCAGAGTGTTGTCGCGCCCGATGAGGAAGAAGCTGACGGCGATCTCGTCCATCGAAAGAGTGAAGATCAGCAAGGCCGCGCCGATGATGGGCAGCTTCAGGTTCGGCACGGTAATCCGCCAGAATGTTTGCCAATAATTTGCGCCGAGGTCGAGCGAGGCTTCTTCCTGGGCGCGATCGAGTTTCTGCAGGCCTGCGAAAACTTCCGTAGTCGCGACCGAGATCAGCGCGGTGCCGTGACCGAGGACGATTGTCAGCAGGCTCAATTTCGTTCCCGAGAGATTGAAGAGCATCAGCAGCGAGAGTCCGGTGATAATTCCCGGCAGGATGAGCGGCAAGAGCACGAGACGGCGGAAGAGCGCTTTGCCGGGGAATTGGGCACGATCCAGAGCGAGTGCGGCCGGGATGCCGAATGTAAGCGAAATGGCCATGGCGGCAGCGGCGACTTCGAGGCTGTTGAGCACGGCGTCCCAGATCGCGGCGTCGGCGAAGAGGGTGCGGTACCAATCGAAGGTGAGATTGCGCGGAGGAAATCCACCGACGCCTTGGCCGTTGAACGAATAAAGGATAAGGACGGCGATGGGCAGATAAAGAAATGCGAACACCGCCGAGGCATGCAGGCGCAACCAGCGGGAGCGGGGCGTGTTGGATGATGCGGTGCTCATGAAAGGCATTCCACAAATATCAGCGTGAACACAGGGTCCCTCCACTCCGATTCTCTTTCCTGATCGGAAAGAGAATCTCCGGTCGGGATGACAATGTTGGTCGGGATGACAATGTTGTGGAAGGAGTGAAGGGTCATGAGAAGCTCCATTCGGGAGCGGGTCGTGTTGGATGAGGCGGTGCTCATGAGAGGCATTCCACAAATGTCGCTGCGAACACAAGGTCCCTCCACTCCGATTCTCTTTCCTGATCGGAAAGAGAATCTCCGGTCGGGATGACAATGTCG
Source organism: Terriglobia bacterium (assembly GCA_963711365.1). Lineage (GTDB taxonomy): Bacteria > Acidobacteriota > Terriglobia > Terriglobales > Acidobacteriaceae > Sulfotelmatobacter. The sequence goes on along the minus strand of CAVQDY010000011.1, from coordinate 65,000 downwards.
GTCGGGATGACAATGCTGGTCGGGACGGCAATGCCGGTTCGGATGACAATGTTGTGGAAGGAGTGAAGGGTCATGAGAAGCTCCATTTCATCTCGAGTCGCTCCGAGACGAACAGCAGGCTGACCACGATGACGAGCATGCCCAGCGAAATTGCCGCGCCCAGCGGCCAGTTATAGGCCGCGCCAAACAGACTGACCACGATGTTCGAGATCATGATGCCGCTTGGACCGCCGAGCAGCAGGGGCGCAAGAAAATCCCCGAGGCTCAAGACGAAGGCGAAGGTCGCTCCGGCGACTACGCCCGGGATCGACAGCGGGAAAATTATCTTCCAAAAAGTTTGGGCCGGAGTGGCGCCCAGGTCGTGCGAGGCTTCGACGAGGTTGCGCGGAATGTGCTCGAGCGAGGCGTAAATTGGGAGAATCGTGAACGGCGTGTAGATGTGAGTCAGCGTGAGCACGACCGCGAACGGGCTGTAGAGCAGGAAATCCAGGGGATGGCTGGTGAGATGGACGTACTGCAAAAGCGTATTGAGCACGCCGTCGGAACCTAAGATCGTCTTCCAGGCATAGGCGCGCACCAGATAGCTGACCCAAAGCGGAATGATAACCATTTGATAGAGCAGGTCCTTGCGCTTGCCCGCATAGAAAGATAAGAAGTAGGCGAGCGGGTATCCGAGGAGCAGCGAGAAGACCATGACTCGGGCGGCGATCCACATCGAACGCAGCAGCGTTTGCCAGTAAACAGGCTTTTCTAAAAGTTCCTGATAGTTCGCGATGTTCCAGGAGTGAACGATGGTCTGCGACGGCGAGATCGACCAGAAGCTGTAGCAAAACATCAGCGCGTAGGGAACGAGTAAGAACACCGCGACCCAGGCTAGCGGCGGCACAGTGACGATCGTTTTGTAGGCGCGGGAAAACATTAATTCCTCTCGGCAGATTCACGCACGGGAATCGCGTCGGCAGGAGAGAATTCGAGTTCGACTTGCTGGTGGGCGACTCCGCTGCTTGCCGTGCGAGCGACCAGTACGATGCCGTCAGCACACTCGACTCGAATTAAATCCGTGGCACCGTGGAATGCCTGGCTGAGAACGCGTCCTTCGACGCGAACTGTTCCGGCCATATTCGCGCCGAGGCGAATATTTTCCGGACGCAAAGAAAAGAGGATGGGACCATCGGGCAGGGAAGTCTTCCATGCGAGGGAATGGCAGCGCGCGACACCGTCGCGCACTTCGCCCTTCAGCAAATTCGTATGACCGATGAACTGGGCGACATAGGCGGTTGCGGGGCGGCTATAGATCTCACGCGGAGTTGCGACCTGCTCGAGTTCTCCGGAGCGAAGAAGCGCGATGCGGTCGGACATGACCATGGCTTCTTCCTGATCGTGCGTGACGAAGACGAAAGCGATGCCGACTTCGCGCTGCAGAGATTTCAGTTCGACCTGCATCTGGCGGCGCAGGTTGGCATCGAGCGCGGAAAGCGGTTCATCGAGCAGGAGCAGGCGCGGGCGATTCACCAGGGCGCGGGCGAGGGCGATTCGCTGCTGCTGGCCGCCGCTGATCTTCGATGGCTTCTTCTTCGCGTGCGCGGTCATTTGCACTTTATCGAGTGCCTCAGCTACGCGTTGCGCGATCTCTGCGTTGGGCCGCTTGGCAACGCGCAGACCGTATCCTACGTTCTCTTCCACGGTGAGGTGCGGGAAGAGCGCATAGTTCTGGAAGACGGTATTCACGCGGCGGCGATAGGGAGGCTGCTGATCGAGCCGCTCGGATCCCATCCAGACTTCGCCGGAGGTTGCCGTCTCAAAGCCGGCGATGATGCGCAGCAGGGTGGTTTTTCCCGAACCGCTTTCGCCGAGGATGGTGAGAAATTCTCCTTCGGCGATTTCGAGCGAAACGTCGCGCAGGACGATGTTCCTACCGAAAGTTTTGGCGACGTTGCGGATGCTGAGCAGGATCGTCGCGGGTTGCCTGTCTGGTGCGCCGACCTCGGGTAATGTGTTGAGCGAGGACATTGAGTGTGTTCGTTCAGAGATAGTGTGCAGATGTTTTCAAGCGTCCCCTACGGGACGCAAGTTCTTTCGTCTTCCTTACCCGCCAGGAGAACCGGCGGGCTATTCTCGGTCGTCTTCCAGGACGAGTGACAACGACATTGCCGTCTGAAGCGAAGCGACGGGCTGTTTGTGAAACGTTCTTAAACGCATGACGCTACTGTGCGGCTTTCACGTCGTTCCAGATCTCGTTGTATTTCGCACGGCGCGGAACATTTTGCCAGAAGTAGATCCGCTTCTGGTAGTTGTCGACATCGTCCAGATGAAGAGTCTTTACTTCGTCGGGCGTCATGAATTGCGCGGCTTGCGGATTTGCCGGCGTGTAATGCGTCTTATCGGTGACCAGCTTTTGAGTTTTGGCTTCGATCATGTACTCAAGAAATTTCTGCGCCAATTCTTTGTTTTCGCTGCCGCTGGTGATCATGAGGTGATCGATCCAGCCGGTCGTGTTTTCCTTGGGGATGGTTTCTCCCACCGGAAAACCCGCCTTCATCAGATCGGCCGTGTTTAGTGGCCAGCCCATCGCGATCACAATTTCATGACTCTGGAAGAGATTGGTGAGTTCGCCGCCGGTGGCCCACATTTTGCGGATATTCGGTTTCAACTCCAGCAGCTTCTGCTTGACTGCCTCGAGTTGCTGATCGCTCAAGTTGTAGAGTTGCGATGGATCGGGCTTGTCATAACCGAGAACCTGCGCGGCCATGTAGACGGTCGATAGATCGTCCCAGACAGAGACTTTCCCTTTGTATTTAGGATCCCAAAAAACCTTCCATGAATCCGGCGGCTGGGGGAACGCCGTGGTGTCATAAATAATAGGATCCGGCCCCCACATGAAAGGGACGCCGTAGACCTGCCCGTTGGCGTGCACCAATGGAAGAGTGGTGAGTTGCGGAGAGAGCTGGGCATAGCTGGGAATTTTTGTCAGGTCGAGAGGCGCCGCTAATCCCGCGGTGGCGATGGTGGAAGCCACGTCGCTCGAGGGCGAGATGACATCGTAATTTCCAGCGCTTCCGCCGCGAAGCTTGGCGACCAGTTCGTCACTCGATCCCATATAAGAGGCGGAAACCTTGCAGTGATTCGCGTCTTCGAAGGCCTGGACGAAGGAAGGATCGGCATAACCTTCCCAGACAAGAAGGTTCAGAGTTGGCGTCTTCTTGCTACAGGATCCAACCAACAAGAGCGCTGCCAGCAAAGCCGAGAGCTGCGCTGCACGTTGCCAATTCATTTGGTCCTCCGGAACTCTGCGCTCATGGCCGACTAGAAGGTCGGCGGGGTGTTTACCCAGAGCACAAGGGTTTCCTTTCTTCCGGGATTTTTCCAGCGGTGCGGAGTGGAACTCTCGAAGTAGAAGCTGTCGCCGGGCTTGAGCCGGTGCTCCTCGCCGTCGAGTGTGATTTCCAATTCTCCGCGCAGCACATAGAGAAATTCTTCGCCTTCGTGGGTGTAAGGATCGCCGCTGCCGGCCTCAGGTGCGACGCGGAAAAGATGGGGTTCCATCACGGTATTGCCCCAGGCGAGCAGTTCCATGCGCACTCCGACGCCCGCCTCGAGGACTTTGCGCTCGGAAGGGCGAACTCTGCGTCCGCCGGCGCCGTTGGCGTCGAAGAAATCAAGGATGTTGGTTTTGTAAAAGCGCGCCAGCTTGCGCAGAGTTCCCACGGATCCGCTCATCTGCGAACGTTCGAGAGCACTCAGGAATCCGACCGAGATGCCGATGGCGTTCGCAACCTGAGCCAGGGAAAGACGGCGGTGAGAGCGGAGTGTGCGGAGATGCGCACCAATCGCACTGGCATTTCCGTCGGCGGGGCGGACTTTTCCCTCGCGTTTGAGCAACTGAACGATGGCGGCGGCATTAAGGCCACGCACTTTGCGCAGAAAGCGCGCCCGTTTCAGCAGTTTCACGTCTTCTGCCGTGTACAGGCGGTACTTGCTCTCGGTGCGGCGTGGACGCGTCAATCCCAGGCTTTCCCAGGAACGAATCACCGAGGGGGAGACGCCGACTTGCCGGGCCACGTCTCCGATTTTCAAGTAAGGTTCAGGCATCAGCTTCGATAGCTCGCGCGAAATCATACTGCAACGCTGAAATTTGAATGGGCCGAAGTCGTTTTTTTGTCCTTGACAGGGCCCGCCCCACTTCTCTAACCTTGCGGGATTATAGCAAGGTTGTTGCCGGATACAAGCAGTTCGTTTTCCAACAATCCCGAACTTTCCCGGTTGTCTGGAGGTGTCATGTTGCCGTCGCGAGCCATGCGGTCCCGCTTGTATCTGAGTGCGCTGGGTGCGGTTTTGGGCCTGTGCTGTGCGGTGCAGATGTTTGCCCAAGGAACCGGCGGCCGAATTCTCGGCCGAGTTGCCGATCCTTCGGGAGCGGTCCTCGCCAGCGTAAAAGTTACTGCCACGAACGATGCCACCGGCATTACCCACGATGCGCTGACCAACGATACCGGGGACTACGTCTTCCCTGACCTGCCTGTGGGCACGTATAGCCTGACCTTCGATCTGAGCGGATTTAAGAAGACCATTCGCCATGGCATCACGCTCGACGTGAACCAGGTCATCACGCTGAATATGGCGATGCAACTGGGCGCGGCGCAGGAAACGGTCGACGTGACGTCAGAGGCGCCGCTGGTGGAAACCAGCAGCACGCAGCTGGGCGCCGTGGTCAATAACCGCTCGGTGAATGAACTGCCCCTGAACGCGCGCGACACCTATCAGTTTCTGCAACTGCAGCCGGGTGTGCAATCGCAGCTGGGATCAAGCGGCGGAACGTTCTACGGCAGCAGCGATGCGGGGGCGGTCTCCGTCAATGGCGGCCGGGGCCGGTCCAATAACTTCAGCGTGAACGGCGGTGACGCCAACGATGCATTCGTGAACCTGCCGACGGTGCAGCCGACGCCCGACGCCATCGAAGAATTCCGCGTAATCAGCAATACATTTGACGCCGAATACGGACGCAACTCGGGCGCCGTGGTCAACGTGATTACAAAGTCGGGAACGAACCAGTGGCACGGCGACATCTACGAATACTTCCGCAATACGGTGCTGAATGCTCAAGGTTTCTTCAACACGGTGAAGCCGCAGGAGAATCAGAACCAGTTTGGTGGGACGTTTGGCGGCCCGCTTAAGAAAGACCGGACATTCTTCTTTGTTTCTTATGAAGGGCGCCGGGTCCGGCAGGGTATCTCGGGTGAAACCGTGTTTGTGCCTACTTCGCAGGAGAGAACGGGAAACTTCGCGAACGATGCTACGTTCAGCGGCAGCATTACGGATCAATTCACGGCAGACGCTCTGAATGGCCGGCCCGGATGCGCGACGGCCATCGGTGCACTGGGAGGAACCGCTCCCACAGCCGGTGCGAACTGGAATGCGATCTTCCCCACGAACGTGATTCCGACCGCCTGCCAGGATCCAGTCGCCGTCAACTTGCTGCGATTCGTTCCGGGCGCGAACCGGTCGGATGGCACCTATCAGGCAGTGCCAGTGCAGTCGGAGCGTCAGGATCAGTTTACGGTCCGCTTCGACCACCACATCAACTCACGCCAGAATTTCAGTTTCTATTACTACTACACCGACGATAACCAGCTTCAGCCGTTCTACAACTTCCAGGCGTCGGGTGCGAACATTCCGGGGTTTGGCGCCAAGGTGGGAACCCGAAGCCAGCAGTACAACCCCAGTCACACATGGACGATCACCAACTCCGTGGTGAACGAAGCCCGCTTCACTTATATGCGCGAAGGTCAGCTCACCTTCCAGCATCCGCAGAACACGGGATCGATCTACGCGTCCTGTACCTCGCCCGCTGCACAGGCGGTTTGCTTTAACGGCACATCGGATTCGAACTCTGGAGCGGCCTCTATTCAAGGTGACTTACTGGCGATGGGGCTGCCGGCAACCAGCCCGCAGTACGGCATCACGACGGGTTTGCCATCGGCTCGCACGGGAGTTCCGTTCGTAGATGTTGGCGGCGGATTCGCCATCGGCAACGGCTGGGAAGGCGAGCTCCCCCAAGTCGGCAATTCCTTTATGTGGGCCGACAACCTTACGTGGGTGAAGGGCAATCACACGGCAAAGTTTGGCGTGGACGTCAGGCGCGACCGCTTTGATCAGACGCTCTACTACAACGTAAGCGGAGACTATACGTTCAACAGCACCACCGAGAACTCGATTTTCTCCAACAACAATTATCCGGGATATCTATTGGGCTTGGACGACAGTTACACGCAAGGATCGGCGCAGAGAGAAAACGTCCGCACGACGGGTTTCTATCTGTTTGCGCAGGATAGCTGGAAGATCAATCCCTCGCTGACATTGAACTACGGTCTGCGCTGGGAACTGGATACGCCGCTGACCGATGTGCTGCATCACGTGCAGACATTCCGGCCGGGTCAGAACTCGACGGTGTATCCATGCACGCTGACTGCGGCCGAGCAGGCCAGTTTTGGCGTGAGCACTTGCGCGCAGGCAGGAGTCGAGCCTACGGGCCTGGTGGTCCCCGGAGATAAGGGTGTGCCGGCGGGTCTGACGCAGACTTATTACAAGGCGTTTGCTCCGCGCATTGGTATTGCGTGGAGTCCGAACTTTACCAACGGGGCATTAGGAAAGATTTTCGGGGCGAATGGAAAGACCAGCATTCGTTCCGGCTGGGGACTCTTCTACAATCCGATGGAGCAGTTGGTGCTCGAACAGTTTGGCGCCGAGCCCCCGTTCGGCGGCAGCACCTATCTTCCCGCAACATTTTTAAATACGCCGTTCATTGCGCAGTCGGGCACGGTCAGTCCCAACCCGTTTAATGGAATTCTCAGCCCGGCGCCGGGCACGCCGCAGGATTGGTCTAGCTTCCGGCCGATGTTGCTGTACGGGGATTTTCAGCCGCACATGCGCACGCAGTACACCGCCCAGTACAACCTGACGCTGCAGCGTGAGCTGGCCCGCGACGTGGTGCTGCAGTTGGGATACGTTGGATCGCAAGGCCATCGCCTGCTGGCGTCCCATGACATCAACGCGGCGAATCCGCAGACCTGTCTCGATATCATTGCGCTGGCGAACAACAATCCCGCGAGCGTCCTGTCTTACGGCGCCCAGGGCACCTGCGGACCGTTTGCCGAGGACAATCAGTACTCGGTTACGTTGCCCGCCGCCAATGGCACGCTTTTGCCGAACGGATTTCATCTTCCGAACGGGCAGATCATGCAGTCGGCCGGTCAGACGCTGAACCTTGTCGGTCTGCGCCCCTATTCATCGCCGAATTGCAATCCTCTGACCAGCGTGGGTTGCCCGCTGGATGGCGTGCCGGTCTTCACCAACATCTTCGCCGAAGATACGATTGCGGCGTCGGCCTACAACTCATTCCAGGCAAGCTTGGAGAAACGCTTCTCGCACGGTATCCAGATGCAGGCGGCGTACACGTTCAGCAAATCGCTGGATTGGGCGTCAAGCTTCGAAGAGACGGTGAACCCATTCGACTACAAGGCGAGCCGCGCTCTGTCGCTGTTTAACTCGGCGCAGCGCTTCGTCGTCAATTATGTTTGGGATCTTCCAGTTCGCAAGTACAGCGGCTTCAAGGGGAAGGTGCTGGATGATTGGCAAATGTCCGGCATTGTGCAGTTGCAGAGTGGGTTCCCGATCCGTCTTCAGACGCAGGACGATAATGAGCTGATCAGCAGCTTGTTCTTCCTGGGAGCGGGCGCGCCGCAGTTGAACGGACCATTGCAAATCGTTAATCCGAAGCAGATCCAAACGTTTAACACATACAATTATGGACCGGTCTCAGGGCACTATTACCTGAATGCGGACCAGACGAAGTTTACCGATCCCTCGCTGGGAACCTTTGCGACGACGCCCCGATCCGTCTGCTGCGGGCCGGGCGAGAACCAATGGGACATCACAGTATCTAAGAAAATTGCGATCACGGAGGCGAGGTACTTCCAGTTCCGTGCCGACATTTTCAACTTGTTCAACAAGACGCAATTCGTAAACCCGGATGGAAACTTCAGCGATAGCACCTTTGGCCAGATTCAGCAGGCTCGCGATCCGCGCCTGGTGCAGTTTGCGTTGAAGTTCTACTTCTAGAACGACGCTACAGTTGAATTCGATCACCCGGGCGGTTCTGCCGCCCGGCAATCTAATGGCCGAGCAAAACAGCCGGCTTGAGTTACCCGGAGAACCACGATGTATCCCGATCTGCAGAAAGAACTTTCCACTTTTGAACGGCGGACCCCGAAGTCCGCAGAGGCGCACAAGAAAAATCTCAAACGCATTCCCCTGGGTGTAGCCAGCAACTATCGCGCGTATGATCCCTGGCCGATTTTTGTGAAAGAGGCCAGTGGCAGCAAGTTTCGCGATCTCGATGGCAATGAATATATCGATCACAACCTGACTTTCGGTGCGCTGATGGCCGGACACTGCCATCCGGCCGTGATGAAGGCGGTCGAGAAACGGCTCTCGACGGGCACGATGTTCGGCATGCCGCACGACATGGAGTGGGAACTGGCAGAAGAAATCTGCAACCGGTTTCCGGTCGAGATGTGCCGCTTCGGCAATAGCGGGACGGAAGCCACGATGCACGCTGTTCGTTTGGCGCGCGCCGCAACGGGCCGCGACAAGATCATCAAGTTCGAAGGTGCGTATCACGGGCTGCATGACAGCGCGTTGGTCAGTGTGAAGCCGCATGCACCAGAGTTCGGCGATATTCACAATCCCACAGCGGTTCCTGGCGGGCTCGGGGTTCCGAAAGCCGCGATCGAAAATGTGAAGATCGCAACTTTCAACGATCTCGCCACCGTCGAGCGCCGGTTTAAAGAAAATCCCGGGGAGATTGCTGCGATTATTCTCGAGCCAATCCTGATGAACGTAGGACTCTGCCTGCCGCAACCCGGCTTCCTGAAAGGCCTGCGCGATCTCTGCACCAAGAACGGCGCGCTTTTGATCTTTGACGAAGTGAAGACGGGCGCAAAGCTCTGCTGGGGCGGGGCGAGCGAATATTTTGGCGTCGCTCCCGACATCATCTGCCTGGCGAAGTCGATCGGCGGAGGCTTGCCGCTGGCGGCGTTCGGCGCACACAAATCCGTGATGGACCTTATCTCACAGCACAAAGTCTTCCACGGCGGGACGTATAATACGAATCCGGTGTCGATGGCTGCGGGGCTGGCGACGTTCCGCGAAGTGCTCACGCGCGACAACTACACGCAAGTCGAACGGCTGAGCAAGAAACTCGCCGACGGCTATCGCAAGACGATTGCGAAGGTTGGTCTGCAAGGCTACATTGCGCAAGCGGGAGCGAACGGCGCGTTGATGCTCTATCCGAAGGAGATCGTGAATTACCGCGACTGGACCGTGATCGACGTCGATCTGTGGCGTCATTACTGGTTCGGGATGGTGAACCGCGGTGTCATGGCTCAGCCCTACTGGTGGGACGAGCAATGGACGATTTCGGTGCAGCACACCGACGCCGACATCGACAAGCATCTTGCCGCGTTCGATGACATTGCCGCCTCGCTCGCCAAAGCACAGCAGGAGCGCAGCGAGCGCGTGCCGGCCGAAGTCGCACATTAAGAACAGGGGGCAGGGATCAGGGGGCAGGGAACAGTGCTTAGCTTCTGTGCCAGCACGAACCATTCGTCTCTGACCGCTGGCCCCTGATCCCTGATCCCTGGTCATCGATCTTGTCCACCACCGCACAATCCGACGTTCAGCCGCACTTGATCCGCGCTCTCGGGCGCCGGGATCTGGTGTTGCTGTTCGTGGTGGCCGTTTTTAATCTCAACGTCGTGCCGTCGATTGCCGCCAACGGCGGGGTTACCGTCTGGCTTTGGCTCATCTCGCTACTGCTTTTCTTCTTCCCGCAGGGAATCGCGGTGATCGAACTGGCGCACCGGTATCCGGGAGAAGGCGGTGTTTATCTTTGGGCCAAAGAAGTTTTCGGAGACTTTCACGGATTCCTTTCCGGCTGGTGTTATTGGACGAACAACATGCTGTATGTGCCGACGGTGATGTTGTACTTCGTCGGCGTATCGGTCTACGTGCTGGGTCCGGCGCACCTGGGACTTGCCGACAATAAGATCTTCGCTGCGACCACGTCTCTTGTGCTTCTCGCCTTACTGACGTTTTTCAATATCCTCGGGCTCGGCGTCGGTAAATGGATCAACAACTTCGGGGCGATCGGAACGTTCGTCGCGGCAGCGGTGCTGATCGGGTTGGGAGCCGTGATATGGTCGCGCTTCGGAACTACCATCACCGCGCATGACTTCGCCGTTCCCGCCAATCCAAAATTCGTGCTCAATTCTTTTGGCGTGATCTGCTTTGGCTTGGTTGGTTTGGAACTCGCGTCGGTGATGGGCGACGAGATCAAGGATCCACGCCGAACTCTTCCCGGCGCGGTGGCCTGGGGCGGAGTGCTTTCCGGCGCTCTCTACGTGGGCGCGACGCTGACTCTGCTGATTGCTGTTGGGAAGAACGTGAACGTTCTGCAGGGCATCGTGCAAGCCGTCGCGCATATGGCCGGGCAGGTAGGCGGCAGCTGGATCATAGTGCCTTTCGCCATCATGCTCAGCCTTTCGATCGCCGGCATCGGATCGGCATGGATGGGCGGATCGGCGCGCATCCCATTCGTCGCCGGGCTTGACTCGTATATGCCGTCGTGGCTCGGCCACGTGCATCCGCGCTATTTGACGCCCTATGCGGCGCTGATCGTGCAAGGAATCGTCTCGGCGGTGCTGGTGGTGTTGAATTTCGCCGGAGCCGGGGTGCAGGAAACTTTTCAGAAATTGTTGTCGCTCGCAGTCGTCCTGCAGTTGGTGCCGTTCGTTTACATGTTCGGCGCGCTGGTAAAGTTCGCCGTCACCGAGACGAAACCGGCCGGTCAATACGGAAGGGGAACGCTGTTCCTCGCCGGGACGAGCGGACTTCTGACCACGATTCTCGGGATCGCTCTGGTTTTCTTTCCGGCGCAACAGATCACGTCGATCTGGCAATACGAGTTGTGGATGTTTGGTGGGACATTGTTCTTTATCGGATTAGCCGCATTTTTCTTCTTTGTCTACGGACGCCGCAAGGCCCCGAAGTCGGTCACGGCTGAGAAAAAAATGGAACCGGCAAGGTCCGTGTAGGGACAGCCGCCCTCGGCTGTCCGGTCGAGCGAAGTGCGACAGGAAGAATGAATGTTGGGAGAGCAACTTGAGCTGTCAGAGGGTGCGGGTATCCGCCGGTTCAAAGAGATTCGTATCAGGGCGTGGCTTCAGCCGTGCCGCAGGAGATGAACAGAGATCGGGGCTTTAGCCCCAGGAGGCCATGATGCCTAGCGGAGTTCAGACGGAAGTCAAAACCTATCAGATGTTCATCAACGGGGAATGGGTCGCGAGCAAGTCGGCCAAGACCTTCCCGGTTTACGATCCCTCCACGGAAGAAGTCATCGCGCAGGTCCCCGAAGCTAATGCCGACGACGTGAACCGCGCGGTCGCCGCGGCCAAAGCGGCATTCGAGGAAGGTCCGTGGGCGACGACCACCGCGCAGGAACGCGGACGCGTGCTCTTCCGTATGGCCGAAAAAGTACGGCAGAATCTACCCGCGCTCGCCGAACTGGAGTGCCGCAACACGGGCAAGCCCATCGTTGAAGCGGAATACGATGTCACCGATGTCGCGACTTGCTTTGAGTATTACGGCGGGCTGGCGACGAAGATTACGGGCCAGGTAAATCCGGTGCCGGACAATGCGATGTCGCTCTCTCTTAAAGAGCCGGTCGGAGTGGCGGGGCAGATCATTCCGTGGAACTATCCGCTATTGATGGCGGCGTGGAAGCTTGCGCCTGCGATTGCCGCCGGATGCACTTGCGTACTGAAACCCGCCGAGCAAACGCCGCTGACGGCGCTCGAATTCGCGCGTCACTTCGCCGATTGCGGGCTGCCGCCGGGAGTGGTCAACGTGATCACCGGCTTTGGCGAAAGCTGCGGCGCTCCGCTGGTGCAGCATCCGGACGTGAACAAGATTGCATTCACCGGCAGCGCTGCCGTGGGCAAGATCATCGTCAAGCAGGCCGCGGATACAGTGAAGCGCGTGACGCTCGAACTCGGGGGCAAGTCTCCGAACATTTTTTTCGCCGATGCTGATTTCGAAGCAGCCATCGATGGCGCGCTCTTCGGAGTCTTCATCAATCAGGGCGAGGTCTGTTCCGCGGGCAGCCGCATCCTGGTGCAGAAATCGATTTATAAGAAATTTGTGGATGCGATGGCGGAGAAGGCCAAGAAGATCAAACTGGGTGCGCCGCTCGATCGCGACACCAAGATGGGACCACTTGTCAGCAAGGAACAATACGATCGGGTGAACCAGTATCTGGAAATCGGCAAGAAGGAAGCCAAACTCGCCTCGGGTGGTGGACGTCCGGAGAAGTTTGCCAAGGGCTACTACGTGCAGCCAACAATCTTCTACGACGTGAATAACAGCGACCGAATCGCGCGGGAAGAAATCTTCGGACCGGTTGCGGCCGTCATTCCCTTTGAAGACGAGAAGGACGCACTGAAGATTGCCAATGATTCACCCTACGGCCTTGCCGCTGCCGTATGGACGCGCGACATCTTCAAAGCCATGCGCGCCGTAAAGGCTCTGCGCGCGGGAATCGTATGGGTCAATCACATGCAGCCGACCTACGTGGAAGCTCCGTGGGGAGGATTCAAGCAGTCCGGCTTCGGGCGCGAGCTTGGGGCCTGGGGTATCGAAGAATATCTGGAAACCAAGCAGGTCCACATCAATTTGAACGAAGCGCCGATTGGTTGGTACTGAAAAGCAAGTGGCCAGTGGTCAGGGACCAGTGGCCAGTTTCCAAAATCTGATTTACTGGCCACTGAACACTGAACACTGGCCACTGGCCACTAGGATCGTTACGATGTCGACTATTCAACTACGCACATCTATTCCCGGACCGAAGTCGAAAGCTCTTTCCGAGCGCCGTGCGAAAGCCGTGCCCCGCGGACTTTCTCACGGCACGCCGATCTATGTTGCCAAAGCCGAAGACGCCTGGCTCGAAGACGTGGACGGCAACCGCTATCTTGATTTCGCCGGAGGCATTGGCTGCCTCAACGTTGGTCATCGGCGCGAAGCCGTGGTGGAAGCAGTAAAGGATCAGCTCGACAGATTCCTCCACACCTGCGTGCAGGTGACGCCCTACGAAAGTTATGTTCGTCTGGCCGAGCGGATGAACGAAGTCACGCCCGGCAAGTTCGCAAAAAAGACCATCTTTGTGAACAGTGGCGCCGAGGCGGTCGAGAATGCGGTGAAGATCGCGCGCGCGGCCACGAAGCGGCCCGGCATCATTGCTTTCGAAGACGCGTTTCATGGGCGCACGATGATGACGCTGGCCCTGACCAGCAAGACGCATCCTTACAAGGCCGGATTCGCGCCGTTCCCCAGCGAAGTTTACCGGGTGCCGTTCGCGTACTGCTATCGCTGCTCGTATTCGAAGACGTATCCATCGTGCGATCTGTATTGCGCACGTCATCTCGAAGATACGTTCAAGCGCGTGGTGGCAAATGAAGAAGTCGCCGCCGTGATCGCCGAGCCGGTGCTGGGAGAAGGCGGTTTCATCGCGCCTCCGCCGGATTATTTCAAAGTGCTGATTGAGTTGTGCCACAAACACGGCATCCTCTTTATTGCGGATGAAGTGCAGTCGGGCTTCGGGCGCACCGGAGCTTTGTTTGCCAGCGAGCGCTACGGAATCGAGCCGGACATGATCGTCACCGCGAAATCTCTGGGAGGTGGCTTGCCTTTGGCTGCGGTGACGGGACGTGCAGAAATCATGGACGCTCCCGGGATCGGTGGATTGGGAGGAACCTTCGCGGGGAATCCGCTGTCATGCGCGGCGGCGTTGGCCGTACTCGATCTTTTCGAGCGCGAGAACTTGCTGGCTCGGGCGAATGAATTGGGTGATCACTTTCAGCGCCGGGCACGCGAGTGGCAGCGCCGGTGGAACATCATCGGCGACATTCGTGGACTGGGCGGGATGCAGGCACTGGAACTGGTGAAGTCTGCCGACACGAAAGCTCCTGCGACGGATGAGACCAAGAAGATCTCACAATATTGTTACGAGCACGGACTGATCACAATCACTGCGGGAACGTATTCCAATGTGATCCGGGTGCTGGTTCCGCTCGTCATTACCAACGAGCAGATGGACGAGGCGATGAACGTTCTTGAGTCAGCGATTGCGAATGTTTGCGAACAGAAGGGCGCTGTGGCGCAATTGGTGTGAACCAGTACCGAGTACCTAGTACCCGGTACCGAGTTACCCCAGCTACGTACGCTTATACTTCGAAGATTGTCAGTCTAGATCGAGTTTTTCCAGTGACTGGGGACTACGTACTGGCAACCGATCGAACGAAAGGCACCACTTCTTATGACCGTAGCAGCACCGCCAGCCAGTAAACTCACGCATTACATCAATGGCCAGTGGGCCGAGGCACACACTTCCGAATGGCGCGAGGTGGTGAACCCGGCTACTGGCGAGGTTCTTGCCAGCGTTCCACTGGCGAATGCGGCGGACGTGAACGCCGCAGTGGAAGCGGCCGCAGCCGCGTTTCCGGAATGGCGGCGCACTCCTCCCGAAGACCGCATTCAGCCGCTGTTCAAATTAAAGATGCTGCTGGAAGAGCACATCGACGACATTGGCCGCATCATCACGATGGAGAACGGCAAAACGTTTGGTGAAGCAAAGGGCGAGATGCGGCGCGCCATCGAAAACGTGGAAGTCGCGTGCGGCATTCCGATGATGATGCAGGGCTACAACCTCGAAGACGTCGCCCGCGGCATCGACGAGATAATGATCCGCCAACCGCTCGGTGTGGTCGCCGCGATCGTGCCGTTCAATTTTCCCGGGATGATCCCGTTCTGGTATCTGCCATACGCCATCGCCACCGGCAATACTTTCATCGTGAAGCCGAGTGAGCGAGTGCCGCTGACCATGCGGTACGTCTTCGAGTTGCTGGAAAAGACTGGCTTGCCCAAGGGAGTGGTAAATCTTATTAACGGGGGCAAGGCTGCGGTCGATGCGCTGATTGATCATCCGAAGGTGCGGGCGATCAGCTTTGTGGGATCGACCCCGGTGGCGCGCTACATCTATTCCCGCTCTGCCGAGCAGGGGAAGCGATGTCAATGTCAGGGCGGGGCGAAAAATCATGTGATCGTGCTGCCCGATGCCGATATGCCGATGGCCACACAGATCATCAGCGACAGTGCATTCGGATGCGCCGGCCAGCGCTGTCTTGCCGTTTCTGTCGCGGTCACGATCGGCGAAGCGCAGAAGACTTTCCGCGATTCCATTGCCGATGCCGCGTCGAAATTGAAAGTCGGCAATGGGCTGGAAGATGGCATCCAGATGGGGCCGGTGATTACGCCGCAGAGCAAGGAACGGGTCGAGTCGCTGATCGGAATTGGCGAGAAGCAGGGAGCAAAGGTTCTGCTCGACGGACGTCATGCGAAGGTTCCGAAGCTGGAATCGGGGAATTTCGTGAAGCCGACGATTCTCGATGATGTGCCGGCGACGAGTGAAATCACCGACACGGAAATCTTTGGTCCGGTGCTCAGCCTCGTTCACGCCGACAATATGGACGAAGCGCTGGCGTTCCTCGAACGCAGTGCCTACGGCAACCAGGCA
Source organism: Terriglobia bacterium (assembly GCA_963711365.1). Classification (GTDB taxonomy): domain Bacteria; phylum Acidobacteriota; class Terriglobia; order Terriglobales; family Acidobacteriaceae; genus Sulfotelmatobacter. The sequence continues at coordinate 49,318 of CAVQDY010000011.1, read as the reverse complement.
TCGCTATTCACGTCGAGTGGTTCGGCGGCGCGCCGCTTCCGTTATGAAGCGCCGGCGGGCAATATCGGCATCAACATCGGCGTGGCAGCGCCCATGGCGTACTTCCCGTTCAGCGGATGGAAGAATAGCTTCTTCGGCGACCTGCATGGGCAGGGCCGGGACGCGATCGAGTTCTATACCGATAAGAAAGTCGTAGTGGAACGCTGGGCGAAAGAACACAGCAGAAAATTCTGAAGAAATTGAGTAATTGGGAAATTTGGTAATTGCGTAATTTTAAAACCGAATCGACAGGGACAATTTTTCAATTACTCAATTACTGAATTCCCCAATTACTCAATTATCGTGACGAGGCATTTATGACTACAGCTACTGAAAATCCGACCATGACTGGCCAGGAAATGGTCGATCTCACCAGGAAACACACTTTATTTGAGTGGTCGGCGCAGTCGAAGGTCGATCCCATTCCAGTCGCGCGCGCCAAGGGCATTTATTTCTGGACGCCGGAAGGGAAGCGCTTTATCGACTTCAACAGCCAGTTGATGTCGGTGAACATTGGACACGGCGATGAGCGTGTGATCCAGGCCATTCATGAGCAGGCGCAAACGCTCGCGTATGCGAATCCGTTTATGGCTACCGAGCCGCGGGCGCGACTGGGGGCAAAGCTGGCGGAGATCACTCCGGGCGACATCGACACATTCTTCTTCACGAACGGTGGCGCTGAGGCGAACGAAAACGCAATCAAGCTCGCTCGCTTTTTCACCGGGCGTCACAAGATCATGGCCCGCTATCGCTCATACCACGGAGCGACCGCAGGCGCTATCTCGCTGACCGGCGATCCGCGGCGATGGGCGGCTGAGCCCGGGATTCCGGGCGTCGTGCGGGTGCTCGATCCGTATCACGGAATTGAGCGCGGATGGGAATCCGCGGAGACTTCGCTGGCGATGATCGAAGAGACGATGCAATTGGAAGGACCGCAGACGATTGCCGCATTCATTCTGGAGACCGTCGTCGGCACCAACGGCATCCTGATTCCTCCCGATGGATACATGCAGGGCGTCCGCAAAATCTGTGACAAATACGGCATCCTGATGATTGCCGATGAAGTGATGGCGGGCTTCGGGCGTACCGGTGAGTGGTTCGCCATCGATCACTGGAAGGTTGTGCCTGACCTCATCTGCATGGCGAAGGGCCTGACGGCAAGCTACCTGCCGCTCGGCGCAGTCGGCATGCGGCATCACATCGCGCAGCATTTCCAGGACAAGGTGTTCTACGGCGGGCTCACGTACAACTCGCATCCCATGGGATGCGCGGCCGCGCTGGCGACGATCCGCGTATATGAAGAAGACAAGCTGATCGAAAATACTCGTAAGATGGGCGCGGTCATGAAGCAACTGCACCAGGAAATGCAGGCGAAGCATCCGTCGGTGGGAGCGGTGCGCTCGATTGGCTTATTCGGAATTCTCGAGCTGGTTCGCAGCCGCAAGACGAAGCAGCCGATGGCGCCGTTCAACGGAACGTCGGAAGAGATGACTGCACTGGGGAAATTCTTTCGCGAGAACGGCCTGTACACTATCGTGCGTTGGAATTCGTTCTACACGAATCCACCGCTATGTATTAACGAAGAACAACTTCGTGAGGCGTTCGCGATCATCGACAAAGGGCTGGAGATTACGGACCGTGCGGTGAAGGACTAGATCAGCGGCACGCTCCGGTAAAGCCTGCGCTCGCGGGAGAGTTGCTATATATCAAGTTCAAGCAGCCCGCTTGATGTGGGTGCGTTTGGGGAATTGCCCCGTGATCTTCCGAATCAAGCCATGAATGGCATGGAAGCCATTGCCCGGCAAGAACATGAATGGGCATTCTCCGGGCACGATCTCAATCCCATGTTGGCGGCAGAAATCGACGGCTGTGTCATTGACCGCGCCGTCGCCACCGGCACGATACATCCAGACGCGGCGCACACCGGCCTCGGCGCAGTCGGCAACTACAGTCTCGGTGACAGCGGGGGATGTCATCAGCAGCGCGCCTTCCACAGGAGGCTGGATGTCTTGCACGCGGGCGAAGCAGCGATGTCCGAGGATCTCGATCGCTTGGGGATGCACCGGAATCACGTCATAACCACGCCGGCAGAGTTCCTTGAAGAGGTAGACGCTGAAATGCCTGGGATCGCGCGAGACGCCAACCATTGCGATGCGCTTCTGTGCCATAAAGCCTTCAATGACTTCGAGCGAGGTGGTGTGGGCGGGCATGGTCCCTCCTGAACTGACTGAACGCACGGGCAGTGTACGGTGGTCCCCCGGGCAGGTCAGTGATTCGGATCACCCCAGGGGAGCTGTGGGGAACGCATGGCTCAGGCCGAAAGGCCTGTCAGACAAGGAGTTCCACGATTTTCGGCAGTAGACGAATTCTAAGTCACTGCCCTCTTTCTGCTTGCGATTCGGTATAATCGAGCGCACAATTTAGGTCGTCATTTTTACGCGCCCAGTCAAGTTGCAATAGAGAGTCGAGTCCTACTCCGGGAAGGTCAAGATGAGGAAATATATCGTTGTCATTGCGATGCTCACGTGTGCGCTGGCAGGTTGGGCGCAGCAGAACACCATGAATTCTTCTTCGTCCACGCCTGCGGCAACCTCTTCCAGCGCGAGCGAGAGAGAGCCATTGGCCTCACCGCGCCCGAAAGATTTCTGGGACGGAGATGATCCGAACCTGGTGAATTTGATCGAGCATCCCTTCGCAACCAAGAAGTATGTCCAGAAGCAAATTGCGCCGATCCGCGATCGCATCAACGAACTGGAACAGATCACGTCAGAGACCAGCGGGCAGATCAAAGATGTGGATACACGCGCGCAAGAAGGACTCCGGCTGGCATCGGAAAAGAGCAGCCTGGCCGATCAGCATGCCAGCGACGCCGTCAACAAGGCGCAACTGGCGCAGACTGCGGCCACGGGGGCTTCCACGCATGTCGGAGCCGTCGAGCAGAAGGTCAATGGCCTTGATCAGTACAAGGGAACGGCGCAGACCGAGATCCGCTTCCGTCCGGGGCAGACGGTTTTGAGCAAGAGCGCGAAGGACGCGCTCGATCAGATGGCGACCCCGTTGCAAGGTCAGCGTAATTACGTGATCGAAGTGTCTGGGTTCTCGCCGGGACAGGGCCAAGCTGCGATTCGAAGTTCTCAAAAGATGGCAGACTCTGTAGTTCGCTATCTTGTCCTCACGCACAATATTCCCGTCTATCGCATCCATCAACTGAACATGGGAAATCCGCCAGCCACTGGTGAGGCCAAACACACGAGCGCGGCACGGGTCGAAGTCGATGTTCTGAAGAATGATCTGATGACCTCGACAGCGCAATAATTCTCCCGCCGTCTTCGAAAGGCGAGTCCAAGGGGCTCGCCTTTTTCCTGTGTGCTGGCCCGTCATGACGGAAAGGCACTGGAAAACGTTTCGCAAACTTGGGAAAACACACACTTAGTTGTGATTTGAATCACAGACTGTAGAAACCCCCCACCCCATGATGGCGAACGACGGCTTGCTCCCTTTCCCGGAGGCTGGCGAGCCCTCAAAAGGAAAGCTCTGACGTGAATCGAGTTTTTCTTAAGTTGCGCTTGGCAGAAAGCATTGGCGGCTCGGGCGTGACCCTGGAAAATTTGGAGAGTGAGGATTGGCTATGAATTCTGCCGATCGAGGGACAGTTGCGCACGAGATAGTTCCGGTGGCGCCCGTCCCGCAGAAACAGAAGAGGCAGTGGATTACAGGACGCAGCATTTTAATTTTAGGTGCGGGAGCGATTGCGCTCCACCTGCTACAGGAATTCACCTTTGGCCCCAGCGCGGCCGGCTCTTTCATTGCCAACACGTTGCAGATTTTCTGTGCTGGAGTGGCAGCCGCGGCCTGCTTCGCGGCGATGCGTCGAGGAACCGGCTTCACGCGGCCGTTCTGGCTGCTGATCGGGCTCAGCTTTATCGTCTGGGCCGCTGCGAACACCGGCTGGATGTATTACGAGTCTTACCTGCAGATCTCACCCCCACGAGATTCATTTTGCCATTTTCTGATGGATTTTCGTTGGATCGTTCTGGCCATGGCGCTGCTGCTTGACCAGAACGAAGATTGCGTCCCTTACTACTTTGACCTTGCATCGCTACTGGATACACTCCAACTCTTCATCATCTTTGTGTTGATTTACCTGGGTTGGTACCACGTACCTTCTCTGCACGAGAGCCGTATGCTCTCGCTGGTTCGCTCGGATCAGATCGAACTCAGCGAGAATTTCGCGGTGTTGACCTTGGCGGCGCTGCAGTTGATGCGTGCCCGCACAGCTGAACTGCGGAGACTCTATGGCGGGTTCCTGCTCTGTTTTGTTCCCTTGACGGTCGGAATATGCGTCACGGATTACCGGGAACTGAGGCTCTCCCGGGAAGTGTCATCGGGCACATGGTTGGACCTGTGGTGGACGGTGCCATTTTTATTTGCGGCTTGCTGGGCGGCGCGCTGGGAGCAAACTCCCAATCTGTTCGATACCCGGCGCACCGAGCAACGGTTCGTCAGCATGCTTTTCGAAAATACTGTGTACGCCGTCGGTCCCCTGGTCGTGCTGATGCAGGTAGCAGAACTGGGTCCGGAATACCGAAAGATCAGCTTCTCGCTGCTGGGGCTTTCAATTCTCGCCTTCGGTGCGAGGTTGGCGCTGAGCCAGTTCCGAGAGGCCGATGCCATGCGCAAGATTCGGCGCGCTAGCGTCGCTTTGGTCGAAAGCGAAGGTCGGTTCCGAACTTTGATTGAAGAAGCTCCGCTCGCTGTCGGCATTAGTCGGAACGCGAAAACGCTGTGGGTGAACCGCGTATTCCTGGATTTGTTCGGCTATAGCGACGCGCGAGAGATCGAGGGACTTCCCATCGGAGATCTCTTGTCGTCAGAGTGCCGTGATGAGGTGGAAGAACGAGCCCGGCTGCGATCGGAAGGAGAAGTCGTATCGACCTCTTACGAGACGACCGCGCTGCGCAAAGGCGGCTCCCAGTTCGAAGCGCAATTCGAAGTTGCGCAAGTCCAGTTGCCGGATGGTCCGGCGACGCTCGGCTTCATAGCTGACATCAGTGAGCGCAAGCGGGCAGAAAAGGCTCGTCTTGCGGCAGAGACTGCACTGCGCACCAGCGAAGAGCATTTCCGGCTGTTAGTGGAACAGGCGTCAGACGGGATCTTCCTGTGCGATTCGCAAGGCCGATACCAGGAAGTGAACTCGGCCGGCGCCGATATGCTGGGCTATACCCGGGGAGAGTTGCTACAACTCTCCATCCCTGACATCGTTGTGCCGGAAGAAGTTTCCAGAATCAGCCCGGAGGTGGCTCGTTTTGCCGGTGGAGCGATCGTGCTCAGCGAGTGGAAGTTCAAGCGTAAAGATGGATCGGTCTTCACCGGGGAAGTCTGCGGAAGGCAGTTGCCCGATGGCAAACTACAGGCAATCGTGCGGGACATCACCGAACGGAAAAGAGCAGAAGAGGCCCTGCGCCAAAGTGAGGAACGCTTCCGCGTTGCGTTGAAAGAATCTCCCATCACCGTGTTCAACCAGGATCGCGACCTGCGGTACACCTGGATCTACAATCCCCAGCTCTACTGGCAGCATGAAGTCATTGGAAAGACCGATGAAGAAATCCTCGGCAAGAGGAAGGCGGCAGAGCTGACCAGACTGAAGAGCCACGTGCTGCAGAGCGGGGCCGCGATGCGGGAAGAAATTGTCATTCCCGCCAATGGCCACAGCTACGTCTGCGATATGAGCGCAGAGCCGTTATTTGATCAAGAGGGAAGCGTCATCGGAATCACCGGCGCCTGCATGGACATTGGCTGGCTGCGGGAACGCGCCGATCGTCTCCAGGAATCCCGCGATCAGATTGCCCGCGAAAAAGCCTACTTGGAAACACAAATCCAGACTGAACTGGGATTCGAGGATGTGATCGGACAAACACCGGCGCTCCGAGAGGTGCTGCAGAAAGCGCAGATCGTGGCCCCGACGGATTCCACCGTGTTATTGCTGGGAGAAACCGGCACGGGGAAAGAGTTGATCGCGCGGTCTCTGCATGCGCTGAGCACGCGACGGGAGAAAACATTCGTCAAGCTGAATTGTGCGGCCGTGCCCTCGGGCCTGCTCGAAAGTGAACTTTTTGGACATGAGAAGGGAGCGTTTACCGGAGCCGTAAGCCAGAAGGTTGGACGAATCGAACTGGCCGACAAAGGAACGCTTTTCCTCGACGAGATCGGCGAGATGCCGCTGGAACTGCAGCCTAAACTCCTGCGCGTGCTGCAGGACCGCGAGTTCGAAAGGCTGGGAGGGGTGAAGACGCTGCACGTTGACGTGCGCATCATCTCCGCCACCAATCGCGACTTGCAGCAAGACATCGCCGACAAGAAATTCCGCGAAGATCTTTTTTACCGCCTGAATGTATTTCCCATCGTGATGCCGTCCTTGCGTGAGCGTAAGGAAGATATCCCCATGCTGGTGCGCCACTTTGTCGACAAGCATTCCACTCGCATGGGCAAGCATATTGACGTAGTGTCAGAAGACATCATGCAAACTCTAAAGAGTTGGAACTGGCCGGGAAACATTCGCGAGCTGGAGAACATGATCGAACGCATGGTCATCCTGAGCAAGGGGAGCATTCTTGCCTCACCGCCCGCGGATCTGTTAGAAAGCAGCCACGCCGCCGACGATCATCTCACCGAGATGGAACGCGAGCATATTATTCGCGTGCTCCGCGAAACCAACGGTGTGCTCTCTGGCAGCGATGGCGCTGCCCTCCGCCTGGGCATGAAGCGCACAACTCTTCAGTCGATGATGAAGCGCCTGCGCATTGAGGTTCATGATTACCGCAGCAAATCCAATGGCGACTCCCCGCGATATTGAGAGCCTTGCGCTAATCCTTGAGCCGGTTGTACTTCTTTAAGGCTTCCCGCAAACGATCGTGAGGAAGAGCGATCACGGTGTGATTGTTGATGCCGGTCATCGTCTCTGCCGCGACCATGGCGTTGACCACTGCTTCTTCGGTCGCCTGCACTGTCGCTAAAAAGATTGGATCGAGCGAGTCATTGGGCAACATGGTCAGCTGATGCTGTCCGCTGGTCCCCACCGCGCCCGGGTTCGCGGTCGAGAACGCGATGAAAATGTCTCCCGAACCATCGCCCGAATAGCTGCCATCCCGTCCAAGGCCGAGGGAGACTTTCTTCGCGATGCGCTTCAGTTGCGTAGGAATCAGCGGCGCGTCGGTGGCGACCACCACGATGATCGAGCCCACGTCTTTTTGCCATACGGTATGTTCCGGAATCTCGCGTCCCACATTGACGCCGGCAATTCTCAGTTGGTCGCGCGATCCGTAGTTGCATTGCACCAGCACTCCGACCGTATAGCCACCGGCTTTGGCGTCGAGCACGCGCGAACTGGTACCGATTCCTCCCTTGAATTCGTTGCATATCATCCCCGTGCCGCCGCCCACATTTCCTTCTTCCACCGGCCCGCTGTGAGCCGTGTCGAGGGCATGCCAGGCGTCTTCTGGCTTCACGTGGAATCCATTGATGTCATTCAGGTAGCCGTCCCAGGTCTCGGCGACCACCGGAAGCGACCACCAGTAACCCTCCATATCAGGAGAGCCGCGCTTCACCTTCCACGCGATCACGGCGTCGCGCACCACTCCCACGCTATGCGTGTTGGTGATCATGACCGGGCCATTGAGGAATCCGGAGTCGTCGACCCAGGTCGTGCCCGTCATTTCACCATTCCCATTCAGCGTGAACCAGGCGGCAAAGACCGCATCGTTGCTATTCTTCCCTCGCGGATGGATCGCCGTCACCCCGGTCCGGACCGGTCCTTTGCCGATGACTAACTTGCCCTCTCCGGAGATGAGAGTTGTATGTCCCACCTCGACGCCTTTGATGTCGGTGATGGCATTGTTGGGGCCAGGCGTGCCGTCAAACGGAACGCCCAGATCGCGGGCGCGGGGCTTGGTCTGGGCAGAATTAGTCTGGGCAGAAAGAGTAAGGGCGAAGACCGCCGCGGCGGCGGTGATGACAACTCGGCGTAAGGCTGAATGGGACATGGGGCCTCCGGCGAAGATGCAGTATAAAGGATCGCTTTGCAAATGGGCGGGATAGAACTCATAACAAGTTCTTCGGCCACGCCAACCACCGCCGGCGCCTTCCTTTTTATGCATCTGCTCCGGCGTACAATCGCATCAAAGCTGCGTTTAGGAGAGAACTGTTTAGGAGAGGACTATGGATAGCTGGAAGAAGGCTGTGGTCATGGGGTCCATTGGGGCGGGCGCAATGCTGTTTATGAAGAAGAAGTATCCCGCCGGAGTGCTGGCAACCGGCGTCGGTCTGGCCATGCTTGCCTCCGAGTATCCCGAAAAATTCGAGACGGTGCGCCGCTCGCTCCCCGACTATTTCGAGCGCGGCATGCAGGTCATGGAAGTGGCCGCGAAGGCCGGAAAGCGAATCACGGCAGCCGCCGGGCGCAACGCCGTCGATGCATGGGAAGAGATTGGAGGCTGATGCACGCCGCTAGTCGATGCCCAGTTGTTTCTTCGCATCCGGACTGAGCCGTTCCGGCGTCCAGGGCGGCGTCCAGACAACATTCACCGCGGCATTGCGGATTCCCGGCAATTGCTCCAGCCGCGATTTCACCTGCATGCTGATGTTGACGTGTTCGGGGCAGCCTTGCGCGGTCAGGGTCATGTCGATGGACACATCCTGTTTTTCCTCGGGCGCGGGTTCAAAGTTCACTTTGTAGATCAGGCCGAGGTCGACGATATTGACCGGAATCTCCGGATCGTAGCAACTCTTCAACGCGCTCATGACATCTTGTTCCGTGACCGGCATGGGGAATACTCCTTGATTCTTCAGTTTACAACGAGGAGCCACTATTCTTAATCCATGAGTCCAGAGACCAAACAAAGAATCCAGCTGTTCCTGGTAGCGGCATTCATTGTGGCGGCCGCCCGCGCCGGATACATCTTCTACCAGCGGCATCAAGACCGCTTGGCGGTCCTGCGCCAGAAGCAGGCGCAGAATGTCGGCTATTCCAATCCGGACTATTACGTCAACCCGAAAAAGCTCTATCCCTACGACCTGAAGACCGCCAAACAGCTTACCCAGCAACCGGTCTGGGTCAAAGAGGGATATCGCTACGTCTTCTATAACTACGATCCAGCCAGCAAGCACGTAGACTTCGGCCACGATGCCGGCACGCTCGGACCTATCGAAAAGCTCAACATCACCGATGTAGTCGCCGCCTCCAACACTGTGGCGGGCCAGCCCAAGCAAATCGTAGCCGCCTTCCACCAGGAAGGCCAGAAGGACGCGAAGACCTACGCCGTGCCCATCGGATACGAGGCCAACGGCGAATACAAGATCTATTCCGATGAGATGTTCTACGTGGAAGACCCTCACCAGTTATACAAACACTGGTCACCGGAAGTCTGGCAGGCCGTGGAACAGCATCAGATCAAACCGGGGATGAATGAAATGCAGGCGGACTTCGCCATCGGCATGGGCGTTCCCGATGCCGGCGACACTTCCTACGAAAAAACGGTCCGCTACCCGAATGGCGGCAATCCGCTGGTCGTCGTATACCACGACGGCAAGGCTGCCGACATCAAGCCCGGAACTCCTGCGTCTTAATGTTGGGATTTCCGCTCACCGGAAGCGGCGGATGAACAGGGTGTGCCGCTCGGAACGGTAGAAGCCGACTACGTAGATCGTCGCCTTCCCCTTGGTCGAATAGATGACCTGCCGGATTCGCATGACGGCCGCGCCCCGGGGCACTTCCAGCAATTCGGCGACATTGGCCTCCGCAGTGGTCGCATCGACTTCCTCGTCGGCATAGGCCAGTTCCACTCCGAACTCCTGCCGCAACGTGCCGAACAACGACGCCCTGCCCAGTGGGCTGTTCACCAGTCCCGAAAATTCTTTGGCCGGCAGGTAGCACGTCTCGAGCGCGAAAGGTTCGTCCCCGGTTTCGCGCAGGCGCTCGATCTTAACCAATGCGCTTGTCGCCGGCAGGCCCAGCCGCGCCGCCACTTCCACATCATGTTCGAGGATCTTGGCCACCAGAACGCGCGATCGCGGATTCAATCCGCGACTCGACATCTGCTCCGTGTAGCTCATTAACTTGTTGAAGTGGATTTTGGGAGCCGCGACAAACGTGCCCGCCCCACGCCGCCGTTCCACCAGGCCTTCGCGCTCCAGGCCCGCCAGGGCGTGGCGCGCAGTCATGAGGCTTACCTTGTGCATCCGGGCAAGCTCCCGCTCCGAGGCAACCGCCGTCCCCGGTGGCAGCTCCAGAGACTCAATGCGAGTCCGTATGGAGTTCTGAATGCGTTGATAGACGGGCGTTCCGTTGCGATGAGGTCCCGGCATCCGATCGACTTTCTGGCCTGGCCGCGGCCTGTGCGGAAATGATATTAATTGCTATCCGCTCCGCAATGCCACAATGCCTGATGTGCTATATAGCTTATTTAGGCCACAATGTAAAGCTCGAAATGCGGGAACGCTGAACCGTGGAATCGGGCTGGCTATGGCTGTAAAGGCGTCGTGACCCTTTCGTCGGCGCTTCTATCTCGCGAGGATCAGGCTTTGTCGATCTAATTGTGATTGAAATCACAAGATTTATACAGTTTTCGGATCCGCTCCCTGGCACTGAGCATCATTCATCCGGCTTGTGATCGAGAGTAGTTTTCTGACTGGGAAAGCTGGCCAATCCTTATGTCCGAAGCGATGTCTCGTCTCGATCATGTTTATTTCTGTGCTATATAGCGTAACTGGATTTACTGGAGTCGGGTCATCCTCGCTTAGCTGGGAGTGGGTTCAACGCGAGCGTTGAAGCATGGAGCCACGGCTCGCGGCGCCAGTGCGGGCGAGCACGGTGCGTATGTCTCGTGGGCAAACATGATTCAACGTTGCACGAATCCAAACACAAAAAACTTTGAGAATTGGGGCGGCAGGGGCATACGTGTGTGTGCTCGATGGCGCGGCAAGCATGGTTTTGAGAATTTCCTCGCAGACCTCGGGCCACGGCCCGAAGGATTGAGCCTTGAGCGCAACGAGGTTGATGGAAACTATGAGCCCGGAAATTGCCGATGGGCCACAGCATTTGAGCAGTGCCACAATCGGCGCAACTCGGTGCCCACGGGGTGCGAGCCAATTGCGCCCGGCACCGAGTGGTGAGCGAGACACAGATAACCAGAGTAACCTTGCGTGGTTACCCGGAGCCCGGCACACTCACAGAGAGAAATGCGGAGGTAAGCATGTTCTGTCTGCATTGTGGTGCCGATATTCCTGAGGGCTCCCAGTTCTGCCGTGCATGTGGCAAAGCGCAGAGCGCTGCTTCGACCGCAAGTGGTGCAGCGGCAGCGGTAGCACCCGCCCGCACGCCGACTCCCCGGCAGCCCGCTCCTCCGGCAAAGAGCAGGTCAAACCGCACAGTGATATCAGTGATTGTTTTGGCTGTTGTCGTTATCGGCGGATGGTTTGCGGTTGGACACACCCTAATTCCCGCGCCCAATCCTCAATCACAGCCACGGCTCTACACCCTCAACATGAACGACGGAGCATTCACGATTGCCGCAAACAGTTTTCACTATGTCAAATTCACCGCACCCGCCACAGCGACGAACGTCAAATTTGGCGGTCACTTCACAGCATCGGGCGGGACTGGCAATGATGTGGAGGTGTGGCTCTGCACAGAGGACGCTTTCGCAAATTGGAAGAATGGACATGATGCGCACACGCTCTATAACAGCGGGAGAGTGACGCAAGACACTCTCAACCTCTCGTTGCCGGGTGCGGGCACGTACTACCTCGTTTTCAACAACAGATTTTCCTTGTTAACACCAAAGGCCATTCAGGCGAACATGAGCATGACCTACTATGCTCATTGAGAGGAGCCTCGGATTGAGTGGTGAATCAAACGAACATCTTAGGATTGTAGAAAGAGCGGGCGTAATTTTCATCGCCTCCACTCCGAGCAACGATGGCGTGGCCACATCTGTATTGTTTTCGGTGCTCGGCAGCGAACGAGTTTTCTGCTTTGCGCGGTACTCGGATGACAACGAGGCCGCAATCTCGCTTGGGAAGTTAGTTGCGGATACCGTAAGAGCGAAGGCCGCCAAGGCACGTAGGCAGGGCGAGCCACAACAGCGATAAGGGACTCGGCAGGGTTGAATCCCGGAGTTATCACACCACCGAGCCCGCCCAAAAATGTGGCGGGTCTTGCAACCTATCGGCCTTTGGGCTTCGCCAAGAAATTTATTCTCTTTCGCATTTTGACAGGCTTCTTAGCCTTGAAATCAACATCCTCTCCCGAGCGAGTTGTGAATGACACTTCCGTGGGCCGCTTTTCTGTTTTCTCGGCAGTGAATTTGACCCGCTCTCTTCTCATTTCGCTCCCTCACTCTTTATCGAGTCTTTCGCGTGTAAGCCTTCACTTTTTTGCCCGTCTTTGTCTTGTACTTACTCACCGCCTGTTTCTTCGTTTCCTTTTTGGTTGCTCTGCCGAGGGCGGCACCGACTAACGCTGCAACTATCGGGAGTGGCATAGCAGAAACCTCGCTTTCAAGGGCTCCGATTATCGCACAGTTTTCGATTTCTGCAACTCCTGCCGTGCGCTATACTCTCCGCCATTGTGAGAAGTGGCACGCAACCCGACCAATTCCTCCTTTTTGTCTTGGTTGCGCCGCTCCTGTTTTTTCTTTTTCTTTCGCTGCATCGCAGACGGGAAGGTATCAGGCACTTTCTGCGCCGTGCAATCATTGGGGAAGGAGCGTACCTGCTCCTCGCTTACTATCTAGCCAAGAGCGGAGTGCAGCCGCTCCCTGCCATCGCAATTGCTGTGCTCGCGGGGCTCGCCGTCGAGCAATTGCTCGTTGCCCCAAGGAGCCGACATATCCCCGCTGCCGAGAAGCGAAAGGCAATTGTGGCATACGAGCGCAAGACCGGGCGCAAGTACAACCGCAAGGTGGATGAGTTTGACCACGAGATTGCGTTTGCCAGAGGTGGGAGCAGCACGGCAGACAATTTACGCGTGCGCTCGCGCATGGAGAATCGGCGCAAGGGCAAGAAATCACCGTGGTGGGATTTGCTTGGTCGGTAGAAGCGATGAGCGATCTAACAAAAGAGGCAATCGAGATATTTCTCAAGCATCTGACAGACCGGGTTGCTCTCGGTCTTTTCTTTTTGTCTCTCATTCTATTGGCTTCGATGGCACTTCCGGGCGCGAGCGGCAATTGGGCACGAGAACATTCGACGTGGGTCGCGTTTGGGATTCTTGGCCCGCTGTGTTATCTGCCCACGCGTTTTGTTTTTGAATGGGTTTCGGAATGGCAGGCAGGCTATAAAAGAAAGAGTAGGCTTGAGAGCTTAACAGGCCGAGAAAAAGCGATCCTTGCGCCATACGTTCACAATGATTTTAGGACAAGGAAAATTCTTCACACCGATGCCGTTGCGAGGGGGCTCGCCGACGATGGCATCTTGTATCGCCCTGACGTCCCCCGAGATCAGGCCGGACACGAGGCGTACAACATCCAAGAATGGGCGCGGAAATATCTCAGTGAGCACAAGGATTTGATAGGCAAGCCCGATGAGAATCGGGGCGGGCCGGGTGACTCATAAGACGGCGCTTTCCGGTCACCGACACGCCGAACGCCGGCCTTTTTTCCACAGACCCATGTGACATCTGACCTTGCGCCGGTAATACAAAGTGCGCAATCATCTTCGAGGCCACGATGCTATCGGGCGCAAGCGGAAATCCTGGCGGCAGGCGCAAACGTCCTTTGGAATCAAGATTTTGCCCGCAAGTGATTGTGCCCCATAGATTACTTTCCAATTTCCCGGCAAATCCATGATTCCATTGAATCGACCAGGGGGAGGGGGGTATCTCTCGCGAAGCCCCCGATTCCCATTTCGGGAAATCTGGAAATCAGAGAAACCGCTCGCCGACTGAATCGCCCTCGCCACTTTTTTCGGATGTCCCATTTCGGATGTCCAGCGGGATTTTCCGCACGCGTGAAATCTGACTCGCGGCGCTGAAGAGCAACCTGTCCTCATTCCTCGACCACCCTTCTGCGCCTGCGCTTGATTGCCTCCTATCGGTGCGACAGCTAATCTTGAGAAAGTAGTTCAAGAGGAAGCCATGAACGTGTTGGTTCTGAATGCCGGAAGTTCCAGCCTGAAATTCCAGGTCATTGCCACCGATCTTGAGCAGATCAAAGAGTACAAAGACGACAGGATTCTGCGCGGCGAAGTGGATGGCATTGGCGGCGAAGCCATCGTAAAAGTGCAGTATCGCAAGAATCAGGCCCGCACGTTGACCGCTCCTCTGCGCGACATGGGAGCAGCGCTCGACTACGTGCTCCGCTACATCGCCTCGGACCAGTCTGGCGTGAGTGAGATCAAGAATGCAGGTGATGTGAATGCTGTCGGACATCGCGTCGTCCACGGCGGCGAGCTGTTCAAGGAGTCGACGCTGGTCGACGATCGCGTGCTGAAGGGAATTGAAGACTGCATCGATCTTGCGCCCTTGCACAATCCCAATAACGTGAAGGGGATCGTCGCCGCCCGGGAACTGTTTGGCAGCAGCGTGCCGCAGGTCGCCGTCTTCGATACATCGTTTCATCAATCCATTCCGGAGCAGGCTTATCTGTATGCGATTCCGTATCACCTCTATCGCAGGCATCGCATTCGCCGCTACGGATTTCACGGGACATCGCACCGCTATGTCGCCTTCCGTTATCGTGCGCTGCGCAACCTGACCCGCGAGCAGACCAACATCATTACCTTTCACCTGGGAAATGGCTGTTCGGCCGCGGCCATCAAAGCCGGAGTCTCCATCGACACCTCGATGGGAATGACGCCGCTCGAAGGACTTGTCATGGGCACGCGATCGGGAGATCTTGATCCCGCGATCGTCAGCGTCATCGCCCGCAAAGAGGGATTGTCATCGTCCGAGGTCGATACGCTGTTGAACACGCAGTCGGGGTTGTTGGGACTCTCTGGACTGACAAATGACATGCGCGAATTGCAGGCCGAATTGAAGGAGCACGACGATCGCCGCGTGCGGTTGGCGATTGAGATCTTCTGCTACCGCGCCCGCAAATATATAGGTGAATACCTGGCCGCGATGGGCGGAGCCGATGCCATCGTCTTCACCGGCGGCATTGGCGAGAACTCTCCCGATGTGCGCGCCCGCATTTGCGCGCAGATGGAATGGGCCGGATTGCATCTCGATGCCAAGAAGAATCAAGACACCGTCGGGCGCGAAGGGATGATCAGCACGGACGATTCGAAACTGCTCGCCTACGCGATCCCGACAGACGAAGAACTGCTCATCGCGCGAGATACAGTTCGCGTCATCAAGGGCGTACCACACCCGTCGTAAAAGCAGACAGACAGCACGCCGCTAGAACCCACCACAGCGGCTAAAGCCGGGATCGTTGTACGAAGGTAACGCGGCCCTTAAAGGGCCGCTCTTCCACGTCCTCGTCCGATCTCAGTGTGGCCAATCTTAGTATGACCAATCTCAGTACGGCCAAGTCCAATCCGTGGCCTCGGGCTTATCGATGCCGTACTGGTGCGCGTAGTTGCGGCATTCGATCTGCTGGTTGAGGAATCGCTCTTTGGCATGTCCGCCAATTCTCTGCAGTTTGGGCACACGATCGACGACGTCCATGGCAAGGCTGAAGCGGTCGATGTTGTTGTCGATGGCCAGTTCTAACGGCGTGTTAATGCTGCCCTTTTCTTTGTATCCCCGAACATGAATATTGTCGTGATTGGTGCGGCGATAGGCCAGACGATGAATCAGTTGCGGGTAGCCGTGGAAATTGAAGATGACCGGCTTGTCAACGGTGAAGAGAGAGTCGAACTCACGGTCGGAGAGGCCGTGCGGATGTTCGCTGTTCGGTTGCAGCTTGAAGAGATCGACAACGTTGACAAAGCGAATTTTCAGGTCAGGGAATTCTTTTCTGAGCAGATCAGTCGCCGCGAGCGCCTCCTGCGTGGGAATATCTCCGGCCGATGCCATAACGACGTCGGGTTCGCCGGCTTCATCATTGCTCGCCCAATCCCATATGCCGATACCCTTGGTGCAGTGTGTGATCGCGGCATCCATGCTCATAAGCTGCAGGTGTTTCTGCTTGTCGCACACAATCACGTTGACGTAATTCTGGCTGCGCAGACAGTGATCGGCAACGGACAGCAGGCAATTTACGTCCGGTGGCAGATAGATGCGCGTGACATTCGCGCTCTTGTTGACCACCACATCGAGGAAGCCCGGATCCTGATGCGTGAAGCCGTTGTGATCCTGGCGCCACACGGTTGAGGTGATGAGGAGATTGAGCGACGCAATTGCTTGACGCCAACTGAGATGGCTGGAAATCTCAAGCCACTTGGCGTGCTGATTGAACATGGAATCGATAATGTGGATGAACGCCTCGTAGGAAGAAAGAAATCCGTGGCGTCCGGTGAGGAGATAGCCTTCGAGCATCCCCTCCATGGTGTGCTCGCTGAGCATTTCGAGGACACGTCCATCCACCGCAAGATTTCCTCCGTCGCGATCTTCCGGGAAATAATCTTCAATCCAGAACTTCTTTGTAACGGTGTAGAGCCCATCCAGCTTATTTGAACTGGTCTCGTCGGGTCCGAACACGCGGAAGTTGGCGGAATTGCGCTTCATCGTTTCGGCAAGAAAGAATCCGAGGGGACGAGTGTTTTCGGTCATGGTCGTACCCGGCTTGTCCACTTTGGCTGCGAACTCACGAAAATCCGGCAGGCGAAGAGCTTTCTTCAGACGCCCGCCATTCGCATGCGGGTTCGCGCTCATGCGGTGAGCGCCGGTAGGCGCGAGTTCGCGGAACACGGAAGCTAACTTGCCATTGCCATCGAAGAACGACTTCGGCATTTGCGAGCGCATCCAGGTTTCAAGAATGCGAAGCTGCTCGGGATCGCGCTTCGCAGCCGGCAGAGGAACCTGGTGCGCGCGCCAGAATCCTTCGAGGTAGTGGCCCTCCATCTGGCGTGGAGCCGTCCAGCCCTTGGGCGAGCGCAACACGATCATGGGCCAGCGTGGACGAGTGATGGAACCGTTTTCCCGCGCTGTCTTGCGATGCTCGCGAATTTCATCGACGCACTGCTCCACGGTCGCGGCCATTGCCTGATGCATGCTGTCGA
This sequence comes from Terriglobia bacterium, assembly GCA_963711365.1. Taxonomy (GTDB): domain Bacteria; phylum Acidobacteriota; class Terriglobia; order Terriglobales; family Acidobacteriaceae; genus Sulfotelmatobacter. Next base: position 32,119 of record CAVQDY010000011.1, on the reverse strand, counting down.
TGTCGGAGCCCTCTACGAAATAAGGAGTCCAGCCATATCCGCGGAAGAGGTTTTCAAGTTCGTCGTGCGAGATACGGGCGAGCAGAGTTGGATTGTCGATCTTGTATCCGTTGAGATGAAGGATCGGCAACACAGCGCCGTCGCGGGCGGGATTGAGGAATTTATTGATGTGCCACGACGTGGCCAGCGGACCAGTTTCCGATTCACCATCGCCGACCACCGCGGCGACGATCAGTTCCGGATTGTCGAAGGCCGCGCCACAGGCGTGCGAAAGCACGTAGCCAAGCTCTCCGCCTTCATGGATCGATCCCGGAGTCTCCGGCGTGCAGTGGCTGCCGATTCCGCCGGGGAAAGAGAACTCGTGGAAGAATTGCCGCAAGCCATCCTCGTCGAGACTCTTTTCCGGGTAAATTTCAGAGTAAGTGCCTTCGAGATACGCCGGACCAAGAACTCCAGGTGCTCCGTGTCCCGGACCCGCGAGGAAAATCATGTCGAGATCGTATTTCTTGATCAGGCGATTGAGATGAACGTAGATGAATGAGATGCCGGGACTCGATCCCCAGTGACCGAGCAGCCGATTCTTGATGTGCTCAGGCTTTAGAGGCTCTTTAAGCAGCGGGTTATCCTGCAGATAGATCATTCCCAGACTGAGATAGTTGCAGGCATGCCAATAGGTCTCGATTTTATGCAAATGTTCGGGGGTGAGTGGTTTGTCGTGAACGGTCGATCGAGTCGGTGAGTAAGGGCTGAGTTCCTGGATTTCGGCGGAGGGGCTGGCTTCAATCGTGCTCATAAACACTCCTTCTGACTAGCCTATGCCTTGGTGTTGATGGCTGACAATGGTCTGAGGCGGCGCGTTTAGTTAAAGATTCAACAAATTCCGAAATGGTCACAATTAAAGCGCGTTGCAGGTTGATGCATTCCCAGAGGCAGCTTCGCTGAGCAGCAGAGCGACGGGGAACTGCTGAAAGAGATTGGAAATAGGGACGTGCTGTGCTCCACGGCTGCCGGGAATGCACGCGCCGGTGAAGAGGTCGTGATAACAGGGCGCTTCAAAGTCGGGGACTTCCATGGTCGTATCGCCCCAGATCTCCGGGTTGCAGATGGTGTCGTGAAAGTTTCCCATCAGTTTTGCGCAAAGGCGGGGAACGGTTACGATCGCGGTGCGACCTTGGTGCCGTCGTGCGAAAGCGATGACGTGATTTGAATGTTGTCCGCTTACGGCGAGCGGAGTGTATTCTCCGCGTTGAAAGAGTTCGGCATTTTCTTTGCGCAGATTGAGCGTCTTCCATGTGACGTAGAGCTTTGCCGATCCGTGATAGGCAGGCGTCAGCATCTCCGCAAGAGACTTAGAGGATTGCGCATACTGCGAAAGCTGATGCAACGACCGCTCTCGCAGATCGTAATCGACGGGCTCGCGGTTGTCGGGATCTACCAGCACAAAATGTAAGAGCTCATTCCCCTGATAAATATCGGGAACTCCAGGCGACGACAATTTGAGGACAGTCTGGGAGAGGCTGTTGAACACGGCTACCCGTGAGACGTGCCGCTGAAATTCGTCGATGTCCGGGAGAAAACGGTTCTTCGCCGAACGACTGAGAATGGCGCGAACGAAATTCGTTACAGCCTGTTCGTAATCGGCATTTGTATTCGCCCAACTGGTGTGCTCCTTGGCCTCACGAACCGCCTTCAGCATGTACTGCTCAATGCGCTTGATGAATGCGTCCCAGGCTGAATCATCGATAGATTCTATGGGCCATGCGCCGATTAATATCTGGTACAAAAGGTATTCGTCGTTGCGGGCAGGAACTGGAGCATCTTCGAGCGTGGTTTTGTGCGTCCGGTTCCAATCGCGCCAACGGCGCAGACGCGACTGCCATTCCTGGGGGATCTCAGAAAGCACATTGATTCGAGCGCGCACGTCTTCGGAGCGTTTCGAGTCGTGGGTGGAAGAAGCGAGCATCGAATCTGGCCATTGGGACAGACGCTCCTGGTTGGCTTCGTGAAACTCGGCAACAGATGTGCCGAAATGGCTGGGATCTCCACCGACTTCATTCAGGGAGACGAGGCGGCTATAGCGGTAGAAGGCCGTGTCTTCCAGGCCTTTCGCCATGACAGCGGCTGTGACCTGCTGGAACTTCATGGCGAAGCGCAGGACGGCCTGCTTGTACCATGCAGCGCTGCTGCCGTTGGTCTCAACTAGGAGCATGTGACGAATGAAGTCAAAGATGCTGAGGTCGGCCGCGGTACTTCTCTTCCGTCCGGCAGCGATGGCCTGCGCGACATAGCGGCGATCCTCCTGAGAGAACTCACAGCCGTTGACGTAGGTGCGATACACGGGAAAGTTGGCGATGGTTTCGGCGAGCGCGCTTCTGAGGCTGTTCAAGGTGAAGTCGCAGGTATAACGATTCGCGAGTGCGATGCGGCTCAGGAGATTGGCGAGAACCGTTAACTCGCTGGCCAATCCAACTTTCAAGATCAGCTTCTTGCATTCGTACACGAGATCGCTGAAGTTTGTCTCCATGCCAGAGAAGGAACGGTAAATCCGATCGATCTGCTTAGCGGAGGAATGATCGACAAACAGTCCGTTCACCAGGTTGGCGAACTCGTAACCAGTGGTGCCGTCGACCGGCCACTCGGCGCGGAGGCGTTCTTTTCCGGTGAGAATCTTTTCGACGATGAGATAGGGCTCGCGGTTCAACGGCTCGAGGTCTACTCGGAGCCGGTCGCGCAGGTGCTGAAGATAGATTGCCGGATCGTAGAGGCCGTCGGGGTGATCGATGCGGAGTCCATCGACTTTGCCTTGAGCGACGAGTTCCAAGATGAGCTGATGGGTCTTATTGAAGACGTTCTCGTTTTCCGTGCGCAGGGCGGCAAGATCGTTGATATCGAAGAAGCGGCGATAGTTGATGTCGTCGGCAGCGACACGCCACAGGGCGAAGCGATAGGGCTGTGCCTTGATCAGCTCATGTAAAGCGTCGAAGCTGCGCGGATCGTCCGGCGTGCCGTTGATCCGTTCCGCATTCTCGATCAGGAACTGGCGAATTTCCGGAGATCGCGTGCAGAGCGCCGCGAGTCGCCGCTTTTGCACCTCCTTCTCGCGATTGCGCTCGCCCCGATGTTCGGGGGTCGCGCCCTGACGCTCCGGAAGATGGGTGAAGGCTGTGATGATGCTCTGCAATTCGAGCAAGTCTTCGTTGGTGGTTCCCAGCTTTTGTTGCAGCCGTTCGATGTCGAATCCCAGGATGCGCGGGTACTCTCGTGGCGCGATGGGAAAGCGGTGCTGAAAATAAAAGATACTGAATTCTCCATGGTCGGGATCGACGGTGAGCTTCAGCTCACCTTTTTCGAGCGCGGTGCCGTATTGATCGCCGAGAACGGGCACGAGGACTTTTCCTTGCAGCTCGTCTTTGATGGGATACCAGTCGATGTCGAAGAACTCGGCGTAATCAGAGGCTTCTCCGTTTTCGAGCACATCGAGCCACCAGGCATTGTCGCTACCCATCACGCCCATGTGATTGGGCACGATGTCGAGGATCTGGCGCATGCCGTGCCGGTGAAGTTCTTCGACGAAATAGTCGTAGTCTTCGCGGGTGCCGATCTCCGGGTTCAAGGTGTTGTGATCGATGATGTCGTATCCGTGAAGGCTGCCCGGACGGGCGCGCAGGTAGGGAGAAGCATAGACGTGGCTGATTCCGAGGGCACTGAGGTAGGGCACAATGGCGGCGGCATCGCGGAAGGTGAAGTGCAGGTTCAGTTGCAGGCGGTAGGTTGCAGTCGGTATCTGATCCAGTCGCTTCATTATGGCAATTGGCGGAAGTCAAACTCGCCGCGAGAGAGACCCGGCCAGTTTCAAACGTATGGGCGATGCGCGCTGGTTTCCATACGGGCTTTTCCGCAGCATTCCCGGGGAAATACCTGATCCTCAGCGAGGATGACGAGCAGGAAGGAATGTCAGGTTCGAAGTGCCCAAACGACCGACCATGCAGGGAGATGTCCTTGCTCGATCGCTGCGTCGGCTTCTGGGCTGCTGGTGTAGAAACGGGTTCCGGAAGTTTGATTGACTTCAGCTTTGGAGTCGGCGAGGTTGGCGCGGAGTTCCAATCGGGTCCCGTTTTCGAATGACCAATCGATGGATAAAGCGCGCTGCGAGTCGTGAAAGTTGCTGCAGCGTGATGCCGATTTCATGCCTAGTTGGGGTACAACGAAGCGCTGGCGGGCACCGAGGAGCTCTCGATACAACTGCAGCCAGCGGGAGTGGGCCGCATCTTCTATGGAATTCCAATCTAGTTTCGAGTGGAGGAACGTCTGGTTTGCATTGGGATCGGGAATCGAATCTCTCACTTCGAGCGTGAGCTGAATTTGGAAAATCGCGCAAACTCATTTCTTCTCCCATTCGTGACTGCGGTCGCGAGATCGCCGTGGAAATCACAGAAGAAGAGAAAGGGCGTGGTGGCGCCGAACTCCTCGCCCATGAAGAGCAGCGGCGGCGCAGGAGCGAGCAGGAGGATTTCCATGGCGGATTTCAGTGCCGCAGAAGAGGTGAGGTGGGTGATCCGGTCGCCGAAGGCCCGATTGCCGATCTGATCGTGATTCTGGAGGAAAGAGATGAATGCGGCTGGTGGCAGGTCACGGCTGGGCTCGCCGCGAGGCTCGCCGTGGTACTCGGAATATTCTCCTTGGTACACGAAACCTTCGCGCAGAGCGCGGCAGAGATTCCCCATGGGATCTTTGACGTAATCGGAGTAGTAGCCGTCCGATTCTCCGGTGAGAAGAACGTGCACCGCATGGTGGATATCGTCGTTCCATTGCGCGTTATAGAGGAGGACCGCGCCGCTCGGATCGCGTTGCAAATAGCGAGCGATGTTGTCGCCATTTTCGAGAATGAGGTGAACGAATTGTTCGGTTCCGAAGCGGTTCCGTACGGTGGTCGCCAGTTCTGTGAGGATGTCAGGCTGGGAATCGTCGACGATGGAGTGGACCGCATCGAGGCGAAGGCCGTCGAAGTGATATTCCTCAAGCCAATAGAGCGCGTTGTGAATGAAGAAGTCGCGAACTACGCGGCTGCCGGGACCATCGAAGTTGATGGCGTCGCCCCAAGGCGTGTGATGGCGTTTGGTGAAGAACTGCGGTGCGTAGAGGTGCAAATAGTTGCCCTCGGGACCGAAATGGTTGTAGACGACGTCGAGGAAAACCATCAGCCCCTTGGCGTGTGCTGCCTGGATGAGACGCTTCAAGTCTTCGGGACGCCCGTAGGAACTGTCGGGAGCGTAGGGAAGGACGCCATCATAGCCCCAGTTTCGTGAGCCGGGAAAATCGGAGAGAGGCATCAACTCGATCGCGGTCACCCCGAGGTCACGGAGGTAGTCGAGTTTCTGCTCTACGCCGCGAAATGTCCCCTCGGGAGTGAAAGTTCCAACATGCAGTTCGTAGGTAACAGCTTGTTCCCAGGGACGGCCGCGCCACTCTGTATCGGTCCAGTCGAAAGCGGAAGGATCGAGCACCTCGCTGGGGCCGTGAACGTCATGAGGCTGGAAGCGCGAGGCGGGATCGGGAACGATTGAGTCGCTGTTGATTTGGAAGCGGTAAAGAGAACCGGCCTGCGCTTCCTTTGTCAGCAACTCAAACCAACCACCTTCGGTGGGAGCTAGTGGAATCGGTTTTGCTGAATCGTTCTCTAAAGTTAAGGAAACTTGTTTTGCCGCGGGGGCCCAGAGGCGAAAGCGCACACTGCCGTCGGGCTGAAGCTCTGCCCCGAAAGGCATGCTGTGGCTACGAATCATGGCGGCGGTCCTGACGGATCTGGTCGCGCTGGCGCTCGACCAGCAGCGCGAGCGAGCGCGGCTGCAGAACGTATTGAGTCATGGCGTCATAGGTGGTGCCGGGGCTTCTTGCGGAATCGAGAGACGTATCAATCAGGGTGACCCACGTCATATTCGAAGCCGCAGTGGGAAGGCAAAACGAAACCTCTTCATGATGAGCGTTCATGAGGAGTAGAAAGTTCTCATCGGTGATGAGCTGGCCGCGTTCATCCAGTTCATCGACCGCCGATCCGGAGAGGAAGACACCTAAAGTTCTAGCGTGCTCCTGATTCCATTCCTCATCGGTCATTTCGCGTCCGTCGGGACGCAGCCAGAGGATGTCTTTGACACCGGCGCCTTTGATGGCGCGGCCCTGAAAGAAATTGCGGCGGCGAAAGACAGGATGATTCTTACGGAGGGAAATAACTTTTCGTACCAGGGCGACTAGCTCTTTCTCCGTCTGGATCTGATCCCAGTGGATCCAGCTGATTTCGTTGTCCTGGCAATAGGCGTTGTTGTTGCCCAGCTGAGTACGGCCAAGTTCGTCTCCGGCAAGCAGCATGGGAACGCCCTGCGAAAGCAGCAGGGTAACGATCAAGTTGCGCTTCTGCTTGGCCCGGAGTGCGTTGATGGCGGGATCGTCCGTTGGACCCTCAACACCGCAGTTCCAGCTGCGATTGTTGTCGGTACCGTCGCGATTGTATTCGCCATTGGCCTCGTTGTGCTTGTGGTCGTAGCTGACGAGATCTTTCAAGGTAAATCCATCGTGGGCGGTGACGAAGTTGACGCTGGCATAGGGGCGGCGGCCGCTGCGGGCATAGAGGTCGCTGGAGCCGGTGACGCGATAGGCCAGTTCGCCGATTTGTCCGCCATCGCCCTTCCAATAGGAGCGGATCGCGTCGCGATAGCGATCGTTCCATTCCGCCCAGCCGATCGGGAATTTGCCCACTTGATATCCGCCTTCGCCGAGATCCCAGGGTTCGGCGATGAGCTTGACCTGCGAAAGGACCGGGTCCTGGTGAATGATGTCGAGAAAGGCGCCAAGTTTGTCGACTTCGTGCAGTTCGCGCGCGAGAGTGGCGGCGAGGTCGAAGCGGAAGCCGTCGACGTGCATGTCGAGCACCCAGTAACGGAGGCTATCCATGATGAGCTGCAATACGCGCGGATGGCGCATGTTGAGCGTGTTGCCGGTCCCGGTGTAATCGGTGTAGTAGCGGGGATTGTCGGGCGGCGTTCGATAATAGACCAAATTATCGATGCCGCGGAAGGAGAGCGTCGGACCCAGCTGGTTGCCTTCGGCGGTGTGGTTATAAACGACGTCGAGGATGACCTCGATTCCAGCCGAGTGCATGGTCTTGACCATGGTCTTGAACTCGCTAATCGAACTGGTCGCGAGGTAACGAGACATGGGCGCGAAAAATCCGATTGTGTTGTAGCCCCAGTAATTGCGCAGACCTCTTTCGATCAGCTGGCGATCGTCGATGAAGTAATGCACCGGCATCAGTTCGACGGCTGTGATGCCAAGCTTCAGAAGGTGGTCGATGACGGGGCCGGTGGCCAGTCCGGCATAGGTGCCGCGTAACGTTTCGGGTACACGCGGATGCCGGATGGTGAATCCGCGAACGTGCATTTCGTAGATGATGCTTTTGTGCCATGGAGTGTGAGGAGGCCGGTCCGTTCCCCAGGTGAAAGCGGGATCGATGACCATGGCTTTGAGCATGCCGGGGGCGCTGTCGCGCCGGTCGAAGGAAAGATCGGCGTTTTTGTTACCGATGCGATAGCCGAAGTGGGAGTCGCTCCACCGGAGATCGCCGACGATTTGTTTCGCGTAGGCGTCGAGCAGAAGTTTGTGGGGATTAAAGCGATGACCCTTGGCTGGCTCGTAGGGGCCGTAGACACGGTATCCGTAGATGAGGCCGGGTCGCGCCTCCGGCAGATAGCAGTGCCAGACCTGATCGGTCTGTTCTTTCACGCGGACGCGATGCAGTTCGCGGCGCCCTTGCTGATCGAAGAGGCAGAGTTCCACTGCCTGGGCATGTTCCGAGAATAAGGCGAAATTGACGCCTTCGCCGTCCCAATTCGCTCCGAGCGGATACGGCTTGCCCGGCCACACGATGGGTTGAGTCTGTATGACCATTCAATCCTTGGCCGGCCGTACGCTGCGCGGCGTGGTTTTGAGTCGACTTGAAGACCAGAGCGGCGCAGCCGCATCTTGCCAAGTCAAGAAATTGCTCCAGTGGAAGATGAAATCGAGGAGCCTAAAGTTGCCGGATACTTGGTTTAGTCTCACAAGAACTAGGCTGGACGCGCCGAGTCTCCCAGCCAGCAGCCAAGACCTTGCAGGGGATCGACGTGGTCACAGTGGGGTGCAGCCGGCCTTTCGATCCATAAGGTGGGGCCATTAGGGAGTCGCAGGGAGAACCGGAGATGGCCGCGATTGATTACCCGGAAAGGCAATCGAAACTGCTAGTGGCAAAAATTGCGGCAGGCTGGATTAGTCGTTCTTCAGTTCGTCCAGCAAATTGCCGGCGGAATCGACCAGTTCAATGTGTACCGCGGGGACGCCAAGAGCGTGGGTGGAGCAACTCAGGCAGGGATCATAGGCCCGGACAACGGCGGAGACGCGATTCAGCATGCCTTCGGTCAGCCTGGTGCCGTCGATGAAATGCTCGCTGACTTGCTTGACGCTGCGTCCGATGGCGAGATTGTTGTGGCCGGTGGCGACGATCAGATTGGCCCAGGTGATCGCACCGTCTTCGTTCACTTTGTAGTGATGAATCAGCGTGCCGCGGGGAGCTTCGATCATGCCCACACCTTCCAGAGCATTGACTCCGGCGGTGGCGCGGACGTGGGTATCGAGGATGCGGGGATCATCGAGCAAAGACTGGATTTTCTCGAGAGCGTAGACGATCTCGATCAGCCGCGCGTAGTGATAGAGGAAGGCGCTGTGAGCGACTGCCCCGAAGCGCTGATGGAATTCGGTGAATTCAACGTCAGCAAGCGGGGTGCCGCATTGACTTGCGGCATTGATCCGGGCCAGCGGGCCGACGCGATAGACGCCTTGGGGATAGCCCAGAGGCTTGAAGAACGGGGCCTTCAGATAAGATTCGCGGAGACTCGCCTCGCCGATCCACTCGGAATAGTCCTCGCAGGGAATGTGCTCTTCGACGATGGCGCCGGCTGCGTCGCGAAAACGAAGGCCTCCATCATAGAGCTGCAGGTTGCCTTTGTGATCGACCAGGCCCGCATGCATGGTCGGGAAGGAACCGAAGAATTCGATCTCTTCCTTGTAATTGTCGAGAGCTGCTTTGAAGAAGCGAATGGTGCGATCGGCAATCTGTCTGGCGGTGGGAAGCTCGGCGAGAATGCGGTCGCGCACAGCGCTGGAAAGCGGCGCAGAGACGCCACCGGGGACGATCCACGAAGGGTGTACTCGCTCCTGGGCGAGACCCTCTATGATCATCAGACCAAACTTGCGCAACTCGATGCCGTCACGCGCGAGTTCGGGATGTTCGGCAATGACTCCGAGAACATTGCGGGCAGCAGGGTTGGAGTCCATACCCAATAGGAAGTCGGGAGCGGAGAGATAGAAGAAGCTCAAGGCGTGCGACTGCACAATCTGGGCGCAATGGACGAGTTCCCGGAGTTTCTGTGCGGCTGGTGGAATGCGCACTGCCATGATGGAGTCGCAGGCCTTGGCTGAGGCGAGGAGATGGCTTATGGGACAGATGCCGCAGATGCGCGCGGTGATGCCGGGCATCTCGTAAAAGGGATGACCCTCGGTAAACTTCTCGAATCCGCGCACTTGGGTGACGTGAAATTCGGTATTGGCGACGTGTCCCTGATCGTCAAGCTGGATCGTGATCTTGGCGTGTCCTTCGATGCGGCTCACGGGTTCGATGGTGATGCGCTTCATGGCACGTTCCTTATCCGAATTTCACTTTCATGCTGGAATCGGGCTTCCTGTTGTCGAGCAGATCGTTGATGGCGCCCAGAATTGCCTTCGACGGAGGCGGACAGCCGGGAAGACAGATGTCGACTTTCACGTATTCGCGCAGCGGGCGCGCATGCTTGAGCAAGGCGGGAACCCGGTCGGTTGGAATCAACTTCTTGTCATCGGCGCCGTCAATATAGATTCGCTGTAACAGCTTCTGAACGGGAATGGAGTTGCGCATGGCGGGAACGTTGCCGGTGACGGCGCAGTCTCCCAATGCGATCAGAATGCTTGTGCGCTGACGGATCTTCTGAATTTTGTTGAGGTCATCCTGCGAACTCACTGCTCCTTCGACGAGGGTGACGTCGACGTCTTCGGGGAACTCTTGAGCATCAACCAGAGGGCCGTAAACCAGGTCGATTCTGCGGCCGAGGGAAATGATGGCAGCATCCATATCGAGCAGGGACATGTGGCAGCCGGAGCAGCCGTCGAGCCAGACCGTCGCCACTTTGACCTTCTTCATACCTGTACTCCTCTGCGGTGCACCAGGGAGGTGACGGCATCAATGTTCTTGACCATCTCCTCGACGGCCCAGCCTTTTTCCGCCAGCGCGCCCGTAGGACAAGCGTGTACGCATTTACCGCAACTGGTGCAGCTTGTCGCCTTGCCCCATGGTTCATTCATCTCGCTGACAATGCGGGCGTGAATGCTGCGTGACGTGAGTTCCCAGACATGAGCACCTTCAAGTTCGGCGCAGACGCGCACGCAACGCGTGCACAGGATGCAGCGGTTATGGTCAAGCACGAAGCGGGGATGCGACATATCGATCGAGAGCTTGGGGAAGTTGTAGGCGAGGCCGACGGTGTTGATGCCGAACTTGGTGGCCATTGTCTGAAGCTCGCAATGTCCGTTCGAGACACAGACAGCGCAGACGTGATTGCGCTCGATGAGAAGCAGTTCCACCGATATGCGGCGATAGCGGGTCAGTTTTGGGGAAGTCGTGGTGACCGACATTCCCTCCTGGATGGGCGTCGTACAGGCGGGAAAGAGGCGCTCTGAGCCGGAGATTTCGACGAGACAGATGCGGCAGGCGCCTACCGCGGTGAGGCCGTCAAGATCGCAAAGTGTCGGAATGTACTTGCCGCTGGCCTTGGCAGCCTGAAGGATGGTTTGCCCTTCCAGAGCGCTGACCAGCTCTCCATCGATGCGAATGGATAATTTTTTCTGAGACAAGGCGCCTCCCTGCAGGCACGAGGCCTAGCTTAGTTCGACCGTCTTCACGTCGCAGCGCAAACAGCGACAGGTTTCATCGAGAGCTTCCTCATGATTCAGTCCGGCCACGACTTCATCCTGGGTACGGACGCGAGCGGACGCCGGCAACGCCTGGCCCGAGTGGCGACGATTGGGACTCGGCTCTTCCGGCGGCGCCTGCTCGTACTCGAAGTGTGGATACAAGGCCTGCCAGCGGTCTGTCTCCGTCAGTTGCAAGTCGATGCTGCGGGCGGCCTGCTTGCCAAAAGCCATGGCATTGGAAACATTGGAAGCGCCGGTAACAAAGTCTCCGCCGGCGTAGAACCGGGGCCGGCTGGTCTCGAGCGTGAAGCGGTTGACGTCGACCGTTCCGTTCTCTTTCAGCACGAGGCCTGAGGCTCTGGCGAAGTCGAGATCGACGGTTTCTCCGATGGCGAAGATGACGGAATCGCAATCGAAGCGCTGGACTTCGTCGGTGGCAATCGGCTTTCTGCGGCCGGAGGAATCGTACTCGCCGAGGCGTGTCTTCACGATTTCGATGGCCTTCACATTGCCTTTGGCGTCGCCGACGACGCGATGCGGTGCTGCGAGGAAGATGAACTTCGCCCCTTCATCTCTGGCGGCTCGCGTCTCTTCTTCGATGGCGGGCATATCTTTGCGTTCGCGGCGATAAAAGACAGTGACTTCGCATCCTTTCCGCAGCGAAGTGCGGGCCGAGTCGATGGCGGCATTACCGCCGCCGATGACGGCGACCCGCTCGACCGAGATTGATTTCCTGCCCCGAGGCAACGGCATCGAGAAAGTTGAGAGCCGGGTAGACGCCTTTCAATTCCGTGCCGGACTGGTAGACCCAAGACTCCTTCCAGGTGCCGATCGAGAGGAAGATCATGTCGAAATGGTCGTCCAGATCGTTGAGAGCGATGTCGGTGCCCACGCGCGTGTTGAAGGTGAATTTGACTCCGAGGCGTTCAATCAGTTCAATCTCGCGGCGGAGGATCGCTTTGGGCAGGCGGTACTCGGGCAAAGCAAAACGCAACATCCCGCCGGCTTCGGATTTGCTGTCGAAGACGCTGACATCGTGGCCGAGCATGGCAAGGTAAAACGCAGCGGTGAGCCCAGCCGGACCAGCACCCACAATCGCGATCTTGCGGCCAGTGCTTTCGAGCTTACGGGAGATGATCGCCTTGATCATCGGCTCGTATTTGTCCGAGGAGAAGATGGAATCGGCGATGAAGCGATGAACCTCGCGCATGTTCACGGCCTGATCGAGCGTCTGGCGGCGGCAGCGGCTGTCGCACGGATGTTGGCAGACGCGCCCCGTGGAAGAGGGAAGCGGGTTATCGAGAATGATGGATAGGAATGCCTCTTCCAGACGGTCTTCTTTGTAGAGCTGGAGAAATCGGGGGATGTTCATGTGGAGCGGGCAGCTGTTCTCGCAGGGAGACAGCGCCAGCTCCTCGCAGACTCCAGCGGTGCAACGGTTGGCGAGGATGTGATCCTCAAATTCGTTGCGGAAGTGGCGAAGGGTGGTGAGCACGGGATTGGGCGCGGTCTGTCCGAGTCCGCAGAGCGAGCAGTCGCGGATGTAGCGGCTGAGTTCATCCAGAATTTCAAGATGGTGGGCGTTGGCGGCACCCTCGGTCACACGATTCAGAATGCGCAGGCACTTGTTCAATCCGACGCGGCATGGGATACATTTGCCGCACGATTCGGAGTGGGTGAATTCGATGAAGTAACGGGCGACGTCGACCATGCAGTTGTCTTCGTCCATCACCACCATGCCGCCGGAGCCCATGATGGATCCGAGTTGCGCCAGGTTTTCATAGTCGACCGCGGTGTCGAACATTTCCTGCGGAATGCATCCGCCGGAGGGTCCGCCGGTTTGCACGGCCTTGACCTGACGGCCTCCGACGGCGCCTTCACCGATGTCGTAAATGAAAGTCTTAAGCGATGTGCCCAGAGGCATTTCGACCAGGCCGGTATTTTTCACTTTGCCGACGAGCGAGAAGACCTTGGTTCCAGAGCTCTTGGGGCTACCGGTTTCAGTGAACCAGGCAGGACCGCGCATCACGATGGGGGCGATGTTGTACCAAGTCTCGACGTTGTTGATATTGGTGGGCTTCCCCCAAAGCCCTTTTTGGGCGGGGAATGGAGGACGGGGACGAGGTCTGCCGGCTTCGCCTTCGAGCGACGCGATGAGAGCAGTTTCTTCGCCGCAGACGAATGCGCCCGCACCTTCGACCAGTTCGATATCGAACTTAAATCCGCGGCCGAGGATATTTTCTCCCAAGAGGCCGTACTCGCGGGCTTGTTCGATGGCGCGATTGAGACGATGCACCGCCAGCGGATACTCGGCGCGTACGTAGATGATTCCTTCGGTTGCGCCCATCACGTAACCGCCGATGATCATGCCCTCGAGCAGAGAATGCGGGTCGCTTTCGATCTCGTTGCGGTTCATGTAGGCGCCGGGATCCCCTTCGTCCGCGTTGCAGATGAGGTACTTGGGCTCGGTCTTGGCTTTGGCGAGAAATTCCCATTTGTTTCCGGTAAGGTAGCCGGCGCCGCCGCGGCCGCGAAGCTTGGAGACCTTGATTTGTTCGATCACGCTGCCCGGGTTGGCATCGATCAGAACTTTGTATAGTGCCTGATAGCCGCCGACGGCGATGTACTCTTCGATGTCGTCAGGGTTGATGATTCCGCAATTGCGCAGGACGATTTTCTTCTGGCCTTTGAAGAACGTAACTTCATTCCAGGAGGGTACTTCCGGATATCCGGTGCCGTAACGGACGTGTCCGGTAATGTGATCCCACTCTTCGATTTTGCAATAGATAAGGTCGGGAGTGAGATTGCCCTTGGTGATGTCGTGAAGAAGTCTTCCGGCGTCGTTGCCCTGGACTCTTCGAAGAATGACCAGAGGGTTGCCGGGTAGACGGACACTGACGAGCGGTTCCTGGAAGCAGGCGCCAAAGCAGCCGACTGGAGCCAGCACGAGATTGTCTCCGCTCTGCTCGATTGATTGTGAGAAGGCGTGAAACAGGCCTTCGGCGCCGTTGCCCCGGCCGCACGTGCCCATCCCAATCGCCACGCGTGGGACCGAAGGGACCAGCTTCGCCAGCCCAGCTTCGCGCACAGCATTGAAGGCGCCGATATCCAAGATTCGAGGCATGGTTACTCTCCTGCCCGGATGGTTTCAATTTCGCGCTGCACGGTGCGTTCGGTGGCGTGTCCGCAGATGCGGTGGTTCACTTCGACGACCGGGGCCATCGCACACTGTCCGAAACAGGCGACGGTACGAACTGTGAACTGGCGGTCAGGGGTGGTGAACAGAAGCTTGTCTCCGTCATTCCCATCGGTTTCCCCAGTGTCGAGTCCGAGTCCGAGTTCGAGGCGAGCTCCCTGCAAGAGGTTGCGGGAGCCGCGCGTGTGGCAAGCGGTGCCCCGGCAGATGCAGATGGTGTTCTGGCCCTGGGGCTGCAGATTGAAGAGGGCGTAGAAGGTCGCCACGCTGTAAATGCGGGACAACGGGAGATCCATCTGGGTAGCGATGTAGTGGAGCGTCTCAAGGGGAAGATATTTGTAGCGATTTCTCTCTTGTGCGGCCTCAAGGATGCCGAGTAGGGCTCCTGGGCGCGATCGACGGGTCGCAACCAGCTTGTCAATAAATATCTGCTCGTCGGCGGGGATAGTTGCGGGCGAGGGTGTGGGCATGAACACTCCTCCAGCGGATGAACTCGCTTCATCTCCAATCTATCTGTTGGGAAACAAGATTCACTGTTGGTGGAAACACACGAAGGGGTGACAACGATCACAGGGACTTTTGTATGTGAGTGGAATCACGTCAGGATGTACAGGAAAATGAGGAAGATCCAACTGCAGGGCGCGCCGCCCGCATTGCCGTAACTAACGCCTCACGCTGCGGTTGACTTAGCATTACGCAGGCGAAGGCAGTTATGTAAACAGCGAACTGGTTGCGAGCTCTAGCGGTTCGAGATGACGAAATTCACGGCCACAGCCTGATTCCCTCCGACGGTGACGGACTTCTCCCAGGTTTTCGGCTGGGTAAAGACAGGGCGGTCCACTTTGCGCTCGGTCAGCACATCAAAAGCCTGCTCCTTGCCGAGCACTCCCCAACCCTCGTGCCAGGCGACAATCTGGTATGTTCCAGGCGGGACCTCGGTGAATTCAAAGCGACCGGTCTCGTCCGTGACGGCATAATACGGATGAGATACCACCATCATTTCCGCATTCATCCAGACGTGACCTCCGTTGCAGCGAAGATTCACGAGCCCGGGTGTGGACATGGTGCGTGCCGTTGGCTTGTCGGGAAATGGGAACGGCAGATTGAAGCTGGCGGCGCCATCCATGTGGATGGTATGCAGAGTCGCATCGGAGCTCAGCATGGTAAGCACGCCATTCTGCGGGACGAGGAGAATGTGCGGAACGTAACGGCAATGTTTCTGATCGAGATGCCGGCGTTGCTCCGGCAGATCGAACGGCTTGCCACTGGAAATATCCTTCAAGTAGACGACGGTGTTAGCAACGCCGCCCTCAGGGCCGACGATCAGGCGTTCGAGATCGGCGGTTTTCTTGCCGTCGATATCGCAAATTTCGGGATCTTTCGTGATCGGTACCTCGACCATTCGGGGAACAGGGCCCGCCCATTTCACAGTGCCCGAGATCGTTCCGCCATCCACGACGGTGACGACTTTGTAGTCTTGTCCGAATGCGGGGATTACCGCCGCGAGAAACAGCGTGAACAATGCAACGCGATGGCCCATATACACTCCCTCAGGCCGGCGGTTCGTCAGGGGTCGTTGGCCGCCAAGCGAAAGAATTGGCGATTTTGCTTCCGCAGGCATATCGAACGCTTGCGATCGACGATGTGCGAGCGGTCCAGCTGATATCCAAACGGGGGGGCCGTGCAGAAAACGGCTGTGATTGGAATCACATTTACTTTGCGCCGGGTGAGGGCGGCCAGTCGAGATTACGTAGGTGATATACCTTTGGTACCTTTGGGCTGCGAACAGGTGCTGGACCTCCCGTCGGGGAGTGGGATGAATCCAGCCGTTCGAGGAAGTTGGTGAATACTGTGGGGGCCAGACCTTATTATGATCAATCGAAACTTTGATCAATCAAAACTCTGATCAATCGGGGCAGAACGCACAGGGCATCGGGGGCGACTTCGAAATGCAGGCGAAATCCAGAAACGCGAATATAGGGTTGAACTTTGGATTATCTTGGCGGTCGCAGGCGCGAAGCATTGCGGTCACTCTCCTCTGCTTTTTTGCACTCTCTGGTCTCATTCGAGCAGCCCGAGCACAAGATGGCACTCAGGTCAGGCGCTCCCAGATTGTGCACAGTTTTCCGTTAACGAAGTTCTATGACACGCCGGACCCATTGCCGCCGGGGAAGCCAGGCGAGTTGATCCGCTCGATGGAGTTTGATCGGTATGACTTGCCGGCAGATGTGCTTGCGGTTCGGATTCTGTATCACTCGCGGGCGGCTAAAGGCGAAGATGTGGCAGCGTCCGGCGTGGTTTTGTATCCGGACAAAAAGGCTACCAGCGGCGGATGGCCCGTTATCGCGTGGGCACATGATCTAAATGGAGTGGCGCGTTCGTGTGCGCCGTCGCTGGCAAGGAATCTGCGGAACGGCTCATTTCTGGCGATGTATGTTCGCCTCGGTTATGCGGTCGTCGCCACCGACTACGTTGGCCTGGGCACCAGGTATCGAAATGCATTTGCGGACATGTCGTCAAACGCCTCGGACGTAATTTATTCCGTGCCGGCGGCGCGCGCCGCGGTGCCACAACTGGGCTCGCGCTGGATCGCGATGGGGACGGAAGAAGGCGGGACGGCGGTATTGGGTGTAGCGGAACTGGAATACCAGCTCAAGGATCCGAACTACCTTGGAAGCATCGCGATTTCGCGTCTGACGGACCTGCAGGATGTTTACGATTCTCCCGGCAGCCTCTCCTACAAATCTCCATTGTTTTTGGCGTACGGAGTGCAGACGATTTTCCCGCAGTTCCAGGCTGCGGACGTCCTCAGTTCAAAAGCTCTTCCGCTTTACGACCAGATTGGCGAGTCCTGTGAAGGGGGAAGACCGGAGTCCACGCCGTCTGCGGCTGAGTTGCTGAAACCTAACTGGAAGAGCAATCAGTTGGTTCAGGAGTATTTCGAGCGGAACCGGATTGGTCTCAAGCCGTCGGCTGCGTCGCTGCTTGTGGTCAGGACTCAGGCCGACGCGGACAGCGCACCGGGAAAGAAAGCGATCAGCCGGCTATGCAGCCAGGGAGGTCGAGTTCAACTGGACACATATCCGGAAAGTGATCCAGGCAGTCTGATCGGAGATTCCGTGCGAGATCAGATCCGCTGGATTGATGGAGTGTTTTCGGGCAGACCGGTGCACAACGATTGTGCTCCGGGCCATTCATAGGTGAGCAAGAATGGGTCGGCAGGCCTAGTGACGATAGACCATCATGATGGCGAGCACGATGGGAAGGTAAAGAACCGAGGCATGAAGCAAGCGACTGGCACTGATCTTCGACGTGGAACGCATCAGCTTGACCACATAGTAGAGCATGAAAATCCCCGGCAAGAGCATTCCGACAAAGTAGAGCGGTCCAGCGCCAGAGAACGGCAGCATCGTGATCGCGATGAGGGCAAGAGTGAAGAGCAGGATTTCGGCTCGAGTGAACTGTGCGTCGCGATCGAAGGCCGGCAACATGTGGTAGCCAGCGCGAGAATAATCGTCGCGGTACATCAGAGCGATGGCCAAAAAGTGGGGGAATTGCCACAGGAACAGGAGACCAAACAAAAGCAACGCTTGGCCATTGATGGGCGCGCCCGCTCCTGCCCATCCAATGAGGGTGGGCATGGCTCCGGGGAAGGCTCCAATCATGGTGCAAAGAGGGGTCTTTCGCTTTAACGGCGTGTAGATGAAGAGGTAGGACAACAAAGTGGAAATGGCGAGCAGAGCCGAGAGCAAATTTACGGCCGCGGCGAGGTAGATGCCACCCGCCACGCTCAGCAGGACGCCAAAGATCAGAGCCTCGCGACTGCTAATCCGGCCGGAGGGTAGCGGCCGCATCGATGTGCGGCGCATCTGGCCGTCCCAAACCCGTTCCATCCACTGATTGAGGGTGGCTGTGCCGCTGGCCACCAGAAGCGTTCCGACGAGCGTACTAATCAGGCCGCCGACCTTCAGAGGTCCGCGCGAGGCCAGATAGTAGCCCGCGGACGTGGTCATCAGGATGAGCAGGTTTACTTCCGGCTTGGTGAGCGTGTAGTAATCACGGAGCCTGGAGGTTAAGGGTTTAAGATTGGCCATATTTGCTTTAACGCTTGTGGTCGCCATTTTACCAGTCCTGGTCCCTATCGTCGGAATCACGCCGGACCTGGTTGCTTCTGCGGTGCACGAGAAGGATCAATCCTATCGATCCGATGGTTGGGGGAACAATCAGTATTAAGATCCCGCTGCGAAGTGCCTGGATCATTTTAGATCCAGAAGAAGCTGCCTGGGTGTAACACAGCGCGCAACTCTGGGAGAAAGCTGGTACCGGCGCTAATAAAGCCAGCAGGGAGAATCCGCCCAAAAGCAGGGCGCGCAACAGCGAAAGCGATTTGTTCTTCCATCGATTCATTGCTGGACAGGGCCCGGCTTAGTTTGAGAATACGGAGCGCCGACGTCCATGCGATTGCTGTCGGTCCATCCATATTGCATAGCGAGCAGCACGAACCCGGTGAAGATTACCACAAAGAGAAGAAATCCCCGTTTCTCTGCCCACAGATGCATGAAGAACATAATCGCCAGGCCAGCTTCGGCGACAGCTATGAATAGCATACGCGCAAACATGGCCGTGGTGTCGAGGTTCAGAGTGGCAATATAGAACTGGATACCTGCAAGAATCAACAGGCAAATGTAAATCACATAATACTTGCCGGCGCTGTCGGTGTATTTGGCTTCTGGCGAATTCGGGTGAATATCAGGTGCGTCCATAGTCGTCTCCGGAATCGATCTTAATGGGCCATGTTCAAAAGATAGACAAAGGGTACGACGAACATCCAGACCAGATCCACGAAGTGCCAGTACAACCCGGCAGTCTCGAGATCTTCAGCCGTACGGTGGCCAGCTTTCCAGCTGAGTCCGATGATGAGCAGGGCAATGACGCCACCGGTCACGTGCAAAAGGTGCAGACCGGTGATGGAGAAGAAAGCCGAGCCGAAGAGGCCGCTGCCCCAGGGATTGTGGGATAGAGTCATGCCCTCGTCAATCAGCGCAAGCCATTCACGAATGTGCAGCGCCGCGAAAACAATGCCCAGCACCATGGTGATCATGGTCCAGCGAAAAGCGCCGGCCCGATCCGCTGCTTTGGCGGCCCGCACGCCCAAAAGCATAGTCAAGCTGCTGGTGAGCAGGATGAAGGTCATCAGTACGGCATTGGTCATGCTGTGGAACGGTCTTGGCCAGTCGGGGGTGCCGTTTCGCAGAAAGCCGTAGGCGACGAGACATCCGGCAAAGGTAGCTGCGTCGGCGATGATGAACAACCACATCGCCATTTTTTTGGCAGGGACGACAAACGGCTCAAGTCCCACCGTCATGCCGGGGGGATGGTGCGAGTGTGCTGCCATTGTCATGTCTGCTTGGCTCACAAAGCCTCCTGTGAATTGGGCACTACAGTTTCATCCAAAGCAATAAAAGCAGGTACACCCAAAGAACGTCCATGAAGTGCCAATAGCGTGATGTCGCGTCTATCGTGGTGCGGCGCAGCGACGAATTGTTCAGCTTGGCGATCACGCGAACCAGCCCGCCGAGTCCTCCGATCAGATGCAACGCGTGCGCGGCGGTGAAGACATAGAAGAAGGAACTGGCTGGATTGGTGGCGAGATAGAGCCCCTGGGCACTCAGTTGCCGCCACGCGACATATTGGCCGGCAACAAAAGCGAGTCCCAGCGCCAAAGTCAGATACAGCCATCGAACAGGCTTTTCGCCGACTCGACCGGCGTTCATGAAGGCCGCCACTCGCTTACGGGAAACTTCCAGGGTCACGCTGCTGGCGATAAGCAGCAGGGTATTGAAATAGAGGACAGAAGGAAGCGTGAAATGGCGCCAGTCCGTCGCACCCCCCTTGCGAACCACCAAGGCGCTGGTCAGGGCCGCAAAGCTCATCCCGATGGCCGCAAGGACCACCCAGATGCCGGTCGAAGCCGGCGGCGGAGCATACTGCTGCGCGGTACGCGGCAGACCGCCCGCCGGCAGCATATCGCGAAAACCTCCATTGCCTCCGCTGGTTGCTGGACGCCGTTCAAGCTTCGGTGGTTCGTGGACCGTGGTTGCCATGATCGTTTACTCCCCTGGGGTCGCTAAAGCTACGCTTCGTCTCGTACCGTTTTAATTTGCTCGGGCGAATCCTGCATGACGTAATCGCCGGTCGAGCTTTCAATTCCGTACTGGTACGGGTCGTGGTAGACAACCGGCAACTTTCCGCCAAAGTTATCGAAGGGGGGCGGAGAAGACGGCGTGCTCCACTCGAGTGATGTGGCCTCCCACGGGTTCGGAGGAGCAACTTCTCCCTTGAAACGGCTGTAGAAGAGGTTGAAGAGGAAGATAAGCTGGGCTGCGCCCGTGAGCAGCGCTGCGACCGTGATGAAGCGATGAACCGGAATCAGTGGTTGCATGAACTCCACTACGAAAGCCTGGTAACGGCGGACGTTTCCTGCCAGACCAAGATAATGGAATGGCATGAAGATGCAGTAGGCGCCGACGAAGGTGAGCCAGAAATGGATCTTGCCCAGAGTTTCGTTCATCATGCGCCCGTACATCTTGGGAAACCAGAAGTAAGTGCCCGCAAAGATACCAAACATCGCGGCCACGCCCATCACCATGTGGAAGTGTCCAACCACAAAATAGGTTGCGTGCAGCATGATGTCGAGCGAGGGCTGAGCCAGGAAGAATCCGCTGACGCCGCCGGAGATGAACATCGAGATGAAACCTAAAGAGAAGAGGGAAGCGGTGTTGATGCGCAACTTCGAGCCGTATAGGCTTCCCAGCCAGATCAAGACGACGATGGTCGATGGAATCGTGATGATCAGCGTTGGAAACGAGAAAACCAGCGAGGAGACCGGGTTCATCCCGCTGACGAACATGTGATGGCCGTACACCATATAGCTGAGGACGGCCAAAGCGCCAAACGAATAGATGAGGGTGCGATGGCTCAACATGGGCCGGCGCATGTTCGTAATCAGCACGTGGGAGACGATGCCCATGCCCGGAACGATCGCGATGTAAACCTCGGGATGTCCGAAGAACCAGAACAAGTGCTGCCACAGGAGCGTCGATCCGCCGGCATGAGGCTGCAACTGATCGTTAATGATGGTATTCGAGGGTACGAAGAAACTGGTTCCCGCAACGTGATCGAGGATGAGCAGGATGCAGGCCGGCATCAGGACAGCAAATGCCGTGAGGCCCATGATCGAAGTGATGAACCAGCCCCACGTGGTCATGGGCAAGCGCCAGAGGCTCATGCCTTTGGTGCGCATGTCCAGGGTAGTGGTAATGAAGTTCAATGATCCGAGCAACTGACCGATGCAGAAGATGGCGATGGAAGCTGCCCACAGAACAACGCCAGTTCCTTCACCGGGGCCGCCAACGGCGCCAACGGCACTGAGAGGAGCATATTGAGTCCAGCCACCAAGCGTCGGTCCATCGCTGACAAAGAACGAAGCGAGCAGGACGATGAACGCGGTCAAGGTGACCCAGAACGACATCATGTTGAAACGGGGGAAGGGCATATCCTCCGCCCCGACCTGGATGGGGAGGAAGTAATTTCCAAATGCCGCAAAAGGCGCGGTCGTCAGAACGAAGAAGACCATGATGGTGGCATGCATGGTCATCAATTGCAGGTAATACTCGGGCGTCATCACATCGCCGGGCGCGCCATTTGCGGAAAGCAAATGCAGGCCTGGGATGGCGTAATTCGTCCAACCGAGGTGGATGCGCATCAGCCAAGAGAGAAACATTCCGATGAGGACGGCGGCGAGAGCCAGTCCATAGTACTGTTTCCCGATTACCTTGTGATCCAGGCTGAATACGTGCTTCCGGATGAAACTGGTAGGCGCGTGATGAGCCGCATGAGCCGTATCGTGCATTTTCGAACCTCGCGGGGATTTACCTGAACCTTCGAAAGCTTTACTGCAAAGCTGCTTCCTTCTTCAGCCAGTTGTCGTAGTCTTCCTGCGACATCACGGAAAGATAGGCTTTCATGTTGTAGTGCCCCAGGCCGCACAGTTGGGTGCAAACAATCTCATATCTGCCGATCTTGGTTGCAGTGAAATGCATGGAAAGATCAAGACCCGGGACGAAATCCTGCTGAACCCGCAATTCGGGGACGAAGAAGGAGTGGCCGACATCTTTCGAGTGCATGAGCAAATGGATTTCACGATTTATAGGAATCGCCATTTCCGCCGTAACGATGTCGTCTTTGGAATCGGGGTCATGGTCGGCATCGATTCCGAAGAAGTTCTGGTTGGCCTCGCTTACAAGATTCGGATGGATCGGACCGAAAGTTCCGTCGGGACCGGGATACCGGAAGTAGAAAGCGAACTGTCCTGCTTGCACCTGTACCGGGATTGCATTGGCGGCGGGAGGGGTGAGATACACAGTGGCCCAGGCTTTGGCGCCGAATGCTCCCAAGGCCAGGACTTCCGTTCCGACCAGCAGGAATCCTGCGAGAACCATGGTGGTGGCGCCACCGGGAAAGTTTTTTATCTTAGATCCGGGCTTGGCATTAGAGAACATCCAAATAAAGACTGCGAGCAGAATCTGCGATGCCAGAAAAGAGATTCCTGCTTCCGCCATCGTCTCCGACATCTGATCGTCAATCGGCTGGCCATGCGTGGAAATGTCCTGTGCCATCCACCAGGTGTGGCGCAGAATCGGTATGGCCGACAGTATCGCGATAACGATGAGGGTAACCGCAAAGAATTTCGCCATGTCTTCTCGCTCCAACCGCTTGGGTTGTCGTCCAGGAATTAACTATGGTTAACCCCTGGACGGTACGCTTGACATCGGTTGTTACTTCGCCTTGAAGGTGAAATCAGCCTTCGCCGGTGCTCCGGCAGCGACGGTTACTTTTTGGTTCTGCGTGCCATACTCTTCCTGCCACGCGGTGACGGTATAAGCGCCGGGGGGCAAACCTTCGATGGTGTATTTGCCGCTTTCATCTGTGGTGGCGTGCGGCCCCTTCACGACGACATGCCAGCCGTGCATCCAGGGATGGATATTGCACTTCACGCTGATGGCCTCAGGGGCCTTCCAGTCGGTAATGATGGGCGGCGCTCCGGGCGGCTGTGATTTATTCCACCCGATGTTCCCGCTGCCTGGTGCGGGCAAGGGGTGAATGTTATGCGTAGTCTGGTCGCTGGTGATCACCTGAAATTTCTGACCCGCGTCCACTGCGAGGACGTGAGGGATGTACATGCAGCCCTTCTGATCGAACTTGGGCTCGTCGGAGGGGACGGCGGTTGCTTCGGCACCCTGGAGTCCATCGGTAATATAGAGAACAACGTTTTCAAGTCCGCCATCCGAACCGACGACAACGTTCTCCATCTTAACCGGGGAATTGGCGTGTTGCTTGACGCAGTACGGATCCTTGGACATGTCGATGCCCTTCATGTGAGGAGCCGTGCCGCTCAATTTGACGGTGCCAGTAATGGAGCCCGAACCAGCGGCGCTGACCTTCTTGTCCAAAAGCAAGCTTCCGGAGCAAACCAGCATCAGTGCGGTGAATATTGCTGCAAATTTTCCTGCGTGACTAGTCTTCATGGACTCTTTCTCCAATGGTTTGGAATTCAATCTCGGTTGTAATCCTATTGAGATGTGGCATTAGGATTGATTGGCTTCAGTCCGAGTTGCTTAGCAAATTGTTTTTCCTTGGACGGAAATGGCTGCAAAGAGCGCAGATAGAAGACCAAATCCCAAGCCTCGTCCGGTTTGATGTTATCGGCGAATGACGGCATGGGCGTCCCATCCAGTCCGGTCATAAAGATCTCGGTACAGGTCCGCATCGGTACTGCCGCACTTGGGCCGGTCGCCTTCGGTGAAGTTGTAGGGCAGAATAGGACGGCCATTATCGTCCTGCAGCGTCGAGGCAGAAGGTCCATTCCCTCTTCCTTCGACACCGTGACACTTCCAGCATTGCACTCGGCCAAAGACCTCCTGCCCAGCTTTCACACGTTCAGCGGTGACCTCTGGTTCCGGAGGAATCTGGATCGGGGGCCCGGGTTTCTCGGTCTGCCAACGAGGAGAGTAGTGCTTGATCCAGGCCACCAGATCGGCTCGCTCCTGCTTGGTAAACGTGTTCCAGGGCGGCATGTTGGAGCGATCGATACCGCGAGCAATCGTGTCGAATAGATCTTCGTCGGTGGGAAGAGTGCCGGTGGGGGTAGAGCGGCACTCGAAAACGCCGAGCGTAAAGTTGCGCGGCTTGGGGTAGAGGGGCGGATCGAACCATTTTGCGCTCTCCCCTTCTCCATCTCCGAGAGCGCCGTGACACACCAGGCAGTACCGACGATACGGCATCGCGGCATCTTTGGCATGTCCGGTTATCTTCCCGATATGGCTAGTGGCAGCAGGGCTATTGAGCCACTCCTTTTCCTGAGTTTCGGTGATTTGAGCGTGGCTCGAGACCGACAGTCCAAGAACAGCAACCGCGGCAATTATTAGCGACCCACTCAGTATTAGTTTGCGCATTTTCGATTGCTGTCCTTTCTAGAAGTCGAAGTCCCAACCCAGCACCAGACTGCTGCTTGTCAGGTCGGTTCCGGTCACTGGCGATGTACCGCGCTGACGGAACCACGAATACTCGTTGTGGAATGCGAACCCTGCTCGCGGATTCATGATGGGATACCAACGGAACCCGAAGGTATACATGTCGATATTGCCGAGATTCGACGGCAGCGCCGAGGAGGCCTGCTGCTGCATACGCTCCCATTCCGACCGTTGGATGAAGATCAGCTGGGGATTGGCCACATAGTGAGTTTCGACCATGTAGCCGTTCCAGATCGGAGCGCGAGCGCCGGCCGGAAGGGTAGTCGTACCAGGAATATTGTTCAGAGTGGTGGTGCCGCCGATCAGGTCGCCGTAACCGGCGCCAAACCAGGCGTTATCTTCGCCGTGCTGGGTTAGCGCGAGGAAGTCCAGTTTGCCGAAGTAGAACAAGCCGACAAATCCTTCGCGACTGAAAGACTTGTTCTGCGTGCCGGTGCCGGGGATGGGTACGCCGCCAGTGGTCAGATAACCGGTAGGTGCCTCGCCCAACATGGCATAAGCGCCGATGCGATCGACTCCCAGTTTGCCGACGTCGAATGCGTGACTGGCTGTGAAGAAACCGGAGTAGGAGTTTCCGTAAGGCAAGTTGACGTTTCCGTCATTGGAGCTGAGCAGGGCAGCGGAGACACGGGTGCGGTCATCCGCCGAGTGTCCCATGTATTCGATGCCAAGTTGGTTGTCGCCCATCTGGCCGAAAATGTTGGCATCGCCCTGCGGAATGAAGTGATAGGTCTCGTATGCGCCAGAGATGCTGGTGAGGGTCAAAATTCTCTTTTCAGAGATCAGGTTATCCAATTCGAACTTGCCTAGCTTGATGTTGAGCCAGGGACTGCCGCCAAGGTTATCGAGGCGGGCCATCACGCTTTCGAAGTGGAAGGCACCAGTGGCATCGGAGGAAGGCAACACGTAAAAAGAGAGGTTCTTTTCAAGTGTGCCGCCGGTGTGAAAGTCGATGCCGGTAATGTCAAACCCATGACTTGTGACTTGACGTTCAACGGTGGCGCTTCCGGCACTTCCGGTAACTGAGTCAACAGCTACCTTGTCGGAGCTTTCTCGGTGCCAGTACGGCGTGATGCGGAAGGTGACAGGCCAGTAAGACGGGTTCTGCCAGACCGGCGAATCACGATCATTCATCAACTGATAACCGTTGTCTTTAAATTTTTGACCGAAGTAGTTGAGCATCGGCCAAGCTTCATGGCAGGCAGAACAGCGCAAGCCGTACTTCCTGGCGAAAGCAGGAATCGCTTGCGCCGGTTGACTCAGGCTTGGAAGTAGAACGATTAGGGTTAGAGCTGCAGATAGGCAAGGCGCGAGAACAGCGAACCTGCGATAACGGCGCGGCTTGGCGCGCATACGCATGCCTCCACCAAAAGTTGATTTTGTACTATCCCCAAATCAGCAAAGGTGGTTGGCATTCTTGGAAGTGCCAGAAGCCCACGCTTGCCCCGAGTAGTAGAACCCAAAAAGATCCCCAGGAGGTCCTACCACCGTACCGGGACAAAATTTATATTACTCATTTGATCCTTTGCAAGTGTTTTTTTACATTTTTTTTACAATGTCTCCGTGAAATTTCGTGGGTTTTGTTGATTTTGAAGAGAAAAAAGCTTTTGGCGTGCTGTTGCGTAAGCCATGCCGGTTGATGCTACACTTTCACCGAAGTCCTTAATACTAATCCGACATCTCGTATGGGCCTTCGTCTCTTCTGGTTCGAGTTTTCCTCGCAATCTCTCCATCATGCTTTTATTCAGCTGCTCTCCGTCGGCTGGGCGCGCGCGCTAAGAATGATGCCGCGGCTACGGTCTGGGTCTTACCGTCAATATACCAGCCTCAGAATCGGACGTGCTGAAGGCCGTCCACGAAGTGGTGAAGAGCGGAATGATTCACGGAACCAAGGAATACGCAAAGACGAGTTTGTCGGCGGTGCTGTGTCCGTAGAATCATCGACGGCGTTTCCGGCGTGGACGGAAGGGGGAAAGGTTTTTTACAAGGTGCGCCAAAACGCACTCGATCCGCGGAATTTCAAGGACACCAACGATGTGGGGACGATTACAGTCCGCTACGTTGTCATCGCCCAGGGCGAAAAAAATACAGTCTTGCGAATCGACGCGGTCTTTGTTGAGGATTTCCGCCGCCGGGCGCACGCGTCAGACGGTTCCGTGGAGAACGCTGAGTACAAGGACATCCACGATCGCGTCGAGGCAATGCAGTTGATGAGAGATCGGACAGCGGAGGCGGAACGAGAGAGACAAAAAGCCGCACAAGCAAAATTTGACGCAAATGATGGTTCACAGATGTCTGGACCAGCGCCAGAGCCTGTTCCTGAGACAGTAACGGAAAAGCGAGAAACGCGGGTTGCAGATACCGCCTCCATTGAGGAAATCCAAAAAAAGATTCACGAATTGCAGCAGCAAATCCAGAAGAAAGTGAAGGCCTGGAACAACACTTAAATCTGCGCCGTTTCACACCGCTCGCAACCCTGAGGACACTAACTTCCGGATCTGAGGTCCTGATCGTCATTTCGACACCTTACTGGTATGGCGTGGAAACTCGCGACGGGCAGCACGGCTGGCTATTGCGTGATGATTTGGAGGATGTGCCGTGAATTGCAAGACTCACAGGCTCAGGTTTCCCGTGATTGGGGTCGCAGTCGTTCTCGTGTCTCTTGGTGGTTTTAGTGCACATGCGCAGTCGAAAACCTACGAGCGCACATACCATCAGTCCGCCGCTGCGGTCCGGAAATCTCTGCAGCAGATGCAGGGAGTGCTCTCGGGGCACTTGCCGACGCTGGATGGATTTGCGGATGGCGGGGAGCACCCATTTGATCGGTACGAGCGCGCGTATTTTCAAGCGAGCGTACAGGTAGGTTCACTAGCGGGCGGGGACGCTGCGGTGCGAGTTACGGTTAAAGTCACCGCCTGGTATTCGGATCCGCAGAAGGCTCATTCCGGGTATGAATTGCTGCCTTCAAACGGCCGCATCGAAACCGACATTCTCGACCAATTGTCGGAGCAGCTGGCGGCGGTGGGTTCCGCCAAGCCGGATACCGGTGCATCGCAAGTTGTCCGATCGAGCAAGCGCAGCAACACAACCGGCTTTACCCGAAGAATCCGCTCAAATAAGCCAGCCGGATCAGCCAAAGATACCGCAAAGCAGGTTTCCGCACCGCAGCCGCATCTTTTCGACGCACCGTCCAACCCTACAGCCTCTTTATCACGTGGCTTAGCCGCTGCGGCAAGTTCTCCGCCCGAGCCCGAGAAGACGGCCGCTGATCCCGGAGCGAAGTCGGCTGGAAGCAGAGTTCGAGCGGGACTGCAAGAGGTCCGAAAAACCAGGCGCATCCGAAGAACATGGCAGCCGTCAAGAAATCAGGTACGGCCGTGGTTGTCCAAGCCGAGTCTGAGCGCCAAGCCGCTGTTTCTGGCGACGGCTCACGATGAATTCGAGATTTTGAACTATAACCAGGATTGGGTGCACGTTCGCATTTCAGGGCTGTCGCGAGGTTGGATCTGGCGCAATGACCTCGAGATGCCTGACTCGGTTCCCGACACTCAGGCGGCGCCTGCAGACGGGGAAGCCGCGAATTTCTTTCACGTAGTGCGAGAGGAGACGGCGCCATTTCCAGGCGACTGGGAGCCGCTTCGGAGCAAGAACGTGAAGCTGATCACGGTGCAGAAGATTGACGAATCGGCCAAGGAATCCGGTCCTCAGCTCAAACTCCAGTTTGCCAAGTCTGTGTTCGAGAAGAGCTATGCAGAGATGGCGCAGAAATCCGCGGACTTAGCGGGCATTGTGCTGATTTTCGACTCTGCGGATGGCGGCATGATCGCGGTTCCGCAATCGGTCCTCGCAAAGTGGAAGACGGGAGCGCTGTCGGACTCGGGCTTCTGGCAAGGCTGCTTTTTCGATCCGCCGGAGACGTTCGGAGGCGGGAACACGGCCGGTTCGGCAGGCCAGTAAATCCATTGCATCGGCCGATCAAGCGGCTTTTAAGAGCAGGTCCGGCGCGTCTGGGCCGGCGGAAACATCTCGTGCGAGAGCATGAATCCCATCGTTAGTTTTGCGCAAGCGGGCTAGTGTTATTGGCCCTGACTGGGACGGGCTCAGGCGGGGAGAGAGATTCGGAAGGCCGAGTTTATTGCCACTTTGGCCCTTCTGCTGTGGAGTGCAGGACGGGGAGCAGGATTTGAAGATAGGTTAACGCGCTTTTCAGGTCTTGCAACTCGCGGGCGTCCGACGACCGGCGTAGTTTGACAAGCCTGTCTTGCATCGCTTCCCGCGCCCGATAAATTTTGAGGAGGGCGCGATTGTCATCTCGCTCGGTCACCGCCGCGAAGTAGACCTGATACCACCCAGATGGCTTCGGTCGCATGCGCGAAACGGATTTGTCCTGTGACATGGTGAGGGCGCTCCAACTGTTGGCGGAGCGGCATCAGTAAACGATCAGCTGTGCCAGTCGACAATACAGCGAACCACGTAGGACTTATGACGCCACATGAGTGTAAAGCGTGGTTTGCGCTGTCCCAACCCACCCTGCCAGAAACAAGTTTCCTTGAGCAGGAAGCTGTCGACAGCATCCGGACTGATCTTTCATAAGAGTTGCATCGCAACTATCTGAACAGCGCGACGCATCGAAGACGTGGGTCCGGCATGAACGTCCCATGGAATAGCACTCACGCAGAGATGAAGGCGACGGTCGCACTGCTATTCACATTCACAGCCGGCTTCATCGACATTGTTGGATACATCACGGTGTACCACGTGTTCGTGGCTCACATGACCGGAGCGACAGTGCATTTAGGTAACAAGCTCGTGACTCGAAGCTGGCCAGATGTCGCAAGGGCAGCGTCGGTTGTGGCGAGCTTTGTTGGTGGCTCGGTCATCGGTCGAACAGTCATTGAGATGGGCGCGCGGCGACGTGTTCGAACGGCTGCTACTTTCGCGATTGCAGGCGAGGTATTGCTGGTGCTTGCGTTTCTTTGGTTGGGTTCGTCAGTATTGAAGGAATTTACTCCGCAAGCGATTCCCCTGTCTGTCGCGTGCCTGCTGCTCGCCTTATTGGCGATAGCCATGGGCCTGCAAACGGCAATCCTGACGCGCATCGGCCCGCTGACGATTCACACAACATTTGTGACTGGCATGCTGAACAAGTTAGCGCAGGAAGTGGCACGCTGGTTGTTCTGGGTGCATGACTCATGGCGGCAACGCACGAGTTTCCGTGCTTTCGTTCGAAGTTCGGGGCAACATATCTCATTTCGTAACGCGCGATTTATGGCTGCCATATGGTTCAGCTACGCCGCTGGGTCGGTCGTCGGCACCTGGACAAACTCGAAGTGGAGATTGACCAGCCTGTACCTGCCAGTTTTTATCCTGCTGGTTTCGATTGCTGTAGATCAGTTGCACCCATTGTCCATTGAGGAGGAGAAGGACCAGAGTTAACGAGGTTTCTGAGTCGTTCGGGATCGGCGAATCACGCAATGAGCAAATACCTATCGAAGCGTTGCTATGGAGTTGTTTTGTTAATCGCGACACTTCTACTCGCCGCGGACAGCAGGGCCTATTCCGTTCTCACGCATGAAGAACTGATTGATCTCGCATGGAACGATTCGATCCGCCCGCTTCTGCTGGCAAAATTCCCGAATGCCACAGAGGCGCAGCTTCGGGTTGCCCATTCCTTTGCCTACGGTGGCTCCGCTGTGCAGGATATGGGCTACTACCCGTTCGGAAAGGTGTTCTTCAGCAATCTCACGCATTATGTGCGAACCGGGGATTTCATTGGATGGATGCTGCACAACGCGAGCACACTCAACGAGTATGCATTTGCGATGGGCGCCTTGTCGCATTATGTGGGGGACTCGATTGGACATTCGGAAGCCATCAACCCCGCGACTGCCATTGAATTCCCCAAGCTCGAGAAGAAGTACGGGCACAACGTAACCTACGGTGAAAGCCCGCACGGCCACATTCGGACTGAATTCGCATTCGACGTGGAAGAAATGAAGAACACAGCCTTCGCGCCCCCCGCCTACCTGCGTTATATAGGATTCAGGGTCCCGAGGAAGTTTCTGGAGCGCGCTTTCGTGGCTATCTACGGATTGGATATCCACGAAGTATTGGGAGAAACTCGGGCTGCCCTGAAGAGTTACCGCAGCTCCGTGCGAAGTTTCATCCCAGCATTTGCGGAAGCGGAAGTTGTGCTGCACGGGCATCAGTTCCCGCCTAACCCGGACGATGAGGCTTATCGCATTTTCGCGGAACGGGTTGCTCGTACGAATTACGACAGGAGATGGAAGCATACGTACAAGGGACCAGGATTCGAAGCTCACCTGCTTGCGATTCTGGTGTTCCTTGTCCCCAAGGTTGGAGGAGCGGCTGATCTCGCCATTAAAATTCCTGACGCCCAGACACAGGAGTTCTATCTGAAAAGCGTGAATCAAACCGTCGACGCGTTTCGCGAGGATCTGCAGAAGGCCGTTGGCGATCCCGACCCGTCGTTTGTGCTGGCGAATGTGGACCTCGATACAGGACACCGAGATCAGTTAGGAGACTATCATCTCGCTGATGATGCTCACGCGCAGTTATTGGAGCGCTTAACGGCGATACCGGAGCGTTCGATCCCAGGCGAGTTGAAGCGCCATCTGCTGAATTATTACGCGACCGCTGACGGCTCCATTCAGCAGGATGCGAGCATTTCAAACCACCTTACGACTCTTAAGGACATGAAGGTTCGAGGGATGGGCGAATAAGTCCTGACTCAGCGTGCCCACAGCCGCAGATGCGGTTGAGCGCTGTATCCGATTCGGGCAAGCTGAGGATCCGCATAGGAATGGCGCCCGTCGCGGTGTTCGCGCAATCGCGTCCGGACTTGTTTCTTGCTGCATTCGCTGTTCATCGAGGTATATACTTTGGGTACTTTTTGGGCGGCCTAATCGTGGTGAGGGCTGTGCGGGCGTTGGTTTCCCTCAACGAGACATGCAAGAAAAGAATCTACCATTCGATCCCCGCCAGCGTGGGGACCTGGGAAAGCCAGGCGGCGTGGGTGTTCCCGTCAAAGGGGACAGTTCCGCGTCGAATCCTCCAACATCGGATGACAGTCCGACGGTAATTGAGTTTCCGGGACATCCAAAAGAAATCGGCTTTTCTGGGCTCGATCCCGAAGCGACCATGGTCGATGCAGACGCGACCACGGGAGACTGGGTTCCACCGCCCCGGTCAAGTTCTCCACGCAGTTCCATCCGTAGTTTTGTGAGCGTTCCCGTCCTTCAGATCGGGGACGCGCTAGGCGGTCGCTACGAGATCTTGCAGC
>CAVQDY010000010.1:0-136734 GCA_963711365.1 Terriglobia bacterium | reverse complement strand
ATTCTTCATTATGTGGAAATCCTGCCCCGAATCCCGCATCAAGCCCGTCATTGCTAGGGATACAACCTGTAGTGTTTCTCTCTTGACATGCACAATCGGCAGGAGTAACTTTGCAATCCCAAGCACGTAATTTCCGCCTCACGGGAATGGGGCTGGAATTGAGAGTGAAGGCAGAATCTGCGGTGCGGCGCCCAGCCAGAGGTGACTTGGCATCCCCGCAGAAAGAATAAGGAGAAGGCGCTCGGCTCAGATCCGTAGGCCCGGCGCCGAAACCTTAAACCACAACCAACCTTCGTCCTGGCGGAAGCCGAACGCCGCCAGCCCGAAGCCAAAATAAGTGCGGTGACCGTGCTCGATCCTCCCCCGTGCACGACGTGAGCCAATTACCTGATTTAGGAGCCCGCAATGGAAATGTTAACTCGCCTCGTGTCCGAGTCTTTGGCACGCCACGGATTCGATCGTCCGCTCGACTATCGTCGTCTGCAATGGTCGCGGTGGTTCCGCTGCGAGTCCCATCACAGCCTTCTCTGCGTGCCCAGCAAGCCGGGTGTGTTTGCCCTAGCCGAAGAAATCATGGATATGGGGCCGGGTAAGGCTGAGGCGGAAGATCGGCATTCGAGTAGTGTAGAGGACCTGCGCGTGGGTAATGTAGGAGAGCGGCGCGTGGGTAATGTGGAAGAGCGGCGCTGTAGCGCCCCGTCAGGCGCCCAAGGTACTGCGGCTTTAGCCGCTGCGTCTTCGCAATCCGCAAGCCCAAAGCCCGAAGCCGATTCCGCACGCCGCATGCTTGCAGTCACCCAATTCTTCGAAGATGACGATATGGCCTTCGTCCTTGACCGCATGCTGTCGCGCAACCATCCCATGCGCGGACGCCTCGAATCCGGACGCTACTTCCTCCGCTTCGTCGAAATACAGGATCAAGCCCAGCGCCGCAGCATTTGCAGCGCCCTCAATCAGTGGATCGTTTCCTCCTCCGAAAAGGCCACAGGCATCGGCTCCCATTTCGCCAGCTCGCTCGAGGTTGCTCCGGCAACCGAGCTGACCAATACAAGTGCGGGACGGGCGCCCATAGCCAATGCAGAGGCCACGCCGCAGCCTGCGTATCCGGACCACAATCCAGCAAAGAAGCTAGCGCCGCTGGAAGCGGTTACTGCCACAAAGATTCAACGAATTCCGCTGTTTCCGTCCGGCTTCTAGCCGGGAGTCGCGCCCCGGCCCTGTCATCGCCCTGGCGCGTACTTTGCGTCCCCTTTGGGACGATTGATGGTAGCCCGCCACTTTGACCGGCGGGGAGTAAATGAGACGAAAAGCGTCCCACAGGGACCATTGAAGCTGAGATCTCTTACAACCGAATTTCGCAACACCCGCCGTACCCCGGTTCCCCGCCCCCAACGGACGCCCGAATCGGCAGCAGCACCCATAGAATCTAATTAGGAGAGCCCCTGATGGCAGAATTAAAGACCACGACCGAACTCAAGACTACCGCGCCTTCCACCCCTGCGACTCCTTCGACTCAGAGGAAGAAGGCCCCGGGCCTGTCTTTCCGGCGCTTGTTCACCAAGCCGGGTGTCTCTCCCTATGACGAAGTCGAATGGGACCTCCGCCTCGCTCAGATCACGGACTCCCAGGGCAACGTGATCTTCGAGCAGAAAGACGTCGAAGTCCCCAAGGACTGGTCGATGACCGCGACCAACATCGTCGCCTCGAAATATCTGCATGGCAAGATTGGCACGCCCGAGCGCGAAACTGGAGTGCGCCAGCTCGTCTCCCGGGTCGCTGAGTCGATCCGCGACTGGGGCATGGCCCAAGGCTATTTCCGCACCCCCGAAGACGGCGCCACCTTCCACGACGAACTCGTGCATATCCTCGTCCGCCAATACGCGGCCTTCAACTCGCCCGTCTGGTTCAACGTGGGATGCGACCGCATCGAACCCAACTCCGACGGCCAGAACTGGCATTGGAACCAGCAGACGCAGCAGGTCGAATTCGGCGTCACCGGATACAGCAAGCCACAGTGCTCCGCCTGCTTTATCAACTCGGTAAAAGATTCGCTCGACTCGATCCTGACCCTCGCCAAGACCGAAGGCATGCTCTTCAAGTGGGGCAGCGGCACCGGCACCAATCTTTCCCCTCTGCGCGGATCGACCGAGACTCTTTCCGGCGGCGGCACCGCCAGCGGCCCGCTCAGCTTCATGAAAGGATTCGATGCCTTCGCCGGCGTCATCAAGTCTGGCGGCAAGACTCGTCGTGCCGCCAAGATGGTCATTCTCAACGTCGACCATCCCGACATCGTCGAGTTCATCGAGTGCAAGCAGAAAGAAGAAGCCAAGGCCCACGCCCTGGTCTCCGTGGGATACGACGGTTCGCATCCCGATTCCGACGCCTATTCTTCCATCTTCTTTCAGAACGCGAACAATTCCGTGCGCGTCACCGACGACTTCATGTACGCCGTCGTTCGCGACACCGACTTCTCTACCCGCAGCGTGACCGACAGCTCGATCGTCAGGACGTACAAGGCGAAAGAAATGCTGCACAAGATTTCTGAAGCAACCTGGCACTGCGGCGATCCCGGCATGCAGTACGACACCACAGTCAACCGTTGGCACACTTCGAAGAACACGGCCCGCATCAATGCGAGCAATCCGTGCAGCGAGTACATGTTCCTCGACGACTCGGCCTGCAACCTGGCCAGCCTGAACCTGCTGAAGTTCGCGCCCAACGGCACGTTCGACGTCGAGGCTTATCGTCACGCGGTCGATATCCTGATTACCGCGCAGGAAATCCTGGTCGATAACGCCGGATATCCCACGCAAGCAATCATGTCCAACTCGCACGACTATCGCCCACTCGGACTCGGCTACGCGAATCTCGGCGCCCTGTTGATGGCTGCCGGACATCCCTACGACAGCGATGGCGGACGCGACTACGCAGCCTGCGTCACCGCGATCATGTGCGGCGAAGCGTATCTGCAATCATCCCGCATCGCCGAAATGTGCGAGCCGCTGACGCCCGCCACCGAGCCGACGAAAAAGAATCTGTCGGAGACCAACCTCGGATCGAACGTCATGCCCGGAGGAGCTTGCCCCGGCTGGTACATCAACCGCGAGCCCTTCCTCGATGTCATCCGCATGCACCGCGCCAGCGTGAATGGCATTAACAAGGGAAACGTCCCGACGCCACTCTACGAAGCCAGCAAGCAGTGTTGGGACGAGGCTCTCTCCCACGGCGAGAAGCATGGCTATCGCAACTCGCAGGTCACCGTGCTCGCGCCCACCGGCACCATCGGCTTCATGATGGATTGCGACACCACGGGAATCGAGCCGGATTTGGCGCTGGTGAAATACAAGAAGCTGGTCGGCGGCGGCATGATCAAAATCGTCAACAACACGGTGCCTACCGCACTGTTCAAGCTCGGATACACGCACGAGCAGACCGACGCCATCGTCAGCTACATCGACGCGACCGGCACCATCGAAGGCGCGCCGCACATTAAAGAGGACGATCTGGCCGTGTTCGATTGCTCGTTCAAGCCTGCGAAGGGCACGCGCTCGATTCACTACACCGGGCATCTCCGCATGATGGCCGCTGCTCAGCCCTTTATCTCCGGAGCGATCTCGAAGACCGTCAACCTTCCCGAGAACGCCTCGGTCGAAGACATCATGGACGCCTACCTGCAGGCCTGGAAGCTCGGCCTGAAGGCAGTGGCCGTCTACCGCGACGGATGCAAGAAATCGCAGCCGCTAAGCGCAGCTGGAACCAAGACGGCGAACTCCACCAAAGACGACGCACGCCTCGCTGCAGCCGTCGTGATCGAAGAGGAGGATCTGAACGCTCCGCCGCGGGCCGTCCGCCACAAGCTTCAGGAAGAGCGCGCCTCGATCACGCACAAGTTCAAAGTCGGGGACCACGAAGGCTACATCACCGTCGGCCTCTATCCGAACGGCGATCCCGGCGAGCTCTTCGTCAAGATGGCCAAAGAAGGATCGACGGTCTCGGGATTAATGGACAGCTTCGCGCTCGCCATGTCCCTGGCATTGCAACACGGCGTGCCGCTGAAGGTATTCTGCGAGAAATTCGCGCATACCCGCTTCGAACCCAGCGGCTGGAGCGGCAATCCGGACATCGGCTACGCCAAGAGCATCATGGACTACATCTTCCGCTGGATGCAGTTGCGCTTCCTCACCGGCCAGCAGCAGATGCTGTTCGACAACCTGCGACTGCGGCCGGCCGGCAACGGAGGTCAGATCGAAGGCACCTCTGACGTCAGCGGCACTGCGTCTTCTGGAGGTCTGAAGTCCGAGGTCCGAGGTCCAGGTTCCTCCGTCCACGCCGCCGACGCGCTGTCAAGCATCGTCGACCTCGGAGACGCTCCCAGCTGCAGCTTCTGCGGCAGCATCATGACCAGAAATGGAAGCTGCTACCGCTGCATGAGCTGCGGCAGTACCAGCGGCTGCTCATAAACTGTAAGCAGTGTCATCCTGAGCGAGACCCCGCGGTCACGAAGTGAACACGGGTCGCAGTCGAGGGACCTTGAGGTTAAATTTTGGGAAGGGCACGGCTTCGAGCCGTGCCGCAACCGGCAACAATTTTCGTCGGCTTTAGCCGCTGAGGCCAACAAATCGTAAGCAGTCGAGCAGACGCAAGCTGTGAGGGGGCACGGCAAACGCCGTGTCCCCTTTCTTATTTTGCGACTCTCAAGAATTGGATGCGCGCGCTTTCTTTCGGATAGATCAATGCTTACCTCCCTGAGACTTCAGAACTTTAGGTGCTTTAAGGATCACGTTGTCCCACTCCGCCCTACGACAATAATCGTGGGGCGGAACAACGCCGGCAAGTCCACCATAGTCGAAGCGCTTCGATTGGTGTCTCTTATCGCGGGTCGCGCTCCGCATCTCAATTTTTCTGATGTACCCCACTGGCTGGATCTGCCGAAGTCTTACCGTGGCGTTTCTCCATCCCTCCGCGGTTTTGAGTTTGACTTCACGACAGCTTTTCACCGATACGGCGAGCCTCCCGCAGTCATTACCGCCGGGTTTTCAAACGGGGGCTCTTTGGAGATATTCATAGGCAAGGACAAGGGTGAGCCACGAGTCCACGCCGTGGTCCAAGGCAAGAATGGAAATATTGCCTCCACCAAGGGCCAGGTTCAGTCCGTAGGAATGCCACGAGTGACATCGCTCCCCCAGATCGGCCCCCTGCTGAAGGAAGAAAAAGTGTTGGTCGAGGACTATGTTCGCAACGCCGTCTCGTCATCCTTGGCGTCGTTACACTTCAGAAATCAGCTGCTCGTGTTCCCGTCCCATTTCAAGGAATTCAAGCGGATTGCGGAAGCTACATGGGAAGGCCTAAAGATCAAGGACCTCGCAAGAAATGGCCGGGTGCCTGACACGACTCTGTCCCTCCTCGTAAGAGACGGTGATTTCGTCGCGGAGGCTAGCTGGATGGGGCACGGCCTTCAAATGTGGCTGCAGACCATGTGGTTTTTGGCGCGCTCGAGGGACGAAGACACGGTGATACTTGACGAGCCCGACGTTTACATGCACGCGGATCTTCAAAGGCGCCTTATTCGCATCGTTAGGTCCAGGAATCCGCAACTGATCCTCGCAACCCACTCGATAGAAATCATGGCCGAAGTTGAGCCCGATGAAATTCTAGTAATCGACCAAGGCAGGCGAGAGGCCAGGTTCGCGGATTCGCTGCCTGCGGTACAGCGCATAATTGACCAGATCGGAGGAGTTCACAATCTGAATCTGGCCCGGCTGTCCACCTCCAGAAAATGCTTGCTTCTCGAAGGTAAGGACATTGAGATCCTGAAACAGTTTCAGAACACCCTCACTCCAGAAAGCAACGAACCACTGGATACTCTGCCCCACATGCCGATTGGAGGATGGGGAGGTTGGAGCTACGCAGTTGGATCAAGAATGCTCTTGAAGAACGCGCTGGGAGAGGAGATCAGCACATACTGCTTGCTTGATTCGGACTATCACACACAGGAAGCTATCTCCGCACGCTATGAAGAGGCATCACGAGTGGGCGTCCGCCTCCATATTTGGCAACGCAAGGAGATCGAGAACTACTTACTGGTTCCAAGCGCAATAATGCGGGTAATGCTCGCGAAAGTGCGCAAGAAAAGTATCGATGGCCTGACTGAGGACGTCTTGAAACTGCGGCTCGAAAAAATTGCCGAATCGCAGAAAGATGCAGCTTTTGATGCGCTTTCGCAGGAGACTCTTTCGGAGAACAGGTCGAAAGGATCGAAGTTCGCGAATGAGATCGCTCGAAAGCGAATTGACTCGGCTTGGACCTCTCCTGAAGGCCGACTGTCTGTGATATCAGGCAAACTCCTGCTCTCAAAGCTCTCGGAGTGGTGCCAGAGTCGATTTGAAGTCTCATTGGGTGCTCGTCGGATAGCACGAGAGCTTCGTGCCCATGAGATGGATGAGGAAATGCGAACCGTGATCTCGGTTATTGGAGAAGGCCGAGCCTTCGGTTAGCTCTGCGCCGCGAACCTAGGAACCGCGCCGGGTGCCCCGGCCTTGCCCTCTTTGCAAGGGCGGGTAGCGACGCTGCCGGAAGTAATTCCTTGGATCTGTACTTTGTCACTGCGTAGGATCGAAGCCTGATTTTTGTTTCCGTTCATCCATCTTTCTGGCGCAGTCTCGGAATCAATCGGGGCAGCGAGCATTTTCAAGCTAGAATAGAAGAAGCCGATAGAGTTCTGATTCCTGCACAGTGAAGTCCTTGTTTTCCGCAGTCTCCCCTGTGATAAGGTTCAACGGTACTCCGGGAGGCGAACCATGCCAACGCGCTTGCAACAACTGCTTGATGAAGCCAGAAAACACGTCCTTACCCCACAGGAGAAGGAAGAACAGCGCCGCAGCTTCGCCTATGGAAACACCAAGATTGAGAACCCTCGCATTACCCGCGAAATGGTGGACAAGGCGGCCGATGATCTAGGGGCTCCGAAGCATGAGCGAAGAACAGGAACGGCATAGCCACGCCCTGGAACCAGCGCTGGTTTCCGATCCCGACGAAATAGCCAGAATAGAAGCCCATAACGGCGTCCGCCAGATCGACGCCGTTACGGAGATGATTGAGCACTTCTCCGACCCGGAACGCAAATTCAAGCTGCGACCTTCCCATCTCCTTCACCTGCATCGAATCGCTCTCGACGGATTGAGTTCGTACGCCGGCAACTGGCGTCCTGCTGGAATCGAGATCAAGGGCAGCCGGCATCAGCCGGTTGGGGCATATCTCGTGCCGGAAGAAATCGAGTACATGTGTGACTATGTGAACGACAACTGGGAGCGGAGCACTCCGCTGCACCTGGCTGCCTACGCACTTTGGAAGTTGAACTGGATTCATCCATTCACCGACGGAAATGGCAGGACGGCTCGCGCGTTCTCGTATTTGCTGCTCTGCCTGAAGCTTGGCTATCGGCTTCCAGGCAAAAAGACAATTCCGGATCAGATATCCCATGACAAGAATCCTTATTACAAAGCGCTCGAAGCAGCCGATCAGGAATGGCACGCAAAGAAGCTCGATTTGTCAGCGCTAGAGAGGCTCCTCGCAGACCTGCTCGCTGAACAGCTGGCATCGGTTCACGACCAGGCCACAGGATCCAGTACAAAGTAATTGAGATTTTCGCGGGTGGCCCACCCTTTCGGCTTTGACTCCCTTTCCATCATGAAACTCGGGGTGCCCCGTCCTCGCGTTCTTTGCAAGGGCGGGTAACGACGCTGCCGGTCGCAAATTGCTGAACTGCCTTTAGTCACAGCGAGTCTCCATTCATTTTCCTGCGGGGTTTATAATCGATTCATGGCGCACCATCCGATTCGAGTTGACAACAGCGAACCGGCCACCGCCCGAGACACGGCGCGGACGCTGCGGGTTTCGAAGAAGCGTACCGATGAACTCATCCGCACCGTGCGCCAGATGCTGCACCGCGACCTCAAGACAGGGGACGTCTCGATTCGAAGTACTGGGCCCAGGAAATCGGCGGTCCGCTCCCGCAATGGCAACGCGAAAACTGGAAAAACAATCTCGACCCGCCGCAGAGCCTCGCGATAGGGGCGCATCGGTTTTTCTCAACATCCCGTACGATGCCGCTTTTGAAAATCTGCTGCTTGCCTATATTGCAGGCATCAGCGCCTTCGGCTTTACTCCTCGCGCTACCCTTGAAATTCCTTTTTACGGACAGCGGCGGCTCGACCGCATTCTCGCGCTGATTCGAAAGTCGAAGTATTCCATCCATGACCTTTCGCGCGTCCAGCTCGACCAAAGCGCCCCGCGAACTCCCCGGTTCAATATGCGACCTGCTCGAACTGGCGGCTTCAGTCTCAAACGCGGGGTCTATCGCACTGGGTGCGTGAAACGAAACATACTCAAAGTTGCTTAAGTCAAGATCATCGAGTTGGACCACGAGAGGGGCGAGTTCTTCCTGCCGGAGTGCAGACAACTCCACGGCCGAGCAATTCTTCCCCGCCAACATTCGCAGTGCCGCCCGAAAATCTCCGAGCGCCAATGCGCCCGTAGAGAACCCAATTTGCCTCATTTAGAAGACCCCATATTTTCGAGTGAGTGGCGCAACTTTGGGATTCACGAAGAAGATGTGATCCAAGGCATTTTCAAAAGCCCTGCTCATGTCTCTCACCCTTCCAAACGTGGCGTTGGTCGAGAGTCGGAAGCGCGAAGTGCTTTGAGTGCGTTCCGGGACTCCTCGTCGTTGAGAAGCTCCAGAAACTCCGCATAGGCCCCGAATAGTTCTTTGGCAGTTGTATCGGGAACCCCATATTGCTCAATCGACCTTGCCAGAATTTCCAGCGGAGTCAGTCTCACGCGATCTCTGATGTGATTTACCAGTTTCAGCTTTATAGCATCTTTGTCGGTGGAAATCTGGTCGTTTAGATCCGCGTCCAGAGTGGCGCTAAAGCAGACCAAGAGGCCGGAGGCAAAGATCAACTTTCTTGACATCCGCAATTTGGCATTGCGCACTCCCCGCCCACTCCTGGATCTGTGTGCGAAACGGTCCTTCGTCGGAATCAACAAATCGTTTGAGACGCTGGACGGAGATCGCTATGTTCACGTGTGGTGAACGTCTTCATCACGGTAGCGTCTTTCGAGAGCCGGGGAACGCGTTTGTGAAGCGCCCGGCAGCCAATCGGTCAAGATTCGAGCAACAGCAAGATCCGCTGGGTTGTGTTCTTGTTCGTGTCGTATTGGCCGCCGATTTGGTGAATGATGTCATGGCCCAAATCCATATTTCCGGATTCTCCGCGTGCAATTCCGGAACGTATTGCGAAGAGCGGGGGCGAATAATCCATTTAACGCGCGCGTCTTCAAAGAACTCTGCGTCTTGGCCAGCACGGCAGCGGATGAACTAATACACGGTGTGGACGACTAAGCGCCGCACCGCTGCGCCACCTGACCTCACCCCAAACCGAGACAAGCGGCTGACCCAGAACTGAAGTCCTAGGCTAAATTGTGTCGTCGCTCCGCCGCTCTGTGGCCTTCGACTTTTCCACAGCCTAACCTTGTGACATCTGACCTTGCGCCGCCAAAAAGAAAGGCAGATCATCGTCAAGGCGTGAGCGGT
The DNA here is from genome assembly GCA_963711365.1 of Terriglobia bacterium. Taxonomy (GTDB): domain Bacteria; phylum Acidobacteriota; class Terriglobia; order Terriglobales; family Acidobacteriaceae; genus Sulfotelmatobacter. The sequence continues at coordinate 127,139 of CAVQDY010000010.1, read as the reverse complement.
CTACACCGCAGCCTCGAAAAGGCCCGTAAGTTCTTTGAAATCAAGATTTTGACCCCTAAGTCCTAGGCGCTCAAGATTTTGCGGACCATTTTTGTACAACCCGCGCCAGTCAAGGCTTTCAGAGGGGTGGGGGGAGGGGGGATACCCCAAAACCAAGCGGATTCCCAAAACGGAACCGTCCTTGCTTTCCACCGAATCCTCGGAAATTTGAGATCATCTTAGCCTCATGGAATATCGACAGCTCGGCAAGTCTGGATTGAAAGTGCCCGCGCTCAGTTATGGCACGGGCACATTTGGCGGTGGAAATGAGTTCTTCAAGGCGTGGGGCGCGAGCGATGTGGCCGAGGCGACGCGTCTGGTCGACATCTGCCTGGATGCGGGCGTGAATCTTTTTGACACGGCCGACGTTTATTCCGACGGCTTGTCGGAGACGATTCTCGGGAAAGCGATTGCGGGCAAGCGCGAGCGCGTCCTGATCTCGACCAAGGCAACGTTCAAGATGGGAGACGGGCCGAACGAGATTGGATCGTCCCGCTACCACCTGATTCAGGCGTGCGATGCGAGTTTGAAGCGGCTGGGCACCGACTACATCGACATATACCATCTGCACGGGTTCGACGCGCTCACGCCGATCGAAGAAGTGTTGAGCACGCTCGATAATTTCGTGAAGAGCTGGCAAGGTGCGCTACATCGCCTGCTCGAACTTTTCCGGATGGCACCTCATGAAGTCGCTCGATGTGGCCGACCGCTACGGATGGTCGCGGTACGTCGGACACCAGGTGTACTACTCGCTGATCGGACGCGAGTATGAATGGGAGTTGATGCCGCTGGGTCTCGACCAGGGAGTGGGCGCGCTGGTTTGGAGTCCGTTGGGCTGGGGACGACTCACCGGGAAGATACGGCGGGGCCAGCCACTGCCGAAAGAAAGCCGGCTGCATAAGACCGCGGACCTGGGCCCTCAGATGGAAGACGAGTACCTGTATAAAGTCGTGGACGCGCTAGAGGCCGTCGCGAAAGAGACGAACAAGTCCGTGCCGCAGGTTGCGCTGAACTGGTTGCTGCAGCGGCCGACCGTTGCAACGGTCATTATGGGCGCACGGAATGAGCAGCAACTTCGGCAGAACCTCGACGCCGCTGGATGGAGTCTCACTTCCGAGCAGGTGGCTAAGTTGGACGCAGCGAGCGCGGTGACGCCGATCTATCCCTACTGGCACCAGTGGGGGTTCACCGAGCGCAATCCGAAGCCGGTGTCGTAGATTCGCTTCGCGGTTGAGGTTCGACGCATTGCTCATTGTTTATTGCGCGCTGTGCGCACAACCCCGGACGAGGGCGTTTCGGAGCGACGCACAAACAAAACGCTGTTGCGCCAGCGGCCCGCTTAGGGTTTGCACTCGACCGGGTCGGCGTTGAGGTGAGCCCAGAGTTGTTTCGCCCGGGAGGAGTCGGGGTCGAACTGGAGCACGCGTGCGAGATAACTTCGCGCGACGTCGACTTGCCCGTCGACGCAAAACGCCAGCGACAAATTCATTCCGATGATGCTGCGGTAGGGCTCCCGCTCGAACGATTGCTGCCAGAGCCGAACGGCAGGCTGCAGATGTCCGGCGCGAGCTTCGAGAGTGCCTAGGTTGTTGGCTGCGCCACTGTCCAGCGGATCGATTTTCAGGGCTCGTTCGTAGAGTGGACGCGCCTGATCCGTATGTCCTTTTTTTTGCTCGAGGAAAGCCAACGCCGAGAGAACGGCGGCATCGTTAGGATATTCCACCGCAGCTTTTTTCAAGTACTGCTCGGCTTGCGATGCAGCGCTCTTCATGCCTCGCTCGGCGAGAGTCTGCCAGCCCAGGGCGTAGTCGCGATCGGTGGCAAGGCTGGCATCGCTGGCGGGAAAGATTTCGAGCTTCTGCACCGGCGTTCGAATTATAAGCTCGGGATTTTTCGGGTAGCGGCGAATGCGATGGTCGGTGGCTTCGGTATGGGCCACATCTTTGCTGGGCAAAGCGGGCATGTGACATGCGATACAGTCTGGCTTCTCGGGATGATGCCGGGTGGCGAAGTTTTCGCCGTGGCAGGCGAGACATTTGCTTCGATAGTACGAAGCTTTCTCGCCCGCTGCGGGCTCGGAGTGCGGATCATGACAACTGCCGCACCACATCTTGTCCCCGGATTTGCGCTTACATTCACTGAGCGAAAGGGCCTCAAACTGGCTTAGGGATTGTGGATTCGGCGGAGCATTAGAAGTCAGGACAAAGTAATGAATGTAGTCGGAGATGCGATCGCCAGGCTGGAATTGCGCGAGACGCTTGTCCGGTTGGTCGATAGCGACGGTGCCTTCGAAATGGCACTCCATGCATATGGAATCGCGGCGGTCCGGAGGCAGCTTCGCGGGATCGAGGCTCGGTCCCTTGTTGTTGGCATGAGCTTCACTGGAGCCGTGACAGCGTTCGCAGGTGATTCCGTCATGCAGGAAGGGCGCGCCAGAGAATTCGTTTTCGGTGCCCGCGATGGGCGATTGCACTCCGCTGGTGTGACAGACGAGACAGCTTGGAAACAGCGGTAGGTTCAGAGGAACTTCGGTTGCGTCGGCGTAGGCTGGAGTCATGTTCCAGCGATGTTCCTGCGCGTACCAATTGATGGGAGCCTCGAAAAAGAATTTGTCGACGGAAAAAATGTAAGTGCGGCCTTTGACGCCGGATCCGATGTAATAGCGTAGCTCGCGCTGGCCCTGCAGTGGCTGCTTACCTTTTCGTTCGTAGCTCATCCAGACCTGGCCGTCTTGCTGGTAGACGCGATAATGAACGGCCGAGTTGTCGTCGTCGAACTTGCCCTCGATAAGGCCGTCAGCAGCAGGACCGCTGGCACGCGCCATGACAGTATTTTTGTAGGACTGGTAAATTTCGGCGTGACAAGAGGAGCAAGCTTCGTTGCCGGGAGAAGCGTGCAGTTGCGCTGGAGGCGCAGCCTGGGGCCAGGCAAGGGAGGAGAAGAAGGCGGCAACGAAGAATGCGGCCAGACGCATCTTGTTTACGAGCGTCCATTTTACGAGGGTCCATGAAACCTGGGTGGAAGCGGCATTCATGGAATCTGGCGAGCCGCGCTCATGCAGGACGTGGTTGAGGGCTTTCGTTCCGATGTCGTGGTACTCACGTTGATATGATGGATCGCGCCGTTACAGGTTTTCAGCAACTGTGAATCTTCACTCTGGTTCTTCACTATGGCTCTAGAAGAATACAAACGCAAGCGGAACTTTGAAGGGACGCCCGAGCCTCCTCCAAAGGTAGAGAAGAAGCGCGGCAATCGCTTTGTGGTGCAGAAACACGACGCGACGCGCCTGCACTATGACTTCCGGCTGGAAATGGAAGGCGTGCTGAAATCGTGGGCGGTGCCGAAAGGACCGTCCCTCGATCCTGCGGACAAGCGATTGGCGATGCAGGTGGAGGATCATCCCGTATCGTATTTCGATTTCGAGGGGAATATTCCCGAGGGGAATTACGGCGCCGGCAGCGTGATGGTGTGGGATGTGGGCACATGGGAGCCGTTGTCGCCGACTCCGGTGGACGGAAAGTATGTGCCGGGCACGGAGGCAGAAGCGGCGGCGATGCTGGCGAAGGGAGATCTGAAATTCCGGTTAAACGGGAAGCGGCTGCAGGGAGACTTCGCGCTGATCAAGATGACGGGACGGCGTCCGGGGAGCAAGGGCAACGAATGGCTGATGATCAAGAAGCATGATGATCATGTGGTCGAGGGATATGATGCGGGCGACATCGATGAGTCCGTGCTGAGCCAGCGAAGCATGGATGAGATCGCCGGCGATGGACGATCGAAGGAATGGACGAGCAGCCGTCCGGCAGGACGCGGGAAATTGAAGGCGGCGTGGCTGGCGGATGCAGTGGCGAAGCTCGATCAAAAAAAAAAGCAAAAGTTCACCGCCGAGGTCGCAAAGAAAACAAAGACTAAACAAAAGACACTAGCTGAGCCGAATGATTCGCTGCCGGCTCCATCATCACACCCCGCAGCGCCAAAGAACGGTAATTCCAAAGTCTCGGCGGTCTCTGCGGGCTCGGCGGTGAATTCTCCCGTCGAACGCGCGATGCCGACGGCGATCCATCCCATGCTGGCGGAGTCGATCGAAAAACCATTCGACGATAAGGATTGGCTGTTCGAGATCAAGTGGGACGGTTACCGCGCAATTGCCTTCGTGGAAGGCGGAAAGTGCGGCTGGTTTCGCGAAATCAGAATGAATTGACGGGACGGTATCCGGAATTGAAGGACATGCCGGATTTCATAAAGGCGAAGACTGCGATCCTCGATGGCGAGGTCGTTGCGCTGGATGCTGACGGGCGAGCGTCGTTCAGCCTGATGCAACAGCGAACCGGATTCCGGCCGGGCGGAAAGAAAGCAGTGGCGAAGGCAGATGTTCCGGTTCTCTATTACGCGTTTGATTTGATCTATCTCGACGGCTACGACTGGCGGCGGGTCAATCTGGAGGACCGCAAGAAGAAGCTGCGGGAGATCCTCAAGCCGGGTGATTCGCTGCGCTACTCGGATCATTACGAGGCGCAAGGCAAGGCACTGTTTGAAATTGCGCGCGACAAAAAGCTGGAAGGAATTCTGGCGAAGCGGCGGGCCAGTTGCTACGAGGAACGCCGCAGCCGGGAGTGGCTCAAGATTAAAATCCGGCATCGCATGGAGTGCGTGGTCGGAGGTTATACCAACCCCGAAGGCAGCCGCGCGCATTTCGGATCGCTGGTGCTAGGGCTGTACGACAAGCAGGGACGGCTGATTCATGTGGGACAAGTGGGTAGCGGCTTCGATCAGAAGTTGCTGGCGGAGCTGTTCAAAACGCTGAAGAAGATCGAGACGAAAAAGAATCCGTTCTATGGAGAAGTGGAAGCGCTCCGAAAAGTGAGTTGGGTAAAGCCGAATCTGGTTGCGGAAGTGGAATACGCCGAGTGGACCGAAGGCACGAATTCCGGGAGCGGTCCGAAGCTGCGAGCGCCGGTGTTTCTGGGATTGAGGGACGACAAAGATCCCAAGGAATGTACGTTGGAGCAGGCTGGAACATAATTCGTGGGCTCGCGTGCCTACTCCTTTTATCTTCGTAGAGCGACGGCGACGTTAACCTTTTTGCTCGCCCGGAAAGTCATGCAGCCATTTATGGGAGACGCTTCAATTCCAGGTCCTTGCCATCGAGATGCAAAATCAGCGCCTGGGCAAGACCGCTGTCCGCAAATCTGAAACTGCATTCGTCACTCGAACTGGTTGAATAGAAATCTTTGGGGCTTTCGGTACGATATTCCTGCTTGGGCTCATCATTTTCCTGAACGAAGAGCCGTTCCCCTTCGACGGTAACAGATAGGACGGTGTCCGCCGAGAGAGCATATCGGCCTACAAGGCGGTCGAGATCCTCACGCGGCAACGAAACCGTTTTATGCTGCTTGAGTTTCGGCCGCGGCGGCAGCAGGTTATAGGGCGTGTAGTTTTCCCAATCGAAGGGAAACGAGGTAGGTCCAAGGACCGAATCAATCAGAGGCTTGAATATGCCTTCGCCATTGGAACTATTCGTCATGATCAGAATGCCGCTGCCATTATTGAAACAGAGGGCGAGATGTCTCCAGCCCTCATCGTGCCCTTCTTTGAAAAAAGCCTTGCCGTAGGGCGAGGAGTAGAGACCCCAGCCAAGTCCATAGCGGAGCCGGATAGCATCGTTGACGGTTGTCGTTGTATTTTCCAGTGATGGAAACTGGTGCGCAGAATAGATGCGAATTTGGGGACTCAACATCCAGCCGACGGCGCGCGGGCTCAGTACCTTCCGCCGCATAATCGCGCTTAGAAGGTCGGCGTAGTCATGGAGAGTGGTCTGCATAGAACCGGCAGCATCGGGAGTTTTGCGTTTTTCGGGACCAAGGGAGCGCCCGTATTCGTCATAGCCATTGGCAAAATCGTTTTCAAAGCGCGATTCCCACACCATGCTCGTACGGTTCATGTGGAGAGGCTGGAAGAGCCGCTCATTCATCAGGTCGGTGAGTGATTTGTGGGTTACCGTTTCGACCACGAACTGCGCAAGCGCAATACCCTCACCGGAGTAGGCGAAGCGCGTTCCCGGATCGAAGTGAATGCGAAGCTTCCTATCGTCTTCAAAAGCGCGCCAGTTTGGAAAACCGCTGGTATGGCTTAAGAGGATGCGCAACGTCAGCTTTTGGATGCGATCGTCGCCCTTCAGGTCCGCGTATCGGGGATAGTCCGGAAGCGGTTTGGGCAAATACTTGTAGATCGGTGTATCCAGATCGATCGCGTGTTCTTGAACGAGGAGCATTACCAGACTGGCAAAGGCCGCCTTGCTCAGCGATGCCGAGGTCATCACCGAGTCTGGTGTAAGAGACAATCCTTTTTCGGTATCACGATAGCCGTAAGCTTTGAGATAGGCGACTTTGCCTCCATGAAACACGGCGATACCAGTGCCGGTTACATGCGCCGCCAGCATGAGCCCTTCGACGCTCTCGTCAATTCGAGATGTTTCAATCGGGCGTCCATCGGGGCGTTGAATCGTGCGCTGTCCCATACCCAGTGGCGAACAACTGAAGAACGCGAACGCGCCAAGCGCAATTATGGCTAACCTTCGAAACATCGCTCCTCCGTGCGAGCGAGAACGGTTCGCAGCGCAGCCGCCGACGTGGCGTAGTAGATTTTAACCACAGGTCAAAACCTCAAAAAGCCGCCGCGATGGCGGCCGTAGATTTTCGCTCGTTCCAAGGTGCGGTAAATGAGTGAAAGCGCTGATTGCCGCAATATAGATTTGCCTTCTTTCCTTTTATAGGTTTTCATTCGTTCGCCGAGGTCACGCTCTGCATCTTTAGGCCGATGGCACACCCAGCCTCCAGAGATCCGTGGGCCGTCAGGTGCGTTCCATCCGACTTCGGGAGCGTCGCCGTATCGCACGCAATATGTACGTTGGGCATGGTAGCAGCTACCTGCCGTTGAGCCAGCGCAATGTCGCGGATCGCTGTGAGGCAGATGAAGAACTGGACAGTCTGAGTTTGGCCTGCGGTGGCGCGCACATCTGCGTCGAGATCAGCGAACAGCTGCCGCAGCTGTGCGGCATAGTTCGGATTCCCTGCATCTGATTCGCCTTGCATCCAGATAATCGCCGGCACGCTGTAGTGACCGCCAGATAAGGCGCGCCCAGCAGCAACTTGGGAGATCAACCGCGCGTAGGGCGCCGTACCTTTGGAAAGTCCAGCGATGGCCGTGCCGCCGCGGCCTGCAGCCGAGCCAATTCTTTTGCCTGGAAGGTCTTGCAATTTGAGTAAGGCTCCGTAGAGTGGTGTGACGCCAGGCGCGTCAATGTTCCAAACGCTCATCTCGACGGACGCAGTGCTGTCGGCAAACGGGGCCAGCGCATTCATGGTACCGCGCGGAATTGAACCACTTGCGAACATCAGGCCAACGTTTTGTTCTGGCGGAATGGCGAGATCGATCGGCCATCGAATCACCGCGCGATCTCCGAGGCTCAGGCTCTGGCCGTAGCTGATAATGTGCTGGAACTCACTGGTATCGCCGGCCATCTGCTGTTGTGGAGCAATGGAGCATTCGTCTTTGCCTCCGACACCACCACAACTGCATAGAAGGATACAAAGAAGCACGGTACATATGGACTGCGCAAAATTCGAGTTTCGCACCATCATTGAATTGCTTGCCTCTGCACCTCCGCGAGGATATCAAGGTTGCCGTGGTCTGGAGCACGCGGATTCTTGAGAACGGTGTTCTTGTAAAACTCAGGATGAGGTGTCGCGAAGTTTCCACCGTGGAAATTTAGATCGTAATTGTTGTTTCCTCCTCGGTAAATCTGCAAAGTAACGCCTGTACATCCCCTTCAGTACCGTAGCGCAGTTGCACGAAACCAGCGAAGATAACGGCTCCTGGCTGCCTGCTTTCTGGAAAGACACTGAAAAACAAGCACTTGGAATTGCGTCGAGCGCCACATCGACACTCATGGCCGAACATTCTATGCCTGACCCGGGCAGTCACGACCCGCTGGACTCCGCCAACGACTCTCAGCAGGAATCCAATATTGTTTGCGACAGCTGGCAGCAGATGATCCAAGGCGTGCTGGGCGTCGCTGATGTTGCTGGGCGCCATCGTCATGGTGCACTACTACGCACCCATCGCGGTGCAAGGAATGCCTCCCGACGATCTGCAAAAACAAGTTCACGAGCTCACGGCCGAGGTCGCGAGTCTAAAGCAAGAGCATTCGATGCCCGCGGTCGTGCTGACCCGCTACCGCAACTCCATCGGATACATCGTAGGGGTGTATCAGGTTGGCTTCGCCAACCATCGCCCCTCGATCCGCGCCCGCGTCTCCGGCACGGGATTTCTGGTGGGAGACGGCCTGATTGCGACGAACCGGCACGTGGGCGAGCCCTGGTATGGTGATCCCGAAGCGGAGAGACTGCTGAGCGAGGGAGCGATCGGCACGATCGAAAGTCTGGTTGTCTTCTTTCCCGGATCTCCGACGCCAGTGACCCTGACGCCTGCATCCGTCTCGAAGACTTCTGATCTTGCGGTGCTACGTGTCGAAGACACGAATGCGATGCGTGCGCTGCCCGCGCTGCCGCTGGCGAAGTCCCCTGGCGCTCCGGGACAGCTAGTGACCGTAATTGGCTACCCGATGGGTATTGCGGGAATGGTCGCGAAATCGCCATCCGGGATTTATGAACGTCTGGCGTTCCGCCACAACGATCTCAGTGCCGCCAGCGAACTGGCCGCACTCTCGCTGATTCGTCCATCGACGACTTGCGGCCACCTCGGGGACGTGGTTGGGGACAAACTTATTTACGATGCACCTACCGCTCACGGGGGCAGCGGAGGCCCCGTTTTCAACTCCGCCGGAGAGGTCATCGGCGTAAACTCCGCTTACATGGACGGTTTCACCGGAGGCACACTCGGAGTTTCGGTGGACTCGCTAAGGCCGTTGATTCAGGAAGCCCAGCAGCAGAAGTAAGAAGCAGAAAATCCTTCCAAAGCGTTTCGCGCACAACCCTTGACGAAATGCATTCCCGGTTAGAGAGTAAAAGTGGCTACATTTCTGAAGGCGTTACGCGGTACAGTATCTGCATGCGTCATTTCCGCTGGCCGTTCGCTCTTTTTCTTCTGATCGCTTGCGCACTCGTAGCCCTCGCTGACATTCCGAAACAGACCACCCCTTACTGGGCCTACTGCGTGAATCCCGCGTCTAGCGGCTCTGCGATGGCCCCGGATAATCGCCCGCGCCATGTTCCCGGCAGCGACGCGGCATTCACCTCCTCACAGATCGCGGACATGACCAATGTTCCCGACTGGCATCCCGCGGCTCATCCCGCGATGCCCGGAGTCGTTGCCCACGGGCGCCGGCCCGACTTCTTTGCTTGCGCCTACTGTCATCTGCCGAACGGTGAGGGACATCCTGAGAGCGCCAGCCTCGCCGGGTTGGCTGCCAGTTACATCATTACCCAGATCGCCGATTTCAGAAGTGGAGCACGTAAGAGTTCGGAACCGACATTCCTGCCGGCTTTGAACATGACCGACCGGGAATGGAAGGCCAGCGATCAGGAGATTGCCGCTGCGGCGGATTATTTTTCGAAGCTGGAGCGCAGGCCTTGGATTCGCGTCGTCGAAACCAGCACAGTGCCGAAAACGCACGTAGCCGGATGGATGCTGGTCGCCGATACGCCGGCCGCAACTGAGCCGATTGGCCAGCGCATCATCGAAACTCCCGAGAATTTTGAGCGCGCCGAATTGCACGACGATGCGTCCGGATTTGTGGCTTATGTTCCGGAAGGCAGCATCAAGCGGGGAAAATTCCTCGCCGCGGAGGTGACGGCAAAGTGCAGCCCTGCGCTAAATGTCACGGTCCCGGACTGCGAGGCAGCGGCAATGTTCCACCAATCTCCGGCCGCTCACCCAGTTACATTGTGCGCCAGTTATACGACATGCAATCCGGTTCGCGCCACGGAGTACTCTCGCAGCAGATGCGGAAGCAGGTCCAGAAGCTTTCGCTGGACGACATGATCGCGCTGGCCGCGTTCGCTTCGTCGCTGAAGCCGTAACGCCGAGCGTCGGCAATCGGCACCACCCACCGTAGCACGCGGCGGACCTCTTCAGTAGTAAACCGAAATGAAAAGGCCCGGAAAGCTGGTTGCCTCCCGGGCATGAGAACATCCAGCGTCTTCTAGAACGCCCAGCGCAGCGAGAACTGGATCAACCTCGGATTTCCGTTCGTCTGCACAATCTTGCCGAACGGACTGGTCGTCGGGCTCGCCAGATATGCTTCAACATCCGTGACCGTGGGATTGGCGAAGTTCGTGTGGTTCCACAGGTTGAAGAAGTCTGCCGCAAACCGTATGTCGTTTCGTTCGCCAACTTTGAAATGTTTGAGGAACGAGACATCCCAGTTCTGCTCAAAGGGGCCTTTGTACACGTTGCGTCCGAGGTTTCCGAATCCTGTACCGCAGAAATTCGGATCGGTGGCGCAATCGGTCGGATCGACGAGCGCAGCCGGAGCAAACGCGGTCGGCGTGAGGTATCCGGAAGTCAGTTTCTGCTGCATGCTGCCGCCGGCCAGTCCGCTGGCGACGGTCGCTCCGGGCGCCAGGCTCGCTCCGAGGAGCGGCGTGCTTCCGGCACCCAGAAATGCAGTGCCCGCGCTCGAATCGTAAATCGAGAACGGCAACCCGCTTTGGAAGATCGAGACGCCGCTGACCTGCCATCCGCCTAACGCGGCTTTTCTGATGCCGCTGGAGCGCCTGAAGAGCGGCAGATCGTAGGCGTAGGTGATGGCTAAGCGCTGCGGCCGGTTGAAATCTGAAATCCCACGCGAGGCGTTGATGTTGCTCTGGTCATTCCATGCCGTGTTGAAGGCCGTGTTTCCAGTCGACGTAGCATCGATGTTCTTCGAGTAGGTATATGCCGCCTGCAGGTAGCTCTGGCTCCATCGACGCGAGAATGTTGCCTGCAACGCGTGATAAATCGAGTATGCGTCATTGGCAAAGATCTGGTAGCCGCTGTAGCCGTTCAATCCCGGGGTGGGGTGCGAGCGATGGCGTTGTCGAATGTATCGGTGTGAATAGTCAGGGTCTGGCCGTTGGTGACATCGGTGACGGTGATCGGATGTTTGATCGCGTCCACCGACTGAATGGCGTCGCGCGTTTCACGAAGGTGGATGCCGCGCGTCCCGACATATCCAACTTCGAGCACCCAGCTCCTGGCGAATTCGCGTTGCAGGGTCAGATTCCACTGCTGCGTGTTCGGCACGACAAAGTGCCGCGGAACTTCCAACACAAACAGATTCTGAGTGGAATTGACTCCCGGTCCACTGCAGGAATTGTATGTGCCGGTGAGATTCGTATTGGTGGTTGGGGCGCCGCTTCCGTCCACAAATCCGGTGAATTGCGCCAGGCAGGGCAACCACGACGCCGAGAATTGTCCCGCAGCCGGCACCGCGTTCGGATTTACCGCGGGAGTTCCGGTAAAGAAGTCCGCCATGGTATATCCGGGTGTCTGCCCGAAAAACACGATCGGGATGAACGGCGACTGGAAGCTCAACTGATCGACAGCGCCGACGTCTTCGCGAACGTAGTAGATGCCGTAGCCGCCGCGGAGCGTGGTGTTGTGGTGTCCCATCACATCCCACGCGAAGCCGACGCGCGGTCCCCATCCGGTCGAAACATTGTTCTTGAAGGTAGATCCCGCCGCATTCCCGGTCAGTCCCGTCACTCCCAGCTTGTTCACGCAGCTGGGGTAGATGAATGGATAGGTTCCGGATTTGGTGAGGTCCGATTCAATGTTTCCGATGTGGCAATCTCCATCAGTCCACGCACCCAGGAATTCAGTGCGCAATCCAAGATTGACGGTCAGATTCGAAGTTGCCTTCCAGTCATCCTGCAGGAAGACGGCGGAGTTGCTCTGCTTGTAGGCGTGGTTGTAGACGCCGCCGCCGCCAAAGCTGAACTGCGGAGTGCCTCCGATAAAGTTGTCGAAGTCGGTAGAGGCTCCGGTGTTCGTAAAGAAAAGTTGCCCGTTGAAGACTTGCGGGAACAGCTTGTCAAGCCGCACGCGTATGTATTGTCCGCCGACTGTGAAGGTATGCTTCCCTTCCACCCAACTCAGGTTGTCGACAAAGTTGTAGCTATTCTGCGTCTGTGCCTGGTTGGCTTGCGGAGTGGGACCGAACTGAAAACCCGACGTCGCGAACGTGAATTTGTAGATGCTGCTGGTCAGGTTGCTGGTCGGCCGGACGATGCCCGCGTCGGTTGCCGTGACCGGGTTCACATTCGTCGCCGTGTTGTTGATGTGGACCAATCCAAAACGCAGGTCATTCACCAGCCGCGGATTAAATACGTGCGTTTCGGAGATGATGAAGAGGCGGTCGTGAATCGGCAGCTGATAGGGGAAGTTCAGGTCCGTTCCGCTGGCTGCCGCTCCCAGCGAAGCTTGCAGTCCGCCCGCACCGAACGGGATGTCCTGCTCGGAATCAGAGTAGAAGAAACGCGCAGAGATGGCATCGCGCGATTGCCGGAAGTCGTGGTCCCAGTTCGCCGTGAATTGATCGTCGGTGAATTTGCCCGGCTTGCTGACGGTGAACTGCACCAGCGATCCGGGCGCCGTCCCCGCTGGAACGTTGGGTAACGGGTAGAGGTATCCATTCGCCGGTGCCCCAAACTGATCGCTCTGAAAACCGAGCAGGCTCACGGCCACCGGATCCGCAGCGGCCACGCCGAAGTCTTTCGCCAGGTTCGCAGCGCCTGCCGGGCCGCGATCTGCTGCCGGCACGTAAGGAATGAATGTGCTGATCAGGGTTCCGGGCGAGTCGCCGCTGCGCTGCCGCGTCCCCTGGTAGTTCACAAAGAAGAAGCCGAGCTTGCCGCCTGGGCTGACCGGACCGCCGAGACTTCCACCAAAAATATTCTGCTGAATCACAGGACGCGGCGATCCCGTCTGCTTCAAAAAGTACTCGTTGGAGTCGAGCACCGTGTTGCGGAAGAATTCATAAAAATCGCCGTGAAATTGATCGGTACCGGACTTGAGAATTGCATTGATGTTGCCGCCGCCGTTACGCCCCTGGCTGGCATCGTAGAGCGAGGTCTGCACCTTGAATTCCTGAATCACGTCGGGATTGGGCAGCGGAGTGTTCGTGAGTTCAGCGACGTTGTAGTCCGTTGCGCTGATGCCTTCGATCAGATAGTTGTTATTGTCTTCGCGCTGGCCATTCACCTGGATGCGCACTTGCCCGCGTCCTAACTGCGCCGCCGCATTCAGTTCACTTTGCGCGCCGGTCGACAGCGTAAGCAGTTGCTGGAAGTTCTGCGTGGCCAGCGGCAGGGCGCGGATCGTCGCCGTATCGATCGCCTGCCCTGTGGTCGCGTCGGTTGTGTCTACCGTCTGCACCTCGGCCTGCACTTCGATTTTCTGCTGCACCGATTCTGTGGTGACCTTGGCGGTCAACCGCGTAGTCTCAGTGACACGCACCACGACGTCGGCGATTTTTGCTGGAGCAAATCCCGACGCCTGAATCTCAACGCGGTAGGTTCCCACCGGCAGCAGAGGCGCCGTAAAGCTGCCATCTGAGCCGGTTGTTACCTGGCGCTGCAAAACATTTGTATCCTGATCTGTGATGCGGACTTGGGCATTCGCCACCACTGCTCCACTGGGGTCCTGCACCGTTCCCGTAATCGCTCCGGTGGCTCCGCCCTGTGCGAAAGCCGCGGCTGTCATCGCTAATGCGATGACACTAATAACCATGCACTTGATCGAAGATGCTGACATTTCCATTCCCCCCGTTGCCCACAATTGGAAGCTAGCGCTATCGAAGATTCGAATACGGAAGACATGTCCGACAACCGGCAGTGCTTGGCTTGGCAGGGACATGCCTGGTCCGCATCCGAATGCGATGTCCGTAGTTGATAGGTTTCCGTTCTGCCACAGCCCTATGAATACAGCTCTGCCCCAGTAATGCCCTCTTGGGATTTTGGGAAGCTTACAGAATCCGGACCTCGATTTTCAAGCAAAACACTTGAACGAAGGTAACAATTCGGCTACGGGCGGATTCCGAGCACGGACGTTCTAAAGCAAGAAGATCGTTTCGGTATATAGCAAAACGTTTTTGTTCGGCGGGCGTGGCCTCGCTTGAGCGAGGCCGAAGGGATGCAGCCGGCCTTATCTATATCTATCCCTCACCGAACTCGCGGTATCGCTCGAGGACCTGCCGCTGCGTGACCACGCCTTCCAGTTTGCGGAAATCGGCACGGCTCACCACCGGCACGATTGGCCATCGGTCTACATACCGCAACGCAGTCTCCAGGGGGTGATCGGGATGCAGATGAGGAATGCGGGGAATGAGCAACACGGATCCGACATTTTGCTGGGTTTTGCCTTGGGCAGCCATCTGGCGAAGGTGTTCCGTCGTGGTCGTGCTCCAGCCACTCGGGCTCAACCGAACCAGTAGGTCTTCGCTCTCGGTGTGATCGAGTGCCCGCAGCGCCTTTTCGATCGTGTCGTTCGCGTCAAGCACCGGGCCTTCTACCGGTTGCATGGCGTCTTCCACGCGCAGGACGTCCTCTTCCCGCAACTCTTCCATGGATGGCAACTCAAGCCCATCCTGCCGCGTCAGCAGGTCGAAGATGGCGATGGGCTGCAGCCAGCGGGAGATCACGTAGGCAAATGTGTTCGCCACAATCACCGGCACGATGATCGAATAATTTCCGCTCACCTCGAGCACCATGAACACGGATGTCATCGGGGCACGCAGGAATCCGGCAAAGAGCACGCCCATGCCGACGAGCGCGTAGGTTCCCACGGAGCCGGTCAGGTGCGGGAAGAAAAAGTGTTGCGCGCCGCCCACCGCTCCGCCCAACATCGCTCCGATGAACAAAGTTGGAGCAAACATTCCACCCGGCGTTCCGCTCACAAACGAAAGCAGCGTCGCCACAATTTTTGCGCCAGCCAGGATCGCCAAAAACTGCCAGGTGAACTGCCCATGCATCGCCTGATCGATATACTCATACCCGGCGCCCATGACCTGGGGCGCGCCCATCATCGCGACGACTCCGATCAGCAATCCCGCAATTGCCGGTTGAAAATATTGCGTCCACAAGGGCAATGCCTTGCATCGCGGACGCAGTGTGGTAATTCCGCTGGCAAACGCCACCGATGCCAGTCCGCCTACGAGGCCCAGCACCGCATAGGCAATGAGTTCTGTGGGATTCTTCAACTCTACCGCGGGAATGCGAAACAGCGACTCCGAGCCCAGGAACCAGCGCATCACAACTACACTGGAAACCGCCGACAGTACGACCGACCCCAGGATGCCCGCCGTCCAACGTCCGATCACTTCCTCAATGACGAACAGCACCGCGGATATCGGCGCGTTGAATGCGGCTGCCAGTCCTGCCGCCGCGCCTACCGGAGCGATCAGACGCATGCGGTCGCGCGACAACCGCATCTTCCGTCCCAACAACGATGCCAGGCATGCGCCAATCTGCAATGAGGGATCTTCCGGGCCCAGCGAATGTCCCGCCCCAATCGCCAATGCTGCCGTGATGAATTTCCCGATCGCCGTGCGAATAGGAATGTCGCCATTGAAGATGTACAGTGCGGCCTTGGTCTGATTGACGCCGCTGCCGCGTGCGGTCGGAAAAACATGAATCACCAGGACGGCGATGACGAGTCCAGCAAGCGATGGCGCCAGCAACATACGCACGGGGGACAGCACCGCGCCCGTTCCCAGCAGGTAGAGCCGGGACCAGTCGATGGCAAACCGGAAACACACCACAGCCAGCCCAGACAACACTCCGATAAAGACCGATAGAATCAGAAAGAACCGATCTTCGCGGAATGCCGAGCGTAAAAAAGCTCGCGCAGAATGCTGTTGGATCCAGACGGATGCGGGATGCGTCCGGCCGTTCTCCACCAATACTTCTGTTTCAGGATTCGATTCGAGATCCACTAACTTCCCTCGTGCAGTTTGGAGATCAGCAACAGAGCCAAATCGGCGCCCGTCGGCGTCCCACATACGATGCTGCTTTGGCGCTCGATGCGAAAGACTAAATCCATAACGTTTTCCGCCAGATCCGGATCTCGCCGCAAGCCTGCCATGCTGACACGCGGCTTGGTGGCGGACCACTCGTCATTCAGAGAAATTGGAGGTCCTGATCCCGGGCTGCCGGTGCTCGGCAGCGTGCAACTCTTCAGCCGTTGTCCGGCGGTGGCAAAGGCATCCATGACGGCTTTATCGCGATCAGCGGCGGAAATCTGGCGGCGAAACGGATCCATATGCAAGACCATGTCCGCCGTTTGCAGCAACTGCGCACTCTGCGTGTCATTGGGAGTGGCGGCAATTGCCTGTTGCAAATAGTGTTGGGCCAGCGGGTACTGTCCCAGTTGAAATGCCGCATAGCCCGCCCCCGCCAGGGCCGCGCCGTTGTGCCGGTCGGCACGCAAGGCGATACGATAGGAAGCCAGCGCGTGCTCGTAATCTCCCGCTCGCACGAACAAATCGCCGATGGTGTCCTGTTGCGCCGGATCGTCGCCAACATTGGCCGCCAGCGCAATCAACTCGCCTTGGGCATCGCCCAGGTCTTTGACGCGCAGCAGCAGATTAATCAATTCCAGCCGCGCCACTCGCCGCTTGCTCTCCTGTTCACGAGGCCATGCCGCATAGACCGCGTCATGGTAGTAGCGCACGGCTTGATCAATTTCCCCCCGCTGCGCCGCAATGCGCGCCAGTTCCAGATTCACCAGCCCGTTCCCCGGCTCACGATCCCACAAGTTGGAGAGGTAAGCCGAGGCTTCCGCCGTATGCTTCAGGCCAATCAGCGCCTCGGCCAGGTTGAGCTGGTAAGAATAGTCATCTTGCGAATATAGCAGCGCAGAGCGGAATTCGATGACTGCAGCCTCGTAGCGCTTCGTTTGGAGGTCCACCACTCCACGGTTGAACCAGCGGTTCCCCAAGGCCTGCCGCTGCGCCTCATGCGCCCGCGATAATCCAGCCACTGCCAAAAAAAATACGACGGTCAAAACCGAGAGTAAAACCAGCAGTGTCGGCCGTTGCCGAAGATAAAAACGGTAACGGCTGAGGATTCCAGATGCCATGCTTTCTTCTTGCTCCCGCACCACAACTCCTCTACATACTATCCGGAAATTGAACGGGGGGTTTCAATCCAGAGGTGAGAGTAAAAGAGGCGGTCCTGCTGCGAACCGCCTCTGATTGTTTCATCGCGCCTGCTCTATTCCAGTCGATGCAGCCGTCGAATCCGAGGACGCCGTTAGCGTGCTATGTCGAAGTGATCGACGCGGTTGCGCTGCCAGCATTGATCGTTAGCGTCGGTGCAGAACGGCTTTTCCTTTCCATAACTGACTGTCTTGATGCGGTCCGGAGATACCCCCTCCTGCTGCAAAGCCCGCTTCACCGATTCCGCGCGGCTTGTTCCCAGCGCCAGGTTGTACTCCTCCGAGCCGCGATCGTCGCAATGGCCTTCCACGACGACTCTGATCGAAGGATGCTGCGCCAGAAACGCGGCATCATTGTGGGCAGTCGTAGCCTGATCCATTCGGATGTCCGCTTTGTTGTAATCGAACAGGACATCTTTCACGTTGCGCGCGAACAGGTCCTCATCCGAAGGCCCGGACATTGATGCCTGCGCCATCTTCGCATTCACAGTGACCCGAGCGGATGCGTCCTGGGTTCCACCCGGACCTTTGGCGGTGAGCGTGTAGGTCATCGATGAACTCGGCGTTACAGTCTTCGAACCTGAGCCCGACACCGCTCCGATTCCGTCGATGGCAATATCCGTCGCATTCGCGGTTTGCCACGTCAGCGTGGTGGTCTGTCCTTGCTCAATTACCGCTGGATTCGCTGCGAGCGTGGCAGTCGGAGTGGCCGGTGGTGGCGGAGAGGGCGGCGTCGCCTTTGCGGCTTTTTTGTTACAACCGGAAAACGACAATACGCCCACTAAAATTCCTGCGAACATCAGTGTTTGCAATGCTGATTTTGTCACCTTGAATCCTCCTCATCAAATCGAGTTAAGCCTGAAATGGCAGAAAGACTAGCTCAATGGTCGCAGCGCGGAAACGATGTTTGCTTGCGCAAAACACACCGATTTCCGTGATGGGACGCGGAGTAAAGAGATTCGATAGCGAATACGGGAGGCAGATCAGCAGCGAAGAATCGTATTGAATCCGGCGGACAGAGTGTCCAGCTTCGATGCGGCTTTCGCCAGCGCACTCCACGAGAGGGTAGTGAGTGCCAGCCCTACACAGTCAAACCAGCCGCGGATGGCATCCAGTCCGGTTTGCACGATAATCGTGCGTAAACGGACGGCCGCCCGGATCGAAAGCAGAGCCGTGACCGGACCGTGCACTGCGGAATACGGACCCGGACCATTGATGACAGGGAAAAAGAAGATTCCCAATACGCACAGAACGGCCACCACTGCCAGCCCGCACGCAATTCGGCCCACACTCATAAGGGTGTATTGATTATACTTCGGAGCTCGAATTTTCAGGTCACCGGCAGGAACCGCAGAGCTTACTAGCGTACAGGGCCATCCGGTCAAAATGCCTTGCGATGAACCCTTGAAAATTCTGAGACTTTGAATATCGATCTTTACGTCAAACTGGCGTTTTGGCTCTGGAGTGCAGCCAGCCAGGTTCGCGGAAAGACTCGTCGTGCATACGCCGAGTGCGGGCAGCGAGAATTGTGGCCCGATTCAAATATCCCACGACTTTCTTTTCATCCGCCCGGTCGACCACGGGCATGCGTCCGATATTGAAGCTGAGCAGCTTGGCCGCCGCCTCTGCCACCAGTTCGTCGGGATACGTCACGATCAGTTTGGTGTTGCCCGCTTCCTCGACTGTCACTGAGCCAGCGCCATCTTTGTCCAATGCCCGCAGGATGTCGCCGCGCGTTACAATACCCGCCAGCTTCCCGTTGTCGAGAATCAGCATCGCTTCGTATCGCGCCACTGCGGGGTCATGGCGCGCAATTCGTTCGGCTACCTCGGCCACTCTTGTCCCGGCCGCAATCACCGGCGGATATTTCTCCATGGTCTCGGCCACCGTGGCTTGCGTCAGAACGTCCGCTTCGTAATCCTGATGAACGCGCAGCCCGCGCCGCACCAGCTTCTCGGTCATGATCGAACTGCGCGGCATGAATAACATCGCGATCCCGTCGGCGATCACCGCGACCAGCATCAGCGGCAGCACGGAGTTGTAGTCACGCGTGATCTCAAAGGCAAAGATGATGAATGAAAATGTCGCTCGCGATGCGGCGCCGAACACCGCGCCCATGGCCACAAGAGCAAATGCGCCCGGCGACAAATGTGCGTTGGGGAAGACATGATTCCCGATCATGGCGAACAGCCCACCCATGGCCGCGCTCCACATAAACGTCGGAGCCAGCAGACCGCCCGAGGTACCCGATCCCAGCGAAAGCACCAAGGCAGCGAATTTGGCGATCATGACCACCAGCAGCACCTTCCAGGCCAACTGGCCATTCAGGATGGCTCCGATTGTGTCGTATCCCACTCCAAAGACGCGCGGCACAAAATATCCGATGATGCCCAGTCCAAGGGCGCCCATCGCGGGCCACCATAACTCGTCGATTGGGAGCTTTTCAAACTGGTCTTCCACCCAATACAGAGCCTTGCTGAGAAAAACCGCCGCCAATCCACATAAAGGACCAAGTACCAGGTAAAAGGGCACGGCTCGTGGGATTCCAAAATCAACTTGCCCAACCTGAAACATGGGACCGGGGCCAAGCAGTTGCATGTGTACAGCCGTCGCCAGCGTGCTCGCGATGACCAGAGGAATGAACGACCGTGACTTAAACTCGAAGAGCAACAGCTCGATCGCAATAATTACACCGGATATCGGTGTGTTGAAGGTGGCCGACATGCCAGCCGCCGCTCCGCACGCCAACAGTACTTTGCGTTCGACCGCAGTCGTATGCAAGAACTGCCCCACGAGCGATCCCAGCGCGCCTCCGGTCTGAATGATCGGACCTTCCGCGCCGAACGGACCGCCCGTCCCGATGGCGATGGCCGCCGAGATCGGCTTGAGCAATGCGACTTTCGGTTCGATCCGGCTGCGATTTACCAGCACCGCTTCCATCGCTTCGGGAATGCCGTGACCTTTGATCTTCGACGATCCGTACTTCGCCATGACGCCGACAATCAGCCCACCGATCACCGGAACGAGGATCACCCACGCGCCCAGATGGTGACCGCCCACGCTGCGGAAAGTTGTGGTCGCCTGGTGGAAGAAAAAGAGGTTGGTGAACAGCCCAATGAGCTTGTAAAGGATGTAGGCAACCAGACCCGCCAACAGTCCGA
Source organism: Terriglobia bacterium (assembly GCA_963711365.1). GTDB lineage: Bacteria > Acidobacteriota > Terriglobia > Terriglobales > Acidobacteriaceae > Sulfotelmatobacter. The sequence continues at coordinate 106,782 of CAVQDY010000010.1, read as the reverse complement.
CTCCGGCCGCAAGAAACGATATCAGCACAATGCGAAAACCTGCGGTTTGCGCCGGCTCCAGAGGAGAAACACCCGATGCCGCCAAGGGCTCAGCCATCTCCGGACCCGCGTGATTGCCGTTCGTGTTCATAGATTCTGTCTATCGTCCGCCGAAGTTCAGCTCCCGTGGGGAGGAACTTTACTCGCTATGCCCGTTCGCAACCAGAGCGCGTTTCCGGCCTGCGCTTTTTCCAGCCATCACCCGATGCAGCGCTTGTACCAGCCTTGGCGCGGCCTCCTGCAACTGCTGGTGATGATGCAGAGCCAACTCTGCCAGCACCTTCTCGCCCTTTGGCGTTAATGCCAACAGCACTTCCCGCCGGTCGTCCAGTCCGCGTTCCCGCCGGACGTACCCGCCAGTCTCCAGCCGGTTGATCAACTCCACGGCGCTGTGATGCTGGATCTGCATGCGGTTGGCCACGTCCCGAATGCGCGGCCGCAAACCGTCCGGGATTCCTTTAATCGACAGCATCATCTGGTATTGTCCGCGTTCCAGTCCTGCCCCTTCGATCGCGCGATCGCTGAAATGCAGGAATCTCCGGATCTGGTGACGGAACTCAGCCAGTGCTTGATAATCCATCAGGGTGAGCTTTTTCATGCCACGATTCTATCGTGCCCCGATAGTCTTTACATATTATATCGTGGTGCGATATAAAGTGAAATCAATGTCACCTACGGTCCGCGATCGCCGAGGGGGCGGTCGCGGAAAAGCCCCCGCTCCCCTGGTTTGGCTGTGTCCGAACAGGACCACAGGTCCACGGGAGGGCGGGGTTTATATCGGGGCGCGCCGCCCCGTCCCTACCAACAAACGCCTATCGAGTTCAGCTGAAGGGCATGGCGCCTTACGTCCATTCCCCTGTTGCCTGTTCCCTCTTGCCATCGATTGAAAATCCGCCAGCCGCTAGCCGATCCCGCGCCTCGCCATTTAGAATCCTCTGTCCACTTCATCAAGGAGCCCGACCGTGATCCCGCGCTACACCCGTCCCGAGATGGCCCGCATCTGGAGCGACGAAAACCGCTTCCGCACCTGGCTCGCCGTCGAAGTCGCCGCCACCGAAACTCTGGCCGAAGCCGGACTCGTTCCGAAAGACGCCGCCAAGGCCATTAAAGAGCGCGCCGACTTCCGCGTCGACCGCATCCACGAGATCGAGGCCGAAGTCCGCCACGACGTCATCGCCTTCACCACTGCCGTCGCCGAGATCGTCGGACCGCACGCGCGCTGGTTCCATTACGGCCTCACCTCCAACGACGTGGTCGATACCGCGCAGGCCTTGCTGATCCGCCAGGCTTCTCAGGTCATCGCACAGGACCTGCAGCGGCTCGCCGAAGTGCTCGAGCGTCGCGCCTGGGAGTTCAAAGACACTCCCATGATCGGACGGACGCACGGCATCCATGCCGAGCCCATCACCTTCGGATTCAAGATTGCCAACTGGTATTCGGAAACGCAGCGCAACATCGCGCGCTTCATGGCCGCTGCGGAAGACATGCGCGTGGGCAAGTTTTCCGGCGCGGTAGGAATCTTCGCGCACCTCACGCCAGAGCTCGAAGAGAAAATCTGCGCGCGCCTGGGCCTGAAGGCCGCCGCCGTATCTTCCCAGGTGATCCAGCGCGACCGCCATGCCAACTACCTTGCCACGCTGGCCGTAATCGCCTCCACGCTCGACAAGATCGCCACCGAGATTCGCCATCTGCAGCGCACCGAAGTGCGCGAGGCCGAAGAGTTCTTTAGCGAGAAGCAAAAGGGATCATCGGCCATGCCGCACAAGCGCAACCCGGTCACGCTGGAGCAGATCAGCGGCCTGTCGAGAGTGGTCCGCAGCAATGCCCAGGCTGGATTTGAGAACGTGGCGCTGTGGCATGAGCGCGACATCTCGCACTCCTCGGTCGAACGCGTGATCCTCCCGGACTCGACTACGCTTATCGACTACATGCTCCACAAGACGACTAACGTCATCGACACCATGTTTGTCTATCCCGAGAGGATGCGCGCGAATCTCGAAAGCACGCGTGGGCTCATCTTCAGCGGGCAACTCCTGCTCGATCTGGTCGAAAACGGTGTGACGCGGGAAGACGCCTACCGCCTCGTGCAGTCGCACGCGATGCGCTCGTGGAAAGAGAATCTGAATTTTCACGACGAGATTCTGGCCGACAAAGAAATCACGTCCAAAGTTCCTCGCAAGCAGATCGAATACGCCTTTGACCTGCAGCGCCAGCTGAAAAACGTCGACAAAATCTTCACCCGCGTCTTCGGAAACAGACGGTCCATAATTCCTGCTAACGCTCGGAATATGAGCGCAAAGAAAAAGAGCAAGAAGAAATAAGGGCCTTTTCTCTCCGTACCGTCTGCGTTGCAGCCTCCCTGACGCGCCTCCAGCAATCCCCCTAATGGATTAGCTGTACGAAAGCCGTGTCCCAAGACGTTAAGCCACTTCGTGCGAAAACCATCTGGGGCATCCTCGAATCGAACTTCTGGAGGAACGCAAATGCCAAAGTTCACGAAGGGGAGATTCGCAATCACGTTACTTGCATCCTGTCTCGGCGCCTACACACTGGCGCAGGCCAAGAGCGACGACAACAGCGCCAGCAGCTCTGAACTGCAGCGCGCGACCGAAACGGTGCAGAACATCACGAGCGCTGCACCCGACAAAGGCGTACCCAAAGATGTGCTCGATGGCGCGAAGTGCGTCGCCGTAATCCCGAAACTGATCAAGGGCGCCTTCATTGTCGGAGGCGAGCACGGCACGGGCGTCGCCACCTGCAAGACCGCCAACAATCGTTGGAGCGCTCCCGCTCCTTTTTCCGTCTCTGGTGTGAGTTGGGGACCGCAAATTGGCGGCAAGAGTACTGACCTCATGATGTTCATCATGAATGACCAGGGGATGACAGGCCTGCTTAAAGGCCACATCAAGCTGGGAGCTGACGTATCCGCGGCCGCGGGTCCCGTCGGCCGCTCCGCCTCTGCCGACGCTGGATACAAAGCCGGAGTGTTGACCTACTCCAGCAGCAAAGGCGCATTCATCGGCGCGTCGCTGAATGGCGCTGAATTGCAGCAGGACAACAAAGCAACCAAAGATTGGTACGGCAAGGAAGTTTCATTCAAAGACATCCTCGAAGGAAACGAGAAGGTACCCAATTCCGAAGCTCGCGATTTCGTGAACGCGGTGCAGAACGCAAAAGAAACTGCGCAGTCCCGGTAGCAATACCGATCTGACGAAAAATTTGGGCGCGGCCGAAAGCCGCGCCCGCATCTTGCGCAGGCCATTCTATGTCAGGGTTTGCCGATTCCGAGGCGTTTGGACATCTCTTCGTAGAGGAAGCCTTCGCCCTGCCGGTAGGGCTGCACCCATTGCCCGTCTATCACGAACTGTGGAATAGCTCGCTTTCCGGTGCGCTGGACGACTTCCTCAGCGGCGCCGGGCGTCGTCTCGATGTCGATCTCTTTATATGGAATGTTGTGCTTGGCCAGAAAACGTTTGGCTTCGCGGCAATCGGGACACCAAAAGGCTGAATAGACGATCAGTTCCATCTGCTAACGATTTTAACCGTAGAGGCCCATAGGATCACAGCAGAATCCCCGTTACACCTTTTCCAGTTCGCGGTGCGTGCGCTCGTTGAGCACGTTTCCGGTGTTCAGCGTCCCCGACGGCTCAAACAACAGGAACCAGCATTCTTCTTCGGCGACGGGCTTATGCTCGACGCCGCGCGGTACGACGATGAATTCGCCTTCTTCGATCCATTCATGCGGACGGTCGCGGAACTCCATCCGGAAGCGGCCTTTGACGACGAGAAAGAGTTCGTCTTCGTTGTCGTGGTGATGAAAGACAAATTCGCCTTTGATCTTATCGAGCTTGACCATTTGCCCGTTGAGTTCAGCGGCAACGTAAGGCTTCCACATCTCAGTAATTTTCGAGAACTTCTCGGCAATGTTGACTTTCATTGGGAGTTCGGATTATTCGGCAGGAAAAAAGGTCGCAAAGAAAATGAACCTGTAGCCAGAGCGCTTCGGCTCCGCGGGGCGGACGAAGGCGTCCACCATACACACATAACAAAAGCCGCCAGCTTGGGCCAGCGGCCATTGTTTTTCCAGTCGTGAGCGGCCGACCGGAATCCGACTCTGCTAAAACCCCGATCTTCTAAGAGCCGGAGATTCCCGCAACCTGCGCACCGGAGTTCGCATGTCCGCTATGAAGCGTCAATCGAATACCTCGTTGATTGTTGAGTTTGGTGGTTGTGGTCCAGTCGATATCATCGCTGCTGATAACGCCGGAGCCCCCGCCCACCAGCGAATACGTAATGCGGCTCTCGGAATAACCGTACCCGCTGACCGCGAGCACTGCGCCACTATTCAGAACGAATACTGGCATGCCGGGCGCGGTCTGCAAGTTGGCAGGCAGCGCGACGCTGCGGGTCACGTAGCTGGCGTAGCTCGCCTGCGGCACTGCCGATGAATCTCTCGCCGGACGCACGCTCAACTGCGGGCGGGAGTTGGCAGCCGGCGAATCGTTGAACGACTGGTTCCGCAGCCCTCCGAAGTAGCGCCATCCCGGCCCGTAGGTCTGCGAGGAAGCAATCGTCTGCGGGATCTGGACATCATCCATCAGGCGCATGCTCAGCACGGTTTCGCCTTTCAGCGTCGGGCGCGGGCCGCGCGCCGGCAGCATGATCACCTTCCACGGCCAGAGCGGTGGCAGCAGCCATTCGACGACATCGCGGGTAGCGTGTCCTTTGCCGTCGATGGCGCCTGTTTTATCAACCTTATAGCCGCGCGTGGCAATCACCTTCGCTTCCAGCGGCAAGTCTCCACTGGGCACTCCAATGCGATCGAATTGCAGTTTCAGATATCCCTTGCCCCAGAAGTGGCCGGGATCTTTGGCGGCCTCAAGGTGTCCAACAAGATAACTTCCGCGCGGGAATGCCTGTTGGCCGAAAACTGTCACACCGCGAAGATGACATAGAACGGGATCACCGATGTCGACCGTCTTCGAAGAAAGGTTGGGCTCATTCAAGGTGCACTGCAAAAGAGTGCCCGCGGGGACGACGACATCCCGTGCGCTGGCGCTCAGCGTGAAAGCAAAAAGGGATACTGCCGGAAGGGCGAACAGCAGCCTGCACTTCATACTTCACCTCAGTTCGCAGCGCCCCGGCGGGCGAGCTGGAGATGCCGGGTCGCGCGTGAATTCGGGCATCTAATCACAACTTCAACCCGGGATCAATCAGGAAGTTTGCGAAACTCGAAAAATTTATCCGGCGAAGAAAGATGGTGGGTGGCACTCTGCCAGGGTGGTTGAAAACCACCACCTTCGCGGGTGGCTCCCCGGCTTTAACCTTCCCACGGGCACGTGGGCTGCTCGATTTCAGGAAAACTTCTGGCGATAGGCTTGGGGCCCTGGATTGGATTTGGCTATGGACTCGTCCCTGCCTGAGATTTCTGCTCATCCAGGCGCTTGAGGTGGGGAAAGAACGGCGACACTTCAAACGGTCTCTTCTCCGATGCCGACAGCAGCAGCGGCGATTTACGGGTTAGCATCTCGATCCGGTCGGACCAGGGATCGACCTTGATCCGCGAACCCAGAGGCAAGGCGGCAATCTGATCCGGTTGATTCATATGCAGGCGTTTCGGAGAATTGATGAGCACCTTCATTCGGACTAAGTGGCTGCTCCCAAAGTCATTGCTGAATCGTGCATGCAAGAGATTGGGCAATTGGGCAGAGCGCGCCTCGAGAGCTTGCAGAAAGAGCGCCACATTCGCAACCTTGTCTTTATACGGCGACTTCGAAAATAATTCCTCGCCCTTCCGGTCGGCGGCTGCTTCTCTCGCCGGGTCGAAACTGAAATCAAGCTTCGTGAAGATTTCGAGGTCCGAAAAGGGTACGCTGAACTGCGACGAATATTCGACACCCAGGGAGTGCTGCAAGACGATGTGCGCAAGTTCGTGTGCCAGCACCGCCGCCAGCGTAGCCTCATCGGGCAGCACGTCGAGAAGTCCGCGGCTCACGACGATCGTTCGGCCCACGACAAATGACTCCAGCGGAGTGGTCAGCAAAACACGACAGCGGATGCCGGCGATGTTGAGTTTATTGGTCACTAGAAGATTGTTGACCACGGTCTCCAGGATGCGATCGACTTCGCCATCCGGAGCCATCAGTCCTCCCACTTGCAATCGCTCCACGACTTCATCTTCGGGCGTGTAAGTCGTTTTCCCCAAGGTCAGGCTGGGACTGAGATCCTGCGAGGCTTCGTGGCGATTGGGATCGGCGGCCGCCGGATTATCAGTGAGCGGCTTGGTATTTTCATGATGGTCTCCAGCCTCTTGCAGATCGTAGCCCCACACCCGCGTCTGCGCTTTAAACCACAGGCCGCGGCTTGAGGGATCGTGTGGATCTGCCTCTTCGGTATAAACATAAGCAGGCAGCCACATGGTGCCCAGAGTATCCAGCCGCCAGCTATCGAAGTGAAATGAGCGTTTAGAAAACTGTTTCGCCGCGTACGTTCCTGTAAAACGGACAATGTTGAAGTCCTCGTCTTCGATCCAGATTCGACCGAGGAAGCCCCGGTTCGCCAAATTCTCAAGTGGCGTTACATCGACGACGCCGCAGCGCACCTCGCCAAGAACCTCCCAGCGAACGAAATTGAACACGTAATTGTTGCGGTCGAAGTGATCCAGATCCGGGAACACCGCTTGCGCGAAACCTCCCGCGGCAAAAGCTGCGATAGTCTTGGGAGATTTCTTTTCTGTTTCCTCCTTTGCGTGATCGGGGTTTTCAAATACCCGGCTGGCGGGAACCCTCCCCGTCAAATCCAAGCGACTCAAGAAATAATCGTCGTCCTTTGGCGAAGTCTCGACCATGGAATCGTGCTTTAGTTCCTGTACGTAGGTCTCGACAATAGGGTTGAAGTTGATCATCAACTTCGCCAGCCGTTGTTCCTGCAGAAGGGCCGAGTCAACGAACTCATCAAAAGTGACACTTTTGTGTGCGGGACCTTGGAGTGATGAATGGATTTTGTCCACCGCCGGGGGCGCGGGAGTCGCGTTCTGAGCTGCGACCGGCCAAACGAGCATTACCTCGAATAGCGCGTGGGCCAGCCAGGAAAATGTCCTCCGCGCACACATGCAGCGATTAGTCTAAACCGTTCGCCACTGAGGTGCCGGTGGATGGCCACGGCACCACCCAAAGCAAAAGCCGCCAGCTCTTGGCTGACGGCTGATGGCTGAAAGCTGACGGCTTCTAATTCTCGTACAACAACACGCCTTCCGCCTTTTCCGAATCGACCGGGCGGTAGAACAGCTTGTTGTCTTCGAGGAAGACTTCGATGAACGCGGGGCGCGTAGTGATCGTTCCCTGGATCAGCGCCTCCGACAGCGGGTCTTCAATGTACTTTTGCAGCGCGCGGCGCAGCGGGCGTGCTCCGTAGCTGCGGTCGGTCAAGGTCTGGTTGAGGATCCATTTCTTGGCTTCGTCCGCCACCGTAACCGTAATCGACTTCTGCGCCAGGTTCTGGTTGAGCTGGGTCACCATGAGCTCCAGAATCTGGATCAGGTCCGTTTCGTTCAGCGCCATGAAGATGATGATCTCGTCGAGACGGTTCAGGAACTCAGGATTGAAAGTTCTCTTGACCTCGTTCTTGACCAACTCTTCGACTTTGTCGGCGATCGCGTCTTCTTTGGTCGACGCAAAGCCTAGGCCTTCGCGGCGCTGCAGGTGCCGGGCGCCGATATTCGACGTCATGATGATGATCGTGTTCTTGAAGTCGACCGTGTTGCCGAGCCCGTCGGTCAACTGGCCATCTTCAAAAACCTGCAGAAGGATGTTGAAGACATCCGGATGCGCCTTCTCGATTTCATCGAGCAGCACGACTGAATAGGGAGCACGCTTCACGCGTTCCGTGAGCTGTCCACCCTCTTCGTAGCCCACGTATCCCGGAGGCGACCCGATCAGCTTCGACACCGAATGTTTCTCCATGAACTCCGACATGTCGAAGCGCACCAGAGCTTTTTCGGTCCCGAACATGAATTGCGCCAGCGTGCGCGCGACTTCAGTCTTACCGACGCCGGTCGGCCCCAGGAACAGGAACGACCCAATCGGCCGGTTCGGATTCTTCAGCCCGGCGCGCGAGCGCCGGATGGCGCGGGCCAAAGCGCTGATCGACTTGTCTTGCGAGATGATCCGCTTGTGCAGCTCTTCTTCGATGCGGAGCAGCTTCTGCGTCTCTTCTTCTTTGATCGACGTGATCGGCACGCCGGTCCAGCGCGAGACGACGTCTTCGATATCTTCGCGGTTCACGACGCCGGTCGAAGATTCGTCGAGATGATATTTTTCGCGAAGAGCGCGCAGGTTCTCGCGCTCTTTGCGTTCTTCGTCCGAATAGAAACGCGCTTTCTCGAACTCATGGTTCGCGATCGCGTTCTCCATCCGGTGAACGATGAACTTGATGCGCTTCTGGACTTCGGTCAGTTCCTCGGGCAACGAAGTCTGGCGCAGCTTTACGCGCGCTCCGGCTTCGTCGACCAGATCGATGGCCTTATCCGGAAGAAAGCGGTCCGGGATGTAGCGGTTCGAATGCGAGACCGCGAAATTGATCGCGTCGTCGGTGTAGGTGACGGCGTGAAACTTCTCGTAGCGGTCTTTAATCCCAAACAGAATCTTGATTGCGTCCGTCTCGTTCGGCGGCGGAACCTTCACGGCCTGAAAGCGCCGCTCGAGCGAACGATCTTTCTCGATCGACTTGCGATATTCGCCCGGCGTCGTCGCGCCAATGCACTGAATCTCTCCCCGGGATAGCGCGGGCTTCAGGATATTGGCGGCATCGAGCGAACCTTCGGCAGATCCAGCTCCGACCAGCGTGTGAAGCTCGTCAATAAAGATGATGGAATTCTGCGATTCCATCAACTCCTTCATGATCGTCTTCAGGCGCTCTTCGAACTGGCCGCGATATTTCGTTCCGGCGACAATGAGCGAAAGATCCAACGCAAGGATTCTCTTATCCGCCAGGAACGACGGTACTTCGCCGTCCGCGATGCGCTGGGCTAATCCTTCGACGATGGCAGTTTTTCCAACGCCGGGTTCGCCAATCAGCACCGGATTATTCTTCGTCCGGCGGCACAGAATCTGAATCACGCGGTCGACTTCGCCCTCTCGTCCAACCAGCGGGTCAAGCTGGCTGTCCATAGCCGCCTGCGTGAGATCACGCGAAAATTCCGCCAGAAGCGAACTTTCGCGCTGCCGCTGGGGCTGAGCCTTTTCCTGGGTCGTGCGGGCAAGCTCTTCGCGAATGGTCGACAGCCGCAGTCCGCGCTCGTGCAGGATCTCGGCGGCAAAGCACTTTTCTTCCCTCAGCAATCCCAAAAGCAGGTGCTCAGTCCCAATATGACGATGCGATAAGCGCTCGGCTTCCTCCGCCGCGTAGGCCAGAACTCGTTTGCATTCATTGCTGAGCGGCAGGTCGACCGAGGTCGAAACCTTCTCGCGGATCGTGGTATGTCCTTCGATCTGCTTGCGGATCGATTCCACCGAAGCGTGCGAGCGCAGAAAACGATTGGTAAGGGCTTTGTCTTCCCGCAGGAGTCCCAGTAAAAGATGCTCGGTCTCGATATAAGGAGACCCAAATTGGCTGGCCTCGTAGCGTGCGAAAAAGATGACGCGCCTGGCTTTCTCCGTATAGCGTTCAAACATAATGCCCTTCCCTTTTGACCTTCCTGGGTGGGGAACGATGTCCCGACCCGCTGAGGCTGGACCGAAGTCCGTTCACCCGGCCCTTATCCTAATTACTACATTATGCAATCAAGAGGCCATGAAACCCAAGCGGAGAAACCGGGCCCCATTCCTTTGATCACGTTACCGAAGGAATCCTTCGGAATACCTCCGGTCTTGCCGCGAATCCAAAAGCTTGCACTTTGTCTAACTAAACTTGCCTCTTCCTGTCCCACCCTTCGGTACCTTACGACGGTAATGATTCCGGCGAAATCTCCTCTACCTTTCCCCGTTGCAGCCTCAACACCCGCTGGCAGCGCCGCGCGAATGACAAATTATGCGTTGCAATGACGGAGGTAAGCTGGTGCTCGCGATGGAGTCTTGCAATCAAGCTAAAAACCGCTTCGGCAGTCTGTCCGTCCAAGTCCCCCGTAGGCTCATCGGCGAGCAAAAGCTTGGGCCCGGTGATGAGGGCGCGGGCCAGAGCCACGCGTTGCTGCTCGCCGCCAGAAAGTTCCCCCGAGCGGTGATGCGCGCGCCGCTCCAATCCGACCTCACGCAGCCAGCGTGAAGCTTCCGGCTCGGCCTGCTGCCACGTCTGCCCCCGAAGCAGAAGCGGCATAGCCACGTTTTCTGCCGCCGTGAACTCCGGCAGCAGGTAGTGAAACTGCCATACGAAGCCTGTTTCGCGATTGCGAAAGTTCGCAGCTTCATCGTGGGACAAAGAATTGATTCGCAAGTTGGCGCAGTATACGTCACCTGCGGAAGCCCGATCAAGAGCGCTCAGGATGTGCAACAGGGTACTCTTGCCGGCTCCGGATTCTCCCACAATGGCGAGCATTTCTCCTCGCTTTACCTCAAACGACAGATTCTCAAAGAGCACGAGATCCGACTTGCCGGACCGGAAAACCTTCTTCAGACCTTCTACCCGAAGCATTTAATCTTCACCCTTTAGATGCATACCGCACGACTTTCGTTCCAGTCGGGCTTCCGCCCTGCAGGTTGATCGATCAGGAGCTACAGTCGCGGCGGTATCACTGTTTTCCAGTCACTAAAACCATATAGCCGGGAAGTCCACCTTCATGTGATGACAATCACTACAGTTATCGCGTACCTCCGCTGCCGCGATCCTGCGAGTCCAGGCCGATTATTCATAGCGAAGCGCCTCGGCCGGCAGGATTCGCGACGCCGACCACGACGGATACAGAGTCGCTATAAACGAAACCAGCACAGTGAATACGGCGATCCAGACGCCGTCGACCAGCCGCGGGGCAAACGGCACATAATCGATCGAATAGACTTCCGGCGAAAGCGAGATCACGTGATAGTGGCCGCCAGCATAGGCGATCGCATAGCCGAGCACCAGGCCGATCACCGTTCCGATTACGCCAATCAGCAACCCCTGAGCAATAAACACATTCCGCACCTGCGCCTTGCGCGTTCCCATCGACATCAGGACGGCGATGTCCTTAGTCTTCTCCATGACCATCATGATCAGGCTGATCAGGATGTTCAGGGCGGCGACGAAGACGATCAGTCCGATCGTGATGAAGGTGACCAGGCGCTCGAGCCGGAGTGCATGGAACAGGGCCTTGTTCTGTTCCATCCAGTTCGTGGCCATGAAGCCCTGGCCGGCCGCGTCTTCGAGTTCGCGCGAGATCTCTGGGGCCTGGTAGATGTCATCAATCTTGAATTCGAGCACCGAAATCAGATTGCCGAGGCCGAAAAGTTTCTGCGCGTCCGCTAGCCGGACGAACGCCCAGCTCGAATCGTAGTCGAAGAATCCCGAGTTAAAGATTCCTACAACGTGGAAGCGGTTGTATTTGGGCACCATCCCGAAGGGAGTAAGTTCGCCCTGAGGGCTGGTCACCATCACGGTCGAGCCCACGGTCGCTCCCAGATTGTCAGCCATATCTTTGCCCAGGACGATCGGCGGCATGGCGGCCAACCGCTGCTGCAAGCCCTCAAGCGAGTCGGGAGATTGCTCGGCTTGCTTTGATTCTGCTTGTGTGGAGGAAGACGCCTCGTAGGTCGGATGAGAGTCGTTCGGGTGCCCCATTTCTCCCTGACTTTGGGAGAAGTGGGGATTTTCACTTTCATCAAGCGGCGCAGCCGATCCCTCAACCACCGAACTCAGCAAATCTCCAACCTTCCGCTCGTACTTCGGAATCATGCCCTTCAGCACCGCGCCTCGCGCCCGAGGTCCGCGCGAAATCAAAACTTGCTCAAAGATCGCGGGTGCCGCAGCAACCACATGCGGCTCTTTCGATAAACGCTCCATCAGCGGCGGCCAATCTCTGATGCCGTCATCGGCAATCCGCTGCAAACTGACGTGCGACGTCGAGCCGAGAAGGCGCTGCTGCAGATCCTGGCGGAATCCGTTGTTGATGGCGAGCGCGACGACGAGCGAAGCTACGCCTGCGGCAACTCCAATGATGGAGATGCCGGTGATGATCCCGATGAACGCCTGCCGCCGTTTGGCGCGCAGGTATCGGGACGCGATGAAGAGCTCGAATCTCATGAGAAAAAGGCGTCGGACCTTGGACTTCAGGCCTCAGCCGATTCGGATCATAGGCAGTATAGCGGGGACCTTGCGTTGGTAGGCTGAGAACTCTTCTCCGAACCTCTTCTCCAACTCCGCATCTTCCATCCGAATCATCACCGCGCCCGTCACCGTCGCGAACGCGGTAAGGGCCCAACACACAATCAACCCTGTTCCGATGCTCCAGGCCAGCATCTCGCACAGATGCCCCAGATACACCGGATGCCGCACGTGCGCCCGAATTCCCGTCGTGATCAGCCGATCATCGTGATGATCCGCGCGAACCTCGGGCAACCCTCCGAGTTGCTGCCAGCTGAAGTGCGCCCCGGAGCGCAAATAAATAAAGATGCCGGTGGCGAACAGCAGCAGGGCGGCGACCCAGGTCCAAGGCGTTGAGTAAAACGCGACATTCCGCCAGTGACCGGTGATTGCGCCGATTCCCACCCACATCGTCAGCCACGCTGGCACGAGCAAGCGAAACGGTGAGCGCTCTTTCTCCCGCCATCGGTGCGCCCGCGGATGCACCATCAACCAGAACAACGGCACAGTGGAGTAGACCACGCAGGCCAGCCATCCCAAGGTGCGGACGATCTGCATGCCGCAATTCTACAGATCTCGGTTGGCCGTCATCCTGAATCCTCTAACCCTGATCTCATCTAGCCATGATGTCATCCTGAGGAGGGCGATAGCCCTCCGAGGGACCTCACGACAGCATGCAGCGCCGATGCAGCTGCAGGGACCTGCTTCGATGTCGGGATCGTACGCATTCCCGCACGCATCATCGCGATACGCATGCCGTCGTAAGGTCCCTCGCATAACCGTCCCGTGCTCCACACTTCCACCCGTAACTACCCGATTCCCACCCACCCTGCCATAATGTGAAAATGGCGGGTAGTTTCCTGAACGAAAACTGGCTTCCGAAATCGGTCCTCTGCCTGAGGACCTACGACCGTCACAAATTCCTTCTCGATTTCATTGCCGGCGTCACCGTCGGCCTCGTCGCCCTGCCGCTGGCGATGGCGTTTGCGATCGCCTCCGGGCTCACACCACAGGCCGGCATCTACTGCGCCATCGTCACCGGATTTCTGATATCCGCCCTCGGCGGATCGAAGACCCAGATTGGCGGGCCTACCGGCGCATTCGTCGTAGTCGTCGCCGGCATCGTCGCCGTCCACGGCATCGACGGCTTGTTCATGTGCACGGTCATGGCCGGCATTCTGCTGATCATCATGGGCGTCACCGGACTGGGCACTGCGGTGAAGTTCATCCCCCGGCCCGTGGTCATCGGCTTCACCAACGGCATCGCCGTTCTGATCGCCAGCACGCAGGTCAAAGATTTCTTTGGACTGCACCTCGACAAAGTTCCGGGCGTCTTCTGGTTGCGAATGGAGGCGCTGGCCGCGAGTTTCCACACGCTCTCGTTCGAAGCCACCGCCCTCGCCGTCTTCACGCTGCTGACCTTAATCATCTGCCGCAGCCTTTCGGCGCGCATCCCCGGACCGATTGTCGCCTTACTGCTCGCTACCGCTGCCGTTTACTTTTTCAAACTTCCGGTTGAAACCATTGGCACGCGTTTTGGCGGAATTCCAAGCGGCCCGCCGCACTTGCAGATTCCGAAATTCCGCACCGACCTGATTCATGGACTGCTCGGACCGGCATTCACCGTCGCCATGTTGGGCGCCATCGAGTCGCTGATGTCCGCCGTCGTCTCCGATCGCATGAGCAACGATCGGCACAATCCCAACGTCGAACTCATTGGACAAGGCGTAGCTAACATCTTCTCGCCGATGTTCGGCGGCTTGCCCGCGACCGGCGCGATCGCCCGCACCGCGACCAACATCCGTTCCGGAGCGCAGTCGCCCGTCGCCGGCATCATTCATGCGCTGACGCTGCTCTGCATCCTGCTATTCGCGGCGCCACTCGTCAGTTATGTGCCGATGGCTGCGCTGGCCGGGATCCTCATGATCGTCGCCTACAACATGGGCGAGTGGCGCGAGATTCCGCAGCTGCTGAAGCTCACCAAGACCGACATCAGCATTTGGCTGGTGACCTTCGCGCTCACTGTTTTTGCTGATCTGACCGTCGCCGTGGAAGCCGGAATGATTCTGGCCGCTCTGCTGTTCATCAGCCGCGTAGCCGCAACCACTACCGTGTCGCAGGTGACCGACGACTACGTCGAAGACGGACGGGTCCATATTTTGCAGGACAAGGACATTCCTTACTACGCGACCATCTTCCGCATCCACGGACCTTTTCTGTTCGGCGGGACCGACAAAATCCAGGTGGTCACAGAAAATCTGCATAAGCTTCCGCCAGTCGTCATTTTGCGATTACGCAACATGACTGCACTGGACGCCACCGGACTCTTCGCCATCGAAGAAGTCGCTAGAGAACTGCATGCCACCAAGCGAACCCTGATTCTCTGTGGCGCGCGCGAGCAGCCCGCGCAACTGATTCATCAGGCGGAATTCGCCGAGGTCATTGGCAAAGAAAACATCTGCGAGAACGTGCAGCATGCGCTCCGGCGCGCCGAGGAAGTCTACGAAGGACTGGAGCAAAGCTCTGTGGTCTCGCGGAACTAGGAAAGTGAATCTGAGCTTCCCGGAGAAACTTCGAGCGGTGCTCGACGCAACCTCACTCAAGACAATCGCGTGATCCCCGGAAGCCCATCAAATCCTGAATCAAAGGTTAATATCCGCTCGATTCCGTATTGCTGCATCACTGCAAGATGGATCGCGTCACGCGCCGAGAGTCGGCGGTAGCCGAGCAGAAGCTGTTTGGCGCGTTCGACGACCGCGCGGTCGACGGAGAGAACCTCGTCCGCTATCGCCAGCACTGTGTCAAAGGCGGGTTGGATATCGTTATAGCGCTGCAGAGCTCCGTAACGATGCAGGATTTCCTGCAAGACTTCGGCGTCAGTGACCAGCCGCTGGCGTTCGCTCAGCAACTTCTCGAGCCAACGTTGCGCATCTGTTTTATGCGGATGGGCTGGACCGATCAGGTACATTGGGACGTTGGAATCGATCAAAATCACGGTTGTCCAGACATGTATCCCCGCTCGATTTCCGCCAGCATCGTCTTGATATCGACAGCAGGTCCACCTACGTTGAGGGCAGCGGCGGCGCGAACGGCGGCTAGTTTCTTTTCGATATCTCCGGAAGGCTCGGAGCGGCGGGCTTGCGAAAGCGCCTCGCGGACCCAGGCCGCTATCGTCATGCGGCGGGAACGCGCGGCACGTCGAATTTCACGATACTCGGGATCCTGCAGAATGACCTGTAGCCGTTTAGCCACAGCATGAGTATACTTGACTCATCGCCATGAGTCAACCGAGCGAAAGGTGGTCGAAGCATGATTGCTGGCGACCTTTGCACGAATCCCGTATTCTCTAAGAGTCGCTGCTCGCTGACCTTCAATGATCATTAACCACGCGGAACGCGCTCATAACCATAACTGGGAACTTGACCCGGTCATCCGGTCGCTGCTCGACACCGACTTCTACAAGCTGCTGATGCTGCAGTTCATCTGGAAACATTTTCCAAACACGCGGGTGCAGTTTTCGCTGCTGAACCGGCATCCCGCGGTACGCATTGCCGACACGGTTCACATCGAGGAGTTCAAGGTTCAGCTGCAACATGTACGCGGGCTGCGCTTCCGCAAATCAGAACTGGTATGGCTGGCCGGCAACACGTTTTATGGACGCCGCGGGATTTTCGAGCCAGCGTTCCTGGAGTGGCTGGAAAACGATTTTCGCCTTTCGGATTACCAGTTCCGGGTGCGTGAAGGCCAGATTCATCTCACGTTTGATGGGACCTGGGCCGAGACCACGATGTGGGAACTGTACTCGCTGGCGATCCTTGACGAGCTGAAGACGAGAGCGCTTTTGAAAACGCTCAGCGAGTTCGGCCTCGACATTCTTTACGCGCGCGCCAAAACAAAGTTGTGGAACAAGATCGAACGCCTGCGTGGCGTCCCCGGATTGAGCGTCGCCGATTTCGGAACACGTCGCCGGCACAGCTTTTTGTGGCAGGAATATGTCGTGGTCGCCATGGCCGCCAATCTGGGAAGCAGCTTTATCGGGACATCCAATGCGTTCCTCGCGCATAAGCATGATCTGGAAGCCATCGGTACCAATGCCCACGAGATTCCCATGGTGATGGCGGCGCTTGCCCCCGACGACGCTGCGCTCAAGGCTTCGCAGTATCGTGTGCTGGAACTCTGGCAGCAAACTTATGAAGGCGCCCTTCGCGTGATGCTGCCCGACACCTTTGGGACCACGCAGTTTCTGGCCGGAGCGCCGGAGTGGGTGGCCGACTGGACCGGTCAGCGCGTCGACAGCAAAGATCCGTTCATAGCCGGAGACGAGTACATCGAGTGGCTGAAGAAACATGGGCGCAATCCCGAAGATAAATTGCTGATTGCCTCTGACATGCTCGATGTGGACAAGATTCTGGCTCTCCATGCTTATTTCGCCGGGACAATTGCGAAAGGCGCGACTCCCGAGGATTTCCGCAGCGCCACGGATTTCAATGACCGGAATAAGTGGACGTCGGACCGCCGCATCCGCTTCAGCGCCGGTTGGGGCACGCTGCTGACCAACGACTTCCGCGGATGTAATCCCAATGATGGCGATGGATTCGATCCGATCGCCCTGATCTGCAAAATCTCGAGCGTGGAAGGCAAGCCGGCGGTGAAGCTCTCGGACAATTATGCCAAGGCCCTCGGGCCGCAGCCAGAGATCGAACGTTATCGCAGGATCTTCGGCACGGCCGGGCTCGCAAATGCGCCGCTGCTGACCTGAAAATCCGGCAGCCTCAATGAATCCCCCGATTCCCTCAGTGAATCTATAGGGCCAGCAGTTTCCATCCTGTCCGAAAATCTCAAGGAGGTTCCCTCATGCCTTACATCGATGTTGGAAAAGAAAACTCTTCTCCTATCAGCCTCTACTACGAAGATCATGGTTCCGGCTCGCCTGTAGTTTTGATTCATGGATATCCCCTGAGCAGTTCCTCGTGGGAAAAGCAGATCCCTGTGCTGCTGGACGCTGGTCATCGCGTGATTGCATATGACCGGCGTGGCTTCGGCAAGTCGAGCCAGCCCACCAGCGGATACAACTACGACACCTTCGCGGAAGATCTTCATCATGTCGTCACGCATTTGAAGCTCAAACATTTCGCGCTGGTTGGATTCTCGATGGGCGGCGGCGAGGTGGCACGGTACATCGGGAAATATGGATCGAAGAACGTAAGCAGGGCGGTGATCATAAGCGGTGTTCCTCCGTACCTGCTCAAAACTGGCGACAATCCCGAAGGCGTTGATGGCTCTGTTTTCGACGGCATCGAGAAAGCTGTCAAGGTTGATCGTTACGCCTTCTTCGCCGAGTTCTTCAAGAACTTCTACAACACGGACATCAATCTCGGAAAGCGCGTCAGTGAGCAGGCAGTACAGGCGAGTTGGAGTGTAGCGGCCAGCGCCTCAGCCGTGGCAAGTTATGCCTGTGTGCCGACGTGGCATGAAGATTTCCGCAAGGATGTGGCGAAGATCGATGTGCCGACGCTGGTGATTCAGGGTGATTCAGACCGCATCGTACCGTTTGCGTCCTCAGGGCAACGAACGGCGAAGCTGGTGAAAGGGGCCGGGTTGGTTGTCATTAAAGATGGTCCGCACAACATTGCGTGGACGCACGCTGAGGAAGTAAATGCGGCGCTCTTGAAGTTCCTGGGAAAGAAAGCCGTCCAAGCGGATGACGCGAGAGAAGAAGCCGTCGCGTAAGGAAAGAAACTTGTTCACCACGGAGGGCACAGAGATCACAGGGTCTTTGTGCCTTTTCTTTTCTTCGCTCACTTTCTTGCTTACTGAGGTATCCCCCCTCCCCCTCGGATCTCTGAAATCATCGAGTTAGGGGAAAATCTGCAATTAATCTATGGCGCTCATTAACTTAGGGGCAAAATCTTGAGCGGCAAGGACTTAGAGGCCCTTCGCTTCGCTCAGGATTGCGGCGGCGGGCTCAGACGCCCGGCAAGCGCCTCAACTTGCACCGCTTTCGCTTTGGCTATGATCTGCGCTCTTGAATTTGCAAGCAAGGATCGAGATCACGCGGGGCAGTGAGTTTCGTCACCGGGCCACGACGATTCACCGGATTGCAGTCCCCGGCCCGAAAAATCCTTGGCTCGAACTGGCTGTGCCCTTCTCTGTTTTTCATGGTGACAGATTTCCGTTCTGAACGTCTCTTCCCTTGTGATCTTCCCTTGTAATCCTAGGGGAACGATCGGATTCTTCCTTCCTCTTACAACGCGCATATGGATACAGATAAACTCGAATTTCTTCGCGGCACTCTCGCCGTCCTCATCCTGAAGTCACTGGTGTGGGGACCACTTCACGGTTACGCCATTACCAACTTTATTCTTCGGCAAAGCGACGACGCTCTGCTCGTAGAAGAAGGCACACTCTACCCTGCGTTGTGGCGGCTTGAAAGTAAGGGGCTGCTGTCTGCTGAGTGGGGACACTCGGAGAACAACCGCAAAGCGAAATTCTATCGGCTGACGCCGGAAGGCCGGCGCAGTCTACGGCAGGAGATCAAGACTTGGCAGGCCTATGCCGCAGCAGTCGCCAAGGTGCTGGCCGCAACTCAACTGCCCGAACCGGAGGAGGCCTGATGACCACGACACCGTTCTGGCGCCGTTATGCGCGCTTCTTCGGCCCGGATCCCGCCGCTGATGTAAAAGACGAACTTAGCTTCCATCTCGAAGCCAAGACGGACGATCTGATCCGCCAAGGCTTGTCTCCTGACGCGGCGCGCAAAGAAGCCTTGCGCCAATTCGGCGACCTTCGGGCAGTGCAACGCGTTGGTCAACAGATCGGTGAGAAGAACGAACGGCGCAGACGCGTCGGAGATTACTGGAACGACCTGCTGCATGACGTTCGCTACACCTTCCGCACGCTTCGCCGCGACCCTGGGTTCGCCGCCGTCTCTCTTCTGATTCTCGCTCTCGCCATCGGCGCGAATGTCGCAGTCTTCAGCGTCGTCAATACGATTCTTCTGCGCCCGCTGCCATTTCCGCATTCGAATGAACTGGTATGGATTGCCCCACCGCCGTCGGAGTGCGGCTGGTCCTGCGCCACTTATTCGGCCGATGCCTATGAAGAGTTCAGCTCGATGAGCCGCGCATATCAGGGTGTCACCGGATATGAAGCCTTCACTACTCCGGAGAATTTCCGCCTCACTGGCCATGGTGAGGCGGTGCCCGCGACCGGCATGGAGGTCATCGGAAATTTCTTCCAGGTTCTCGGCGTTCAGCCGCAGATGGGGCGTCTGTTCACCCCTGAAGAAGCGCGAGCACCGGTTATACCCAGTTCCACCGGCACACCGGTTGTACTGCTGGCCAATGCCTATTGGCGTCGCCAATTCCATTCCGACCCCGCGATCGTCGGCCAAGCCATCGAATTGAACGGAGCGCCGGTGACCGTAGTTGGCGTCTTGCCCGAGAGTTTCGATTACGGCGCCGTATTTGCTCCCGGCGCGAAGGCCGATCTTTTTGTTCCGCTCAGCCTCGACACGGAGCGCAACTGGGGCAACATCGTCACACTAATTGGCCGTCTCAAGCCGGGAGTCACGGTCGCGCAAGCACTCGACGATGCCAATCGCGTTACGCCAGAGATGTATTTCAATACCAGATATCCGCAGAGCAAAGGACGTTACAAGGGCCAACTCGTCCCAGTGCCACTCAAGGACTACGTGACCGGCAAGCTGCGCCGGTCGCTGATCGCGCTCTGGTTCGCTGTCGGCACAATTCTGCTGATCGCCGGCGTAACTCTTTCAAACTTGCTGCTGGCGCGAGCTGCCGCCCGCGCAAAAGAGTTTGCGATGCGTGGAGCCTTAGGAGCGAGCCGCGGACGCATCATCCGTCAGTTGCTGATGGAGAGCCTGGTGCTGTCGGGTGCGGGCGCAGTCCTTGGGCTGGGACTTGCATTCGCCGTAATCCGCTGGCTTGCGCATCAGGGATCGTTGGCTCTACCGTTGTTGAACTCTCTGCGAATCGACAGCCAAGCCGTGGGCTGGACCGTTCTCGTCGCTATTCTCACTGCAATGATCTTCGGACTGCTGCCCGGACTCCGCATGGCCGGCGGCAATCTGCAAGAAGTACTGAAAGACTCTGGCGCCGGAGCGGGCCTCGGCCGCAAACACGAGCGTATTCGCGCCGCTCTGGTCGTCTCGGAAATCGCGCTAGCATGCGTTCTGCTGGTGAGTGCTGGACTTGTTGCTTACGCAGCTTCGCCAAAGTGCTTGAGGTGGATCTGGGCTTCCAGCCCGATCACGCGTCGTCGATGAACGTCGACTATGACGACAGCGCGCCAACTCCGGAAGCGAGCGTGCTCAAGCGCGGGGAAATTTTCCAGCAAGTTGTCACCCGTGTCAGCGCGATTCCTGGGGTCGAAGCGGCCGGCATCTCGGACTATCTCCCTCTCGGGCCCAACCGCTCCTGGGATGCGCCCGTACCGAAAGGAAGAGTCTTTGCACCCGGTGAATTGCCCGAGCCACTGGTCTATGTGATTACTCCGGGATTCATTCGCGCCATGGGCATGGGCTTGCAAGGGCGCGACTTCACATGGGCCGACGGCCCGAAAAGTGAGCGGGTGATCATTATTAATGCGTCGATGGCGCGCCGCTTCTGGCCCGGCGAAGATCCGATCGGCAAAATCCTGATGCGCGACGGCGGCGGGGAGCAAGACCGCGTGGTCGGCGTCGTCGATGACGTTCATGAAGAAAGCGTGGAAAGCACAATCGGGGCGCAGGTGTATTACCCCTGCACGCAGCAAGGACCATCACGAGCGGAGTTAGTCGTGCGTAGCAGCCTGCCGCCTTCGACTCTTGCTCCGACGGTGCTGCGTGCCCTGCGCGAACTGAACCCGAATCAACCGGCATCGGAATTCCGGCCGATCCGGACGATTGTCGATCATGCGGTCTCGCCGCGCCGCTTCTTCATGCTGTTGGTCGCGACTTTCGCCGGACTGGGTCTGCTCTTAGCGACGCTGGGAATCTACGGAGTGATTTCGTATTCCGTGACGCGGCAAACCTCAGAGATTGGAGTGCGCATGGCGCTGGGCGCGACTGCCGGACGAGTCCAGCGCCAAGTCCTGGCCAACACACTTAGGCTGACGGCAATCGGCATCGCGATCGGCAGCGTGATGGCGATCGTGGTGGCCCGGGCAATCGCGTCCCTGCTGTTCGCAACTTCGCCGTGGGACTTCCCGAGCTATTTCGGGATGGCGCTGGCGCTGCTACTGGTCGCGTTGGTGTCAGGCTACATCCCTGCGCGGAGAGCTTCGTTGATCAACCCGATGCAGGCGTTGAGGAATAACTGAACCAGCACTTTGGGGGAGTCTGGAGCGTAGCGAAGGATCACGCTTCTGACTTGCCGGATCGCCTTGAAATGGTATCTGCAGGCGTGATTCCTCCCCTAGTGTGACTCTGCGGAGAGGTGTATTCTTACCAGTGAGTGGGGCATCCCTTTGGCGAATAAGAAGCGAAAGAAACAATCTGAGCCAATTCTGAATTGAAGTTACAAGCCCCGGGGTGCGCCGTGGGCGTATTTCGATCCCTGATCTTGTTCGATCTGCATAGAGACACAAAAGGTTGTTAACAACAAGCTGAGGTAATTAAAGGCAAGAAGACCATCCACCCGGGGCCAACGGCTGGCGCGATACAGCAAGAGTGCACGCTTGAACTGATTGGGATCAGCAAGGGGAGCACCGTACTAGAATTCGACCTTGCTAAACCGCAAATGCATCTTCCCTTTAGTGAGCATTTTGGAGCCAGGGTTGTCACGGAAGTTGCCAGCACGATCCGCTCCTTAAACATGCGAAGGGCGAAGTCTATCGACCCGGGGCTCCTGCTCAGTTTGTACGGACTCAGCGGGCTCGTGGAGCAAAAGGGAATCACCGGCATTCGATGGATTACGCCACGAAGTTATGGCTACTAACCGGCGTCAGTGAGGATTACTAAGTTAGTTCACGATAAGACCACGGAACATCTTAGTCGACCACAGAAGATCGTCCTGCAGGTTGACGGCATTCTCGATATGGCCGACTTCAAGCCTGGAGACTTGAAGTGCCGGATTGATCCCCCAATTGGGATTTCGATTATGTGCATTTTCGACCGGGAACGCGAAGGCCAGATTCTCCAGTTATTAACAAAGCCAGTCAGGGCGAAGGGCGTAGCAACACTCAAGCCATATACCGATCGGATCGATTCGATTCACATTGACGAAATCAGCCCTCTTCCATCTCTACATCTCGGCGAAGGTAACTTTTTCGCCAACGCATCAATTGGGGAACTCGCTGCCGTGCAGAAGGTAAAGCCGCTCAGCGATATATCAGTTCTTGCTGGTGGCATCCCGGATGACTGAGGATGTAGACAGGTTGATTGAGAGTATCTACGCCGACAAGTAAGTAGGAAATCCATTCGGCAAGCCCAATCGAATCTGTTCTGATTGACACCGACGTTTTCTCTTATTCGTTGAAAGGAGATACAAGGGCCGCACTGTATCGACCTCACTTGCAAGGCCGTTTGGTAGCGTTGGCTTTCATCACCGTCGGTGAACTCCTATTCTGGGCTGAAAAAAGAAAGTGGAGTCCTCGCCGGTTAGGAGATTTGCATTCGCGGCTCCGTTCTACTGTTATCGTCCCGTACGATCTCGCTCTATGTGAAGCGTATGGCAAACTCAAAGCAAGATTGCAGGAACTTGGCCGAACTGTGGCTGACAATGATCTTTGGATCGCAGCCTGCGCGATTCGACATTCAATCCCGTTAGTAACGTAACAACCGCGCACACTTTGAAAGTATCCCCGATCTGGTCGTGATCTCAGAGGCACCGAAAATTGCCGAGATAAAGTCCCAAGCGGGCTTTAACGAGGTTGAAGGATGGCTTCCCAAGCGGGAATCTGGAGAATCCTAGATAGCACAAGATTAGGTAGGCATGCTTGCCTTTCCGGCTAAGCTCCTGCATAATAATAGTTTGTCTTGACCTCGCCGGACTCTTCCGGAACAAGGATAATGTCTCGTGTTAATGATTCGACTGTCGCGCATGGGTGCGCGCAAACAACCGCACTATCGCATTGTGGTGATTGAGAAGGCGCGCGCGCGCAATGGCCGTCCGGTGGAAGTGGTGGGGACCTATAATCCCCGCACCAACCCGGCCAGCATCGATTTCAAGCGCGAGCGCGTGGATTACTGGGTATCGAAGGGCGCACAGATGTCGGAGCGGGTGAACAAGCTGTACTCCAAGCCTCCCGTGGCAGCGCCTGTTCCCGCCGCATAAGATTCGAGCGGCTCTCTGAATTCAGATCTCGTTTCCACAGTGAGAATTTATGCCTGAGTCTTCCGGAGATATTTGTGCGCTCATCGAGTTGATCGCGAAGTCGCTGGTCGACGCGCCGGATGAGGTGTTCGTCGAGAAGTTCGACGATGGCGTGATCGAACTGGAAGTCGCGGAAAGCGATGTGGGCAAGGTGATCGGACGCCAGGGGCGGACAGCCCGGGCGCTGCGCGCGCTGCTGGGCGCGGCCGGACAGCGGGCGCACACGCGCTATCAGCTCGAGATCATCGAGTAGGCTCGTGGATTCGGAAGCAAAAATCCCCACTTCTCACGCACAAACCGCGCGAGAAATGGCGCACCCTGTGAGTGCAGATTCAAGCGGCTTCATTACTTTGGCCCGCGTGGTGAAGACGCAGGGGCGGATCGGCGAAGTCGCGGCGGAGATTCACAGCGACGTCCCAGATCGGTTTGCCGAGGGAATGAAGCTTTTCGCGCTGGATAAGGCTGGCCAGTCGCGACGCGAAGTTGAAGTTGAAAATCTCTGGCCGCACAAGGGGCTGCTGGTTTTCAAGTTCGTTGGCATCGATTCGATATCGGACGCTGAAGCGCTGATCGGATCGGAGTTGCAGCTGCCGCAGACAGAGCGTGCACAACTTGAGCAGGGCTGGAATTACGTTAGCGATCTGGTGGGCTGCACGGTATTCGATCAGGGCAGCGAGATCGGACGGATCGAAGACGTGCAGTTTGGAGCGGGCGAAGCGCCGCTGCTGATTGTGGCGGGCGCGGGTGGAAAAAAGTTCGATGTGCCCTTCGCCGAGGCATATCTGGAATCCGTGGACATGGCGCGGAAGCAGGTGCGCATGAGGCTTCCGGAAGGCATGTTGGAGATCAATGCGCCTCTGACGCCGGAAGAGAAAAAGCAGCAGAGTTCAGAGAAGAAATAAAAACTCTGCGTGCTCGGCGTCCTCTGCGGTGAAGGTTTTGGGTTGGGTTCGCAAATGAAGGCCGACATCGTCACGATTTTTCCGGACTTCTTTCGCGGGCCTCTGGATCACGGCATTACGCGCCGGGCCGCCGAGATGGGCCTGGTAAAGATTGAAGTCCACGATCTGCGGCAGTTCACGCACGACCGGCACCGCACCGTGGATGACCGCCCATTCGGCGGCGGCGAGGGCATGGTCCTGAAGCCGGAACCGATCTTTGATTGTTTGGAAGCTTTACAGCTTGCTCCGCGCGAGCAGCGGTTGAGTGGCACTGCCAAAGAAAGCGTGATCGTGCTTTCGGCGCAGGGGCAGCGCTTCACGCAGAGAGTCGCATCGGAGTTGGCTGCGCTGGATCGCATGGTGCTGATCTGCGGACGCTACGAAGGCGTGGATGAACGCGTTTCGGAGTATCTGGCTGATCGCGAGCTTTCGATCGGCGACTACGTGCTGAACGGCGGTGAGTTAGGCGCGGCAGTCATCCTCGAAGCGGTGACTCGATTGTTGCCGGGCGCTGTTGGAAATGAAGCATCGACGCGGCAGGAGTCGTTCACGGCGGATATAAATGCCGGTGAGCGCGACTTGGCCGATTCGACTTGCGGGTCGGGTGGGCTGCTGGATTATCCGCACTACACGCGTCCGGCAGAGTTTCGCGGGATGACGGTGCCGGAGGTGCTGATCAATGGCAATCATCAGGAGATCCGGCGCTGGCGGCGTGAGCAGGCTTTGAAGAAGACGCTGAGGAACCGTCCGGACCTGATGGAGGACGTGGAGCTCAGCGAGCAAGACAAAAGGATTTTGGCTCGCATGGGAACGCGCCACGATTAGAGGCGCAAGCAGGCTGGAAAGAAATCAGATTCGAAGAAACGAAGGGTAACGACATGTCAAACCTGATTATTGAAAAGCTACTCGCGAAGACACAACGCACCGACCTCCCGGCGTTTCGGCCCGGGGATACAGTACGCGTCCACGTGAAAATCAAAGAAGGCGACAAGGAACGCGTGCAGGCGTTTGAAGGCGTGGTGATCAAGCGCGATAACGGCCCCCAGGCCAGCTTCACCGTACGCAAGATGAGCTTCGGACAGGGCGTCGAGCGCATTTTTCCGCTGCACTCGAAGGTGATCGATAAGGTCGACCTGGTGCGCTCGTCGAAGGTACGGCGCGCCCGCCTGTTCTATCTCCGTGGACTGCGCGGCAAAGCCGCCCGTCTGCGCGAAAGCGAATAAGCTCAGAGCACAAGCCAGATTGTTCCAGTTGGCCAGGGAAGTCGCAGTGTTTCACGGTTTTGCGATCTCACGGCCCGGCGATTTCACGCATTCGCGGTGTCGCGCATTAGCGATGTCATCCGGAGGAGGGCGACAGCCCTCCGAAGGACCTTACGAGCGTACCCAGCGGAACTACTGTTATCGAGATCTCTGCGGGGAAGGCATCTCAGGCAGTCGCGTCCACAGCATTGACTCTTACCTCTCCCGGGAAGGTCCCTCGCACCGACTGCACCGCTGCTCAGGATGACAGCCAAGCTTTTCCGCCTTCGTACGCTTTCCGTTTTCGCCAGTTACTTTAGGCCGCGGAGAATGCGGGCTCGAGCTTGAGAGATCCTCCCGACTTGTTTTTCTTGTTCTGCTCTGCTTCGAAGTCTTTCTTGCTGCCAACGAAGAACTCGATATTGCCACCGGTGGAAATTCCGTCGCCGGTAGTGAAGATTCTTTCGGAATATCCCCAAACTTGCCCGCCTCCGGAATTCTTGAAGGTGACTTGCGGTCTTTCAATCATCGTTGAGGTTTCCACTTTCCCGCTGCGGGGTACCACGACGATGTAGGCGCCGCCGCTTTTCTGCAGGGGAGGGGCATCCTGGACGCCCATGACGAGCACAAAATTTCCGCTGAACTCCGCCGGAATTTCAACCTGCAGTTGGGTTCCGGACGCTCGTCTGGAGCAGCCAAGACCCGCCGCGAGCAATCCGACAACGCACCAAAAGAATACAGATTTCACGATCATCCCCTCACCTGTTGAGCCTCAGAAGAAAACGTGTCGGATGGAGCATTTTTCTGCTGCCGCACCGGCACTCGCGCCACGACTTCAGTTCCCTGGCTGCCTGATTTGATCTCCAGCCGTCCGCCGATCTCGCGGATTCGTTCCATCATCCCCGCTAGCCCGACGCCACCAGCCGTGCCATCCTCTTTCAGGTCCCGCAACGCCGTCGCAGGCATACCGCGGCCATTGTCCTTCACCGTAAGAGTGATGCGGTTCCCCGAAGTCGCCAGGCTGACATCAGCCTGGGTCGCCCCCGAATGCCGATGGACATTCGTAAGGCTCTCCTGCAATGCCCGAAATAATACCAGTTCCACCGAGTCCTCGAAACGCCGGCTGGGGTCGGAAATCTGGAGATTCACCTCGATACCGCTACGCTTCGCGAATCCTTCCACGAACCAGCGAATGGCAGAGTTGAGGCCGGCTTCGTCGAGCAGAGGAGGATGGAGGAGATGCGAGATCGTCCGGGTTTCGGAGATCGCGTCGTCCGACAACTTGATGCAATCGACCACGATCGGGTCACCTGGCAGTTTGCGATGAAGCATCTCAATTGCCATTTTGATCGCGGCGAGATGCTGTCCCACGGAATCATGCAACTCGCGCGCGAACTTTCGCCGCTCTTCGTCCTGCAGGGTTAACAGGCGCGCGCTGAGATTGCGCTGCGCAGTTTCCGCGCGTAGCCTTTCCCGAACCTGGTCGGTTAGCAATTGGTGATGGATGAGAAACAGGACCAGCGCCAGAAACAAGCTGGTCAGCAGAACCCCGGCGATCATGCTGAAAGAAGCAGCCTCCCGCTTGCGACGTTCGCTAAGAAGCCGCTGCTCCTCCATTCGCATGGAATGGATGACGGTCTCGGTGTCGTCGGCGGCGCTCATCATTTCGCGCGTGAGCGGAACCTGCGCTTCCGCAGTCGATTTCCCCGATCGCCTTAACTCCATCGCTTGGTCCATCAAAGCCATGCGCCGCTCGGTCAGTTCCACGAGCCTTTCACACAAACCCTGCTGGCTGACGTTATCTGCGGTCAGTCGTTGAATCGAAGAAAGCGTGTTGCGCACTTCGACCGCAGCCTCAGCCTGCCGCGACAGCAGAACGGGATCGCCAGATTGTACGTACTCCGAGCGCAGCCGCCCGGCACGACCCGCGGTCTCGGGTAATTGATCTAATGCATGTTGTACGTCGAGGGAGTGCAGAACCCATTGCTCGCTGGTCTGCAAGCGCTGGAACGCGAAATATGCAGAGCCGCTACTGAGCAGAAGGAACACGACTGCCATGGCGAGTACTGCATTGACTTTTGCGGTTGAGAACATGAGGGCGCTGAACTGCGTCCCGCTATTTTAATGGAACTGGCAAGCAATGTGGGTACAGAGTGGGGTCCACTACGAGTTCCGACAGTGGACCCAGACCGCCGCTTCGGAGAGGTTATGCCGCTTTCTTCCTGGGAACCTTCGCGCCTTTCTTTCGAGCCTCAGAAAGCCCGATAGCGATTGCCTGCTTCCGGCTCTTCACTTTGCCGCCCTTGCCGCCGCGGCCCGATTTCAGCGTCCCGCGCTTCTTGCGGCGCATCGCGCTCGCGACCGTCTTGCCTGCTCCCTTGCTGTACCTGCGACCGGAAGACTTCTTTTTTCGTGGCATGCAGTTCCTCCTGCGAGGTTAGAGAGATCCTTCGAGTAGAGGGTTGTCGCATTTTTGCGCGACAAGCTTTCAACCAATTGTAAAAATTCCCACCCTGTCGCGAAAATCAACAACAAGGGTGGGGAAATCCAATCGACTGAATTATGCTGCCGCCTTTTGGCCGAAGCGAATCAGCACCTTGGTGTAGCCTTCGATGCGCTTATCAAACTTCGAATAGGCATCGGGAGCGTCTTCGATTCCAATGTGATGGCTCACGATCTTGCTGGGCTTGGCGCGACCGTTCACGATCATGTCGCGCAGATATTCGTTGTATTTTTTCACCGGGGCCTGTCCGCTGCCCATGCTTATCCCCTTATCGAAAAAGTCGGCGATCGGAAAGCTGTAGATTCCGTTTTTCGCTTCCTCGCCTTTTGCCCCTGGATCAGGGGCAATGTAAACGCCAATCATCCCGATACTTCCGGTAGCATTGACCACCTTCAGGCAGTTCTCGAGGACTTGCGTAGGCTTCTCTTTGTTCGGATTATCGTTCGACCGCGCCTGATAACCGACCGCATCAATGGCGCAGTCCACGCCCTTCATCTTTTCTTCCCCGGGCCGAAGACTTTGCTGGATTCCTTTGTTTTTCTTTCGCAATTCGAAAATCTGCTCCACAGGATCGCCCTGGCTGTAGTCCACCGGAATCGCGCCCAGTTCCTTGGCCTTCTGCAGGCGCTCCGCAATGCTATCCACGACGTAAACCTCAGACGCTCCCTTGAGCACCGAGCAGTACGCCGAGAGCAGTCCCACTGGCCCTGCCCCGAACACGGCCACCGTCTTTCCCGGAGTCACATTCGCCAGTTCGGTCGCATGATACGCGGTCGGAAATACATCGGAGAGAAGCAGAAAGTCATCTTCCCATTCGTCACCCGGCTTACCCGGCAACTTCAAACAATTGAAATCGGCGTGAGGGACGAGCACGAATTCTGCCTGACCCCCTTCATACGGGCCCATACCCGCATACCCGTAGGCGGCATGTGGAGCTTCAGGGTTCATGGTGAGACAAGCCTCGGTGTGTCCGCGCACGCAGTTGAAACACGATCCGCACGCGATATTAAATGGCAGAACAACCCGGTCGCCTTTTTTGATGCTCTGCACCGCTTCGCCCACTTCCTCGATCACCCCCATGATCTCGTGGCCGACCACCGTGCCTTCTTCCAGTGGGGTGCGGCCGTCATACATGTGCAGATCGCTGCCACAAATGCCGCTGGTGGTCACGCGTAGCAACGCATCGGTAGGGGCCTTGATCTTCGGTTTCGGATGATCATTGACGGACATCTTGTGAGTGCCTTCAAACTTAACTGCTTTCACGACTGCCTCCAAAAAAGTATTTTGTCTACGATGCCGCAGGCAACGACTGGGATGGCAGGAGAAACGGAAAGAGAAATTTAATCATTTAATCATTTAGTCATTTAGTCATTTAGTCATTGAATAATCATTTAATCGATAGGCTTGTAGGCCCTCGGTTTTTCATTGATTAAATGATTAATTGACTCAATGATTCAATGACTCAACTCGGCGTCTCAGGCCGCTTTTCGCTGTCCCCGAATCAAGGCCGCAACTTTCTCGAGGTCCCGCACAAACTCTCTCCGCTGCTGTTCGCGCGCCTCAGGATCGGGAGCGCGCAAGATGGACGCCGGATGTATTGTTGCCATCACATGGGGCGCGAGATCACTTTTCACGAGAGTTCCACGATCTCGCGTGACACGAAAATCTTTGCCCAAGAGCGCCTGCGCTGCGCTTGCGCCCAGGCAGACCAGAACCTCGGGTCTTACAACCTGCAGTTCCGCGTCGAGCCACGGGCGGCACGCTTCAATTTCTGAATGGCGCGGCTTTTTGTGAATGCGGCGTTTGCCGCGCTGCGCCGCGATCCACTTGAAGTGCTTCACTACATTTGTGACGTAGACTTCTGAGCGGTCGATCCCAACTTCGGCGAGCACCTCATCCAGCAACCGTCCGGCGGGTCCAATGAATGGATGCCCGGCTTTGTCTTCGCTATCTCCGGGCTGCTCTCCGACGAACATCACCCGGGCTTTGGCAGGACCTTCTCCGAATACGGTCTGGGTGCCGAGTTTCCAAAGATCGCAGGCTTTGCAGTTCTTGGCGGACTGCTGCAGCGTCGGGAGCGTCGGTGATGGAGGAATGAGGGCGGCCGCACCTTTGGCGACTGGTTTCATGCTGAGATGGCGGCGAGCTTTGTTCACACGGCCGGGCATAACAAGTTTGGTGTCAGTATCCCGAAATCAGGTTGGCAGCGAGTCCAGATCGAATATCGGCATGGTCATCCGCCTTCCAGACCTTCGGAGGCTACCCTTTCGCTGGCATACAGCATCAAAAAGCCATTCCGGATCGATGGAGGAATTGTGAAAACTGTGACGTTCTTACGGAATGTGATGGGTTCTGCCGGTTTGGTATTGATCGGATATATGATTGTCCGATCTCTGCCGGATCTTCGCCGCTACATTCGTATCAGCACGATGTGACGGGCGAGAGCCGTAAGCTATGTCTGCTTGCGGGCCACAATATCGAACGTGAGTTTCAACTCATCCTTGAGTTTGATGGTGCCGGCGGCCGCGCTGACCGGGCGAATATCGTAGTTCGATTGCCGCACACCAAATTCCCCGGACGCGCGCAACGACCCATCATTCAGCACAACTCTCGCGGAGACAGGCACCGGCTGGGTCACACCGTGCAGCGTTAATTGTCCACTTAATGTCGCCCAAAATCGGTTTCCCGTGCCGTTCGCCGAAACCTGGGAACACTCATAGACGATGACAGGAAAGCGATCGGTTTCGAGAACATCGTTGAACATCTGACGCTGGATCTCGTCCCGGTCTTTGTCGCCGATCTTATCAATCACTTCCAGAGAGTCTGCCCGAATGCTCATCCGCATACGGGCATCTTGCAGCATCCCATTCTCGCGAAGGAATTGCGCCTCTCCGGCGAAGTCCCGAATGGCGATCTTGGGACTGTGTCCGAAGGCCGCAAGGACACCACTGGCAAACGCCTGCACAACGAAGGTGCTTGCCTTCGCGTCAATTGCGTAGTGCTCAACGAGACTCTCCGGCATAGTTCGCGCGGCGTTAGTTCCCGGACGCAATACTGACCCTCCTGACCGTCACATCGCCCGCAACTTCAAATAGCGTTCCAGATCTGGCAACGCATTCTGTGCCAGGTTTCCGATTCCAATCTGGCCCATGTAACGCCGAACCAGGGGGTTGGAAAGAATCAGTCCTGCGCCAAAGACCATAAACGCTACGCCACCGAGCATAAGCAGAGTGTCTTTATCGGTCGAAGAATCAGAGTGATTGTTGTTTTCGGCCACGACTGTCTCCTTTGTTAGTTCAAGATGATTTCCTGACTCTCAGTGACTGCCATCCAACAACTTTTTGACCAGCGAAAGTATGAGTTGCACAGCTTCTTCCACCGCCGCTTCCACGGGCTCGCTCAATCCCATGTGTCCTTCTTCTCCGCCAAACGTTGCGGGCTCGCAACCGACCAATAAGATCCTGTTCAACTTGGCATTCATCGCTTTGGCCGTTCGCAAGACCGTGAGCGGGTTCATGCCGTGCGCATCCAGGACTTCGGGCTGAGATTCCTCCAGATTTTCCAGATCGGGCTCGACTAGAGACAACGTCCCAGCGGGCTGCCTGTGCGGATATGCATCCACCAGGATCGTTGTCTCGTAGCCGTCCTGGAGCGCATAAGTAAGATCAAGACCCCGAATGCCGAAGTCGGCAATTCGTACTCCGGCTGGAATCTCTTTGCCGGATAACCGCTTGATCACCTCGACCCCGAATCCGTCGTCGCCGAGAAAGATATTGCCGATGCCTGCCACCAGGATCCGCGGCTGCTGGATAGGCTTCGCTGCCGCTTCTTCTGGCGGTAGCGGATCGATCTCTTCCGCGTCGAAAAAGAAACGATGCCCCGGCTGCCGAAGCAGTCCCAAATCTCTTCCAGGATCATTCTCAATCACTACACAGACGTGAACCTTGCCTTCGTAATCCTGCTCCAAACTCTCAACGCAAGCGACCTGCCCCGCCAGGGCAATATCGAGCACATCGCCACCTTGTCGCGGCCGCAGGCGTACCCGATCGCCGATTTTGACCTCAGCGTTACCGATGATCACATGATCGAGGGCGGTTTTGTCTTCGAGCACCTGCCACTCCCACTCGTTCATCGCGTGTCCTCCCGGATCGGGCGTAGACCTCGCACGGCTCCATGCAGTTTCATGAATTGTTCGGCGGGCATGGCCTCGGTGCGTTCGAGAATCTCGCGGGCTCGCTTGTCGGATTGGCGAATCTCTCGCTTTTCTTCGTCTGTCAGGGTCATGATGCGCAGTGACAGGATCTCGTCGATCTCGGTGCCGTCAAACAAATCGCCGGCGCTTTCCGGCGCAATCTGCGGATAGTCGTAAAGAATGATGGGCGACGCGAGCAGAGTGTCGCGCTGTCCTGCTTCACCCACCAGCACGGGCCACACGCCGACGTTTTGACATCCTGCCGTAAACTTCTGAAACTCCGGCGCTGGTTCGAGCAAGGAGACGAATTCGCCGCTCTTCACTCCTAGAATCGTGTGGGTCGAAACCAGAGAGTGCAATAGCGCATGATCCCGGCTCGCGGCGCGGTTTTCCAACGGCGTGAGATTGCGAATGCAAACCGTGACTTTGAACAGGTTATCCAGGAGTCTCTCGGCGGTGATCTTAATCCTGCCCTCAACCGCACTTTGGCGCCGAACGACGCTTTCGAAATGCGCGTCGTCAGATTCGCGGCCAATATCCGTCCGGGATGCGAACGCGAATTGATGAGTGAGGCTGTCCCGGCAGAGTTCCTCGACTTTGCATTCTCGTACGCTCACCTCGCGTTCCACGGCTTCCTGCCAGCCCTGCGGAGTCGACTCTGGCGAAACCTCCGCGGCGTGGACTGTGGACCGGATCTGCAAGTGAAGAAATCTCAGTCTCACTTCGATGACTGCATCTTCCATCCCGCAGACCAGGCATTCCGTCCGCATGCTGAAGGGTTCCTCACCGCCTTGAAATTCGCTATAAGCGTGGGGATAGAGCACTCCAAAATTCCAACGCTGCTGGTTCTTCACCGAGGACGGGCGATACGGATACAGCATGTAGCCCTCGTACAGCACTGCCTTCGCAACCTGCTCCACGCGCGAAAGATTCATGAGCGGATCACCTCCTGCGATTGCAGGATGCTATCGATCGCTTCCTCCCACGTTGGAATTCCGTGGCGAACTTTGTATTCGTAGAGACGCTCAAAGACGTCGCGCCGCAGGCTCAACCATGCGGAACCTGGGTAATACGATTCCATCATTTCCTGCCAGACCTTCACCGGCAGGCTGAACCGCGCTTCCTTATTCCATGGGATGGGCGCCACCTGCAAAGGCTCGCCGGCCCCCGTTGCATAAAAAACGGTGCCGCTGAACTGAAAGCACAGGGGTATCTCTCCATCGGCGAGTCCGTGGAAGTATTTGGTGGCGGCGATGTTGAAATCGAACGTGCAAGGGACTGTCAGCTCGACCTGCGTGCTCCCCTGAAAAGACGGAACATTCAGGCTGACGTGCGTCCACAGCAGGTTGCGCAGAGTTTGACTCCAGCGGTCGG
Source organism: Terriglobia bacterium (assembly GCA_963711365.1). GTDB lineage: Bacteria > Acidobacteriota > Terriglobia > Terriglobales > Acidobacteriaceae > Sulfotelmatobacter. The sequence goes on along the minus strand of CAVQDY010000010.1, from coordinate 72,907 downwards.
GCGCGTCAAACAGATCTCGCAATTTTTCCTGATCGGCTACGCTGTAGCGGCGTCGCGTCACCTCGATTTGAATCTGGCAGCGCAGTGCGACGGTATGAATGGTCTCATTGGGATTCGCGCTGGTGAGATGCAGACGGAACTCGAGTTGTGGAGTCGCCGAAAACTTCGCGACCTGCGCGCCTTCAATCTTGAAGTCGAGGTCAGGCATGCAAGGCCTCGGCGGGGATCTCCGCTCGGGCACGAAGGTCCGCAAAGAATTTCGCGATTTCCTGCCAGACTTCCGTTCCTCCCGACAGGCCGCGCCAGTGCATGCGAATCAAGCCCACAAGCCGGTAGCAAGCATCAATCGGCACGATGTAGTACTCGGCTGATGCTGCCTGGCGCGCATATCCCACGCGGTTGACCAGCAGAGCCTCAACGTCGGGCTCCATCTCGCCGAGCACCGGGTTCGCTTGCACAATATTGTTCCAGGCCTCGAGAGGCAGCAGAGATTCGGTCGCCCCCGCAGGACTGGGATACAAAACATTCATCCTGCCGTTGCGGCTGTCTCGAAAAAAGAAAGCCAGGTTGATGGGGATCAACAAGCTGTCCCAATCTGCGTCGCTGAGCTGAAAGCCAACGAGCTGACGCACGCGGCGCGGCACACGCCGATACTTTGCGTCCGAGTGGCCGCTGAACAATATGGCGCAAGCTTCACAACTGCAAACCAATTTGCGCTGCGTGAGTTCGATCAGGTGAGAATGCTCAGGGGACAATCCGGTATTGCAGAGCTGACAGTGTTCCATCCAAGGATCAGGTTTGCGCGCAAAGCGTCGCAAGCTTTCGAACGGATTACCCGAACCTCGATTTTCAGATTTCATCATGCCTACCCGATGAGCGAGCCTTGCCACACAAAGCGTCCGTCGATCCCTCGCTCAGTCCATCCCCTCACTGCTGAGGTTAAAACCTTGGTCCAGTGCCGACGGAACCGCCCCCGCCGATGCCAAGAGCTGTGTCACAGCCACGAACCCACTCGCTGGAGGATCGAGGCTTTCGACCGATAGCGAATTCAGGTCGGGCGCGGCTTCGTAAAGAGCCTCCTCCACAACCGCTCGCGCCGATTGCTTTGTCGACCCGCATGCGTGGCCATCGATGTTCAATTGCACGCGAACGTTCCCATCTTCAAGAGCAACCAACGCGGCTTCGGCGCCCATCTTGTGGAGCTTGGCGCTAATTTTTTCCAGCTTGCGTTCAACGCGGGTCTGAAGATCCTCCGGGTGCAATCCGTAAAGAACAAGGAGACTCCCTACCAGCGGATCCTCTCCCAGTTGATCAATAAGCTCAGAACCAGATTTCGCCGAACCAAAAATAATTTCGAGAGTTCGCTCCAGTCCCTTGCCGTGTAAATCCATCAGCAGTTGCACAAGCTTCTTCGCGGCATCACGCGACGCCGGATCCGCGATGCTTTCCAGGTCGTGTACTAAATCACCGATCTTCTGTACCTGCTGCTGGAATTCCCGTTCCTCAGCCACAATGCTCCTTCAAACGTAAAGAGCGAGAGCACCGCCGGAAAATCCGCCATCCATGCGCTCTCGCTCGTTTGAGAAAGAAAAACCGATGTCAGGGCTGGACCCCGAACATCGGTGAATGCCTCGTCTCCAATACCTTTCCGTTCCCCAGGTACATATGGACACCGCACGGCAAACAGGGATCGAAACTGCGCACCGCGCGCATGATATCGATTCCTTTGAATTTTTCCGGCCCGTTCTCCTCGAAGATCGGGGTGTTCTGCACCGCATCCTCATACGGACCCGGCGTGCCATAAACATCGCGCGGATTGGCGTTCCAGGGCGTTGGCGGATAAGGATGATAGTTGGCGATCTTGCCTTTGCGAATGACCACGTGATGCGAAAGCACTCCGCGTACCGCTTCGTGGAAACCACAACCAATGGATTCTTCCGGAACCTTGAAGTCGGTCCATGTCTTGGTCCGGCCGGCGTGGAGCTCCTCGAGTGCCTGCTCGACAAAGTGAAGCGCGGCGCACGCAGCGTAAACCTGGAAGTACGTTCTCGCGCGGTCACGCTCAATCGCGTTGCTCCATTTGGGAATCTTCCATTCGAATTCGACTTCGGGCAGTGAGGTGGTCTTCGGCAGATACATTTTCACGCTGCTTCCGGTCGACTTGATGTAGCCGATATCCACCAGCCCGGCGAGAGCGGTTGCCCACAGCCGCGCGATCGGTCCGCCACCAGTGTCGAGTGCGAGGTGGTCCCCGGTGCGTTTGTCGTACCAGCGCGGGGACATCACCCAGGTGTACTTCTCGCCGAAATCCCGTTTCTGCGGACGAGGAATCGTGGTCTGGTTCCACGGATGATGCTTGTCTACGGCATTGCCCAGCGGATCCGTCTTCACGAACGTCTCGGAATTCTGCCAGTCATCGTAGTAGGAGCTTCCCAGCAAAATCCGGATGTTCAAATTAATGTCGACCAGGTCGGTCGTGACCAGCTTGCCGTCGACCACCACGCCCGGGGTGACAAACATTTTCCGGCCCCAGTCCGTCATGTTCCTATATGTGTAGTCGCAATGATTTGGATCGTTGAACGAGCCCCAGCAGCCCAGCAGGATGCGCCGCTTCCCGACTTCCTCATATCCCGGCAGCGCCTCATAAAAGAAGTCGAACAAGTCGTCATGCAGCGGGACCACCTTTTTCATGAACTCCACGTACTTCATCAGGCGCACCACGTAATCGGTGAAAAGCTGAATGGTGGGCACGGTGCCGACTCCGCCCGGATACAGCGTGGAAGGATGCACGTGCCGCCCTTCCATCAGGCAGAACATTTCGCGAGTCATGCGGCTCACCTGAAGCGCTTCCCGGTAAAACGCCCCGGTGAAAGGATTCAGAGCGCGCATGATGTCCGCGATGGTCCGGTATCCATGCAGGTTGGAGTGAGGAGCCGCTGTTTTCTCCGCCTTGGTAAACACGCTGGGGTTGGTTTCTTTGACCATCTGCTCGCAGAAATCCACGCCGACCAGGTTGTCCTGAAAAATATTGTGGTCGAACATGTACTCGGCAGCTTCCCCGAGGTTCACGATCCACTCCGCCATTGCCGGCGGGCGAATCCCGAATGCCATGTTTTGCGCGTAAGTGGCGCAGGTAGCATGGTTGTCGCCGCAGATGCCGCAAATGCGGCTGGTGATGAAGTGCGCGTCGCGCGGATCTTTCCCCTTCATGAAGATGCTGTACCCGCGAAAGATGGACGAGGTGCTGTGGCACTCCGCAACGTGACGGTTCGCAAAATCAATTTTTGTGAAGATGCCCAGGCTGCCCACGATTCGGGTAATCGGGTCCCAGTTCATCTCGACCAGATTTTTCCGGCTTACATCCGCTTCCTTAGTAGGTGCAGTGATAGTGCTCATTGCGATTGCTCCTCTTTAGTAGGTTCTCGCGTGGTAGCCGGTCGTCAATTCCGCCCGAGGATGGCGCCACTTTGGTTCTTTGTTGACGGTAGACTGAGTGAGCGAGCGCAGACTGCGGATGGTGCGTCCGTAAATCTCGACCAGTCCCGATGAAACCTTGCCGCCCGGCGGTTCATCCATGAACGGCATGAACTTGTCGGGGAAGCCGGGCATGGTACATCCAATGCAGATGCCGCCCACGTTGGGACATCCACCGATCCCCGCCATCCAGCCTCGCTTCGGAACATTGCAGTTCACGACCGGACCCCAGCAGCCCAACTTCACGATGCATTTCTGGGAGCCGTATTCTTCTGCGAAGTCGCCTTGCTCGTAATAACCGGCGCGATCGCATCCTTCGTGCACCGTATTTCCGAAAAGCCACGTAGGACGCAAATTATCGTCGAGAGGAATCATGGGCGCCCGCCCTGCCACCTGATACAGCAGGTAGAGCAGGGTTTCCATAAAGTTGTCTGGCTGAACCGGGCACCCGGGCACATTAACGATCGGCAGGCCGGCCTTAGATTTCCAACTCCATCCCAGATAATCCGCCAGCCCCATGCAGCCCGTCGGATTCCCTTCCATCGCATGGATGCCGCCATAGGTCGCGCATGTGCCGCAAGCAACCACGGCCAGCGCCTTTGGAGCCAGGCGGTCGATCCATTCAGTGGTGGTGATCGGCTGGTCGGTAGCGGGATCGGTTCCCAGCGCCGCCCAGTAGCCTTCGCTCTTTATCTTTTCGTTCGGGATCGAGCCTTCGATTACCAGCACAAAAGGATCCAGGTTGCCTTCCGCCGCTCGATACCAGTACTTCATGAAGTCGTCGCCAACTTCATAAGCAAGCACGGGATTGTGCAGGTGGACTTTTGGCAGCCCCGGAATCGCGCCCAACAACACGTCTTCAATGCTGGGCTGAGTGGCCGCCGTGATGGAAACTGAATCTCCATCACAACCGAGGCCGGCGGTGATCCAGAGCACGTGCACTTCGGAGACGGCCGGGGCCGTTTGCGTGACTCGACCGTAGGGAACTGCTTCGGCTGTCATAGCTGCACTCTCCTCTTCTTCGGACACTTCCAAAGGGTGCGTAGCCCGGGCGCTTTAAACAGACCAAACTCTGCTCTCCCCCGAAAGTTCATAGGGAGGCCCATTCACTCGCGCACTTTTCAATTGTTAGAATCAAGAAAATAGATTGTTGTGCACAAGCGGGAGCAGCCTCGTTTTGCGGTCCAACGAAGTACTAAGCAGCGATAGGGGATTCCCTGATCAGAAATTTGGGCTGTGTGCATGCCCGCGCGATCACGGGAGATCAGGCGAAAACTCAAGCAGGATCAGGCCGTCTTTTGGCTGAAGCTCCATTGAATCGCGTGTTGCACCAGTTCACGCGCACTGCGCAGCGACATCTTTTCCTTAATATGAGATTGATAGGATTCGACCGTCTTCACGCTGATGTGCAACTCCTCCGCGATCCGCCGCGTGGAATGGCCCTCACCAATGAGCCGAAAGACTTCCAGTTCTCGGTCGGTAAGATCTGCAATGGACGAAGGCCGGCTGGTGCTCGGGTTCCCGATGTACCGGTGCAGCATCCGGTTGGCGATTCGTTCGCTCACATAAATTTCCTGGCTCAAAATACGCCGCAAGGCAACCAGCACTTTTTCGGTCGCCTCCTCTTTCATGATGTATCCCTGCGCACCGGCGCGGAGGGCACGTTCGGCATAGATCGACTCATCGTGCATGGAAAGAATGAGCACTGGCAGGTCGGGATGTCGGCTGCGAATATCCTTGAGCAGGTCCAGACCGTCCGGGCCATTCAATGAAATATCAACGACCAGAATGTCCGGCCGGGTCGCGCTGAGCGCGTGCATAGCGGTGTGTGCATCCTCGGCCTCCCCGCATACCGTCAGATCCGATTCGCGATTGATCAGCAGCATTAACCCCTGGCGCACGATGGGATGATCGTCGACCACCAGAACTTTGCTCTTCACGGCGACACTGTTCTGAGTCATATCTCCACCTCTCAGGTCTCATTCACGTGCCCAGTCGGAAAGCGGCACGTCACCACTGTGCCAGGTGGTGGTCGCGTTGTATCTCTATTCTGCAGCCGATCACTCCGGCGCGGTAGTTCATGATGTGCAGTCCGACACCTGAATGCCGTGCTCGCGGCCGTTCAATGCCCACCCCATCGTCTCTGATCATCAGCGTGCCTTCGCGTTCCCCGGCGAAGAGGCGAATCAGAATCGTCTTTGCCTGCCCGTGCCTCAAGGCATTATTCACCGCTTCCTCGCGGGATCCCGCATTTGCCAGAATCTGCTCATCAGGGCGATCCCGGAACGTCCCTAATTCGTCAGGAAATCTTTGGATTCTTCGACCGGCTTCTCCAACTCGGCTCTTTGTTCAGAGAGAAGCCTGTGCAAACCGGGGCAAAGCGTGAATCGCTCTTCCGTATGTCTGCACTGCATGAGAGGACAACAATGATCCCGGGGGTTGGTTCACGAATGGCATGAATTTATCGGGGAAACCCCGGCATCGTGCATCCGATGATGCCTCCCACGTTCGGGCAACCGCCGATACCACCCATCCAGCCTCGCTTGCCTACGTTGATTGCACTACCGGCCCCCAGCCTCCCAGTTTGACAATGCATTGCAGAGACCCGTATTCCTCAGCGAATTGGCCCTGTTCGCGATAACCCCCGCGATGATACACCGGTTCCCGCCGCGCTCTCCTGGGAACTTGGTTGATCACCGCTGGTTGGGCTCCGACGGGCCTAAGGGAAAACCCGACTTGTCCAAATCTGCAACTCTGAAGGGATGTATTTCATCTAACCTCATGTACTTTGGCTTTGCCGTGGCTGCCCTGAACAGTTCACGTTGAAGGTCAACACGATCTTTAAAAACTCCCCGCTTGATTTCGGCCGAGGCGGAACGCTTTGGCTCTCTACCAGGCCCGACACGCAGAAGTAGAAGCGGACGAGACGTTCGTGAATGGAATCACGAAGAACATGCATAAAGATCGCAAGTTGCGCCTCGTAAAGCAACGGAGGCATGCATGGACGCACGGTTGTTTTACAGGGAATCATTGACCGAGACCTTCGGCCGCTACGCGCGCAGATTATTTTTCGCATCCCCCGCGATCCTGTTCAAACTGTTGCTCTTAGGAACATACGGTAGAAGTCAACGATCGACGAGTCAACGATCGACGCTGACCACCCAATCCGCTCCCGGTGCAACTGCCGTGGCCCATCAACCCCAGCAGTCCATCTAAGCACCGTTGGACCTGCGCTGGGCTGCTGCACCCGCATCGACGATTCGATCCGAAATGATGCGCTGCCTGCGCTAAAAACCGCTAGACCATCGCGCCGTTAAGCACTCCACCGTATCCAGACTCGGTAGACACCAGCCCCAAAAAACGATAGAGTACCCACTGAGTGGACACCTTCGCGGCCTCCAGGTTACTCAAGACTCGTACCGCGTCCACCAATTTCAAAGGCCTGGGTCGAGGCCTAGAGCAGGGCGCTTAACTCAGCGGTAGAGTGCCATCTTCACACGGTGGAAGTCATAGGTTCGAATCCTATAGCGCCCACCATCTCATTGAAAGCAAACAAGTTAACGTGATTCTCTGAAGCCACCCCCACCTATAACTTATTCTTTGGAATGAGTGACATGCAGTTCTGCAAGGCATAGGGGCGATCCGTTAAGGCCAAACCCGGACCGATTGCAATCGGTTTTTCGACCGGCGAAGGAAGACTGCTCCTGTGTAGTCACTCCGCAGGGTGGGACGCCGCAGGGCGCAGTTGTCGGGTCGTATGTTGCTAAGGTTTAGCGGCACATTTGCAAACTGGGAATGTGGGTACTTGGAGAAGCTTAGCTAAGTGAGGAGAAGTTTGCTACGCGTGACTAACAGAAAACTTCTGGCGACTCGTTGAGCTAAGTGTAAATCCTTGCCCAGTCAGATTTTGTCCGCATAATTTTTCCGTATCCAGTCTTCAACCTGTCTACGGACCTCTGCCGCGACCTTGCCCGCGTGATCGGCCTCACCTTGGGATACAAGTCCATAGTCGTCATAGGCGCCGGTGTTGCGTTTGCGCCGCAAAGTGTCTAGCGTGCGAATGATCTTCTTTTCCGGATCGATGGAAAACTCAAGCGCCTCGATGGTTCGGTAGTGCTCACTACTGCCCCGGACCACCCGGTAGCCGGCGGCGCGCAATGCGGCTGTGGCGGAAGATCGTGCTGCGTCGTACGCCAGGCCCAGCTGCACGTCTGTCGACAATTTTGCTTTAACGGCCTTCCGATAGTCATCCAGACGGGCATCCGCGATCGCAAGCAGACGCCCAATCTCCTCGCGATCCGATGATTGCTGGTCGAGCCAACTATTTTTGACCCAGTTCTCGTATGACACTTTCGTCTCCAATCAGAAATAGCTTGTTTTCTGAGAGAACGGTCTTCAGAAAATTGCCGCGAAACTTCTTTCCAAATTCTCGTGTCGAATACACTGTAGGATTGATCTCGCGATTCAAGCTTTTCTGAGCGTCCGCCAGATGCTCGATGACATCTGGAAAATGAATCTTGCCCACAATCATTAGATCGACATCACTTTGGGCATTCTCCTTCAAGCGTGCGGTTGAACCATAAACAAACGCGAGACTGATCTTTTCTTTGACAGGATTGAGCGCCGACAGGAGAACATCGTGGATTCCCACAGTCTTCGTCACCAAGCCCTTCATCTCCGTAAAAACAGGGCTTCGATCATTGGCGCTATAGAATACATGGTTTCCCAATGTCTTACGCGTAACCAATCCGGCCTCGACGAGCTGACGCAGTTCGCGCTGGACCGCCCCGAGTGTGATTCTTGTCAGTCGAGAAAGCTGGCGCAAGTGGAACGAATCGCCCACATGCCCGTAGAGAACGGCGAGCAAAGCACCGCGGGTGCGTCCGAAGAGGGTCCGGGAAAGCACGCTGACTGTACCCATTTCGGGGTCAATCGTACCCGAAACGGCTACACCCAGTCAAGAGTAGCGGTCGGCGATGTGCGCGCAAATAGCGTCAAGCGGGTTGCATCGGCGGTGGGTGAGGGAGCGATTGCGGTGTCTCGCGTCTATCGGGCGCTGGCAGAGTTGTGAACTATTAGATGCACGGGGACTCAAGTAGAACGAGCATGCACTGTGATCCTCTTGTGATCCATTTGTGATCCGTTAGCACTGCTTACCACTGCCTTCCACTGCTTTAACGGCGCCCGCCGTGCCTCTATGTTGTTGAAACTACATCTACCCCAAAATTCGAATCCTATAGCGCCCACCATCTCCTTAAATTATGCAGCGTTGAACGGGCGCATCCCGACGTTCACAACGCGCTTTTCCAACCCGGGACAACAAACCGCGGTTAAATTTTGTGTCCCGTGTGCCGATCTGGGAAAGGCTGGGTACCTTCGATTACTTCGAAATACACTTTTTCCTTTTCTGGAATACAGCATTTCTGGTACTTTTTGCTTTGTTGCGATGGTTCTGGCCAGCATTTTCTGCCATCGTTTCAGGTTAACGAACACAAAAAACAGGTCACTTCGGCTGCGCCCTACATGCCCGCTCGCTTCGTAGAGGTGCTTGCAGTTCTGCTGTCGGCAAGCCCAATAACTTAACGGAGGGGCGTTACATGTTGAAGTTTCTATGGGGATTCGTGTGCCTGTCAGTTCTTTTCCTGAGCTCCGCGTTTGCCACGGTAAACGTTAGTTCTCCCACCAATGGTGGTACCTACACCGGCCCAGTCCACTTCAGCGCAACCGCAACCACGAACTGCTCCAAGGGTATCGGCTCCATGGGCATTTACACGGCGCCCGGAGTTTTGGCATACGTGGTCAACGGCGACACGCTCAATACCAGCCTCACTTTAAATCCGGCCACCTACAATACCGTCATTACCGAGTGGGATAACTGCGGCGGTTCGACGACCGCCGGGGTCAAGATCACAGTCCAGCCCGGAGGTTCTTCCGGCGTTTCGATCACGTCCCCCACCAACAACAGCACCGTCGGCTCCCCGGTCAACTTCAAAGCCACAGCCACCACGACCTGCTCTAAGGGCGTCTCCTCCATGGGCATCTACACCGCTCCTTACCACCTCGTCTATACGGTGCAGGGAGCAAGCCTGAACACCAACTTGTCCTTAAGCCCTGGCACTTACAATGCTGTGGTCGAGGAATGGGACGGTTGTGGAGGAGCGGCGACCGCCTCGGTGAAGTTCACCGTCAACGGCAGCGGCGGCGGCGGGACCTTTTCTCAGATCCAGCATGCCGGCGGCTGGGGTGAAGCCGGCCAACGCGCTCCCAAGTTCATCAATTGCAGTCCTTCCCCCTGCGACAACATCACCTTCTCCATGGCGCAAAACATCAAGAATCCTTCGCTCAGCGGCCAAGCGACCGAGTATAACCTCGGTGGCTCTCAGGGGTATGGCGATGGTTTCTGGAACAACCATCTGATCGGACCTTTCTCTTCGCAAGGCATGCCCGACACCGACCAAAAGATTGTTCCGACGCTGCACAACTTCACTTATGACGTCTATTTCTGGGCAGGCAACATTAATTTGGCGCAAGCTGTGGAATTTGATATCAACCAGTTCTTCAACAACACAGGTTACATTTGGGGACATGAATGCCGCGTAGCGGGCGGCAATGAATGGGATATTTGGGACAATCTGAATGCCCGATGGGTTCCCACCGGGGTTGCCTGCTATCCCAACAGCAATTCCTGGAACCACCTCACCATTCAGGTGCAGAGAACTTCCAACAACCAGCTACTTTATCAATCCATCACGCTCAATGGAGAAACCCACACGCTGAACCAGTACTACAATCCGGCATCGACCCCCGGATGGTATGGCGTCACCGTCAACTATCAGGAAGACGGCAACTCCAAGCAGTCGCCCTATTCCGTTTACCTCGATCAGTTGACCTTTGATTACAACTGACCATCGCACCGCCTGCATGCGCTTCAACATAAGGGCACGGTTTATGACCGTGCCTTTTTTTCATTCCTGACTTCGTACCAATCACGTCGCAAGCCGGATTCACGCTTGAACCCCCTTCGGGATTTTTTCTCTTCCAACGGGCCTAGTCCGTTTGATGATAGCGAGTCAGTCCCGCTACGCCGTTCTCGTATGTGGCCATCCGCCGGCCGCAACAATTCCAAGAGTGCAGCCGATGATCTCGAGTACAAGAAGGACAAAGACACTGGCATCGAACCCGGCAGTCCAATTCCCAGCCGGCAACATGAAAATGTTGTTTGCGGACGCATGCAAGAAGTGCTCGTAAAGATCGGCACCCAGGGCGGCCAAAAAGAAAATCAACGAGACCGAACCCGCCAGCTTGTCGGTGAGCTTCCATAACGCAACGGATACGAGCAAATGACCCGAACTGATCAAACCTATGGCCAGCCAGCTGACGTTGTTGTTTGGGGCAGGAAGAATTTTCGCCGCGAGGAACAGATGCCCCACTGCAACGATCCAGTGTCCCATGACAACGAATAAAGCGAGCCTCCGTTGCTTATTCATGGCTGACCAGCCCTCCCTGGGGGGTCGTTATCTGTATGACGTATGCCATTGCGATTTCTTACAAAGCCGCACCGTTGCAAAACCGCTGTCAGGAGGAGTCAATCTTTTCCATTTGATGTCACCTCTGCCAATTTCACGCAGGTGCCACACTCAACGTGCTATTCGTCGAGGGGGAATCCAAAACGTAGACGGGCAAGGAGCGGGGCCGCCGCACCGCTGGTGAGTCCCATCGTTAGCGGGCGATGCCCTCGGCGAGCTGGTGCTTGGGATCTTCGACCTATTGCGGCTCTAACAGCGGAAGGTGGGTTCCCTATAGCTACACTCAGCTTGGGTTCCGCGTGGTTGGAAACTAGATCCACACACAATGACAATCATCCTTTTCGACCAGTTCCTCGGGATTTCTGCGCATAGGGTTCGCAGGGGGAATTGGCCGGATCGGGTGGTTCCTGTCTTGCTCTCTAAAGGTCGCAGTCGGACGCTGAAAAAGCGGTGCAAGGCTAACGATTGAAATTGCATTCGCACGCATGCGTGTCGCCGCTCCGCGCAGGTCAGGCTGAAACAAGATGCCCACATCGCCCATGGCCGTTTTGTGCGATATGGCGATGTTCCGCCAACGATGAGATCTCAGTGCTCGGAATGCAGCTTCTTCTTAAGCGATCTTAAGAGGCGTAATTCCTTGTCCATGGCCTTGTTTGCTCTTAGCCTCATTTCGTCTGTAACAGGCCCGTTCGGGAAATCGGGCAGTGGTTCTGCATTGATTGGTCGCGTCCGGCTGCATTGATTTCGCGTCCGGCTGCATGGAATGGGCACTATTTCGGTGCGCGCATCATTAAAGCTCGCATAGATCAGATAATCTCGGCCTTGTTCCATTTTGCCGTAAGAACAGTCGACTCCTCCACCGGGACCGTTATTGGAGACCACCTCCGAAGCCGTCAGACCTTTGAACGGTTCGTTCACTTTCAACCGGACTCGGTAGTTAGCAGCACTGAACGAATACGGTCCGGGCTTGTCGTCTCCGTTTTGGAACGTGACCTCGACCGCAGTACCTATGAAGACTACTGAGGCGTTTGCGAACGCCTGTTTGACACACTCAGACTGATTCTTACAAGTCACCCCGCAGGAGCATGCCTCGACGCGGGCTACCCCGATCAGACCGGCAAACAGAAATGCTTGCACAATGAACCGACAACCCTTACTGACGTTCATGGCATTAGTTTAAATTGAAATGCTCCCGTCTCACGCCTGTCTGATGTAACTGTCGTAAGCAAGCAGGCCATTTCGGGATTTTTCGACAGGGGAATGGCTGGCGTGAATAACTGTCGACAGTCAGGGCGAGCGGATCAGTGACTTCGCCTCAAGCTGATACAGGGTTAGTATCGCTGGAAGACACCCTTCAAAAGGTAAAGGACCCCGAGCATGACGTACAAAACGACACAAAGCCACTGTCCCCATCTGCGTTGTTCTTCGGTTTGCGTTTCTGGCTCAGTAAGCGAGGATGCAGGTGCGCTTGGACGTGCTTTGCCCGCCATCGCCCTCCTTAGCCATACCAAACCAGCAAGGAGCCACATCACACCGGACAGAATGTTAATCGAGCCCACGGCAAGCGATTATAGCCTGTGGTTCAAGAACGATCGCCCCAGCAGTTTTCCGCGATCGTTGACACCGGGCGTGGCTGTTGGAAAACTCCAGTTTGGTCAAAACAGCCGAAATTTGGGAGATAGAAAATGTCTACCAAAACGAAGATCGTCGTTTGTAGGACTTCCTATCGCAAAGTTTTTTCGGCGATTTTCCGGTGAGGGAGTTTTTCAACAGCCACAGGCGTTTGCACTCAGAACCGCGGTAGGGTGAAATCAACCCTTCTCCATCCTTCTTCTCTTTCCAGTTTAATTTCGAACGCGGAGCCTCTCGGGCAAAGAACCTACTTCTGTGCCGTGCCGCTCCAATGCTGCCGGATAAAGTTGGTGAGTGCAGGACGATCGCGAAATGCCTCCGTGCCCCCCTCTTTTGTCGTGGAATAGGCTCCAACTACGTTTGCATAAGCCAAGCAGTCCTCAAGTTTGGCGCCCGTCAAGAACTGGTGGATGAACCCGGCGGCGAAACTATCTCCGGCGCCCACATCATCCACGGTCTTCACACTCGGCGGCATGAGGCTAAATTGCTCCTCTCCGGACCGGCAAATGGCTGCGGAAGCGCCGCGCTTCACGACAACAATTTTCGCGAGTCCGGCAAGCACGTTGATCGCTTGCGAAAGGTCATCGGTACGCGCCGCCTTCTTCGCCTCACGGTCATTGGGGAAAAAGATGTCTACCTGCTTGAGAACGTCCAGCAAATCCCGGTCCCATTTGTTCTCGGGATCGTCGTTGGTATCCAGTGAGGTGGAGAGGCCTGCGGCCTTCGCCTGCCGGAAGAGCTCCGCGATTTTGGGCCGCAATGCTCGATGCAAGAAGAAAGACGAAAGGTGCAGATGCCGGGCCGACCGCACGTATGCCATTTCAACGTCCGAATATTGCAGTTCGAACATGGTGCCTGGATACGTCAAGATGTACCGCTGCTGCAAATAGGGCAAGATGACGGTCAATCCCGTAGCTGTACGTCCCGTTGCCTGCTTTACGCGGCCTACTTCGACCCCGGCCGCCGACAGTCTCTCAAGAGCCATTTTCCCGAGAGGGTCGCCACCAATTTTCGAGACGAACCCGACCTTGCTGCCAAGCATGGCCAAGTTGTGGGCGCAGATTGCGGACGAACTGCCCAAGGTAAGCGCGAGCCCGCTGGCCAGCAGTTCCCGGTCCAAAATAAGCTCCTTCGGCAGACCGTAGAGGATCAGGTCCAGGTTGATTTCACCAACCACGCATACGTCCAATATCGGCATATTTCTCCTGTGGGCGCTGCCCCGGCAAATCAACTGCTGCCACTGCCTCCGGTCGGATCGCTGTCACGGCTATCTTAGAGGCCCATGAGGTTCTTCGCTATTAACTCCTTGAACCAGGTCTCGAAGCCCGTTTCAATGCTTACACGTTCGGCTCCAGTGAGGCAGTATTTGCAATAAGACTTAGGAGTAGCTTCGAGAAACACATTTCAACTGGAGATTGGAGCGCAGGTTGCCGCGGAGTTCACACCACCATGCTCAGGGCAATCGCTTAGAGTTTGGGGCTTTGTTCGAAACCGTCAACGCCTATGGTTTGCAGTTTATTGCTGAGAATGATTCCGATTACGAAAGCATCGCACGGGTCGGGTCCTCCCTGGAAAATATGGCCTCAGCTTCGTCATGCCTCCCAGCCAATGCGCCCAGCACTTTTCCACAGCTCTCCCGCAGAAAAATCCGCTTTCCTGTGACATCCAACCTTGACCCTCGGTGCAAGAAGTTCACACTGGAGGTCGTGAGCGATACTTCGAGAGAAATGATCGGGACGTACTTCCATCGCGCCGGTGGCCGCGAGCTGGAGAACTATGCAAGCTAAGTCCTTTATGCTGAATAATTTGCGTGTAAGTCATTTGAATTCAAGAATTTGCGGATATAAAAGCGCTCCCTTGGCGCATAAGTTATTTGAAATCAAGATTATGGCTGAAAGTGAGCAAAAAATGAATGGGGGTACACCCCGTCAACCATCGCTCATCTGGCACACAGTTCTCGAGCAGGATCTAGATGCCTGCGACCAGGCTTGGAATCTCCTCATATTATTTCACGGCGGTCCGAAGTACTCCCCTTGTGTGGGGCGTGGTAGCCTATTCGCTGCGAGCCGAATAAGCTCGTGTTTTCCACCTAATTTCTGTCTTTTATGCCGTCTGAGTCACAGCCCAAGCGTATACCTGTATCCCTCTCATACGATGAGAGTTCCGACTCTCCCTGCGATCCTTTGTCAACGCAACTTTCAGACCTGCCCGGGGTTCCAACAGTTGTGAGCACAGCTGCACTTGATCGGGGCATGTTCATGGGCACGTCGACGCCGCCGGTTTCAGCGGTTCTTTCCGCTGGCACGGCGCCGGAGCCGCAGTCTGACGCTGAGATCATGCTGCGAGTCAAGACAGGCGATCAGTCGGCCTTTGACTACCTGGTGCGGAAGTACCGCCGCTCGATGGTGAGTTTTATGTACCGCATGGCGCGCAATACCGCTGCCGCTGAAGATCTCGCGCAAGAAGTTTTTCTGCGCGTCTACCGCTCGCGCGAGTCGTATGAAGCCAGCGCGAAGTTTACAACCTGGCTCTACCGGATCGCGACCAATCTGGCGGTCAATCATGCCCGCGATACCAGGCATGAACGTCCTGAGCTGCAGATCAGCCTCGACGAGCCCGACGAGGAAACGGGCACGACCTTCGAAGTGCCCGACGGAACGCTGAATGCCGAGCAGCAGATTGTGCGCCGCGAACGCATGCTGGCGATCCGCAAAAAGGTGGAAGCGCTGCCCGAGCAGCAGAAGTTAGCCGTCATCATGCACAAGTACCAGCAGATGGATTACAAGCAGATTGCCGATGTGCTGAAGAAGAGCGAGTCGGCCACCAAGTCGCTGCTCTTCCGGGCCTACGAGACTTTGCGAGAACAGTTAAAAGAATTTGTTTAGAAGATTGAGTATTGAGCGAAGAGGCATTGGCGAAGCGAACTTTGAAGGGGAAGCAGTTATGAAATGCGACGAAATTCGTGAGAGGATGCCCGATGTGGCGGCTGGGTTCGGCGAACTCAGCGCGGACGAAAGCAAGCACTTGGCCGCTTGCAGTGGGTGTGCGGAACAGTTGAAGTCGATGAAGGCGACGATGACTCTGCTGGACGAATGGCAGACGCCCGAGCCGTCGCCTTACTTCGATGTGCGGCTTCAGGCCCGGCTGCGCGAGGAAATGGCCAAGCCGCAGGCAAGCTGGCTGCACTGGTTCGGGCGCCCCGTGCTCGCGGCCGCACTCACTGTGATCATGGGAGTGGGTGTGGGCGTGTTCTTTGCGCGCGGCGGCCGGGCAGTTCATCAACAGGACGCTCAGGTTATCGACGCGGGCCCGGGTTCAGCGGTCAGCGATCTGCAGACGTTGGAGAAGAATCACGATATGTATTCGGATTTCGAACTGCTGGATGATCTGGATTTGCAGCAGAACGTGGTCGCGACTCCGCAGAATTCTGACTGAGGAACGGCACGATAAAAGATCGAGCTGCGAGACGTCAAGTTATAAGACATCGAGTTGCAAGAAAATGAAACGGGGAAAATCCATTTCGTCAGGATGGGCGGTCGCCATCCTCGGATTTGTTGCCGCTCTTCCCTGTTCGAGTATGGCAATGAATAGAGGCGGGCAGCAGCATCGTGGCGCTGCCGCATCTCCGGCACAACGCGCTCCCGCCCCGCAGCAACATGTAGCACGTCCGCCGCAACAGCCGATGGCGCGACAGCAAGGTCATGCCGGAGACTGGCTGCGGCGCTATAAGGATCTGCCTCCGGCGGAGCAGGAACGGGCATTGCAAAGCGATCCTGCGTTCCGGCGCCTTCCGCCGGGCCAGCAGCAGGTGCTTCGGCAACGCTTGCAGCATTTCTCGAACCTGCCGCCACAGCGGCAACTGCAAATGCTCAACCGCATGGAAACCTGGGAGCATTTGACTCCCGAGCAGCAGCATCAGGCGCGGCAGTTGTATGGACAATTCCGCCAGCTTCCCCCCGACCGGCAACGCCAGGTGAGCACCGCCGTTCGCGACTTACGGGCGATGCCGCCGGATCAGCGCGAGCAAGTGATCGACTCTCCTCGATTTAAGGGAGCATTCTCGGATCAGGAACGCGACATGATTCGAGGAGCGGCTCATCTGCCACTGGCTCCCGCGGAAGGCGGCGAGGGCGGCGGCGGACCGCAGTAGGGGCATAGCTCTCAGCTTTCAGCTTCCAGCTTTCAGACCTTCGACATCAGGGAAACTGTCCGCATGCTCGTCACTACCTCAGCATATTTCTTGCGATGAAGAATACGTTGGCCGGGCGCTCACCTAATCGCCGCATGAAGTAGGGATACCACTCCGTGCCGAAGGGAACGTAGACGCGCATGCGCCAGCCATCGCGCACTAACTGTTGCTGCAGGTCGCGGCGAATTCCATGCAACATCTGAAACTCGAAGGAATCGGGCGCGATCTTTTCGCGCGTAGCGAAGGTCTGGGCCTCTCGGATGATCTTTTCGTCGTGCGTAGCCAGACCGTGATAAACCCCGCTCTTCATCAGAATCTTCATCAGCTTGATGTAGTTCGCGTCGACGTCCGCTTTGCTTTCGAAGGCTATGCTTGCCGGTTCCTTGTATGCGCCTTTGCACAGACGGATCCTGATTCGCTCGGAAAGCAGTTTTTCCACGTCGGCTTCGGACCGCTTCAGATATGACTGGATCACTGTGCCGACACAGTTCTGATGTCCCGGCCGGCGATGGAGCTCGTGCACGAAATCGAGGGTGCGCTGAGTATAAGGCGAGCCCTCCATATCCACCCGTACAAATCCGGGAGGATTCATGGCCGCGGCTTTGGCAACCAATCCGCTCACGATATCCCGCGCCATCCCCTCATCCACGTCGAGGCCCATATGTGTGAGCTTGAGGCTGATGTTGGCCTTGAGCTGATTGGCGGCGATGGCATCGAGGATCTGCTGATAGAGCAGGGCGCTTTGCTTCGCTTCCTCGGGGTTAGTGACGTTTTCGCCGAGGTTATCGATGCTGACGCTCATGCCAGATCGATTGAGGGTTTGCGTGACACGAACGGCGTCGGCGATCTCCGTACCGGCAACGAAACGGCTGGAGATGCGCTGGCCAAGAGCGGAACGCTCGGAAAAACTGCGCAAACTACGGTTTTCAGAAAGATGGACGAAGAAGGCCCTCAACATGGAGTACCTGCCACCTCGAAAATGAATTGGTCATGGAGCCACAAGACAGGATGTTCGAGCGGAGACGAGAAGACCACAGAATTTTGTATCACAAGTGGCAGTCTGCGGGTGTGATCGGGATAACGGTGGGCGGGAAGCGGCCTGAAAGATTCCCGCCTGGGACCGTCGGCTTTACCAGGTGTAGTGCGCGGTATACGTGATCACCTTTTCGCTGTCCGGGGCGATAGTGACCGGGAACTCGATGGTCTGGCTGTCCTTCTTCCGGAAGTCGTCGGACTTTGCGCTGATCTCCCAGTTGAGGGAACGATAAAGATGTTCGACTACGCGCACTTCCACCGGCTCTTTCTTGTGATTGCGGACTCTGACCTCGAAGCTTTCGGTTGCATTGCTTTTGTTCATCTCGACCGTGTAGTTGGTGCGGCGGCGCTCGCCGGTCAGGTCAAAGGCATTGCCCGTATAAATGCGGACGGTCTCGTCGTGGGGCGTGTGATCGATCATGTTCTCGCCGGTAAACTCGACCTGGCCATCGTCATTGCGGCGGTAGAAACGTACACGTCCCTTGGGCAGGGGCATGCCGAGGTGGTTCGCGTCGGAGTTGACGAACTCGCGCATCACCCAAATCTTGGGATTCGATTCGGTGCCGTAAGAGTGGTCGTTGCGGATGTTCTCCCAGTTCCATCCGTTGTAACGGTTGGGATCAATCTTGGCGCCGTCGTAGATATAGAGCTGCTTGGTAGTGACCCCGGCGGCATGGATGAATTCGACCTGCTTGGTTTCGCGATCGCGCAGCGTGGTGCTGTGCTCAAGCGTGTAGAGATGGTATTCGTCGAAGGCTTTTTCGGTGACCGGCGGTGCCAAGACACCGCCCGCTGATGCAGCCATGTTCAGCCGTGCGTTGTACATCGCCACTCCGGGTTGAATTTTGTTCACATCTCCCGCCATCAGCTTGATGCGCGCGTTCTCGAAAGTCCGGCCGGTGCGGTTGTCCATGGTGATCCAGCCGACGATTTCGACGACATCACCTTTTTCTGGCGCCACGATGTTGTAGTCGGCCTGCCAGCTCATTCCACCGGTGACGTAGGAGAACTCGGCGGGGAATTTTCCGCCTTTATCCGTGGAAATCATCCACTCCAGGCGCGGCTTCAGAATCGTCTCGGACGTCAGGTCGGGGAAGATTGGGGTGCCGGGAAGGCCGAAGCGCAACTGCCCTCCGACTTCGATGATCGGCTCCTCTGGCGCAGCGTATCCCTGGTTGTAGCCATTCATGTTGAACGTGTCGGGGCGAACGTATCCGCTGCGGATGACTTTGCCCTTCACCGTGGAGTGGTCGGGGAGTTCAAAGTCGATGGTGCGACCTTCGTATAAGGAGAGCAGTGACATCTGGTTCACCGGATCAGCCCGATAATTCTGCTCGAGTATATTGATGGTGTGCTTGCCGGCAGGATCGCGCAGGATTACGGAATCAGGTTCGAGATGCATCGTGATCTCGTTGAAGCTGACCTGATTTGTACCTGGCTTCAGATCGAGCGGGACATCCTGGCGGACGACCGCGAAATCCTGGTTGTAAATGGTGAGTGACGGCTGCGAACCCTGCTGGGCGAAAAGACCGGCACAAAGAGCAAACACACAGACGAAGCGTGCGAACATGAAGGCATCCCTCCTGAACTTTCCTGAGAGCGATCCTCTGAGCTGTTGAACGCGGGTTCCTCGGCTCAGAGCCAGCCTACCTGCGATAGAACGGCCGTGGGAGTGACTCTTGCGGCGAGCAGAGAACAAAATCGGATGAGGTAACGTGAGACACGTTACTGGCAGTTACTCAGGCGTGAACTTAACCTCCACGATCTCGTGCGATTCGTGCGGCGCGGCTTCCCACTTCCAGCGACGGACGGAATTGACCGCTGCTTGCGCCAGAACGGGATGACCTCCCTTGATCTGCGTCTCTTTCACGCTGCCATCCGGAGAAACGACGACCTCGAGCTTGACCGTTCCCTGCAATGCCATGTTGCGGGCGAGAGGCGGATAAGGAGCCGGCATCCTGGCCGTGACTTTGCGGCCGGAGTCCGCCTGCTGCGCTCGAGCGCACAGGGAGGAGAGAAAAAGAAATCCAGAAGCAATGGTTAGAAGAAAGACGACGAGTACACAGCTACGAACAGCTGCCTTGCGTTTTTTCATTGGGGCTCGAACTTTATTTCAATGAGTTCCCTGGTTTCATGGGGCGCCGGCTCAAACTTCCAGTGTCCAACGGCAGTCACCGCGCTTTGAGTGAGCAGCGGATGTCCGCCTTTCACTTCGACCGACTTCACGATGCCGTTGGGCTCAACCACTGCCTCGAGCTTTACAACTCCATGAATGTTCATGGAGCGGGCTAACGATGGATATTGAGGCGCCGTTTTGTTGATCACTTTACGAACGGCATCCTGAGCCGAGCTAACGTTCGGGAGCAATAAAAAGACCGCAGCAAGAAGCACAATTTGCACAGCACCCTGCCGCATCAGGGTTTTCATCATGAGAAAAGTCTAAGAGAGGCTCTGAATTTCAAGAAGATGACGGAAGTAATTGCACTTTCGTTGATCCCTTTTTGTTCTATGACTTACGAAGAAAAAGGCGAACAGCCGAGGTAAATTAGCGGCCCAGTTCTTCCAGGAACTTCTCCACCTCGATGGCTGCCATGCAACCGCTTCCGGCTGCGGTGATGGCTTGGCGATAGCGGCGGTCTTGCACATCCCCGCAGGCATAGACACCGTGCACTTTAGTGAACACATAACTATGTGTCTTGAGATAGCCGTCGGCGTCCATATCGAGTTGTCCGGCGAACATTTTCGCGTTAGGCTCATGACCGATCCCAAGGAATAACGCGCTGGTGGGGAAATCCCAAACTTCACCCGTCTTTACGTTACGCAGCTTGAGGCCGGTCACTTCCTGCTTGTGGGCATCGTGAACGTCTTCCACAACCGTATCGAGCAGGAACTTAATTTTGTCGTTCTTCTGGGCGCGCTCGAGCATGATCTTCGAGGCGCGGAAACTGTCACGGCGATGAATGACGGTGACTTTGGTCGCGAAGCGCGTAAGAAAGAGGGCTTCTTCCATGGCGGAATCGCCGCCGCCGACGACCACGATTTCCTTGCCTGAAAAGAAAAAGCCATCGCAGGTCGCGCACGACGAAACGCCATGACCAATCAGTTGTTGCTCGTGCGGCAATCCCAACCAGCGTGCCGATGCACCACTGGCGATGATCAAGGTGCGAGTGTGGATTTGCTGATGTCCCAGATGGAGAAGAAATGGACGCTGGCTCAGGTCGACGCTGGTTAAGTGGGCCATACGGTATTCGGCGCCAAAATGCTCGGCCTGCTTGCGCATGTTCTCGACCAGTTGCGGCCCCATGATTCCTTCGGGGAATCCGGGAAAGTTCTCGACCAGAGTAGTCATGGAGAGTTGACCGCCAGGTTCATGGCCCTCGATCACCAGCGGTTTCAGGTTGGCGCGCGCGGCGTAGAGAGCGGCAGTGTGTCCGGAACATCCGGAGCCGATGATGACTACATTTCGAGTTTCGCTCATGAATATTTTTTGTCTGCTGATTGGATGGCTGAGTTCAGTTTTCGATGCAGCTACGGTCAACGGCAAGACTTTGAATGCACCCAGTTACTTCTTGCTTCCCGCGGCCTTTCGCGTTTTAGATTCGGACGCGGGCTTCGGTTTTGATCCTTCAGAAATCTTCGCAAGTTCCTCAGGCACTATATTTTTCACGCGCAGCAATCCGCGATAGTCCGTCAGCACTTGAGATGCGCTGCGAAAGAGAGGCTCGTAGGCGCTCTGGTCGGGAACGGGACCGCCTTCCACTCCGGCACATCGCGCTAGGGCCACCGAGGGCTTGCCGAACCGCTCCAGGCGCACACGACTCACTGGCGTATTGGCGCCCAGCATTACCTGCGAACTGGTGACCGCCGAAGCGCTGTCTTCGAGCGACACCTGGATCAAATCTTTCGGGTCGCGCACATGCAGGACAAGGGTCTCGATCATGTTGACGCCGTCGTTGCTGAATGAGTACTGCACGCTGGAAAAAGTCGCCTGTACGGAAAATTCCCGTCGAATGCGTACATAACTCGCCACAGAGGGCTCTCCCGCCACGTGCCCGGCCTCTCCGGCCTGCAGCATCGCAGGCATGTCGGTGAGGGTGGAGCGTCCGCGGGAAACTTCGAAATCAGCGCTGAATAATGGCTGCTTCGGGATGCGGGAGAGCGCCGCGGCGATCTCCTTCTGCTCCTCTGCGGAAGGCGAACAGACGTTCAGCATGTTGACCTTGACCTGCGGCTGCTGGGACGCAGCATCGCCGGCTGGTTGCGAGCTCTGCCCCAGAGTGGGCAGGGCGACAATGACCATACAAAGGAGAAAACCTGGGAATCTGGGCACGCCGGAATTCTAAACGAGAAGGCGGGAAATTCTAAATCGCAAAAGTAAGGAGAGTTCGCGGCCCGCGCCGGGAAGTCGTAAAATCTTGGTATGGCAAATCTGACGCTCGTCTATGGCATGAGGCTGCTGCCCTCAGAGGAGGTGGCCGAAGTTGGTCAGGCTCCGGTGAAGCTCACGAACGGCCGCGAGGCACACGTCACCATGCACGTGCTGGAAGGCAGCAAGGAAGAGATTGAGAAACAACTGCGCACCAGCCTGGAAGCATTCTTCGATCTCTATCCAGAGATCTGACTCCCGGAACGCCGCAGTGCGAGGACAGCCTGGGTTTGCCCCTGAACTACCTGACGCAGCCGTATAATTCGGAATCTCGTCACGTCCGTAAAAGCGATGGAATGGTCTTACTCAGAATTGAAGCGCAAACTGATGCAGGCCGGATTATGGCCGGAAGGCCGCATGTCCCGCTTGGCGTGCTATTTGGCCGCTCTGGCGGTGGGTCTATACGCGCTCGAAAATCTGCTGAGATTATTCAAACCTTCATGGGGCGAGCACCTGGGCGGATGGGTTACCTTTCTCGGATTTCTGGCCGGCGTCCTGTTCTTTATTCTTGCCTTTCGCTGGATCAAGCGCCGCATTCTGTGGCGCCTGCGCAACCGGCTGATTGTCACCTACGTCTTTATCGGTCTGATTCCGGCGGTGCTGTTGATTGCCATGGGCCTGATTACGCTCTACGGCCTGGGAGGCCAGTTTGCCGTATTTGTGGTCACGTCTGAGATTCATGCGCAATTGCGTAGCCTGGAAGCCGTCAATTCCGCCATTAGCAATGAACTTGCGGCGCACCTGGAACATGGCGAGAAGCCAACGTCCGAATCTCTGGTGGGACTGCGGAAGCGGAATGCGGTATGGAACCGGCGGCAGGTTTGCGCCTGGTATGGCGGGAAGCCGCTGCCGCTTTGCGAAGATTTCCACGGCACTTCGCTCACGCTGCCGGGATTTGTGAAGGGCAAGTTTCAGGATATCGTTCGCGACCACGACCAGTTGAACCTGCGGGTCGCGCAGGCGATGCAGGTGGGAAACAGCAACTTGACGGTGGTCACAAGCGAACCGTTCGACAAAGATCTTGTCGGGAAGATAGCGGCTGATCTGGGTGAAATCACACTCTACACATCGGCATTCGTCTTCGACGCGCCTCAGCAAAAAGCGAACTCGGCCGGCTCCAAAGAAGCCGCGGTTTCGACAACTCGAAAGAACGGAATTGTAATTACGCACGGGTCCGCAAGGCACGAAGGAGACGCACGATCAGGACGAACTGCATGAGAGCTTCACCGTGGGCAAGATGCCCGAATCTTCTGGCATCTACGATCGCGAGATCACGTTCGGAGCGCCGTTATCCGTCGTGAATTGGAGCACCGGTCAGCCGCAGCAGGTTGGTGCCATGCTGCGGGTCACGACCCGTCCGACGGTGCTCTACAGCCACCTCTTCGCCGCGTTAGGAGAATTCGTGCTTGGCGTGGCCTACATTCTGGTCGGCGTGGCGATTTTCTTTACCCTCATCGAGCTGATCGCCCTGATTATCGGAACGCGAATGACGCGCACCGTAACTGCGGCGGTGGCACAACTTCACGACGCGACGCGGCATGTGGATCGCGGAGACTTCAGCCATCGCATCCCGGTGAAATCCAGCGACCAGCTAGCGGATCTGGCGCACTCGTTCAATTCGATGACTGCTTCCATCGAGAAATTGATTTTGGAGCAGAAAGAAAAGCAGCGGCTGGAGAACGAACTGGCCATTGCACAGGAAGTACAGAATCAACTTTTTCCGCGCTCGATCTCGGAGCTGGAATCGCTGGAAGTGCACGGATTCTGCCGTCCCGCGCGCACGGTCAGCGGAGATTATTACGACTTTTTATCCGCGAGTTCGCACAAGCTGATTCTCGCCGTGGGCGATATCAGCGGAAAAGGAATCTCCGCCGCATTGCTGATGGCGACGATTCACTCCGCGGTGCGCGCCTACAGCGTAGAGAGCTTGCCTCAGATGCGGGAGCCGCTAGCCGTGGGAGCGGTCTCCGGTTCGGGTAGGGTGATGGCGACTTGGCCGGAGGGGATTGAGGTTTCTCCCGGCGCGCTTCTGGGCCTGCTGAACCATCAACTCTACGAAAGCACTCCTGCCGAGAAGTACGCCACATTATTTCTGGGGATCTACGACGGCCGCATCCGGCGGCTGACCTATAGCAATGGAGGCCATCTGCCACCGATCCTCATTGGAACGGACGGAGCGGTGCGAAGACTTGAGGCTGGCGGCACGGTGGTTGGCCTGTTTGACGGAATGACATACGAAGAGGGCTCGGTCGAAATGCACCCAGGCGAGGTCTTCGTCGCCTACAGCGACGGCGTGACCGAACCGGAAAACGAGTTTGGTGAGTTCGGCGAACAGAGGCTGATCGACCTGGTTCGCGATAACCGTAATCTTCCGCTGGAACAAATCAGCCAGCTGGTTACCTCGGCAGTCGATGACTGGATCGGCGACAAAGAGCAACCGGACGACGTCACGCTTGTCCTGGCGCGAGCAAGATAAATATCACCGCGGCTAAAGCCGCGAAACGTTACGTCCGACGGCATCGCTAAAAAGCGATGCCCTGATCACGGACCAAGCGCGAGCGCGATAGCGGTCGCGGTTGTTAGGCATCCGCATTAGATTTTTTGCTTCTTCCATTTTCCTCGTTTGAACAAGATCGCGCTTGCCGCAGCCATGGATGATTCTGCGATCGCGATGGAAAAGTAGACCCCGTTCGATTTCATCCCGAACGGCTTGGCCAGGATATACGCCAGCGGAATTTCAAAGAGCCAAAATCCGAAGAAATTGACGATCGTGGGCGTGATGGTATCGCCTGCGCCATTAAAAGCCTGCATCATGACCATGAAGTAGGCATAGCCGAGATTGCCGTAGCTGACGATGCGCAGACATGCTGCCCCGAGCCGCACGACCTCAGGATCGCGAATGAATAGACCCACGATTGGCTCGGCAAAGATGACGAAGAAAACGCCAACGGCTCCGAGGAAAATCATGTTGTAGAGGCCGGTTCGCCAAACTGCTTTTTCGGCGCGATCGGGCTTGCCCGCCCCCAGATTCTGGCCTACGAGCGTAGCCGCGGCGTTGCTCATGCCCCACGATGGCAAGATGACGAAGATGACGATGCGAATGGCGATCGTGTATCCAGCCACGGCAGCGGCGCCGAAGGTGCTCACGATGCGGACCAATCCGAGCCAGCTGGTATGAGCGATGGCAAACTGCAGGATGCCCGTCAACGAGACGCGAACCAGGCGCCAGAGCACGCCGAGGTTCACACGCAGTTGCCGCCAAAGAATTCGGATACGCTCCGTTCCCTTGAGCAGCCGGTAAAACTGGTAAAGCACGCCGATGCTGCGGCCGGTGAACGTAGCCAGGGCCGCTCCGGTCACGCCCAATTTTGGGAAGGGACCAAGTCCGAAGATCAGGCAGGGATCCAGAATCAGATTGATGATGTTCGAGACCCAGAGCAGCCGCATGGCAATGGCTGCGTCTCCTGCGCCGCGGAAGATAGCGTTGTTCAAGAACAGCAGGAGCACGGCACAACTTCCGCCGAGGCAGATGCGTGTGTAGCCGCTGCCGGTTGAAATGATCGCAGGCGACGCTCCCATCAACCGCAACAATTCAGGAGCGTAGAGGAAGCAAGGAACCCCGATAGCCAGAGAAACGATCAGGCCGAGGAAGATTGCCTGCACGCCCGCGACGGCCGCTCCTTCAGAGTCTTTTTCACCAATACGGCGCGCCACCATTGCGGTGGTGGAAAGGCTCAAGCCCATGCCAACCGAAAAAACCAGGCTGAGCATGGATTCCGTGAGGCCGACGGTAGCCACAGCATCGGCCCCGAGCCTGCCCACCCACGCCACATCCACTACTGCAAATAGCGATTCCAACACCATCTCCAGGACCATAGGCACGGCCAGCAGCAAGATGGCTCGATTCAAGCTGCCGCCGGTATAGTCCTGGTGCGATCCGCGAACGGCCTCGACCAACGACGACCAAAGAGAGCGTCGAGGCTCCAGGGTTGCAGCTACCGCTTCCATAAAAGCCTTTGGCTTTCCGCAATCAGCGCTCGCACACAGGTGCGGAGCTGACGCAAATATGACATCTCAAGATTGAAGGAACCCGAAACGGGTCAGGGAGGCGAATTAGCGCGGGATGAACATAGTGTTCCTCAGCGTGGATCTTTTAAACTGCCTGGTCCCCACAGGAAACGAACAGCTTCCGCAGATATTACCGCAATCGAGTGCCCGCTTCAAATAGAAAAGCGGCCGATGGTCGGAGGCCCACCTGCCGCTCTCTCAGGAGGTATAAAGCGATGTTCGTTCTCTAGAACAAGATCATCATAGGCCGAGTTCTTTTCAGGCGGAAGATAACGAAGGTATAGAGAGGCGGGACGGAAGATTTATTAGAAGCCCCTGAGAAATACACCAAACTTTCACCACAGAGGGCACTGAGGAGCACGGTTCGAAAAATTAACCACAAAGGACACGAAGTTTCACAAAGGAGAGCCCAACCCGCTTTCTTCGTGTTTCCTTCGTGTCCTAACGCTTTTCTCATTACGCAACATGTTGAAGCTAAGAAATACACGCGCACGAGCAGGCCCCTCCATGAGCATTTGAAGTAGAGCTATTTCTTTGGAAGGACCAAAACCCTCGCGGACACCGCAGAGTTCTTCAGGGTCCCGCCGAGAATCAAGGGACCGAGAGGAGTGGAGACGATTCCCCGCTCATCGGCGCGCACGTCATCAGTATCTCCCGTAATCGTTTCCCAATGAGTTCCGTGCAGGTCAAACGCGAAGGTGACCGGCGAGAGTTCGGCCGGCTTTCCGTCATCGCCGAGTCCCTTATAGTTGTGTGGAGTCAGGGTTCCTCCGGAGAAAAGAACGCGGTGCTGTTCCCCGCCACCGACGATGCCGAAGCGTCCTGGCCCGGGATGGGCGGGAAGTTTGCTCCATTCGATCTTCATGGGATCTTTATGATCGATCTTGCCCATCCAGCATTCGTCGGACGAGACATAGTGTCCGGAAGGATCCTTCTTGGCGCCATCCACATAGACGATCGTCTCTTCTGAGATTCCACCAGCGTGGCCGAATACCGGTATTCCCGGAAACGGCGTCGCCTGCGCCCAGGTATTTTTCTCCACGTCGTACACCTGAACGTTATTTACTGGACCGTCTTTCGAGCGGCCGCCGATCATATAGATAAACCGGTCGTGGGTCACGCCGATCACGGCGTTGTCCACGGGCACAGGCAAATCTGCGGCACGATACCAGCGATGATCTTGCGGCAAGTAAGAGTTCGCGTCACCGACGGTGTACTCGTTTCCCTGGCCATCGATGGTGTATCCGCCGAAGACGAACACTTGCCCTTTCGCACTGATGGCGGCGGATCCCAGGCGCCCCGCAACTCCGGGTACCGGCCGCGCTTCCGACCACTTTCCCGACTTCAAGGAAAGCATCCACATTTGGCTGGAGACGTCGTCCCACGTTCTTTTGGTGCCAATCCCCATGATTGAATAAACCTCAATCCCGCCTTTGAGTGAGGCTACAGAATTGCTGGTAACGGCTACGGGCATGGGACGGATTTTCGGTTGATCAGCCCCCAGCAGCAGGAAGACCGCCAGCAGGACCGGCAGGCAATACACAATCTTCTGTTTCATCGGAGAGATATTACGTCTTCGGGCAGGCAGCGGCCAAGGGGAGATCCAAATCGGCGGGCTTACCGGAAGATCTCAGGCTTTTCAACGAATCCTTGCCGCATCCCGTGAATGTAATCGGTATAAGCGGGCGTTTGTCCAGCTTCGCGCATATGGCTCGCAATCTGGCCGCGGTGATATGCCGAGTGCAGGATGACGTGAGTCAGAACGTCGATGATCGTGCTGGTCCACTCTTCGCCCTTGCTGTTTTTGTAGGTAATCGACAGCGAAACATCTCCCGCGGTGACAAGGTCGAGATGGTCGTGCCAAAGTTTGCTGAGATCGTCCGCCTCTTGCCGGCAACGATTCAGGTCAAAGGTCGGCCACACCGGGACGCTCTGAGGCTGTTGCTTAAGCCGTTCCAGCCACACCCGCTCCGCGGCAAGAATGTGAGACAAGAGGTTTAAGGAGCGAGTATCCTGCCCGCCTGCTGCGTTGATGGCGGACAGTACCTCTTGATTCGCCCAAGCGTCATAGGAGAATTCCCGGCGCAGGTATTCAGCAAGATTCACGAAAACTCCCTCGGTTCATGACGTTCCCATCTCGACCATACGGCGCGGCAGATCTTCAGAACTTGTAACGCTACTGTCATATTGCGAGAATACACTTTCGGATTGTTCCCCTGGCAGGATTCTGCGATTTCGATGACACGTAAGACCCCAGAGAGCCGAAAGAATGGAGGCGAGAATGAGGCCCCAGGCGCTCGTCCGCAGGCGGAAAAGGCGGCTGCCCGCAAGGTCCAGCATGGGACAGGTGGTCCCGACGATCTTTCTCGTCTGGCATTGAAAGCTTGCCTGATCGCGCGCGACGCAGCCTTCAACGTTCGCGATCTTCTCATGCATTCCTCGCGCATGGCCTTTCTGGCAATCAAAGATTGCGAGAAAGAACTGGACCTCATCGAGCGGCAAATTGACGAGCGCCTGCCTGCGGCCATCACGCGAGTGAACGAGGCGCGGGCGCGCCAACTGCTTTCGAGTTTGAAATCTACTACCGATCTTGAGCGCATTGGCGATCTGGTGATGAGCGTTGCCTTGCGCGTACAGGCGCGAACTACCAAGATTCCGGCCTCCGACGTGCGCCAGTTAGTCGAAATGTCTTCTGTGTTGCGCGAGATGCTGGACCTGATTCACACCGGCTTCTCGAATCTTAACCTCGAGTGCGCACGCAAAGTTCTGCAAATGGACAAAGAGATCGACCGTGTTTGTCACGCCTTGTTTCAGAAACACCTGGCCGAGACCGTGGCCCAAGGCGATACGTCCGGGTTTGAGATTCTGCTGATGGCGCAGGCCTTAGAACGCGCCGGCGACCACAGCACAAATCTTGCGGAAGACCTTTACAGCCTGATCGAAGGCCGCAGCCTGCGGCATGTGCCCAAGAAAAAAGCGGCGAACTAGCACGGCCGTAACACTCCCTTT
Source organism: Terriglobia bacterium (assembly GCA_963711365.1). Taxonomy (GTDB): domain Bacteria; phylum Acidobacteriota; class Terriglobia; order Terriglobales; family Acidobacteriaceae; genus Sulfotelmatobacter. The sequence continues at coordinate 43,548 of CAVQDY010000010.1, read as the reverse complement.
ACAAATTCATCATTCATTAACCAACGAGCAACATCCGCGCAACATTCTCCCCATACAGTTTGTGAGTATCGAAACATTCGATTCGGACTGTGTCACCGAGCAGCACCCTGATACCAATGCATTTTCCGGCCGAACCTTCTGAGCGGAGCTTTAACCCCAGCACGGCGGCGCCATTCCGCCCCGTCATCTTTGTGGTTGAAGATGAAGAAGATATCGCCCGCCTGATCGCCCATAATCTGCAGGCGGCCGGCTTCGAGGTGCAAAGCTTCGTCAGTGGCGCATCGGTTCTCAGCGAGGCCATGCGGGGACTGCCGGCGCTATTCCTGCTCGACGTGATGTTGCCGGGTACGGACGGCTTTGAACTTTGCCGGCATATCCGGCAGACTCCCGCCCTCTCCGCAACTCCCATCATCTTTCTCACAGCGAAAACTTCCGAAGCCGACCGGATAAAAGGGCTGGAACTGGGCGGCGACGATTACATCACCAAGCCCTTCAGCCCGCGCGAACTCATCGCGCGGATCCGCACCGTTCTTCGCGGCATAGGACACACTGCGCCTGGATCGGAGGTTCTCCGGCTCGGCGAACTGGAGATTGATGCTTCCTCGATGACGGTGCAAATTGGGGGCCGCAACGTCCTAACGACCGTACGAGAATTCCGGCTGCTGGAATATCTGGCCTCTCATCGTGGCCGCGTGCTCACGCGAGATCAACTGCTGGATGCGGTATGGAAGGAAACACCGTTTGTTACGCCGCGTTCAATTGATGTCTACATCCGGCGCCTTCGAGAGAAAATTGAGCGCGATCCCCGCCAACCGCAATACTTAAAGACTCTGCGCGGCATTGGTTACCGCTTCGAAACCCCTAAGTAAGCGAACCTGATCCAGCTAAAATTCTCACTTTTCGCCGAACGGGCGTCCCGTCATTTATTCTGGTGAGCATCCTCCGGCGATGGCGAAGAAATCCAAACTACTGTGGAAGGTGGACGACCAGCGGGCGCGCCTCGCCGAGTTGACGGCCAACTCTGACGAAGCGGCGAAAAATAATCCCTTGCGGCGCGACGTCCGCTCCCTCGGAGCGATTCTGGGGCAGGTTCTGGCGGAACAGGGCGGACAGGAATTATTCGAGTCTGTGGAAGAATTGCGGCGCCTGATGATCGCGCATCGCGAGGGTGTTCGCAAGAATTCCGACCAGGCTTCGTCTTCCGAGTTATTACGCCAGGCACAGGAGATTGTTTCGAAGATGGATCTGACGCGCGCGCATCAGGTCACAAAAGCTTTTGCAACCTATTTCGAGCTGACCAATCTCGCGGAGACGAATCATCGCAAGCGGCGGCGCCGTGCCGGCAAGCTGGATCGCAATCACGCGCCACTTCCCGGATCGTTCCGCGGCACGCTTCTCCGCATAAAGCAATCCGGACTTTCCGGAAAACAGGCGCTGGCTGCGCTGAGTGAAATCCGGATCATGCCGGTTTTCACGGCGCATCCTACCGAGGTCGCCCGGCAAACCGTACTGCTCAAGCGACGCCGCATCGCGCAGCAATTGGAACACCTGGACCGTCTGCCTCTTACCGAACAAGAAGCCGAAGACTGCGAGGAACAGATTCGCGCCGAGGTCACATCGCTGTGGCAGACGGACGAAGTCCGCTTGGCCAAGCCCACAGTCGACGACGAAATTCGCATGGGCCTGCGCTACTTCCGCCTCTCCCTGTTCGACACGCTGCCGAAAATCTACGACGAGATCGTCGAGTCTTTTCACGATGTGTATGGCTTGGAACTGGATGAGGAATCGGTTCCGAACGTCATTCATTTCGGCAGTTGGATTGGAGGCGATCGCGACGGCAATCCGCTGGTTAAGCCTGATTGCACCCGCAACGCCCTGGAAATGGCGAGGGCGCTCATCCTGCGCGAATATCTCGACGATGTGGAATCGCTCAGCGATCGCCTGAGTTCGTCACGGCGCCAGACTGAGGTCTCGGAAGAATTGCTGGCTCGCCTCGATCACTATGAACGTTCCATCCCCGGCGTTCACATGGCGTGGGGAGCACATAATCAGGCGGAGAGCTATCGCCGTTTTCTTTCCTACATGTTCCACCGGCTTCAACAAAGCCGGAATGCCCGGAACGCGCCGGGCGCTTATCGCGACGCTGCGGAGTTCGAGCAGGACTTAGTGCTGGTGCAGCACAGCCTGCAATCGCACCAGGGGGAGCAGTTGGCGCAAACCTATATGGGCTCGCTGCTCCGCAACGTACGTAAGTTCGGATTTCATCTGTATGTTCTCGACATCCGGCAGCATGCTCGTGAACATGCCGTGGTGTTTAAGGAACTAGGGCCTGCGCTTAACGGTGAAGCGGAATCAGAACGGAGTCGCGAAGTGCTGGATACATTTCGCGCGATCGCCGAACTGAAAAAAACGTATCCGGCACAGTCCATTCAGCGGTACGTCATCAGCGGTGCGGAGTCGGAGACGGATGTGCTCGCGGTTGTTCGTCTTGCGAGAAAAGCCGGCGTCACACTTAGCGGATCGCCAAAAGATCCCGGGCTCATGCCGGTGCCCTTGTTTGAATCGATCGAATCTTTACGCGCGTCCGCAGGAGTAATGCGACGCTTATGGAGCGATGCGGAGTACCAGCCTCTCGTGGATTCCTGGGGACGATGGCAGGAGGTGATGCTTGGGTACTCCGATTCGAACAAGGACGGAGGCATGCTCACCAGCACCTGGGAACTCTATAAAGCGCACCGCGAATTGCATCGCGCAGCGCAGGATTTCGACATTAAGCTTCGTCTGTTTCACGGTCGCGGCGGCACGGTGGGCAGAGGCGGCGGACCGACTCATTCCGCTATTCTGGCGCAGCCGCCCGGATGTTTTTCAGGACAGATTCGAGTCACCGAACAAGGCGAAGTGCTGAATTGGAAGTATGCCGATCCGGTGCTGGCGGAGTGGAATCTTGAACTGATGATTGCTGCGAGTCTCGAAGCCTATACCCGCTCTGCTGACAGCCCGTCTGGGCCGGCCATTGAATGGGAAGAAGCGATTGAGGAAATGTCGGAAGAGGCCTATCGGGCTTACCGGCGCGATATCGCCGAGAATCCGGATGTCCTCGAGTACTTTGAGCAGGCAACACCGGTCAATGAACTCGATACCGCCCGTATCGGTTCGCGTCCGGCGCGGCGCAGCAAGGGACGACGTCTGGAAGATCTGCGCGCGATTCCGTGGGTTTTTGGATGGATGCAGAGCCGGCACGCGGTTCCTGCCTGGTTTGGCATCGGTTACGCGCTGGAGCGGTTTGCTGCGAAGAGCGCAGGGCATGAGCAGATCTTGCGTCAGATTGCTCGCGGGTTTCCCATGTTTGGTGATCTGCTGCGCAACGTTGAACTGGGGATGGCGAAAGCGGACCTGGGCATCGCCCGCGAATACTCGGGGCTGGTGAAGAACGCGCAGCTCAGGAAGCGTGTCTTTAGCATGCTGGAGGAGGAATTCCTCAGAACGCGGCAGATGATCCTGAAGATCAGCGGTCAGCGCGAGTTGCTGGCGCGAAACCGCGTGCTGGCCCGCTCGATTCGGCTGCGCAATCCTTATGTCGATCCCATGAGCCTGATCCAGGTCGAATTGCTGCGGCGCAAGCAACAAGGACGGCAAAGCTCCGATCTGGAATTTCCGCTGGGAGCGACCATCAACGGCATTGCCGCTGGACTGCATAACACTGGATGAGCAAAGGGAAACCACCAAAGCACGCGAGGTCATCGAGGTAGCCTCAAATGCCGCTCTTATACGTAGAGTCGTCCGTGGTGAATACCCTGTCCAATGCTAACCACGCACCGCGCCATCCGTCTGTAGTATCGTGACCAATTGGCTGAAGTGTGCCCAGCCGCCTGTTTGCTGGAACTCACGCGCTTCGATATGCGTAATTAAAATTGGCCCAGTTTTTCACTTTCTCTGAATAGAGGATCTATGCCCATTTCCCGATTCCCTGCTGCCGTAGTCTTCGCCTTTGCCGTTTCGGTAGCATTTTCCCAAAGCATCCCCGCCCAAAGTGCGCATCCCGCTACGCTTGCCGTCGCAGCCTCCGATGAAACCAAGAGTCCGAAACTCGAGCACTTCGATCCGGACCTTGCCGACAAGTCGCTCGATCCCTGTGATGACTTTTACAAATACTCCTGTAGCAAATGGATGACTGCGAATCCGATTCCCGCCGACCAGGTATTTTGGACAACCGGCAGCGGTCTCCAACTTTGGAATGAAGGCGTGCTGCGCGACACCATGGAAGCAGCCAGTAAGCCCGATGCAAACCGTACTGCCGTCCAGCAGAAGATTGGCGACTACTGGGCCGCATGCATGGATGAAAGCGGCATTGAAGCCGCCGGCATGAAACCGCTTCAGCCTGAGCTCGCGCGCATTGCCGCGCTCAAATCGAAGAAAGATCTCACGGCTGAGGTAGCGCGCTTGCACCACCTTTTTCCCGGCGCATGGCAGTCCGGAGATAATCAGAGCAATTCGCCTCTCTTCGGCTTCACCGGTGCGCAGGATTACGACAATGCTGCAATGGTCGTAGCTCAGGTCGATCAGGGCGGATTAGGCTTGCCGAATCGCGACTACTATTTGGGAACCGACGACAAGGCAAAGGAACTTCTCGCCAAATATCGCGCACACATCCAGAAGATGCTCGTTCTGTCGGGAGAGCCAGAAACCCAGGCGGCCTCCGATGCAGCTACCGTGGTCGCCATCGAGACCGCGATGGCGCAGGCTCAAATGGATAACGTGAAGCGCCGTGATCCCAAGAACATTAACAACAAGATGAGCCTCGCCCAGGTGCGGGAACTGACCCCATCGATCGATTGGGACATCTATCTGAAAGCCGTGAAGGCTCCGGCCAGCGATCACTACATCGTCACCTCGCCGGATTTCTTTCGGGCTGAATCGAAGTTGATTGCCGACCATCCACTCGAGCATTGGCAGGCATACCTGCGCTGGTGGGCGATTCACCGCTCCGCCCCATATCTGAGCAAGGCATTCGTGGATGAGAATTTTGATTTCTTCAATCACACGCTCGCCGGTCAGGAAAAGAACCAGCCCCGCTGGCGGCGCTGCGTGCGTAACGCTGACCGTGATCTGGGCGAAGCTCTGGGCCAAGCCTACGTTGATCGCGCCTTCCCGCCCGAAAGTAAAGCGCGCACGCTGCAGATGGTTCATGCCATCGAAACCGCGCTTCATTCGGATATTCAAAGCCTGAGTTGGATGTCGCAAGCCACCAAGGAACAAGCCCTCGTCAAGCTGAAAGGCATCGAAGACAAAATCGGATATCCTTCACACTGGCGCGACTATTCCAGCGTAAAAATTGTGCGCGACAGTTTCCTGGGCAATGTGGGTCAGGCATCGTCGTTCGAGTTCGAGCGCCTGGTGGCGAAGATTGGCCAGCCGGTCGACCGCGCAGAATGGACGATGACTCCGCCAACCATCAACGCCTATTACGATCCGCAGCTCAACACCATCAACTTTCCTGCCGGGATCCTTCAGCCACCATTCTTCGATCCCACAAAAGACGATGCGGTGAACTTCGGGGCGATTGGCATGGTCATCGGCCATGAAATCATTCACGGCTTCGACGATGAAGGGCGCAAGTTCGATGCGAAAGGCAATTTGCGGGACTGGTGGACGGCCGAAGATGCCAAAAATTATGACGAACGCGGCAAGTGCATCTCCGACGAATATACGCAGGAAGTGCCCGAGGCCGGCGCCGGAGTCAAGCAGAATGGCCTGCTCACCCAGGGAGAAGATACCGCGGATAACGGCGGGATTCATCTTGCGCTCGCGGCGCTGGAAGCCGACTTAAAGCAGCAAGGTAAGTCGCTCGACGACAAAGGCGACGACGGCTGGACCTACCGGCAGCGTTTCTTCCTGGCGAACGCCTATTCTTGGTGCGCCAATGTGCGTCCGCAGATCGCGAAGCTGGTGGTCACTACCGATCCACATTCCCTGCCGAAATTCCGTATCGACAACGTGATGTCGAACATGCCGGAATTCGAGCAGGCATTCGGCTGCAAGGCCGGACAGAAAATGGTGCGTGAGAACGCCTGCCGAGTGTGGTAGCTCCAAACGAAAAGGGCCAGCTTGAATGCTGGCCCTTTACTTCAGACCTCGACAGCACTTTCTTAGACCTCGACAGCACCGTGGAAGAGCGGCGCTTTAGCGCCGCGTCAAGTGCTGGCGAAGATAAAGGGCTTTAGCCCCTGAAGCCGCTACCGGTTGATGTCCTCTTTGTTCTGCAGCCGCTTCACGTAATTTTCCAGATTCGATTTATTCGAGTCCGGCGCGGTGGCCAGCGACAGCTTCACTTCTTTCACGGCGTTGTCGAAATCTCCCTGTGCGCTGTAGACGCGGGCCATCCCCATGTGCGAGGTCCAGGTGTCAGGAAACTTCTTGGCATTGGCGCGGAAGACGACCAGAGCCTGGTCCTGTTTCTTCTCCGCCTGCAACTGCCGCGCGTAGAAATAGAGTTGCACGGCGCTGGCCTTGTCGAGCGCCTTGGTGCGGAACATCTCCGCATCCTGTGTCCGTCCCATGGCCTCCAGGATCTTCGACTTGTTCAGCAGGTTGTCGTAGCGCTCTTCGGCCTGGATCGATTGATCTTCGTCCTTCAACGCCTCGTCGAGATCAATCTTGTTTGCCAGGAAATAGCCGGCCGCGTCGTCCCAACCTTCCCAGTAATACCGATTGAGCCCGCGAATCTGCGTACGAACGCTGGCGGTGACGATTTCATTCACATTCACCTGGACCTTGAAGGGCACCGCAACTTTGTCCCAGCGCATGGTCACCACGGCGGAATCGGGCTTCACGTCATCGAAGTCATAGGCGAGCGCGTTATACGGATCGGTAGCCTGCGGCTTTACCGTCACGCGAAGCGCGTCTTCTTCCTGGTTGTAGGTGAAGCTTCCCCATGCGGTTGCGGTCTTCGAGAAGATCACGGTCCACTGGTTCTCACCAGGGATCATATGCAGGCCGTAAGTTCCTTTGTCGAGCGCCTGGCCCTCGATCGTCACCGGATCCGTAAAGGTGATGGTCGTGTTTTCATTTGCGCCGGCGCGCCAGACTTGCCCATAAGGTACAACTTTTCCCCAGATCTGGCGTCCATTGGCGAGCGGCCGGTGATAGTTAATTGTGATATCGGTAATACCGATGCGCTGCGAAACGAGGGCGTGCTGGCTGGCCCGAGGCAAGTTGAGCATCACGGTTTCACCCGTGGCGGTTTGTGCCTGAGCTACGCCAGTGGCCAACAAAACACCCGTCAACAGAACAAGCAAACGACTTTTGAGCATAGAAATCTCCTTCTCGCTGCCGATCTTCGGGAGCTGGGACCGGGCAGCTGACTTTTAGAACCTGAATTGGAAATCGCGATTGAGCAGACCTATTTGAACAACCTGGGTCACGGTGCTGTTGCGCTTAGACGGATGGAGAACGGCAAGGTGAGCGAGTTCGCAGTATCCATTAAAAAGCAAATGCGGATTTCCCTGTACCAGCGCCGCTTCAGCCGCACCGGATCTTCGCCAACCAGCCTTCCACGCTGCACATCTTATATGTGTATAGGAGGGAGAAATTATGCGAATCCAGAGATCATTCTTGCTTTTGGCGGCGATTGTGGCATGTCTGCTGCCCGCAACTCTAATGGCTCAGAATATGCCAGCGTCTGACCAAAGTTCGAATTCCGCGGATAACAGTCAAAATCAGGTACTGGTTGATCCAGGAGTGATTTACAACGACAAGAACAGTGGAGACTGGGTGGGAAAAACAGTCACTCTTAAAAATGTTATGGTGCAGGACACGAACAAGTCGGGAAACTTCTGGGTGGGCTCCGATAGCCACCATCGCATGCTCATCACCAAGCCGGAAGACAATGCCAACATCAAGGCAATGAAATTCCACAAAGGCGACGTGGTGACCATTACGGGGACGATTCAGCCAGCCAGCAAATACGCAGCCGGCGAGACGGGAGCAGAAAAGGGATCCATGCATGATGCGGAGAATTCGTCCGGCGTCTTCCTGATGGCCAACGACATTTCGATCACCTCGTCGACCCAGCACTGATCGGCCGTTCTGAACTTAACTGGTAAGAGGCGGGCTTTCCCGAACTGCAACGGGAGGGCTCGCCTTCTGTTTGCTAGCTCCCACCCGCCTATTGCGAGATCCCGATCTTAGTACCGCCTTCGCCCGTTCGCGCGCAGCCGCCTGCAAGGTTAAGATGTTGAGTAAGGGCGAAAGGCATGCAAATTAATGAACTGAATGAGACGGAGTGCCGCGAGATTCTGTCGCGCTCTTCGATTGCGAGACTTGGCTGCTCTCTGAATGATCAGCCTTATGTAATCCCGGTCGGCATTGCCTATGAAGCAGACTACATTTACGTTTTTGCCACCTTGGGAAAGAAGATTGAATGGATGCGGGCAAATCCGAAAGTATGCGTGCAAGTGGATGAGGTCACGAACCAGTCGGATTGGGTCAGTGTGATCGCCGACGGAGATTACCAGGAGCTACCCGAACCTCAGTTCACGGACGAGCGCAATCGTGCCCGCGATCTGTTTCAGAAACATCATCATTGGTGGCTGAACGCATTGGCGCAGCGCCGGATTCGAATGCGGGACGAGGAAATCACTCCTCTTTTCTTTCGTATCCGTGTCAGCTCCGTAACAGGTTTACGCGGAATACCGGGCGAATAAGCTGTTTTCAGACCCTCTTGACAACGGCGTCCCCAGCGAGCACAATTCTCTATAGGCGAATAAAAAGCGAAACTAAAGCTCCCCGCCTCCGCAGCCCTACCTTGCAACAACCAGGCTGCGGCGTTCCCTGAAATGAGAGGATTGTATGTCTTCCGTGGTGGTTCCCACTTCGGCGGCCCTGGGCCGCCCTTTTCTTTTTGATGACGAAGCAGAGGCCCAGATTTGTCCAGAACAGGTTTGTCCAGAACAGGCTCGTCCAGAGCAGGTTTGTCCTGTTTCCGGCGCCAAAAAGCCTGCCCGCACGGAATCTGACCTCGCCCAATTTGTTCAATCAACAATCAAAAATCAACCATCAACAATTTCTCTAACCCCGGCGTCGCGACTTGAGATTCGTCCTGCACCTGAAATGGTCACTAGTGGGATTCCCGCCCTCGATACCTTGGCTGGCGGTTTGCCGCGCGGATGCCTGACGGAAATCTATGGGCCGGCTTCTTCCGGTCGCACCAGCGTGATGCTGGCGGCTCTGGCCTCGGCTACTCGCCGGGGCGAATACTGTGCCCTTATCGATGCCAGCGACGCGCTTGATCCGCAATCGGTTGCGGCCGCGGGCATCGACTTGGACCGCCTGCTCTGGGTGCGCTGCGGCGAGGAGTCCGAACCCAAATTCCGTGCCGGCCAGGATGGGTGCCCCATTTCTCGCGCGCCTTCTGCGCGAGAAGTGGGGAATTTCAAGCAAACTGCATTTAATTTTGACGGGAAGGGATCACGGCCATCCGAGCACCGGCTTGAGCAAGTCTTGCGCGCCACGGACCTGCTGCTCGAAAGCGGAGGCTTCGGCCTGATCGTCCTTGACCTCGGCGATGTGCCGCCGCAAGCCGCACGCCGCATTCCGTTGACGACCTGGTTCCGCTTCCGCCGCGCCGTGGAACAGAAGCCGACGATTCTGCTGGCGATCGAGCAGCAGCCCATCGCCGGAAGCTGCTCGTCCCTGCTGCTGCAGTTCGCTTCAGCAAAAGATAAGAGAGTGCCCATCGATGACCTAGCCGCGAAGCGGCGAAACAATGCAGCCCACGGCGCAAGCCGAGGGTCAGAAGTCAGAGATGAAGAAGCCCCGGAGGGCCGTAAGAAAATCAGCGTGGCCGGGGATAGGTCATCTGAATTTTTGTCGCCCCCTCACGCGCACCTGCTCACCGGGATTGAGATTAATGCGGAAGTAATCCGCTCACGCCTGGATCGTAAACCGGCGCATTCCGTGATGTTTGAAACTCAAGCTGCATGGGCCGGATGAATCAGTACCCAATGGCTCAATGTTTCAATGTCTAAATGACTCAATGTTTTTTATGCCGTTTGCCTGCATCTACGTTCCGAATTTTGCCGTGGCGGCCGCCTTGCGTGTCGAACCGGATCTCAACTCGTGTTCGGTCGCAATTCTGGAGGGCAAACCTCCGCTCGAAACAATTATCGCGATCAATGAACACGCGGGCGAACTCGGCATCGCACCCGGCATGAGTAAAGCCCAAGCCGAACTCTGCACGGAACTTGCTCTGCGTTCGCGCTCGCCGCTGCAGGAATCTTCGGCGCACGCCGCGCTGCTCGACTGCGCGCAATCTTTTTCGCCCTGCGTGGAAGCTTCGGCTAGCGACACGGTTGTGCTCGACCTTGCCGGCATGGAATCTCTGCTGGGACCTTTGCCAAAAATTGCCCGCTCCATTTTCGATCGCGCATCCATGCTCGGACTCAAAGCAAATGTTGCCATCGCCTCAAATCCCGATGCTGCCCTGCTGGCTGCCCGCGGATTTTCTGGAATGATCGTGATTCCCCCAGGGAAAGAGGCCGAACAATTGGGGCCGCTGCCGCCGCAAGTTTTATTCGCCGATCAACTCGACGCGGATGAGAAAAAAGATGCCGACGGTCTGATCGAGACTCTCGAACGCTGGGGTATCCGCAACCTGCGAGCGCTGGCGGCTCTGCCCCAAGTTGCACTCAGTGAACGCCTCGGACAGCAAGGCATTCATCTCCAGCAACTGGCGCGTGGAACTGCCTCGCGCACACTGGTGCCGGTCGAAGCGCCGATGGCGTTCGAAGAAGCGGTGGAACTTGAGCATCCCATCGTCCTGCTCGAACCTTTGGCTTTCCTGTTGAACCGGCTGCTCGAGCAACTCTGCGCTCGTCTTGGTTCACGCGCTTTGGCCACACAGGAGCTTCGTCTCTCGCTCGAACTGTCGAATCTCACTGGCGTTGATGACGATGAGAATCTGGGCATCCCCAGCGAGAACGATGGATCGGTGGCCACGCAAACTGCATCGCAAATTATTTCCAGCCGGCATACCAAATTTGTGCGCAACCTTTCGCTTCCTCTTCCTATGCTCGATGCCAAAGTGTTTCTGAAATTGTTGCAGCTCGATTTGAATGCGCATCCTCCGGGAGCGCCAATTATTAAGATCCATCTCGCCGCCGAACCGGCGCGTCCGCGCTCGGCACAAGGAGGCCTGTTCCTGCCTCCTGCCCCTGAACCGGAAAAACTGGAACTCACGCTGGCCCGCATTGCAGGCATTGTTGGCGAGCACAAAGTTGGAGCGTTGGAGTTGCTCGACACGCATCATCCCGAAGGATTTCGCATGCGCCGTTTTGTGGCCGAAGTCGCGCGCAGAACTCCACAGAAAAGCACTCCCGACGCGGCAGATGCGCAAGTTGCGATTACCGCTCTGCGCCGGTTCCGTCCACCGCTGCACGCCAATGTCACTCTCGAAAACGGACAACCGCTGCGGCTGATTTGTCCGAAGAAAAAAGAAGTGCAGGGAGAGGTGCTGTGGAAGGCCGGACCCTGGCGCTTTTCCGGTGATTGGTGGGAGCGTGATGCATGGTCGCGCGACGAATGGGATTTGGCAATCCGCAATGGAGAAACTATTTCGTTTTACCGCCTGGTGCACGATCTGCTCGGCGGATCGTGGTTTGTGGAAGGAACATATGACTGAAGGAATTTAGTCATTTAATCATTTAGTCATTGAGCGATTGAACCACAGCCCCAATGACTAAATGAATCAATGACTCAATGTACATCGAGCTTCACTCCCGTTCTGCATTCAGTTTCCTCGAAGGCGCTTCCCTGCCCGAGGAACTGGTCGGCGTGTGCCAGCATTTCAATATGCCCGCCATGGCGCTGCTCGACACCGACGGCGTCTACGGCTCTCCGCGATTTCATCTGGCGGCAGATAAAGCCAAGATCAAGGCGCACATTGGGGCAGAAGTTTCTGCAAGCCCATTTTCACCACGGAGGCACAGAGGCGCAGAGAAGATCAATCAAAAATCAGCAATTACAACTCAACAATCGCTTTCCTCCGTGTCGGAGCCTGCCCTGAGCGGAGTCGAAGGGTACCTCCGTGGTGAATTCCGCCTTCCCCTCCTTGTCGTTTCCCGCACCGGATATCAGAATCTCTGCCGCCTGATCACGAAGATGAAGCTGCGCGCCAAGAAAGGCGAAGGCGCCGTCACCGCGCAAGAACTGCAAGAACACGCCGAAGGACTCATCTGCCTCACTGGCGGCGACGAGGGACCGCTGGCCTATGCTCTGCAACAAGGCGGCATTGATGAAGCTCAACGCCAGATCGATCAACTCATCGGCATCTTCGGGCCCAGGAATGTCTATGTCGAACTGCAACGCCATTTCCATCGCGAAGAAGAATCCCGCAACCGCGTAGCCATCGACCTCGCCCATTCGTTCAAGCTTCCTCTACTCGCGACCAATGGTGTGAATTACGCTATCCCCAAAGCTCGCGAACTCTGCGATGCTTTCACCGCGATCCGCCATCACCACACGTTGTCGACTGCTGGACGCCTGCTCGCCCGCAACTCTGAGCGTCACCTGAAATCTCCGCGAGAGATGCAGCAACTCTTCGCCGACTTGCCCGAGGCGATCCATAACACCGTCGAACTTTCCAACCGCCTCGAATTCACGTTGAATGATCTCGGCTACGAATTTCCGCGCTATCCCGTGCCCGAAGGCGAAACTATGAATTCGTTTTTGCGCGATCGCGCATGGGCAGGCTTTCGCAATCGCTACGGCCGCGCTGCTCCTGAAATGCAGGCGAAAACCCGCCGCCAGATCGAAAAAGAACTGGCACTCATTGAAAAACTCAAACTCGCCGGATACTTCCTCATTGTCTGGGACCTGGTCCGCTACTGCCGCGAGCAGAATATTCTTGTCCAGGGGCGCGGATCGGCCGCCAACAGCGCAGTCTGCTATTCGCTCGGCATTACTGCGGTCGACGCGGTCGGCATGGAACTTCTTTTCGAGCGGTTTCTTTCCGAAGAGCGCGGCGAGTGGCCTGACATCGATCTCGATCTCCCCAGCGGCGACGAACGCGAAAAAGTGATTCAGTACGTCTACAAGCGATATGGCGAGCGCGGCGCTGCCATGACCGCCAACGTCATCACATATCGCAATCGCATGGCTGCGCGTGAAATGGGCAAGGCGCTCGGATTCGACGCAGATACGCTGCAAAAGATTTCCACCGCGGTCGCCACCTGGGAATTTCGTGACGAGAATGACGCGCTCGATCGCCGCTTCCGCGATGCCGGACTCGATCTCTCCCACCCCCGCCTGCGCAAATATTACGAACTCTGCCTCGCGGTGCAGGACATGCCACGCCATCTCGGCCAACACTCCGGCGGCATGGTGATCTGCCAGGGACAACTCGATTCCGTCGTGCCGCTCGAACCGGCGTCCATGCCCGGCCGTGTCGTCGTGCAGTGGGACAAAGAGGATTGCGCCGATATGGGCATCGTCAAAGTCGACCTGCTCGGCCTCGGCATGATGGCCGTGCTCAAGGATTCCATCGAACTGATTCGCGATCACTATCGCGAAGAAGTCGACCTCGCGCATCTTCCCCAAGACGACAAGCAGGTCTATTCCACGCTGCAGCAAGCCGACACGGTGGGAATGTTTCAGGTGGAAAGCCGTGCGCAAATGTCGTGCCTGCCGCGTCTTCGCCCTGTGCGCTTCTACGATGTTGTCGTTCAGGTCGCGATCATCCGTCCCGGGCCGATCGTTGGTCAAATGGTGAATCCGTTTTTGCAGCGTCGCCAGGGAAAAGAGGATGTCACGTATGCACACCCCTCGCTTGAACCCATCCTGCAACGCACGCTCGGCGTCCCGCTTTTTCAGGAACAATTACTGCGCATCGCCATGGTCGCGGCGAACTTTACCGGAGGTGAAGCCGAAGATCTGCGCCGCGCCATGGGATTCAAGCGCTCACAAGCGCGCATGCGCGAGATCGAAGCCAAACTTCGTGCCGGCATGACCGCGAACGGAATCTCTCCGAAGGCTCAAGAAGAAATCATTCTCTCGATCACATCGTTCGCACTCTACGGATTCCCCGAGTCCCACGCCGCCAGCTTCGCGCTGATCGCATACGCCAGCGCCTATCTCAAATGCCATTACCTCGCGGCGTTCACGGCCGCGCTGCTGAACAATCAGCCGATGGGATTTTATTCTCCGGCAACGATCGTGAAAGATGCCCAGCGCCACGGCCTTAAATTGCTGCCGATCGATGTGACGAAATCGGAATGGAATTGCACGTTGCAAGCAGTGAGGGGCCAGGGATCAGGGGCTAGGGACCATTCACCTATGGCTAGTGGCCAGTGGTCAGTGGCCGGCCAGCCCCATGTCATTCAAAACCCACAGCAGCAAGAAGTAGTCTTTGTCATTCCGACCCCCGAGCGAACGCGAGGGGCGGAGGAATCTCGTAACTCGGTACCTGATACTCAGTACTCGTCACTCGCATCACCCGCCCTCCGCATGGGCCTGCGTTACGTTCGCGGTCTGCGTGAAGAAGCTGCACGATCCTTGCTTCGCGAACGGATGCTTGCGCGCTTCACTTCCATTCACGACCTGACCCGGCGCGTGCCTGAACTGCGCAAAGACGAACTCACTACGCTGGCGGAAATCGGCGCGCTCAACTCAGTGGCCAGTGGTCAGGGATCAGGGGCCAGTAAAACCTTTGTCATTCCGACCTCCGAGCGAACGCGAGGGGCGGAGGAATCTCTACTTGACACAGCTCACTCGCAACCTCACAACTCGAAACCCGAAACTCGAAACTTGAAACTCGCTCTTCATCGCCGCGACGCGCTCTGGCAAGTAGAACGCGCCGTCCGCCCCTCTGGACCATTGCTCGAAAGCCAACCTGAGCCCGACGAGCGCTCTCCGCTCACCCCCATGAATCACGAAGAGCGTCTGGTCGCTGACTTCCACGGCACCGGACTTACCGTTGGCCCGCATCCCATGGCCTACAAGCGCGCATGGCTGAATGCCATGGGCATTCGCCGCGCCAGCGAATTGCGCGATCTGCCCACGGGCAAGCGCCTCCGCATCGGAGGCTGCGTCATCACTCGCCAGCGTCCGGGCACCGCCAAAGGATTCGTATTTTTAAGCCTGGAAGATGAAACCGGAGTCGCCAACGCGATCGTCAGGCCCGACTTGTTTCACCAGAACCGTTTGCTGCTGACCAGCGAGCGATTCCTCGCCGTAGAAGGCATCCTGCAGAATCAGGACAACGTGATTTCTGTCCGCGCCGAACGCGTGCAGCCGCTATTCGTCACGCAAGCCGAAACCAGTTCACACGACTTCCACTAATTACATTTCGAAAATGCGATACACACGCGACGGGGTCTGTGCCTGCAGCAGCGAAATGGCAACATTGTGGACCGGGACGCCGCCTCTCGTGTGACCGTCCGGACGCCCGTGATGCGCGTGCCCATGCAAGACAAGATCGGCGCCGTGCCGGTCGATCACTTCCGCCATTCTTGATGTCCCGAGGAACGGAAATATCTCCGGCGCCTCGCCCTGCACCGTTTCGGCGATCGGAGAATAATGCACTACGATTACTCGTTTCGGGGCCCGTAACTGCGAAATACCCCGCTCCAGCTTCATCGTCTCGTCGATCGACGCTTTCACAAACTCCTTGATCTCGCGCTCGCCGAACGCGGTCAGCACCCCGCGTCCAAATCCTCCTACAAACCCTTTCGCACCGGCAAAGCCAACTCCATCACGCTCGTAACCGCTGCCATCCAGCACTTTGATGCCACCAGCAATCAGCATTCGCCTCAATTCTTCTTCCTTGCCGCTCTCATAATCGTGATTGCCCAGCACAACGATCGTGAGCAGACGTAACCGCACCAGCACATTCAGGAGCGGCTCCATCTCCTCTGGCTGGCCATAATTCGTGAGATCTCCCGCCAGCACCAGCACGTCGGCCTCGTCGCGCACCCGCTCGAATTGGTCTTTGAGCTTTGCATAGCTCTGCGGACTGAAATGCAAATCGGCGCTGGCAGCGATCCTCATGCTTTTTTCCTCATCCCCTTCAACGAATCGGACGAAGCCCGATCCTGTCCGAGTCGCGCCAAACGTGTTTTCCGACTCTCCTCCAGCAGGTCCGGAAGCTCCCATTCGTCCACGTCGATGGCAAACATGTTTTCGTCGATCAAACTGCCGCGAAACCGGGCTTCCGCATTTGGATTTTTCACCTCGTGGCTGAAGCGGGTCACCAGTTCACACCAGATTTCCGAGGGCACGTAATGACTCTGCGCCGGATACACATAGCGGAACAGCACGAGCGACCAGAGGAGCATCTCCCAGTGCTCGCCGGCCAACTCCATTTCGCGCTCCCAGTCAAAATCGCCATACGTTCCATAGATGACATGAGCGATGTCGGCCCCGTCGAAGCGTTCGCGTTTGGCCACAAAGATTTTCGAGGCCACCAGTTCTTCTGGCGCAAGAACGCGGGTCTTGACGCCGTGCACCACCGCCGGCCGCGCGCGTTCAATCCACGACTCTTCGACCGTGATCATGCCGTTGCTCATCCCTGTAATAAGGTCTACGAAATATCCATCGCGCCACGCCTTAGAAAGCCAAACGGGATCGGTGACCTCGCACTCGAGACCGATTTCCCGCAGGCAATCGAGCGCCAAACTGGAGTTTTTGGCCGTGAGGAACAGGTCCAGATCTTTGGTATAGCGGCAGATGCCGGTGTGTTGCCGCAAAGAGAAGGCGCCCGAGATCGCATAGGGTATGCGGCAACTCTCGAGCGCGTTCAAAACATCCCGAAACAACTCAGCCTGCTCGCCGGGTTGCTCCGACGGCTGGGATGACGTCTTGGCTATTTCTTCCGTGTTGGGCGATTCTGGCACGCACCTTGGATGAGGCACCCGTACACGCGGTTGTTAGCCGTTTGTCAGAGAAGCATGCACATCATCGTTCCATGCCAAAGTTGCTATTTGCCGGTATAACTGACTCGCCAGATCGAATTCGATCCATCGTCACTCACCAGCAACGAGCCATCGGTCGCGACCGTGATCCCCACCGGACGTCCCCAGACGTCCCCGTTCGGAAGCACAAATCCGGTCAGGAAGTCCTCGTATTCCCCAGTCGCATGCCCGGTTTGATGCAGCGGCACACGGATGACTTCGTAGCCAACGCGCACCGCCTTGTTCCACGATCCGTGTTCTGCCGCAAAAATGTCGCCCTTGTACTCCGCAGGAAATTTGTCACCTTCATAAAAGGTGATCTCGAGTGACGCATTATGTGGTTGCAGCAGAACATCCGGAACGATCGCCTTGTCTTTCAATTCTGGATGTTTGCCTTCATGCCGTGGATCCTGATGGTCACCCATGTACCACCAAGGCCAGCCGTAAAAGCCGCCTTTTTGCACGTGCGTGATGTAGTCGGGAACCAGGTTATCGCCCAAGGCGTCGCGCTCGTTGACCGAGCACCATAGTTCCCCGGTCTGCGGACTCACCCGGATGCCTCCGCCCGCATTGCGAATTCCGTAAGCGTAGACCTTGAGCTGGCAGTTCGCGGGATCACAATAAAGGATGTCGGCGCGATCCTTCTCAGCTGGATGCGTGTCGGGATCGTCCACGTTGGAAGCTGAGCCCACGGCAACGAACAGAGTTTTTCCGTCTTTGGAAAAATCCACCGCGCGCGTCCAATGGCCGCCCCCGCTCGGCAGGTCAGCGATGTGTTGAGCGTCGCCCGTCGCTTTCAGATCGCCATTGTGATACGCGAAACGCACGACCTCATTCGTATTGCCAATATAGACCCACTGCGGATCCGGGCCCGGAGGATAGAAGGCGATTCCATATGGCCTCTTCAATCCGCTGGCAAAGACCGCGGATTGTTCCGCCTTGCCGTCTGAGGTCGTTCCGCGGAAGACCCGAATCCGTCCGGCCTCGCTCTCTGCCAAAAAAATATCGCCGTTTGGAGCCGTGCGCAGAAAACGCGGATTCTCCAAACCCGAAGCCCAGAGCTCAACCTTGTAACCTTCCAGCGCCACCGGCCACGCATTGTCGGGCTTGGCTACCACCTGGGCGCCATTCTCAGCCGACTTTGTCGCATACGGCTTGGGCAGATCATTCACCGTAATCTTGCGAACCGTGCCCGGCTTCTCGTAGCGGAAATCCGTGAAAGGTGCGGTCGGAGATGCGTCCTTCAGTTTTGCATTACTCGTTGCCGCAGCCGCGGGTGGGGCCGCAGCGGTCGCTTTTCCGGACGCCATCGCCTCCACATAACTCACCGCCTGCCAGCGTTTCTCTTCCGGCAGGAAGCTCCAGGACGGCATCCCGTTATCTTTATCGCCTTTGGTGACGAACCAGAAAATTTCGCCTTGCGCCACTCCCTTCAACTTCCCGTCGACCAGCGAAGGCACGTTTCCGGTCCCTTGCAGCGTTCTTCCATGGCAGGAAAGGCAATTCCGCGCGTACACGGTTTTGCCGGCATCGATCGCGCTCTGCTGTCCCGCGTATGGATTTTTCATCGCCTTGGCGGAACTCGGCGCGTCGTGAAAGGAATTGTCAGCAGCCTGCATACTCGGGGCTGCGACACATGCGAATATGACTGCCCAACGAATGCTCTTAGCGCTCCGATTCATAGGTACCCTCGCGTGTGGTTATTAAGTTCATTATGCCTCAAGCGAGAGAAATCGTTAGGGGTTCGGGATAGCCAGTTCACCAAGTGGAAATTGAGGCCAAATAAAAAAGGCACTCCCCCGATAGGGGGAATGCTGTATATGGGGACTTAATCCTGATTCTTTCCGATAGCTCCGGTCAGAATGTGTACTTCAACGCGAATTCGATTTGCCGGTTATCCGTTGCCGTGTTGGTAATGGCTGCGGCGCCGGGGAAATCTACCGGGATCTGCCCTGATCCACCACCCGGCAAACCGAAGTTCGGATGATTGAACAGGTTGAAAAACTCTGCCCGGAATTGCACCTGCTGCTTTTCGGTTACGTTGAAGTTCTTCTGCAACACGAAGTCGAAATCCACCAGGTGTGGCCCGCGCAGATTGCCAATTTTCGAATCACCATAGGCGTGAGCGGACTGCTGCCCCGGCGCCAGCGGCGGCGTAACGAACGCTGCCTGGTTGTACCAGCAATCGAGCGTCTGATGGCCAGGATTCGAGCATTGATAGTCCGTCGCTTGCGATGCTGTGTTAAAAGAAAAATCGTACGGGTTCGCAACCTGGTTGGGACGATAACTAAAGCTGCCAGTATTACTGAAGTCAGTCGACATCACGGCCGTGATCGCTTCCCCCGTCTGCGCACTGGTGATTCCCGCGACCTGCCATCCTCCCAGCACTGCGTCCGGCACTCCTTTCATACTTCCGCCGAAATGACGGCCGTGCCCCACCGGCAATTCATACAGATAGCTGATGGTGAAGCGATGCCGGAGGTCGGGCGCGACCGGTCCATGCTCCAGGTCGGGGCGGTACGCATCTTGAAGAAATCCGCCGACGTTGCCATCCGCGTTGCCCAGGTTCTTGGCAAACGTATACGCCGCCAGGAAATTAAATCCATTCGCGAAACGCTTATTCAGCGAAGCCTGAAATGCGTTGTACAGCATTTCGAACTGGGCATAGTCCAGCGGCAGAACCTGCGTCATATTCGGCTGCTGGGCAAAGTAGCGTCGCCCAAAATTCGGCACGCAGTTCGCGGGATCTGGGCCACAGAAGTTTTCATCGGAAGGCGCGAACGGCTGGTTCAGATCGCTGGCTTCGTGATTCCACAAGTGATAGGCGCGAGTTCCGACATATCCCATTTGCGCCATCCAGTTCGATGCGAACTGGTGCTGCACCGAAAGATTCCATTCCATGATCCGCGGCATGATGCGCTCCGGACCAGTCGTCTTCACCGGCCCGAGAATGTTAGTGGCCGAGCCCACGGGAAGCGCAGCGGGGAATCCGTTGGAGATGAGTTGTCGTGCGCTGGGAACCACTCCCGTGGAGTAGTTGTTTGCCCAGAACGATAATTGCGGAGGATTCAACCCCAGATCATCGAAGATATTTCCTTCCGAAGAATAGAAAACTCCGAATGCGCTGTGCACAACCGTGTTATGTGGCAGCGACCAGGCAAATCCCAGACGCGGCGCCCAATCACTTTTGTCGAACTTCACGCCCCCATGCGAGACTGCGCCGGGCCCATACGAACTGATCACAATCGCTTTATTGAAATCGAAGTTGCCGACTCGTCCGTTTGCCGGTGAAGAGATTTCATACCGCAGCCCGATGTTCAGGGTGAAATTGGAGCTGAGGTGATAGTCGTCTTGCGCGAATTCCGCCAGATCCCAGTAACGCGTGGGATAGAGTCCTCCAAGAAAATCCTGCTCGTTCGAAACCGCGTCTCCAAACAGCAGGTCGGCCAGACCAGCGCCTCCATTTGTGGTGCTTGGGTCCGCGCTGTAAGCGCCTCCGAACACAAACCAGCCGCGTGGATTCGAAAGCTGGAAGAAGTTGCGCTGCTGGCGCCGGAAATCAACGCCGAATTTCATTGTGTGTTTCCCATGCATCCAAGTCAGCGTATCCGCCGTCTGCATGATGTTCTCGAAGACATGCTCGGGAAGCCACTGCGAATCCCCCAGCGACGTGATCCCCGCGACGTCGATATTCGTCAACCCACTCGAATTGGGATACCCCGGACGATTCGCATTCGGAATCCCCAGCTGCGTCGCAATGTCCTTGCCAAAGTTGAAGGGCAATGCATTGACCGCATAGCGGAAATAGCCTCCGTGCAGATCATTCAGCACCACCGGCGAGAACGTGTGCGTATATCCAATCCCCAGGTGCTGCGAGCGCGAGTTGCTGATGCTGGGACAGCAATCCGAACCGCCCCATGGAACACCCAGGGGCCCCGGGTTGTGGCTGCGCACATCGCCGAAGCTATAGGACGTAAAAATCTGGTCCGCTTCCCGGAAACGATGATCGACTCGCACATCGAACGAATCCTGATCATTGAGGACGTTCTGATTCGCCAGATAATTGTTCGCCAGCGACATGGGATCGGTCGGCTGTGGATAAAAATTGGCCACATTCGAGCCCACCTGATTAATCGTCGCCGGGTCCATCACATTAATCTGCCCTTTATACGTCACTGGATTTCGCAGTGACACCACGCTTCCATCGGCGCAGGAGTAGTTCTGCATGCTGCGAGGGTCGAAGACGGTGCCTGTGTCGAACGACGGCCCGGAACCGTCATCACAGGGAGTGAAGTTAACGCCCGTCAATCGGTCTCTGAAGTCTCCGCTTCGTTCTGCTACTGTCGGCACCGTCGACACATACGGCGCGCTGTTGCGCAGCCGCGATCCCTCATAGTCGCCAAAGACAAACGTCTTGTCCTTCTTGATCGGTCCGCCAAGAAATGCTCCGAACTGATTGCGCTTGAACGGCTGCTGCCCCACATTAAAGTAGTTCACGGCGTCGAGCTTATCGTTGCGGATGAATTCGTAGACGCCGCCATGAATCTGATTTGACCCCGACTTCAGAACGACGTTCACTGCCGCGCCACCACGCCCGAACTCGGCGCTCATCGAATTTTCTTCCGTCTTGAATTCCTGGATCGCATCCGGCGGAGGCAGAACCACCACGCCTCCCAATCCAAACTCATTATTGTCCACGCCATTCAAGAGAAAATTATTATTCGAGACTCTGAGGCCATTGACAGAAACTGCCTCGTTCGCGCGCTCGTTCTCGAACACCCCGCCGCTGACGTTCGATCCCGTCTCTCCTCCATTCGCCCCCGGCCCAAGGTAAGCCAGCTGTATGAAGTTGCGCCCGTTCAGAGGCAGTTCCGAAATCCGCCGCTCGGTTTCGATCGTTCCCAGCGACGATTGCTCCGTCTGCAGCAGCGCCGGCGCCGACGTCACCTCTACCGTCTCGTTCGCCGATCCTATCTTCAAGACCAGATCGACTTTCACCGATTGATTGACGCCCACTTCCACGTTCTGCTGGATGATCTTCTGGAATCCCTTCTTTTCCGCCGACACCGAATACGTTCCGATCCGCAGCAGGTTCGCAGAGAACGCTCCCTCGTCGTTGGAAATGACCTTGGTGGGCTGATTCGTCTCCACATTAGTGACCGTGACTTCGGCGCCCGCGATGCGGGCTCCAGCCTGATCCGTAACCGCGCCGACAATGGCGCCTCGATCCACCTGGGCCCAAGCGGAATAGGTAAACAGTGAGACTACGACGAATGAAAACAGGACCGCGGGTACTGCCTTTCGAAACCACATAGGCGCCTCCGCACGGCAAACTTGGGTGAGTACTGGTAACTGGTGCGACGGTTTTAACCGCCCCATAGGAGCACTGTCAAGCAATTCCACTGTGACTCACAGTCGCGTTCGCACATGCGCACTCTGGCATGGGACCATCAGCGGACAATTGCGGTCTGTGATTAGAATCACATCGGCATGAATTCTCATTGTCCGACACTGTACAGGCGTCCACCACTTAGCTTTCTCTCGACCAACGGATGACTCGTCGGCTCTTTTGCGGTACCTTACTTGGCTCGGCGAAACAACTCTTTCGGAGAGTAACCATGAAAACTGCCCTGCTGTGGCTGTTTGCTGTGCTGTGCACCGCGACTCTGCTTTACGGACAGACGACTCGTCTCGAGCAACTCCAGAACAAAACCATTCTGCTATTCACTCCTCATCCCGACGACGACGTGTTCGGCGCAGGCGGCACGATCGCGTTGCTGAACCGCAACCACAATAAGGTTTACATCGTCATTTATACGAACGACGACAAGGGATCCTACGATCCCGACATGAATTCGCAGAAACTCGCCCGCATTCGCCGCGCGGAAGAAGAAGTGTCGGAAGGCCTGGTCGGCACGCCCAAAGAAAACATTATGTGGATGGGCTACGACGACGGCATGCTCGAATATGCCGCGCAGCCGAAACTCACCGAAGAAGCGACTGCCATCATCCGCCGCATCCGCCCCGACATCCTGATGAGCGTCGATCCCGGCGAGTGGTACGAGCGCTGGCACAAGAGCGATCACCGCATGGCGGCCTTCAACACCATCGACGCCGTCCGCGCCGCCGAGTTCTGGCTCTACTTCCCCAATCAGAAACTTCAGCAGGGACTGCAGCCTTACAGAGTGCCGGAGATGTATTTCTTCTATCCGTCGCCGCAGGAAGCGAATTACTTCGTCAACATCGATAGCGTTGCCGACTTAAAACTGGAAGCGGCCGCCAAGCAGGTCAGCCAGTTCGAGCCGGCCATCACCAAATACCGTCCAGACTGGGAGCCTGCCGATCTGGAAAAGGCCAAGAAAGAAATGCGCGACGAGCAGCCGAAAAAAGACGGCCACTACGTCGAGGCCTTTCGCTACGCCACCGGATTCGTCCAGTATTAACATCGCGGTACCAGAGCCCAAGGAGAGCCCATGTCTGATCTAGCGTTGTTTGGTGGTAAGAAAGCAAAGCAGAAGCCGTTTCCGGTATGGCCGCAATACGACGACAATGAGCGCCGCGCCTTGCAGGAAGTTCTCGAGAGCCGCATCTGGTGGCGCACTCCCGGCACGAAGACGCTGGAATTCGAACAGAACTTCGCGAAATATCATGGAGCCCGCCACGGAATCGCCGTGACCAACGGAACCGCGGCCCTCGAAGTGGCCATGGCCGCCCTCGAAATCAATCATGGCGACGAAGTCATCGTCCCCGATTTCACCTTCGTCGCCACCGCTAGCGCCGTTCTCTTTGCCAATGCGCTCCCGGTGCTCGTCGACGTCGATCCCGAGACTCATTGCCTCGATCCCGACCTGACCGAAGCAGCCATCACTCCGCGCACCAAGGCAATCATCGCCGTGCACATGGGAGGTCATCCTGCCGATCTCGACCGCTTGCAGCAAATCGCCAAAAAGC
Source organism: Terriglobia bacterium (assembly GCA_963711365.1). Taxonomy (GTDB): domain Bacteria; phylum Acidobacteriota; class Terriglobia; order Terriglobales; family Acidobacteriaceae; genus Sulfotelmatobacter. The sequence goes on along the minus strand of CAVQDY010000010.1, from coordinate 19,654 downwards.
ATGGCATCGCGTTGGTCGAAGATTCTGCGCACGCCCACGGCAGCGAGTGGCGCGGAAAAAAGATTGGCACCTTTGGCGTGGGCGCCACGTTTAGCTTTCAGGCCAGCAAATTAATGACGGCTGGCGAAGGTGGCATGATCATCTCCAACGACGACAAGTTCGAGCGCTTGGCTCGCTCCGTCCATGACTGCGGACGCATGCCCGGCGAATGGTTCTACAGCCACTTCATCTACGGCTCCAACTACCGCTTGAGCGAGTGGCAAGGCGCCGTGCTGAATGTGCAACTCGGCCGTCTGGAAGAGCAAACTCTGCATCGTCATCGCCAGGGCCGCGTGCTCGACAAACTCTTTGCCGAAATTCCGGGCATCACCGCGCAGAAATGCGATCCGCGTTGCACGCGCAATGGCCAGTACGCCTACATCTTCCATGTGAATGGCAAAGAATTTGCCGGCATCTCGACCGAGAATTTCATCGCCGCGTTGAATGCCGAAGGCATTCCCACACAGGCCAGCTATCCGCCGCTGCATGACCTCGACTGCTTCCGCAGCGGCGAATATCGCAAATGCCTGAGCGGGGACCAGGCCACTGAGAAGCACGCGTTCCTGGAGCAAAAGTTCCCGCACACGCAACGCGCCGCTTGGGAAACCGTTTGGATTCCGCAATTCGCCTTGCTCGGGGACGAAGCAGACATGAACGAGATTGCTGCGGCGATCAAGAAGATTCAGCGTAACGCCAAAGAAATCGCGGCCAACGCTTCGCAAGCCACCGCCGAAAAAGTGGCGCGCTGAGATCGAGGCAGATGTATTCGCTCGGAAGAAATTCTCGGGAACGAGTTGGTTTGATATCCCACGCGTGCCGGCGTCATCCCGAAGTTCCGGGTTTTCACCAGCGGGACGAGGGATCTCCCGCGTAACTGCTTTGTAGTTCGGCGATGTCAGATTTCGATGTGGAAGTCTGTCGTGAAACTTTGTTTGGAGGAAACTCAATGATCCGCGACGGCCGTAGCCACTGCCTGTTCATCTTCTTTTTGCTTGGCGCAAGCATCCTGCTCCTTTCGGCATCCTCGACAGCCCAAACGAAGAAACTTCCCGAGAAAGTTCCGCCAAAGCGGACGTCGCAAATTGAAGACGGCTTCGGTATCAACTCCGATATGCCGCGTGATCCTTATCTGCCGTGGAACCGCTGGTGGTGGACGCGTATGTTCGATGCCGGATTTAAATGGATTCGCATCGGCCAGTACGAGAACAGCTCCGATTACACCAGCTGGGATTGGGTCGAACAAAAGCGCGGTGTCTACGCTTCGTCGCAGCTACTGGAAGATTCCGTCGATTCCCTGATCGATAACGGCATGGACGTCCAGGTCCAGCTCATGTATGGGAACCAGATGTACACCGCTCACAGCGGCAAGCTTCCCGACATCAGTGTGCCCGAGGGCGGCGCCTTTCATAACGACGATCGAAGCATCTACTCGGTTTTCTGGCCGCCGCTTACCGCCGATCAACAGACCGCATTCAATAAATACGTCGCCTGGACGGTCGATCATTTTAAAGATCGCATCCACTACTGGGCGCTATGGAACGAGCAAGATATCGGCTACTGGAATCCTTGGGGCAATCCCGCGCAATATGGACAGCTGCTCTCGTCATTCGTCGACACCGTGCACCACACTCCCGGCGCCAAGGTCATTTACGGAGGCCAGGCCGATCCTTCGCGCGAATTCACCCAGGTTGCGCTCGATGCTTGCAAGTGCGCCTCCGGCATCGACGTCTATGCCTATCATACCTATCCCGGCTACGGGCAGAACATGAATCCGGAAACCATGGACTATGGCGCCTACCTCAATGAATCGCCGCAGAAGCTTCGCGCGCTCGTGAACAACTATCCGGGGATTAAGAAAGATATTCCATTCTTCGACGACGAATTTAATTCCATCGGAACCTGGATTGGCTCTGACGAATCCGTGCAGGCCAAATACGTTCCCCGCGGCCTCATCTATAACCATGCTGCAGGAGTGAAAACATTCGTGTGGCTGCTGACGGCCGGCGTCGATGGAAATGAATACGACGACTTCGGCATCGTCCACGGACTCACCAACCACGACTACGACTTCACCCCGCGTCCCGTCTTCTACGCCCTGCAGAATACCAACGCACTTTTCGCCGACACGAAATTTGATGCGTCCATCGAGATTTCCGGTAGCGACATCCCGGCTCTGCGCCGCCGCAGTGAATTCCCCTTCATGAGCTACGGATTCCGCTCAAAGACCGGCAAGGCCATCGTCGCCTACTGGCTCGCCGCCCATAGCCTTCCCGGCAACGTGTTCCCCACCTTCTATTCAAGTTTCACCCTGAAAAATACCGGCATTCAGAATCCCGTATTGATCAACATCACGACCGGCGATATTCGTCCCTTGAAGTGGAAGGAAGGCACCAGCGACACGCTCGAATTGTTGCCGGTCACCGACAGCATCATGGCCATTGCCGATGCCAGCTATTTCGATTGGCCCGTCCTGCCCGAAACTCCCAGTTCGCTCAACGTCGCCATCTCGGGCACGACCGCGAAACTGACTTGGGAAGTCCACTCAGGCGATCCCACCGGCATCATCGTCGAACGTCAACTCGACGAATCCAACGGCGCAAAGGGAAAGTGGGCGCAGGTCACAAAGCTCGCGGCCAACGCGACCGAGTACAGCGACTCATCTTTAAAGAAAGGTCAACACGTTGGCTACCGCGTTCGTGCCTTCAACAATGCGGGTCAGTCCGCATACTCGAACATCGCCCGAGGAGCGGTTCCCACGAAGCCCTAATCGAATCTTTGGGAAACATGTCCTGGCAGCCAGGCACGAACCCGGCGTACGCCGAGCACTCAATGAGCACGCTTCCTCTCAGCCGCATTCCAGCCGGGCGCGGCGGAACTTCCAAATCGCCACGCCTCCTGCGGCTCTTCGCGGACTCGCACGATTTCCTCCTTCGTGCCGTAGCCGCGTTCAAACGCTGCCCTGGATACCTCGCAGACTGCGGCTCCAGCTCTCGTCCACCGGCTTCCTACCCTCCCGCACGAACAGTGCAACATGTACTCCTCATACGATCCGTATGCGATCGTGACCACGTAGGAACCATTTTTAAATGGACTAAGCGAAATCAGATACCGAGTCTTACAGCTCGGACACTCCAGACAATGACGAATGCGTGACATCGAATCTTCCCCGCACTGAGCCCTATCAAAGTCAGCTTCGCATCAGAAGTGGTTGGACTCAATACCCACTTGACGCCTTTTCGGCATGACCACTATCATCGGCATTCATGAAGCGTGTTGCGTCAGGCCTTCTGCCGGTTATTACAGTTGATCGGAAAGCCTCTGCGCCCCTGCACCGGCAGATTTACAACTCTTTTCGCACTGCTATCGTCGAAGGACGCCTTCATCCCGCGCAGCGCATCCCTTCCACCCGCGTTCTCGCTCTGGAAATCGGTGTTTCCCGCTTCCCCGTTTTGAATGCGTACGCCCAGCTCCTGGCGGAAGGTTATCTGGAGACCCGCGTGGGCGCCGGCACCGTTGTCTCCGCCTCTCTCCCCGAACAATTGACGACCGCGGCTCCCGCAAGAACAAAGCATGCGGTTCTCCATCCCGGTCTCCGAACCGTCGCGCTGCGCTGTTCCCACCTTCCTGTGCAAGAAGAGTTTCCGTGGATGATTCCCTTCGGCCCATTTCGTGTCGGCCAAATCGCCTTTGATCAATTCCCCTGGAGTATCTGGTCGAGTCTTATCGCGCGCCGCTCGCGCAACCTGAATTCCGCATCCACCCACTACGGAGATCTGATGGGGCACGAGTCGCTCCGCCGTGCGATCTCGAAATACCTCAAGACCTCGCGTTCCGTTCGCTGCGAACCAGAACAGGTTCTGATCGTCAACGGCTCACAGCAAGCGCTGGAAATCACCGCCCGTGTTTTGCTGAATCCCGGCGATCGTGTCTGGATGGAAGACCCCAGTTATCGCCTGGCGCGTGACGTCTTCGCTTTGAATGAATGCCGTCTTGTGCCCGTGCCCGTCGATGCCGAAGGATTGAATGTCGTCGACGGCATCAAGAAGTGCCGCAAGGCCCGTGCCGCATTCGTGACCCCGTCTCATCAGTTCCCCCTCGGCGTCACCTTGAGCGCTTCACGCCGATTGCAACTCATCGAGTGGGCGCAGCACTCCGGCGCCTGGATCATCGAGGACGATTACGACAGCGAATATCGTTATGAAAGCCTGCCCATCGCTTCTCTGCAAGGACTCGACAGCAACTCCCGCGTGATTTACATCGGCACGTTCAGCAAAGTAGTTTTCCCGTCATTGCGTCTCGGCTATCTCGTGGTTCCTCCCGATCTGATCGATCGTTTCGTCACCATGCGGCGAGTCATGGATCTTGGCATGCCCACGCTTTATCAGCAGGTGCTCGCCGGCTTTATTGAGGAAGGCCACTTCGCGCGCCATATTCGACGGATGCGCATCCATTACGGGGAACTCAGGCGCGTCCTCTTTAACACGCTCACCCGGAACCTTGGCGACATGATCGAAGTCGTCGGCGACGAAGCCGGCATGCATTTAACTGTCTTGCTGCAATCTGGACTTCGCGATGTCGATCTTGCCCGGCGCGCCGTTCCGCACAATCTCTCGCTCTGGCCACTCTCTCGTTCGTATATGGGCGAACCACGTCAGGGATTGATCCTCGGCTTTGGCGGCACGACTGCGAAGGAAATCCCCGATGCAGTCCGCAGGCTGCGCAACCTGCTAGCTACAAAATCCGCTGCCGCTTGATTTTGGCCATAGGAGAAATCCTTAGCTTCGCGGATGAAAGCCGTTTCGCATACGCACCATCTGCATGTTTCCGCTTCGTGAAAACGCGAGTTGCGTGTCCTCCTTACATTGTTTAGATTGAGCGCGCACGCAGGTTGCAATGCACGGAGGTGTGATGGCAACTCAGGCTGGAACCGTGTCCCAGAAAATCTGCAAGCTCACCTTTTCAAAACCATTCAAGTTCATCGCTATCGTCGCCGCGCTCCTGACTTCGCTCGCGCAGAGCGGACCCTCTGTTGCCCAATCCGTGACAGACAATGCAACTGCGCCGCCGGCCGTCGTTCATATAGATGCGACACCGGGACATGCCATCAACTCTTTTGATCCGGACAGCGCACTCGGCAGCTCCATCGATGTGCTCTCGCACGAAGGCATCGACAAGGTCTACACCCCGCACATCATTCAGGAATCTTTGTCCGCGGGATGGGGCCCCATCTCCTATCGCAATAACAGCGAGCTCCGCATGGCCGCCTGGCACTGGAACGAGAATGGAACGTGGAGCGATCCGGCGCACAAGAGCGGATACTTCACCGGCAGCACCGAACTCAAAGAACCGGTGCGCTACATCCTCTCTTACTCGCTCCCGCATCGCGGATTCTCGACCAGCGGCGATCGCCCCCTCATGGGCCCGAACCTCAGTTACTGGAAAAGCAATCCATATCTGACCAGCAAGTTCACTGGCGAAAACGACTCCTTGCATCCGCAATGGGTGATCGTCGATCTCAAAGCCGAAAAACCCGTGAATGCGATTCGCATCGCCTGGGGGAATCCCTACGCCACCACCTATCAGGTCGAGTATTGGGTGGGCAAACGAGCGCTCGACTTTGATGCCGGGCCGCAAGGTGAATGGAAAACCTTTTCCTCAGGAGTGCAGAACTCCGCGCGCGGTGGCACTGTTTCGCTGAAGCTCGCTGACAGCCCGGTCTCGACGCAATATGTCCGCGTCCTGATGACCGCATCGTCGAACACATGTGACGAGCACGGTTCGGACGACGTTCGCAACTGCGTCGGATATGCGATTCGAGAGATTCGCGTCGGAAGCGTCGACAGCAGCGGCGCGTTCGTTGAAGTCCAGAAAAATGTAAGCGACCGGCCCACGACTTATAACTCATCTTCCATCGACCCCTGGCATTCCGCGGCGGACGTTGACGCCACCGGAAATTACCAGCACACCGGTTTCGACCTTCTCTTCACCAGCGGAATCACGAATGCTTTGCCCGCGATGATTCCCGTGACCATGCTCTACGGCACGCCCGACGATGCAGCCGCACAGATCGCCTACATCGAGAAGCGCGGCTATCCCATCTCGTACATCGAAATGGGCGAGGAACCCGACGGCAAACACGCCATGCCGGAAGACTACGGCGCGCTCTATATTCAGTGGGCCGCAGCCATTCACAAAGTCGATCCCAAACTGAAACTCGGAGGTCCCGTCTTCGAGGGCGTCAACGAAGACATTCGACTCTGGCCCGATGCCCAGGGACGCATCTCTTGGATGGGACGCTTCGTGGATTATCTGAAATCGCACGGTCGACTCTCGGATCTGGCCTTCGTTTCGTTCGAGCACTATCCTTTCGAACCCTGCGACATCACGTGGAAATCTCTCTACCAGGAGCCGATACTCGTGAAGCACATTCTTCAGGTCTGGCGGGACGACGGCGTTCCCAAGGATGTGCCCCTGATGATCACCGAAGATCACCTTGCCGCTAACCTGACCGGCCCGATGACCACGATCTTCGCGGCTCTCTGGCTGGCCGACAATGCCGGCGCTTTCTTCGAAGGCGGAGGCGCTCTGTTCACCCACTCACCCATCCAGCCCCAAGGCATTGAGAAAACGTGCCTGGGTTGGTCGTCATGGTCGAACTTTGTGTCGGATGAGGAGACTTTCGAAATCAGGGGATACACCTCTCCGTATTTCGCCGCTCACATGATCAACCGGGAATGGGTGCAGCACAGGGCGGGCGTGCATGTCATGTTCCCCGCCGCGACGGATATCAAAGACGCGGAAGGCAATCTGCTCGTGACGACGTATGCGGTGCACCGTCCCGACGGCAACTGGTCGTTGATGCTGGTGAATCGCGACGAAACCAACTCGCACGCGGTGCGCGTCGCGTTCGACGATGCGAAGAGCAAGCGGCAAGAATCTTTTTCAGGACCAGTGACGCTTGTGACTTTCGGCAGCGAACAATATGTCTGGATCAATGACGGTCCCTATAGCCATGCTGACCCGGACCATGCCCCAGTGGCCACCACCATAAAAGGAGACGCGGGAACCGTTTACACTCTGCCGAAAGCATCGATCACCGTACTTCGCGGCAAAGTCGCCGGACTGAAAGAATAAGGAGCGGGAAGGCTCAGCCCCACCTGCAAAAGTATTCGGAGCCCCGTTGTCTGACCCAGTCTAAATTGTGTCGCAGCGTCGTTAAGGGGTATCACGTCATTTTTGTGGGCGATTACTCAAAGTATTGATAACAAAGCACTTACTCGTCGACAGCCGCTCAATAGGTCTGCAAATTCTTGAATCCAGAGAACTTACACGCAAAATCTTGCAAAATAAAGACTTAGCTCACATCTCCCGCAAAGCAGCCTATTGTTATCAATAACTTGCGCTCAAAATCTTGATATCAAAGAACTTAGAACCTAATCCTGAGAAGCGAAATCTCACGGAGCCGTGGCTGCGCACTCAGCGCTACGGTTACGGCCTCGACCATGATTGCCGATCACGAATGGCGCGCGCAAGGTCAGATGTCACAAGAAGGGTGTGGATAACTTTCAGGTGCCTTCGCCCGACTCGGTGAGCCATGGCCAACGTCGCCGCGGCGGATGGGAGGAGAGTTTCGACAAACGCTGCGACAGAGACGACATCTAAAGCAACTTCTGGACGGTGGGCCGCTGAGATGACTTCCGCCTTCCCGACAATCCGCCCGGAGCGTCGTCGCCTCCTGCAATCAGGTTGCGATCTCGGCACCGAGAGAGAAGAGAGCAGGAGATTCTCCTGCTCTCTCCGTCTCGGTTCATGTTCTTAGACGTCTCGCCCTTCGGACACTGGTCCTTAAGCCAACATCCTTATTGCCACCCCATAAACCGGGCTCCGGATCGGGCGGAGCGCAGTTGTTGTTGAAGCTGCTTGCGGGCATCGTCGCTTAGAATCCTCCGGCTGATCGCCCCTTGTGAAGTACTCTCACTGTTCGCAACACCTTGTGTCGGGGTTGCGAGATAGGTGTGGATTTCACCAGTGCTGGTGAGACCCAAGCCGGTAATTTCCCCGCGCGAATTGATGGAACAGCCGCTCATTAGATACAGAGGAGAATCACCGGCAATCAGAGTATTGAGGTCGGTCATCACGCCGTTCTCCCACAGAAATGCCCGCGGGTTGAAGTTCGCGTCGAGGGACAGGCCAACCACCGACCCGGCGTCGTTGATGCTGATGCTGGTGCTATCGACATCCCCGAAGAGCGTGCCCAAATCCTGCATCCCAGTTTTCCTGGTCCAGAGGAAAGCGTGAAAGGTTGTGTCGCCCTTGAGGTCCGAGACTCCGACCACCTGCCCTTGGTCATTGATGTCATAGGCGATGTTTCCGCCCGCCAGTCCCGTTTGGCCGCCGAGATTGCCAAGGTCAATGACTTTGCCTTTTTCCCAAAGCAAGGCATGAACCGGCACGAGGTTGTAGAGGAAATTCGTGTTGAAAGTCGCACAAGTGCCTGACCCGCCGACGACTTGTCCGTTGTCGTTAATCTGCTGGGCGACGCCATCTGGATCACCCGCAAACGTAGGCAGTCTGTGAGCCACTCCTTTTTCCCAGACGACAGGCTTAAAGTCGAGAACTTGCGGAGCCGGGCATCCTGAGTCCGCTGTCGAGTTCTCCGCAAATCCGGCCACCTCTCCGTGATTGCTGATCGCCATAGCCACGCCGTTGTTGCCCCCGAGTGTCGGAAGCTGAATCATTCTCCCGTCCTGCCACAGGAAAGGCAAACAGGTGAGGTGGGTACCGAATCCGCAGAAATCTTCGCCGTTGGGATCCAGAGAAGGCGTTTCAGCTTCACCAGTGGTCTGAAATCTTATGTTGTCGCCAAACGCAATGCTGTTCGGTCCCCCGAGTCCGGGAGTGCCGATGTCACCCATGAGCCCTTCCAGCCAGAGAGTTGCGTGCTGAGTGCCATCTGCGAGGTTCGACGAGCCACTGATCAGACCGTACTTGTTGATATAGAACGGCTGGCTGAAATTGCCGCCAGACAAAGTGCCAAGGTCGGTCACAATGTACTGGGTGGTTGAGGGTGGATGTTGCTGGGTCTCCTGCGCGGCGATGGTGAGTGGAACCGCCAGTACCGCGAGTAACCACACCGAAAACGACAGCAGAGATTGGGATTTCATGTGGCCTCCTAAGTTTTGTCCGCGTTATATGCGGTTGATGTTTGAGCTTGTTTCGCTCTTGTCTAAGTAGGCGCAATCTGTAGCTCGGAACTATCATCCAGAAATCGCTTTATTTTTGAGGGGCTGCCTTGGCAAGGTATGATTCCCGGTGTGGGGGCTATGGGGAACTCCGAGCAGCCGGTGAAAAAGGCGGCGCAGTCTCCCGATAACGGGGAAGTGAGCGGGTTGCTCCGAGCCTGGAGCGATGGAGATCGAGCCGCGCTTGACCGGCTGACCCCCATCGTCTATGACGAACTCCGGCGCCTCGCGCGCCGCTACATGCGAGGCGAGCGCCCCGGCCACAGCCTGCAAACGACGGCTCTAGTCAATGAAGCCTATATGCGGCTGATCGATTACAAGAGTATGCAGTGGCAGAATCGGGCCCATTTCTTCGCGGTTTCTTCTCAGCTGATGAGGCGCATTCTGGTTGATCATGCGCGGCGTCACAATCTGAAACGCGGAGGCGGGGTGCAGCACGTTTCTCTGGAAGAGACGGCCATGGTGGGCGGCGACCGAGCTGCGGATCTGGTCGCACTCGATGACGCGATGGATGCGCTCGCCCGTATCGATCAGCGCAAAGTGCAGGTCGTCGAAATGCGTTTCTTTGGCGGACTCAGCGTGGAAGAGACGGCGGAAGTGCTCAAGATCTCGTCCGTCACCGTAATGCGCGACTGGAGCACCGCCAAAGCCTGGCTCTATCGTGAACTGACTGGCGGGGCGGCCGATGAACTCTGATCGGTGGAAACAAGTCGATAGCCTGCTGCAGTCAGCACTCGAGCGTCCGCCCGCGGAACGCGATGCGTTTCTGCGGAGTACATGCGCGGGTGACCAAGACCTGGAAATCGAAGTCAGGTCACTGCTGCGGGCGCAAGAGCAGGCGGGAAGTTTTCTGGAGAGTCCCGCCATAGAAGCAGCCGCTCTTGTCCTCGCGCAGCAGCAGCGCAAAGAGGCACAACAGGACGACGATTTCCTGATTGGCCGTGCCGTTTCCCATTACCGCATTGTAGGAAAGCTGGGCAGCGGCGGGATGGGCGTCGTCTACAAGGCCGAAGACACTGAGCTTGGCCGCTTTGTTGCATTGAAATTTCTGCCCGAGAACCTGTCCCGCGATCCGCAGGCTTTGGAACGCTTCCGCCGGGAGGCGCGAGCGGCTTCTGCTCTCAATCATGCCAATATCTGCACCATCTACGAAATTGGGAAACACGATGGGCACTCTTTTATCGCCATGGAGTTCCTGGACGGTGGAACGCTGAAGCATCGCATCGCAGGGCGCCCCTTGGAAACCGAACTGATCGTGTCGCTAGGCATCGAGATCGCGGACGCATTGGACGCAGCTCACGCCGTTGGCATCGTCCACCGCGACATCAAGAGTGCGAACATCTTTGTCACCAAGCGGGGAAACGCGAAGGTCCTCGACTTCGGCCTGGCCAAGCTTGCCCTCAACGACGACGTCATCGACGTGAACGCCTCGACGATGGAGCAACCTCTTACCAACCCGGGCACGGCTGTGGGAACGGTCGCATACATGTCGCCGGAGCAAGTTCGCGGAAAGAAATTGGATTTCCGCTCCGATCTGTTCTCCTTCGGTGTGGTGCTCTACGAGACAGCAACCGGAACGCTGCCATTCCGCGGGGAAACCACAGGAGTGGTCTTTGACTCCATCCTTAACCGGTCACCGGTCCCTCCCCTGCGAGTAAACGCGGACCTACCGCCCGAACTGGAAAGAGTCATCGGTAAGTGTTTGGAAAAAGACCTCGACCTTCGCTACCAGCACGCTTCTGAAATAAAAGCTGATCTGCGACGGCTGAGACGCGACAGCGATTCGGCGCAACTGCTCGCGACTACCAGGACCGAGACCACCCGTCGCATCAAAAAACATGGGATAGGCATTGTTCTTGCTGCAGTGGCAGTTCTGATTCTTACAATCGGTGGTTACTTCTATCTCCATCGGGCGCCGAGGCTGACCGACAAAGACACCATCGTCCTCGCCGACTTCCTGAACACGACGGGCGATCCCGTGTTTGACGGGACTCTGCGGCAAGGTCTGGCCGTGCAGTTGGAACAGTCGCCTTTTCTGAGCCTCATCTCAGAGGAGCGCATCCTTCACACGTTGTCCCTGATGGGCGAATCATCCGATGCGCGGCTTACTCCGGAGCTCGCCCAGGAAGTTTGCGAGCGCACCGCGGGCGCCGCCGTCCTGGACGGCTCGATTGCAAATCTCGGAAGTGAGTACGTACTGGGATTACGCGCAAGAAACTGTCGTACGGGAGACATCCTGGATGAAGAACAGGTGGAAGTGCCAAGGAAAGAAGACGTATTGAATGCCCTGACTGAAATTGCCAGTAAGTTCAGAACGCTAGTCGGAGAATCGTTGGTGACCGTCGAACAGCATGCCACTCCGCTCGCCGAAGCTACGACTCCTTCTTTGGAAGCCTTGAAAGCTTATAGCATGGGTTGGAAAGTGACAGCCGCTCAAGGCGGGGACGCCGCAATTCCTTTTCTTAAACGTGCCGTCGAGATCGATCCCAAATTTGCGGCCGCATACGCCTCGCTCGGGCTCATGTACGGTTCCATGGGCGAAACGGAGCTCGGTACCGAAAATATCCAAAAAGCCTACGAACTGCGGAACCGTGCCAGCGACAACGAGAAGTTCTTTATCACCGCTTATTACGATGGACGGGCAACAGGGAACCAAGAAAAGGCGCAGCAGACCTGCGAGGCGTGGGCACAAGCTTATCCTCGTGAGTGGAAGCCGCACTCGTTCTTGGCGGGCTTCATTTATCCTGTGCTCGGCGAACATGAAAAGGCAGCCGACGAGGCCCAAAAGACGATTGAACTGGCTCCAGACTTTGGCGTTGGATATGGCCTCCTAGGCTTAAACTTCGTTAGCCTCGACCGCCTGGCAGCAGCGGAAGACGCGGTTCGCAGAGCTTCCGAGCGAAAAATCGAAATCCCGCTGTTAGCTCTCGTGCGATACGATGTTGCCTTCTTGAAAGGCGACAACGAGGGGATGCAGCGCGAAGTGGCCGCGGCTCGGGGGAAATCGGGAGTCGAAGAACTGATTTCTGACCGTCAGGCCTCCACCCTCGCATACGCCGGTCACCTGCAAGAGGCCACGAAGATGTTACGGCGGGCAAGCGATTTGGCGCAGCAGGCGGCTCATCGAGAGAAGGCGGCTGGATTTGAAACCCGAGCGGCGCTGTGGAAAGCCTTCTACGGGGACAAGCGAGCCGCAAAGCCTGCGGCCATGGCAGCCCTTGCGCTTGCCAAGAACCGGGAGGTGCAGTATGGCGCGGCCCTCGCCCTGGCGATTGCGGGGGATTCTTCGAAGGCACAAACACTGACCAACGATCTGGAAATCAGCTTCCCCGAAGATACGTCAGTTAAGTTCAATTACCTGCCGACCGTTCGTGCCTTTCTTGCCCTGAACCGTGGCGATCCCGCAAAGGCGATCGAACTTCTCCAAGTTGCCGTTCCCTATGAACTGGGCCAGCCGCGTAGCAGTCAAACGGCTTTCTTCGGGGCCCTCTATCCTATCTATACGCGTGGCCAGGCTTATTTGGCCGCACGCCAGGGCGCTGAGGCCGCCAGGGAATTTCAGAAAATTCTGGATCATCCCGGGATCATGGTCGGGGATCCCATCGGAGTACTGGCTCATCTCCAACTAGGACGAGCGTATGCCATGCAGCGCGACGTCGCTAAAGCAAGAGCCGCCTATCAGGACTTTCTCACCCTCTGGAAGGACGCCGACTCCGACATTCCTGTCATGACGCAAGCCAAGGCGGAGTATGTGAAGCTGCAGTGACTGCTTCTGGAAGGGACGATTCTTGGCCAGTAGCGCGATTACGCGCTTGCCAACGATTCTGGGTGAGTTAGGGGCAAACCGAAGTCTAACTGTTGAAATTAACCATCACTCATTATCAGCCTGCGGTCTGGCCGACTTTCGCTTACGGTAAACCCCTGATAGACCAGGCCTGCAGCCAGCCGTCAGTCTGCTACTGAGGTCTACCTCGTGCTTTCACTCAAAGTTTTCCCTCTGCCAACTCCCAGCGCCTTTCTGTTTGTTTGTAGTCTTGGCGCGTTCTTTAGCTTTGGCACGCCCATTGCCGCATCTGGGGAATGCGCTCGCAGGCGACTGGAAGGGGGCTTAGGCGTCAATTCGCACCCGCCGCATCCGATGCCGCTGGGATTCGAGAACTATCCGACGATGCCGTCCGTTTTGTACTTCGGCATGATTGAGCCGGTCGCGCCCGAGCCTCACCGGCGTCATTTGGTATCAAGGCGAGGCCGATGCCGACCGGGCCTACCAATATCGCAGCCTGCTCCCGGCAATGATTCAGGATTCGGCGCACTCTCTTCGTTCAGGGCGATTTTCCGTTTTACATTGTGAGTCTGCCCGCCTTCACGCACCGCCGCGACCAGCCGGGCGATGATGCCTGGGCCGAGCTCCGCAAAGCCCAGGCGATGACCGCCCGCGATGTGCCCAACTGCGGGCTGGCCGTGACGATCGACAAGGGCGATCCCGACAATCTTCATCCCAGGGACAAAAAGGAAGTGGGCGAGCGGCTGGCCCTGTGCGTTCTGGCACAGCATTACGGCAAAAAAATACCCTATGCGGGACCGACCTTCACAGTCGCCGAGCCAATGCCGGGGGCGATCAAGCTGCATTTCGATCACACCGACGGCGGGCTGGTGGTCAAGGGCGACAAGCTCGAGGAATTCTCGATTGCCGGCGAAGACCGGCACTGGCATTGGGCCGACGCCACGATTGACGGCGACACCGTGATCGTCTCATCGCCGCAGGTGCCCGACCCCAAGGCCGTTCGATATGCATGGCAGTCCAACCCCGCCGCAACGCTGTTTAACGGAGCCGGTCTCCCGGCCACGCCTTTCCGCACGGATGATTGGCCCGGCCTGACCGAAGGCCGCAATACGCCCTGACCGTTGCGTCGCGACGCGACCGCAGCGTCTTCTGGCTGCCGGAATTCCCCGCTCTTTTCTTGGCGTCCATGCGCCGGGGCGTCCATCATTCCGTTTGAGATGACGGCCAGCGATGCGGAATTGATCGAGGAGTTCGTGCGCCGAAGATCGGACGCGGCATTCGCCGGGATCGTCGAGCGATACTCCAATCTGGTCTTTGCCGCGGCCAGGAGACAAGTCCGCGACCCCGAACTCGCCGAGGACGTCACCCAGGCGACATTCCTGGTGCTGGCCAGGAAGGCTTCTTCGGTGCGGAGCGGAGTATTGCCGGCCTGGCTGCTCACGACTACACGCTACTGCGCAAGGATGCGATCAAGAAACGCACCCGTCGATCCCATTACGAGCGGGAGGCCGCCATGGCCAAATCCGAACTGTCCCAGCCGAGCGAAATGCCCGATCCTCAACTCGCCCTCGGCCTCGATGACGCCATGGCGAGTTGCTCGCGCGATTGCACGGCGGTGGCGATGCGATACCTGCAGGATCGCCCCCTCGACGACGTGGCGGCCGCCATCGGCGTGAGTTCCAATGCGGCTCAGAAAATCATTGCCCGCTCCCTCGTGAGGATGCGAAAAACTTTCCTCAGCCGCGGCGTCGTCCTTCCATCGACGGCCGTGCTGACGGCCGCCCTGTTGCACGAATCCGCCCAGGCCGCGCCGGCGGGACTCGTGATCTCGCGCCTCCTCTTCCTCGACCGCGGCGAGCTTCTCTATCGCGAAAGGAGTTTCACAAATGATGCTCTGGACCCAAATCAAATTCGTGGCGGCCATCGTCGTCGCAACCATGCTCCTCGCCGGAACGGGATCGGTCTTGCTGATGCGTGCCTCGGCCAATGCGCCGGCGTCGGATTTGAATGCGCCGCCGCCGGCGCCGCCTCCTGCCGCGCCGGCGTCCGCCGCGCCGTTCGACAGCCCGTTCCTGCAGTTGGTCGGTTGCCGGATCAGGCAATCGGCTTCCTTGAAATTGACCGCCGATGCGGGTCAACCCACGACCGTCAACTGGATCGAACAGGAGTATCCCGAGGTCGGGTGGAGCATCGATCCCGACTTGGCGGATAAAGTGGCCGGGTACGCCATCTCGGTAACGCCAACCAACGATCCGGCTAGCGCACAGACGCTGCAGGCCGCCAAATCCGCTCAATTGCAGTCCCTGGTCAAGGAACTTGAACGACCCGGAGAATACGACGTAAAAATTAGCGCGATGTCGGCTGATTCACAGCCAATCGCTTCGGCGCTGTTCACGTCGTGATCAATCCCTTGCCCTACACGCAAATCTCGATCAGCGACCTTCAACCGGACGGCACGATTCGCCTCACCTACGTGAATCAGGCGCTGAACCTGAGCGCAACGCCGGTCACTGAGGACCGATTCATGAATTCCGACTTTGTGCGCGTTGAAAAATGTCGGACGATCGGGGCCGATCGCTGCGGTTTACCGCGCTGCATCAAGGCAATACTTATCAATACCGCTGCACGCTGAACGACCCGGTTCAGCCCGGCGACGTGGAACTATTCTCCAACACCGCCACGGAAACAGGCCTGGTCAGAAATCTCGGCGGCGGCGCCTATCTCTACACGATGACTCACTCGCCCAACAGCAGGTTCCCCACGCGGCGAATCGAGCTGTTCCGCCTTCCGCTCGATGCGACGCTGATCTACGCCTCGCCGAATCTGACGAGCCGAGTCGTGGACGGACGGCGGCAACTGTTCATGGACCTGACCATTCCACCCGGCGGAAGCAACACGCTGTCGTTCCGGTATCGATTGGCTCCTTAGTCAGAGGAAAGGGGTCAGGAAGGTTTTCAGAAAACCTTCCTGACCCCTTAATTCTGACCAGGAAGGTTTTCAGAAAACCTTCCTGACCCCTTAATTCTGACCCGTTGGTTATCGCGGCAAAGTCGCGGCCTGCGGTTTTTCAATCGCCGCGGCCTTGGCCTTGCACTCTTCGGCTAATTTGTCGTACTCGTCGGCCCGCCGCTGTTCCGCATCCCTGGCCGAATACTCCTGCTCGCGGGTATCGGCGCCGTCGCCGAGGTGGCCCACGAAATCGTCCCACCACGTGAAACCATTCGCCCGCGCCTCGGCCTGCTTCGCCATCTCCCGGCAGCGGGCCGCCGTAAGGACAAATTCGGCCGCAGCGGCGCGATAGTAATCGGCGGCCATCGACCACCGATGTTTGCCTTCCATGTATTGTGCCGCCATCCGGTACGCGCGTCCGCCCACGTCCCCATCGCCGCTGTCGGCCGACGGTGTCGCGCCGGCGTCGAGAAGCGCATAAGCGTTGGCCCGGCGATTCGATCTGCGCGGCGACATCCAGCGCCTGATAGCCGATCTGACTTTTCGCGACAAGTCCGCGCCATGAGCCAGGAGCAATTTGAGGATCGTGGGGTCTGTCTCGCGGGCCGCGCCGTGCAGCGCCTCCAGCCATAATGGTTCTGCGCGGTTCACCTCCGCGCCGTGCCGCAGCAGAAGCTCCACCGTCTGGACTTGCCGCGCCGAATCCTGCGGACTTTTTGGACCGCTCGCATTCATCAGCGGCGTGTTGCCCCACTCATCGGCGGCATTCACCGACGCGCCGCCGTCCAGGAGGACCCTGCATACCGAAACATAGCAATGATCGGCCGCGACAAAGAGCGGCGTTTTACCCACCGGTCCCGGGCATCGACACTCTCGCCTTTGGCGATGAGCAGCTTGGCGATTTCGGCGTCGTCCCGCTGGGCCGCCCAATGCAGCGGCGTCTGGTCGTAACTGTCAACCTCCCCAAGACCCTTTCCCCGATCGATCAAATCCAGGGCCTGCGGGGTCTTGCCGCGGTTGATCGCATCCTCCAGCGGATGAAGCGAGCATCCCGCGAATCCGCAAAACAGAATCGCCCACGCGATCCTCAAGCCATGGCGAACCGTGTGCATAACGCTTCCCCTTTATCGTCACAATTCGCGCCTGCCGACCAATCGTCTCCCAACCGGTGAATATGTTAGCATACGCTTACTTATTATGCAAGTTAAATCACCGGCGCTCAAGGATTCACAGGGGGGCGAAGAATAGGGACATCACTGATATTTAATCAGTGATGTCCCCATATTTCCAGACTCACTTCGAAGGACAGCGTTTGCGACGAGCCGTCACGCACAAGCCCGCCGCAACCAACATCCCGGCCGAAGCGGGTTCCGGAACATCCGCCATCAAGCCGTTGGCGGCCGCGAAGGCGTCGATCGCGGCGTAGTCGGCCGCGGGCAACTGCACGACATCCGCGCCGCTGGCCGACTTGCCGAGGTTCTTCACCAGGTCGGTGAAGTCGTCGCCGTTGACCAGGCCGGTGTAGGTGAAGTCGCCCTCGTCCCAGGTTGCGTTGGACGTGCCCGGCCCCAGGTGCGTGCCCAGGATCGTGAAGTCGTCGCCGCTGACCAGCCCGTCGAGATTCGCATCGCCGAGCAGGGTGTATTTGACTTCGATCTGGCCGGTGGACAGGCCGGCGGGATTAGCGCCGGTCACCTTCACGACGCCATCGGCGCCGTCGGCGTAGCCGATGCCGTAGCCGGTATCGACGCCGGCTCCGGTGCTGCCGGTGGTGATGATGCCGGTCGTGCCGTTCCAGGTTCCGCCGTTGCGGCCGGCGATCAGGTAGCTGCGGATCGCCGCATCAGCCGCGGCCTGCGTGCCCGGAGCGTAGCTGATGATGATGTGGTTGTTGGTGATGTCCAGCGAATTGGCCGCGATGGTCAGGCCGCCCTCGGTCGCCAGCCCGCTGCCGACCGCCAGCTTCACCACCGAAGTGGCATCGGAGCCGGGGCTGATATTCAGCGTGCCGGTTCCGGTGAGGGAAGACAACGTATCGCTGCCCTCGACGTCCGTGGTGCCGTTGTTCACCAATGCATGACCGCTGGGCAGCGCATTGTCCGTCGAAGCGATCAGCCTCGCACCGGAGTTGACGGTTGTCCCGCCGGTATAGGCGTTGGCGAAGGCCAACTGAACCGTTACCGAGACCGGCGATGGTCAGGCTGCCGATGCCGCTGATGCCGCCGACGGTGACACCGTTGGCATTGGCCGCGGAACCGAAGAACAGGGCGTTTGTGGCCTTGGAGACGGTGACGGTGGTATTGGAATTCAATTTGACCGGCGCCGTGATGTAATCGCTGGCCGTCGTGACGGTGGCCGCGGTGCCTCCTGTGATGGTCGCCACCGATCCGGCGATGAGGTTGATGGCCGCCGCATTGGCCGGATCGATCGTGTCGTCCAGGACCAGTGTGCCGCCGGCTCCCACGCCCACTCCCGGTACGGTCGAGGAGGCGGTCAGGTTGTACTGAATGGGAAGACCGGAGGTATTGGAGTCGTTGTCGCCGGTGGAATTGAAGATGAGCGTGCCAACCGTCTGATTGGCGTCCAGGCCGACGCTGGCGTTGCCGGTTTCCAGATCGCCGAAGGTGACGCTAGTGCCCGAGCCGCTCGGCACGCCCAGGCCATTGCCCGCGGCGCCGACCCAATTGCCCTGGACGGACTCGATGCCGCCCGCAACTACCGCGCCCTGATTCCAGCTGCCATTGCCACTGGCCGCCCAGGTCGGCGAAACCGTACGGATGTTGTCGATGGTGACATTTCCACCTGAGTAGCCATCGGAAGCAATAACGAGAAACATCTGGAGAGACTCGGCTCCAATGGCCCCGGGATACGAATAGGGGAGATAGGCGGTCCAATAGCTGCTGGCACCGGTGCCATGCTGCACGACAAATGAGCCTGGGTCGTCACCCCAACTGCCCGGATCCTTGGAGGCGAGGTTAAAGCTCGGATTGACCCACCCCGCTCCGTCTCCGTTGTTGTTTAGTTCGCTCGGGAAGGCGTTGGTCCCAAACGTGAAGAGGTAATAGGGATGGATCGTCGATCCATCGGACGTCTAAGTCGTCCCGCCACCTGGGGCCGTGAAATCGATGGCCATCGTCGTGCCAGTTCCAGGCGCGTCGAAAACGCTGGATTGGAAGCCATGGGTCCGGCCGTGGGGATGACGTTCTAGCCTGAACCGCCTTCGTCCGCGCCCTTATAACCGTAGATGATCATCGACCCGGAAGGTGAGGAAAGACCCGCGTAGGACGTTCCGAATTTTGGGTTCCCAGGCGTATTGTCATAAATCCCAAGCCCATTTGTAGTGGAGCTGTCGGTGCTGATGGTTTGGCTAATAATGATGAGATGGCCGTCGGAATCGTAGCGACTGACGCCGCCTAGCGGACCTGCCTCTTCGGAATAGGCCCATCCTTGCCATCCCGGCGGCGTTTCATCCGCGGCGGGGGATCGGTTGCGGCATATTGTCCGCCAAAATCCTCGGCAGTGGTGAACAGCACAGTATCGCCATGCGCCATTCCCCCACCGGCCGCGCAAACGCCCGCCGCCGCCGCCAGCAAAATCCCGATCCGCTTTCCGCGGGAGATGGAGTGCATCTGGTTCCTCC